>DINW01000006.1:10441-60798 GCA_002423705.1 Clostridium sp. UBA5530
TTCTTTTTCTATTAATATATCAATTTGTCCAAGACCTTTTTCTTTGCCATCTTGGCCAACTCTAGTTATTATATATATCTCATGAAAATCTCCACTAACTTTAATGTTATTATTTTCTATATACTTAATAAGCTTTTCATAATACTTTCTTGTGTGACTAAAATCATCATCAAAATTTAAAGTTAAATATTGTCCTTCTGGAAGAACAATGACATCCTTATCATCATAGGGTATGTATTCTTTTAAATGAAGCATCAAGTCATTATATGTAAGGTTATTTTCCTCTTTGAAATTTTTATATGGAATAGAGAAAGCTATCTCTGGATTAAAGCTACCATACTNNTGTAGTATAACGCTTTGTATTCATATATTTTATAAATCTTCTTTCCTCATTGTTCTTTATAAATATATTATCAATACCTTCTACAAGGGCCTCTCTTATTCTATTATCCAAAAAGTCTATGTTATTTTTCACATTATTTAATTCTCTAATTTTATTATCTATAATTTTTTTCTGATTGTATATTATATCTAATATGGAATCAAAGGAAGTGTAGTTTACCATAATTCCCTTGATCTCTTCCAAGGATAATCCCATAGCCTTACATTGTTTTATTAAAGTTAGCATTACAAAATCCTTAAAGGAATAATATCTATATCCGCTTTTATCATTTATATAAGATGGCTTTAAAAGACCAACTTTATCATAATGCCTTAAAGCTTGTATAGACACATTATGAAATTTAGCCATTTCTCCTATGGAAAAGTAAGTATTCATAGTAATTTCTCCTATTTAATATTAATAAACCTCAAAGGGATTGTTACCCTATGAGGTTTATCATTATATATTATACATTTAATACTGCTGTTGTGCTAGTTTTTATATTAGCTATTAAATTTATTACTAAAAACGTTAAGGTTTCTGCTACTAAAGTACCAGCCCATATGCCATTAATGCCAAAGATTTTTCCTAATGCAAATAAGGCTAAAGGTAAAAATACAATTGATCTTCCTATGCATATTATATTTGATAGTTTTGGTTTTTCTATAGCTTGATAATATACTAAGGTGTTTAGGTTCAATCCTACTGAAAAATAGCTTACGCTGACTATTCTTAAGGCAGTGTAGGATAACTCCATTATCTTAGGATCAGAAGTAAATATACCTACTAAGTTTCTTCCAAAAACAAAACATACAAGGACAGAAACTCCGCTTATTATGGTAGATGTTAAACAAGTAATCTTAAAAAACTTTAGCATTTTATCACCTTTTCTCTTACCATAATTGTAGCTTATAAGAGGCTGCACCCCTAAGGTTACACCATAAAGAACCATATATATGTTGGTTGTAATATAGTTTATTATGCTATAAGCTGAAATACCCATTTCTCCCACATAGTTTACTAAGGCTATATTATGAAATAAAACTATTAAAGAATAGCTAGCCTGAGCAAAAAATGAAGGAAATCCTATAAGGGAAAATTCTTTTATCATGTGTCTCTCTAGCTTTACTTTTCCAAAAGTTAGACAGCCTTTCTTTCCCATGAAATGAGGTAATAACATACTTACTGTGACTATCTGGCCTAGCCCTGTAGCTATAGCTGCCCCCTTAATTCCTAAACCAAATTGAAATATAAATATATAGTCTAATATTATGTTTGTTATTGCTCCTGCTATAGTAGAAATCATTGCTAGTTTTGGTCTACCATCATTTCTAACAAAGCTGTTTAAAACTATTCCAATTAAATTTGGAATACAAAATATAGCATAATACCTTAAATAATCTACAGCTAATGGTTTCAAATTTTCTGTAGCTCCTAGAATAGACACTATTGGTGATGTGAATATTATACATATCCCACTAAGCAGTGCTGTGCCTATAAGTAAAAATTTAAATACCTGTCTAAAAATATTTACTGCTTTCTCTATGTTCCCTGCACCTAGGTTTTTAGATACTAAGGCACCTCCACCTATGGCAAACATAGAAGCTAACCCAAAAAGCATTACTGTAAATGGTAACACTATATTTACAGCGGCCAATGCTCCATCTCCCACACCTTGTCCTACAAATATTCCGTCAATAACTGTATATAATGAAGAAACAAACATAGCTAAAGCTGATGGAATGGCATATTTTAAAAATTGTTTCACCATGTCTTTGTCATCCTTCCTTTTAAAATTCCATTCCATATTATAAAGTCTATACTTAGTATAGAGTCAATAGTTTTATTTATTTTTTATCAAGTCTTTTGAGTAAAATAACCTTTCTATAGATTTTATAGCACTGCCCTTGTTACTATCAATAATCTCTCCAGCTACTTCTTTTAAAGGCCTTGGAGCCTTTTCAGATGTAATTGTATAATCTGCTTCCTTAACCATAGATAAATCATCCATATCACTTAAAAATACAACTGTTTTCTCCACTGTAGAAGTAGTTTTAAGTTCCTTTAAAGCATTTTCTTTAGAAGCTTCGTGGCTAAAGACTTCCAAAAAGTAATATCCTTGATTTTCTTTGTCTTCATAATAATTAACTTTAAGATTTTCACTAATTTTTAAGGACATAATTTTTTCATATATGGTTTTAATATTCTCCATGGAACTTATTCCTTTAATACATATGACACCTTTTTCCTCTCCTAAAGAACCATAAACATAATTTTGAAGGGGAGTTAGTCTTTTTGAGTAGTAAAAGTTTTTTTCTACTTGATTTTTAAAATCTCCATAATAAACATGAAGAATGTCATTTACTATTGTGTATACAAATGCATTGATATTGTGCTCATTAAATATTGCTAAAATAGATTTAGCATTACTATAGTCTATGTATTTACAATAGGAATATTTTTTTTCTTTTACATTATAAAGGGCTGCACCATTCATCACCATAATTGGTAGCTTAAAGTCTAGCTCCTGAATCTCTTTATTTAGCATAGGTTCTATTTCTTCAACATCCAAAGATATAAGCGCCCCTGCCTGTAACATGTGGTTTAGCTTAACAATATTATAAGACTTTGATTTTTCTGGAGTTAATAGTAGCTCTTTCACATTGCCTAAAAATAATGTGGTTAGGTTTTTCTTTCTCGGAAAATGAAAAGAATTTACTGCTAAAGATACGAATATTCCAAGAAGAGTATCCATTATCCTATTTAAAGCAAAACCATAGGGGTTTACATCTCCTCCATGAGAAACAGTTATACTTAAAAATACCACACAGGTTATATAAGAAGCCCTTGGTTTTTCTAATAGTAAAGTTATATATATCAATGGAATAATGCATATAGAATCTAGAAAGTACTGAATTATTATAAGATCTTCTGGTATAAATCTTTTTTGAAACACTAGCACAAACATACCGAAGATTCCTCCTACAATAGTTCCTATAGTTCTATTCCATGCTACTTTTTTACTATTAGCTACATAAGGTTGCATACATAAAATAGCAGCAATTGCTGAATAAAAAGGTATCCCATCTCCTCTTATAAAATATATTAAAAAACATATAAAAACTGCTATAGCGGATTTAACTATCCGCATTCCTATTTTAGGCATAAAATCCCTTCTTTGTTTAGTTTAATATCCTGTGGAGAAATTCACTATATTTAAAAGTTCTTCATTGTTCATGAATCTTTTAAGGTTTTCTGTAGCTATATTTACTATATTTTCGTAAGTTTGTGGCAAGTGATACCACCCAGAAATATGGGGAGTTATAACCACATTTTTCATATCCCAAAGCTTATGATCCTTTGGAAGGGGTTCTGGATCTGTAACATCTAAGGCAGCTCCTAATAGATGATTATTCTCCAATACAAAGGTTAAATCTTCTGTATCTACAGAAGTACCTCTACCCACATTTATCAGTATGCTTCCTTTCTTCATCTTCATCAATCTTTCTTTAGAAAATAACTTATAAGTATCTTTGGTAGATGGCAGACTTAATGCCACTACATCAGCTCTAGGTAACACCTTGTCTAATTCATCACTTAGATATAATTCATCTATGAACTGTTCCTTAGGTTGTTTAGTACGTCTTACACCTATTACATGAGCTCCCATGGCTTTTACTATCTTGGCAAAACTGGTTCCTATATCTCCAAGGCCTACAATTAATATGGTAGATCCAGCTACTGATGTAACTCCCCCTTGATCTTTCCAAAGATGTTCCCTCTGATTATCTCTATAAATATGCAATTTTTTTATAATCTCTAGTAACATTCCAACCATATGCTCTGATATGGCCAACCCATAAGCTCCAGTGGAGTTTGTAAGAATAACTTCTTTAGGTAAAACCCCTTCCTTCACAAATTCGTTTGCTCCAGCGGTATTAAGATGGAGCCATTTAAGATTTTTGCAATGTTTTAAATCATGTATTTCAGGATTGCCAATTATAACTTCTGCCTTTTCTAGGTCTTCCTTTTTTACATCTTTACTATTGCTATAGGTGAATACACAATTGTCTACTGATTTTTCAAGGTTTTTTTTATGCAGCTCATCCATAGGAATCAAAACTAATATATTTTTCATTTTCTACCCCCACTTTAATTGATATAAATATATTAACTCATAATTATGCTATATTTCAATGTAGATTATAGAATATACCTACTTACTATTATCCATGTCTTAGTAACGATAAAGTAGAGCAAGCTAAACTTCCCCCTGCCTTCATTATTTCTTTATATTCTACAAATTTAGCTTTATATCCGTTGTTATTTAATATATTAACCACTTCTTTATTGCTGCTTATAACCTTTCTATCCCCTAAATATACAAGATTTGTACCTAGTTTATCTGCCTCCTCCTTAGATATATGATATATAAATTTTATATATTTTTCTATTTCGTCTACATTATAAACATAGGGAGACATTACACAAGAGTACTTATCTAAGGTATTAAAAACACAGTCTAAATGAAGCTTATTTGTATCAAAGTATATGGGTACAACCTTTATATCTATATTTTTTTCATTTAAAACTTTCTGCAACTCATAGGTGGCTTCTATACATGTTCTAGTACTTATTCCAACAAAGATTTCACTTCCATGGTGAATCACATCTCCTCCTTCTATATTGTTTTTCATCTCATAGTATTTCAAATTGTTATCTTCTATGAGTTTTTTTAAAGTTTTTGTTTCTATTTTTCTTTCCTGTTTTTTCATATTACTTACAAAAAATATATCCTCTATGACAAAACCAATATCCTTTGTAAAAACCTGTTGTTCTGAAGAATTTATATCTATAAACCTTATTTTTATCCCTTCTTCTATAAGAGTATTTACAAAATTATTATATTGCTGATAAAGTGACTCATAATTTATATCTCCGTAGTATTTATTGTTTTTGTCTGTTATTTTAAAATTTACTGGATAACACATTAGATAGTATTGAAGGCTATCATATTGATTAGATTGAAATATTTTCATTTTTTACCTCCTAGCATATTTTTACCACACTTATTATATTCCCAGAGTTTTCATTAACTATACTTATATATAGTCATAGCTACTTTTGTACCCCCTCTTAAAAAGGTTACTGTTTTATAGTAAGTAGACATGAAATTAAATAAAAACATTTATCTATTAACCTCATTGTATTGTACTATAATATGTTATTTTTTATGATATAATGTAATAGTTATATACTAAGTATATATTTTTGTAGATTTTATAGAGTTAAGAGGAAGTAATAATGGATATATTAAATACTTTTTTAGACAATCTTCATTATCCTGTTTGGATTGAAGATACCCATAGAAAATTGATATTTTGCAACAAAGCCTTTGAGGCTTTGTCTAATATAGAGTTGAGTTCTACAAAAGGTTTAGAATTATTTGAATTTCTACCCCATGAATTAAAGGATTTATATAATGATACAGTAAATACTTATATAAAAAACCTTTGTGATATCACAGTAGAACATAAAATTAAAAATCAAATACTTCAATTTCATATCTTTCCTTTAGTGAACAATGAAGAAAATGTAGCTATGGGAGGCCTAATTGTAGATATTACAGCTCAAAAACAGCGTGAGTTGGTTATTGAGGATGAAAAAAACATTTTTCGAACTATCATTGATTCCATACCCTATGATATTTTTTATAAAGACAAGAACAGCAAGTTTATAGGTTGTAATAAGAATTTTATGAAATTCTATGATAAATACACCATTAACGATGTTATAGGCAAAAGCGATGTGGATATTTTTCCTGACAAAGATCTAGCTTTAGCCTTCATTGAACAGGACAAAGAAGTTATGAAAAGTAAAACCAATAAATATTCAGAGTATTCCTCCGTTGACGTCCATGGGAATTTAAGATTTGAAGAAAATGTAAAAGTTCCTGTTATAAATGATGACGGAGAAGTTTGGGGTATTGTTGGTATCTCAAGAAATATAACTGAAAGAAAGCTTTTGGAAGAAAAGCTTAGATATTTAAGCTACACTGATGCTCTTACTGGATTATATAACCGTCTAAGTTTTGAAGAAAAAATAGCTGAATTAAATCATGAGCAATATCTACCCTTAGGTATCGTTATGGGAGATGTTAATGGTTTAAAGCTTGTAAATGATACCCTTGGCCATTTAGAGGGTGATAAACTTCTAAAAAATATAGCGGAAATTTTAGAAAATGTTTGTCAAGACAAAGGTTTGGTTTTTAGATGGGGAGGAGATGAATTTATAATACTACTTCCCAATTGTAATGAAAATATTTGTGAAGAAGTCATAAATGAAATTATACATTGTTGTAACAAGTGTACCTATGATTTTGTTCAGTTGAGTATAGCTTTAGGTGAATCTATAAAGCATACTACAGAAGAAGATGTGTATCATTGCATTAAAGAAGTGGAAGAGAAACTTTATAAAAGAAAGCTCCGGGACAAAAAGAGCATACGAAGTACCATAATGGATTCTTTAAGGAAAAGCCTTCAAGAAAAGAACACAGAAACAGAAGAGCATACAGAAAGAGTGGCTCAATATGCTTATGCTATCGGTGAAGATTTAAATTTTAAAATGTCTGAACTTGATGAATTGTATTTAGTTGCCAATCTTCATGATATAGGAAAAATTGCTATAAATGAAGACATTCTATTGAAGCCTGGCAAACTATCTAAAGAAGAATTCGAAATAATGAAAACTCATACTGAAAAGGGCTATAGAATAATTCAAGCCTCTGGCAATTTAGAAACTATAGCAAAATGTGTTTTATGCCATCATGAAAAATGGGATGGTACTGGTTACCCCTTAGGCCTTTGTGGTAACAACATTCCTCTTATGTCTAGAATAATCACAGTGGTAGACTCCTATGATGTGATGACTCACGAGCGCCCTTACAAGAAAGCTATGACTAAAAAAGATGCCATTGAAGAATTAAAAAGATGTGCAGGTACTCAATTTGATCCTAATATAGTTTCTATATTCTTAAACCATTTAAATAAGCATAATCAATAGAAATTATGCCTTAAAGCTTATAAAATTATAAACTTTAAGGCATATATTTACCTGATGTCTACCTGCTGTAACACTCCACCCTCTTTAGGTTGGAGATAACAGCAGCTACGACCTTAGATAAGTTCAACTAACAATTTGGGTAGAACCCAAACTAAGTTTCACTTAATTTCCATGTTTTAATATCTTCTATAAACTCCCTAACTTTTTCTTCCTCTGTAGCCCATGATGTAACCAGCCTGATTACAGAACACTTGCCATCTACGTCTTCCCATAAAGTATAAGAATATTTTTCATCTATCTTAGCAATTAATGTTTTAGGGAATATAGGAAACACTTGATTAGATGGTGAATCTATCATAAATTGAAATCCTGCTTCTATTATGCCATCCTTTAATATTTTAGCCATATGATTAGAATGTTTTGCTAGTTTGAAATACAAATCATCTTTGAATAGTTCTGAAAACTGTATTCCTAAAATCCTTCCCTTAGCAAGAAGAGCCCCCTTTTGTTTTATATGGTATCTAAAGTCCTCTTTTAGACATGGATTGCATATAACCAAAGCCTCTCCTAACAATGCCCCACCTTTAGTTCCTCCAATATAAAAAGCATCACNNGTTAAATCATTATTTTCTGCCATCAATGCTGATCCTAACCTTGCTCCATCTATATATAAATATAGGTGATTTTTATCACAAACTTCTCTTAATTCTTCTATATCTTTTTTACTGTATATAGTACCTATTTCTGTAGAATTAGATATATACACCAATTTAGGCTTCACCATATGCTCATCAGTATGATTATCCACTACTAGCTGTACCTGTGATGGCCTTAGCTTTCCATCTTTGCTTTCCACTGAAATTACTTTGTGACCTGTAGCTTCAATAGCACCAGTTTCATGAACTAAAACGTGGCCTGTATGAGCTGCAATAGCTGCTTCATGAGATCTTAAAAAGGCTGAAATTGCAGTAAGGTTTGTCTGAGTTCCTCCTACTAAAAAGTGAACATCTGCATCTCCTCTATGAATTCTTTCTTTAATAAGATTTTGTGCTTTCTCACAATATGGATCTAATCCATATCCATCAGTTTGTTCTAAATTGGAATCAGTTAAAACCTTTAGTATCCTAGGATGTGCTCCTTCGCTATAATCATTTTTAAAACTATACATTTTGTCTTTTCTCCTTACTTAAAAACTAATTTTACCTTTTGTCCTATATATTTTTTCTTTTATTATAACTTAATCTAAGATGTTTTTAAACAAGGGGTTATGAAAGAATTTCTACATTCCACATATGACTTAAGGAAATTTCTAAAGCTTGAGTTCCTGTACATGCTTTTAAATCTTTTGAAGTCTTATCTATAAAGCAATATTCATCTTGTGGAACCATAATTTTTATGCCTTTTAATTGTTCTTTTAAAGATATTCCTTTTTCTGATTTATATTTTCTTACTTCCTTCATTACATTTTTAATATTCTCACCAAAGGTCAGTAAATTTTCGTCTATATTTTCCTCTTTCATATTCCATTCCATCACATGAATAGATTCATAACACTCAAAGGTTCTATAATATTCTTGATATATTTCTTCAGTGATGTAGGGTACATATATAGCATAAATCTTCACTATTTCTAATAAAACCTTGTACAATGCATATTGGGCCGATATTCTCTCTTCTTTTCCATGAAGCTGTGGTTTATATAGTCTATCTTTTACTATTTCAATATAGTTATCGCAAAAGTCATCCCAAAAGAATTCATCTATTTCTTGCCTAGCACTACCTATATCATATGCCTTAAGATGAAATATCGCTGCATCTTCTACTTTCTTCATTTTATCAATTATCCATCCATCTATAGGCAAAATTTCCTTAGGTTCTTGTCCTATATAATCTTCAAGGTGCATAATACAAAACTTAGCTCCATTCCAAAGCTTAGTTAAAAATCTCTTAGATTTTTTTAATTCCTCTTCAGAAAACATGGCATCATTTCCAAGTCTTCCTTCCGCCACCCAATATCTTAAAACATCCGCAGAATGAATCTCAATTAGCTTATTTGGAGATAACGTTGAATTTCCTTTAGATTTACTTATTTTTTCTCCAGGCTTAGCTAAAACAAAACCACATATCATAATATCCTTCCATGGAATATTCCCTGTATGAAATAAACTTTTAACTATGGTGTAGAAGGTCCAAGTCCTTATTATTTCATGAGCTTGGGTTCTCATAGACATTGGTTTAAAATCATTTTTACTGCCTCTTGAATTTATAATAGGCGTTAGAGAAGATGTAGCCCAAGTATCTAAAACCGCTGTTTCCGGTATAAACTCATGGCTTCCGCAACTACATGTTGAAGATGGGTTTTTCATCATAGGATTTACAGGTAACTCCTCATCCTTTGCAAATATAACCTTCCCACATTTACTGCAATACCAAATTGGAAATGGAATTCCAAAGTACCTTTGTCTCGATATACACCAATCCCATTTTAAATTATTAACCCAAGTTATATATTTATTTTTCATAGAGGCTGGATACCAATTTATTTTCTCTGCTGCTCTTAAATATCTATCCTTTTCACTGAGTATATCTATATACCATTGTTTTGAGTTTATTATCTCTATACCATTGCCACATCTTTCATGAGCTAAAATTCTATGGGTTATTGTTTCTTCTTTTATTAGAAGATTCTCTTTATTAAGTAGATCTATGATTTTACTTCTTCCTGTTAAGGGATCCATTCCTCCTATAAAAGAAATGGAACTACATATTTTCCCGTTGATTTCTATTACCTTTTTATAAGGTAATTTATATTTTTCATACCACTGAAGATCTGTGGTATCTCCAAAGGTAGCACACATTACTACTCCTGTCCCTTTATCTATCTCTACATCTTCATCTCCTAAAATTGGTATTTCATAATTATATAGTGGAACCATGGCATTCTTGCCTATATACTTTGCATATCTTTTATCCTTTGGATTTACAAATAAACATACACATCCTCCTAAAAATTCCGGTCTTGTAGTAGCAACTAATATATCATCTTCATCTACCTTAAATAGTATATAGTTAAAGGTGCTATCCTTTTCTATTGTTTCTAACTCCGCTTGTGCAATAGATGTTTGGCAACTAGTGCACCATAGAACAGGTGATTCCTTCATATAAGCTTTTCCTACCTTAGCCATATCTAAAAATGATTTTTGGGATATTTTCTGTACTTCTTCACTTATGGTCTCATACTGTAAACTCCAATCTACGCTAAATCCCATAGAAAGCCATAGATTTTTAAAATCATTTTCATATTTTTTAGTTGTAGAAAAACAGGTTTCTATAAATTCCTCTCTTTTCATATCCACTGCTTTAATTTTTTCTTCCTTCTCTACTAATCTTTCTGTTGGCAGTCCATTATCATCAAAGCCAAAGGGGTAAAATACATTTTTACCCTGCATTCTTTGAAATCTTGCTATTATCTCACCTTGAGTATATGAAAATATATGACCTATATGAAGGCTTCCACTTATTGTAGGTGGAGGTGTATCTATAGAAAAAGTTTCTTTTTTGCTGTTAAAATCATATTTATAGATCTCTAAATTTTGCCAATATATTTTCCACTTCTTTTCTGCTTCTATTGGATTATATTTTTTACTTAACATTTCGCGTACCTCCTAAAATTAATGTAATGTCTATCTGCTATAACTCTCCACCCTCCTTAGGTGGGAGATAACAGCAGCTATGACTCTAGATAAGTTCAACTATTATTTGGTTTGAATCCAACCTGAGTTTCACTTAATCTTCTTTGTTTTTACCTAATTGCGCACTTAGGTAAAATAAAAAAACCCCTCATCCTGTTTATAGGACGAAGGGTATATTCCGTGGTACCACCTAAATTTGTACATTTGTACACTCTCAATATAGTACGGGTATCTCTACCGATACTACTTCCCTTTTAACAGTGGGATTCCGTTAAAGCCTACTTGCATTATGCTTTGGGTTTAAAGCTCCAAGGCTACATTCATCATATCCATCATGGAAAATTCTCACCAACATTTCCTCTCTTTATTTCAAGTATATAACTACTCTTCCTTATCAAAGCCTTTACTTTTTTTATTTTTATTTATACTATCACTATTTCTATATACTGTCAATATAAATTAACAGAAAATTATAGTAATCTTAAAATAGAATCTAGTTCTAATTTAATCTTAGTTTTTCTTCACAAAAGCTCCATACATAGGAGTAAACTTTCCAAAAGCTCCAGCAACCTCCATTATCTCTCCTGTCATATAAGATGATTCATCGGAGGCAAGGAATAGTACCGCATTAGCTATATCCTCTGGTTTTCCTGGACGATTCATTGGTACATTCTTTAAGAAAGTATCTAAAAATTCCTGGCTCATGTTGTTAAGGGCTGCTTTGGTTGCAATAAATCCTGGTAATACTGCATTGCATCTTACATTATATTGGGCACATTGTGCTGCTATATTTTTAGTTAGTGAGTTTATAGCTGCTTTAGATGTACAATATGCTATACCTGATAAATCTGGTACTACTGAGCCTATAGTAGATATGTTTATTATACTTCCTCCACCATTGTTCATCATACTCTTAATGGCAGTTTGACTTGTTAAAAATACACTTTGTAGATTGCTTACTACTGTTTTAAAATACTCTTCGCTATCAGTATCTATAATAGTTTTATCAGTTTTAACATCATGTCCACCATAGTTATTTACAAGGATATCTATTCTTCCTTCATTTTTAATAACTTCCTCTACCATAGCTGTATAGGTAGCTGCCTCTCTAGCATTAAAGTATGCATATTTAGCTATGCCACCTTTTTCTTGTATTTCCTTTATAACTTCCTTAGCTAAATTCTCGTTCCTTGCTCCTATATAAACAATTGCTCCATTTTCCGCCAACTTTTCTGCACTAGCTAAACCAATTCCTTTAGTTGCGGCTGTTACTAAAGCTACTTTATTTTTTAGTTTCATTATAAATCACCTCTAAAATTTAATTATTGCAATTTCTTAAGCCATATGTGTAAACATCTTTCCTAACTCTTCTATTATTTCATCTCTTTCCTTTGTTGACACTCTCTTTTTCTGATGTTCTCTATTTCTTTCTCCTACTAAGTAAGACATTTTAACTCCTAATTGATCCAATCCTTCCCTAGCCACATCCTCTGGATACATAGCTGCTGCTACTGCATCTTCATCTGCTGGTTTATTTTGCAACCAAGTTGGAGTAATTGTTGAACCTGCTACCATTAACAATACATCTACATTGGTATTTTTACATTCATAAGNNACCCCTTCTGTTAAAGCCATCATATATGCTTTTTGAGCTGAATATTCAGCACAGAATGGTAGTGAAGTCCATCCACACAAAGAACCAATTGTTACAAATGCTCCTCTATTTCTTTCTTTAAACATTCCTATAAAGTAATGCAATAATTTAGAAAATGTTCTTATATTTACTCTATACATCTGCTCATACTTAGCATAATCTACTTTATTGTATTGTCCCATAGCATGCAAACAAGCAACATAATTTATTAATCCCATATCTAAATCCTTTGTAGCTTCTATTAACTTATCAGCAGCATCATACTCTGAAAGATCTTGTTGTAGAACCCTTATGTCCCTGCCTGTTTCTTCATTTATTTCCTTAGCTAAGTTGTCCAAAGCTTCTTTTCTTCTTCCTACTAATATTACATCCATTCCTCTTCTTGCTAGTTCAAATGCATTAGCCTTCCCTATACCTTCTGTTGCACCTAATACAATAGCCCATTGTCCATATTTTTCTCTAAAATTCATTTTTCATTCCTCCTAAAATTGTTATATATAAGATAAAAATTAACTTGCCTTTTTAACCTTTTTTCTCTTATTAGCTAAAGTTATTGAGACTAAAAAAGTTGCAAAGGTTATTAATAATAAAACTATAAATATTATCCATGTAACCTTGTATTGCCCTGTCTTATCAAAAATCAATCCTGACAAGGTAGGCCCCACTGCTCCTCCAAATTGGAAAAACATCATAACCATACCCAATATAGTGCCATAATCTTTTTTGCCAAACAATTCACTGGTTAAATATGATGGACCCATAGCAGAAATAGCTGCAAATCCTCCAAATAATAATGCAAACATTACTGCGAAAACTGAGGATTGTCCCAATAACAAACACACTATGGACAAAATCATAAATACACCAACTACAGTCATTCCATTTTTAAGTCCTAATTTTTCTAGTAATATACCTATAAGTACATTGCTTATGATTCCCATAAGTGAAACTATTGAAGTTACTGTAGATGAAAACATAGGACTATGTCCAACACTTTCCATATAACTTGGAATATGCATCTGAACACCAGCGAATACCACTCCTAGCAATATAATAGCTACTATAAACACCCAAAATACTGCTGACCCTTTAGCTTCTTTAAATGTATATCCTTCATCTTCTTTATTTTCTTCTTTATTTTTTAATGATTTAACTTCACCCTCCTTAAATCCATAGGGAAGTTGTCCTACATCAGATGGCCTTCCTTTTATTACAAATAATGATACAAATATTGTGACAATTGCCATAATGGCACCTAAAATAAAATAGCAATTTTTATATCCTATCTTCGGCATTAAGTTAGAGATAATTAATATAGTACAAAAAGCTCCAACATTTCCACCTGCAAAAGCTATCCCCGTTGCCAAACCTTTTTTTTCTGAAGGAAACCAATTAGTTATAACATTAGATATTGTAATTTGTGTTATACCTGTAGCTGAAACACCTATTATTGCAGATAAGATATAAAATTGCCATAATTCATTAGCAAAGCCTAAAGATCCAAAAGCAATAGAAACTACTGCTCCACTTATAGCCATAATATATCTAATATCATATTTTTTTATCAATTTACCCATAAAAGGTGATGTTATTGCTGTTGCAATAGCTACAATTGTAAAAACTAATGAGAACTCAGTTGCTGTAAATCCTAAAGCCTCTGTTACTGGTTTTAGAAATATCGAGTGAGATAAAAATATAATTGCAAAGGGCATTGCCATTATGAAAAAAGATCCTATAGCAACTTTCCATCCATAAAATGATTTTTTCTTATCCAAATTCTTTCCCTCCATATTGATAAAGTTTACTTTACTGCCTTTAAGTCCATTCCTTATAAGCTATGATACAATTCTATAGCTCTAAACTTAGCAATTCAAAGGTATCATTGTGGCAAAACTGTGGCAAAAGTTATATAAGTTTCTTTGCTATACTTATTTTTTAATAGTTATGGTATATTATTTATTGAATTAAGATGATATTTTTAAGAGGTGATTTTTTGGATAAACTTATTTATATAGTAGATGATGAAGAAAGAATTCGTAATCTTATAAAATCTTTCTTAATAAAGGATGGTTTTAAAGTTAAAACTTACAATTGTGGTAATTCCTTTTTAGACGACTTTTACGCCACTCCCTGCGATCTAGTTATTCTAGATATAATGATGCCAGGAATGGATGGTCTGTCTATTTGTTCCATACTAAGACTTATAAGTTCTGTTCCTATAATAATAGTATCTTCCAAGGACAGTGATTTAGATAAAGTGACGGGAATTAATTTAGGCTGTGATGATTATTTAACTAAACCTTTTTCTCCCATTGAGCTTTTAGCCAGAATCAAATCCATCTTTAGAAGAATAGACCTGGATAAAGATAGTAAGCCTAGTAGCAATATACTTTTCTTTGGGGATGTTGTAATAAACAAGAATCAGCATAGTGCTAAGGCTAAAAATAAAGATATGAATCTCACCAAAAATGAATTTGCTTTAATAGTTTACTTAATTGAAAATAAAAATAGAGCCATAAGTAGAGATGAGCTGCTAAGAAAAATATGGGATTTTAAGGTCAGTGAGGTTGATACTCGTGCAACAGATGATACTGTAAAACGGCTTAGAAAAAAACTAACTGACCATAATTCTGCTATATACATTAAGACTATAAGAGGCTTTGGCTTCAGAATATTTGAGGATGATAACGATGATATTTAACCATAAGATTTACTCCATAAAGCATAAGGTATTATTGCCTTTATTCATATATTTATTGACTTTTTCTTTAATTATGTTAACTTTATTCAATGGCTTCTTTATTCACACATTAAAAACTTCTCAAGAAGTAATAGTGATGAAGAACTTCTTACTGAAATTTAACATATTGATCATTGTATTAGTTATAGGATTTTTAATGGGTTTTACTTTTTTAGTTTTTAAAATATGTAACTCTTTATCTAAATCCATATTAATTTTATCTCAAGATACAAAGGAATTAGTCAATAGTTGCTACAAAACTGAGAAGCTAAAAACTTTCTATTTTTCTGAAGTACAAGAGTTAAATATTAGCATAAATAGACTGGCTAAAAAACTCCTTGACTACCACAATTCTCAAAAAATAGCTATATCAAATGCTTCCCATGACTTAAGGACTCCCTTAATGTCTATTCAGGGATATGCAGAAGGCATAAAATATAATGTTTTTGATGATATAAATCAACCTTTAGATATAATAATAGAAGAAAGTATAAATTTAAGAGATTTGATTAAAAGCATTCTAACCCTATCAGAATTAGACTCTAGAAACCTAGAGAAAACCTATGAAAGTTTAAATATTTATACTGTCTTAAACCACTTAGCCAACAAATTAAGGGGATTAGCATATAAAAGCAATAAAACCATATCAATATATGGTGATAAAGATATCTATATAAATACAGATGAAGTGCTTCTATCTCAAGGTATAACCAATATTTTATCCAATGCCCTAAGATATGCAAAGCAAAATGTTATTATAAGTTTTCAAGTAAATAATAATTCAATTTTAATACGCATCGAAGATGATGGTGATGGTATACGTGAAGAGGATCTAGATAATTTATTTACTCGATTCTATAAAGGTAAAAATGGCAACTTCGGCCTAGGATTATCCATAGCTCAATCCTCTATAAAGTACTTAGATGGGGATATTGTGGCCTACAATTCAAAAGAAGGGGCATGTTTTGATATACACTTAGCTTTAGAATAATACATTAACAGCAAAACACCATTAATATACATGATAATTATGTATATTAATGGTGTTTTTATCGTGGTATTTGTTTTTGGATTATCTTCAATTTGCAAACTCTTTTTTCATAATCAGGCATATATCTTTTCACTTCTTCATAAAAGCTTTCACTATGGTTTTTAACACTAATATGGGCTAACTCATGAACTACTATGTAGTCTATAATTTCCATAGGAAGTAACATTACACGATATGAAAAGCATAAATTATTTTTTCCACTACAGCTCCCCCACCTTGTGGTAGCAGAGGTAATCTTCACATTTTCAGGTGTTACTCTCATAATATTGCTATAGTACTTAACTCTATTAGGTATCACTTCCTTAGCTTTTTTCTTTAAATCCTTTATTTCTTCATCATCTAAACACTTTGTATTTTCAAGGGTATTTTTCATTATAGACTTATTTTTCTCTATCCAAGGATTATGTTTAGCTACAATCCTATCTATGTCTTTTATAGGAGTCCTAAGTGGAGCTCTAACAATGACTTTTATATCCTTGGATATACTTATAGAAATAGTCTTTCTTTTAGAACGTATTAATTCATATTCCATTTTTAAAATCATTTCTCCATCCAGTGAAACTTATTTCCTTGTCCTTACCTTACTAATATGCCATAAAGAATAAGATTTCTTAATTTTTCAAGGCCTTCATTTAATGTCATATTATTTTCTTGAAGAAATTCATCATCTAATAGGGCCATGGTGACTTTATCAAGGAGATAATTTACTATTTTGGGATCAACCTTTTCTGATACCTCTTTGTTTTCTATTCCGCGATTTAATATATCCATAACTGTTTTAAGCTTAAAGTCTCTTTGTTGTTGTAGTATTGTCCATGATTCAGGATACACTCTTTTTATCTCTTCTAAAAGTTCTAAGGGTATTTTATATTTATGATAATAAACCATGGTAGCCTCTAGCTTTTCTTTAATACTTTTTGCATTTGAAATAGCTTCCTCTGTCATAGTCTGATTGTCATCTACGCTGGTTCTTATTAATTCCATAATCAACTCATCTTTACTTTTAAAATACGTATATATTGTTTGCTTGCCTATCTGTAATTCTCTTGCAATATCATCCATAGTAAAGCCCTTTATTCCTCTAACCTTAACAAGCCTATAAACAACATCTAATATCCGCTCTCTCAATTCATTGCCCCCTTTGTCTAAAAATAACTATATAGAATTATATCATATACCGCATAAATTGTTTACTCCCAGACTGATATTCATTAAGAATACCCATCAGGGAGTAAATCTAAAAATCTATTTAATTTTGTCTTTATTATATCCCACAAGTAGTTTATATATAGAGTCTGTTCCAAATTCAAGACCTTTTATTGGTATTCTTTCATTGGCAGAATGTATAAGCTTAGTGTAATCTATTCCTTTTTCAACACACATTGGAGTAAAGCCATAGGTTTGTATTCCAAGCTTTGAAAAATGCCTTGCATCTGTAACTCCACTAACAAGATAAGGTATAGGAATTCCATCATTATCTTTGTCTTTTAAAATATCACCTAAAAATTTATATAACCCCATATCTAACTTGTCTGGGCCACTGACAAAATTTATTATCTCAATATCTGTATCTTGATTTAATAATGATTTTAATTCATTTTTCAAATCCTCTGGACCATACCCAGGCAATATTCTGCCATCAAAATCAAGGGTTATTTCCTGAGGTACAACATTTATCTTCTCTCCACCTTTTACTATAGTTGGGGTAGCTGTATTATGAAGCAAAGGTTCAAAGAATCTTCCTTTGCCTTTTAAAACCTTAAGGGTTTTGTTACACATACTTTCATTCATCAAAGATTTGAAAACCATTTTGTAGGCAGTTGGTGATGCTGTCGCCAATTCAGATAGCATAACCTTAGCTTGAGGTACAATATGACAAGGCATATATTGTTTATCTAAAGCCTCCAAAGCATATCCCAATTTTGCCATGGCTCCTCCTCTAACGGGCATAGATCCATGTCCACCTTCCCCTTTAAATGTGATCCTTACAGTACATTTTTGCTTTTCCCCTACCATTATAGGATAAAATTTACGTCCTCCAAAATACATTGTAAATCCGCCGATTTCCCCAATTGCATACTTAACATCCTTAAATAAATCTTTGAATTCCTCACATACATACTTGGCACCTTGTATCCCACCATTTTCTTCATCAGATACAATCATTAAAATTATATCACCTGCTGGTTTTATGTTTTCTCTTTTCATTTTTATAAGTGCGGTTACCATCATAGCCACTGCGCCCTTCATATCTAAGGCTCCTCTGCCCCAGATGCAGCCATCACTGATTTCTCCAGAAAACGGGTCATGATCCCATTGCTGGTTATGAACAGTTACAACATCCACATGACCATACATCATCAATGGTGGCACCTGTCCCTTACCCTCATATCTAACATAGAGATTTGGTCTTCCTTGTTGCTTTTCCATGATTTTTGTCTCAAAACCTTCATTTTTTAGTATATTTTCAAGAAATAAAATGCATTCTTTCTCCATGCCTGGAGGGTTTGTGGTATTAAATCTTATGAGTTTTTGCAATAATTCTATTCCTGAGTCGTCAATATTTGTATTCATATTTATGCCTACCTTTCTGAAACATTTATACCATTTTCTCTTTTTGCTTATTTTCTTCTTTTATATTTAAGGAAATTACTCCTCCAATGATAGCAGTGCATATTAGCACAATAATGGCAGGTATCTTTCCCTTTTCCCACAACATACCTGTAACACTCCCACCAAGAAATGATCCAAAGAATATACATGTATTTAGTATTCCATTAGCTAACCCTCTGTAATTCTTTTTGGTAAGAATATTAATGGTAGATGGTAATAAAACCTTAAGTCCCATAAAACCTGACATGAAAAGTATCATTCCTATCATCACGGGAGCTATTCCATCCATTAAGAATAAAGATANNCAGTTTTAGATGTTACATTTATAGAAACAATGCCTAGAAGTGTGGCTGGAAGAAATATTTTCCACATCCCTGATTCTCCAACATATTGCTTGGCAACTAGTGGAACTATGTAATAAATACTAAAAAGCATATAGTCCATCAATAATCCATTAGAAAATATTTTATATAAGTTTTTGTCACTAAGTACTTCTTTGTATTTTACCTTTTCTTTAACTTCAACTGACTTTTTCCCTTTGCTCTCTACCATAAGAACAATAACTATCAATAATCCAACAGCAATAAGAACTGCTGATACCAAAAACATAGCTGATATGCTGGCTACTTTTCTAAGTATTGGACCAAGTCCAAAGGCTACAGCAGCAGCTGCTCCAACTACGGTTCCTGCAGTTCCCATAGCTTTATTTTTCTTTTCATCAGTAAAGGAATCTCCCACCCATGAATAAGATACTCCTAGTACTGCACCACTTCCTAAAAATGCTCTGGCTATTATAAACACCACAATATTAGGTGCCATATAAGAAAGTACAAATCCAATTGTCATCTGTGTAAGTCCAGCTATAATAATAGGCTTTCTTCCCCATTTATCACTTAAAAGTCCATAAGGTATTTGGAATATAGCTTGTGTTAATCCGTAAATTCCAAGTGCAAGTCCTACAAGCTTTGGAGTGGCATTAGTTAAATCGTTTCCATATATGGCTATGAAGGGATTCATAAGTGCCATAGTAAATTCTACGATACCAACAATGATGCTTATTTTCAGGATAAAATTTTTTTCCTTGGAACTAAAACTAATTTCTTTCATAGATATTCCCCCATTTTCTAGAAAACTATAAATACGTTTTCAGTTTTTATAGTTTTATTATAATGTGGTCTAAATTTTCTGTCAATAACATAATTAAAAATATCCTATTATTCCTTTAATAAATCATCAGTTATATTAATATTTTCACTTTCCCTGGATAAACTAACATAGAAGACTCTTATTGTAGGAGGGATTTTTCATGGATAATAATAAAAATAGAATGAAGGACCACCCTAAATCCAATGCTGAACTTAGAAAGATATATTCTAAGTATGGTGCTGAAATTGGAATGGAAAATGGAGAAAAAATTGGGGCCCATAGTAACGGCAAAAAATTTACTAAGCGCTCTAAATTATCTCACAATAAATAGGAGGGATTTTCATGAGTAATAAACATTGTTGTGGTAAATGTAAAAAGTCTGCTACAGATCCATCCTCACCAAACTATGCTGAAAAAGTAAAAAATAAAGCTAACTCTAAAAGCCCCTATGGGGAAAATGAACCTTCATCTCATACTACTTATAAATAAAATAACTAGGATTCTTAGTTAAATACTATACTAAGAATCCTAATTTATTTTATTAGCCTTGTGATGCCCAATCTGCAGGGTAAGTTACATAAATAAATCTTGCATAATTTGGTACTGAGAATTTAATCTTACTTCCCTTTGGTATCAATATTAACTCCCCTGTATCCGCAGATATTTTTCTTCCATTGATTATTATATCTAAGTGCCCTTCTATAACATAATCTATTTCATCATAGTTCAAAATCCAATCAAAGGTAGTTTCTCTCATTTCCATTATGCCACAGCCTAGTCTTGGACTTTCTTGCAATGTAAAGAGATCCTTTGTATAAACTTCATCAGTTATGTTACCGGTATCTAGTTTATCAGAATGCTCTACTTTTATATTAGGAACCTTTATAGATGTAACTCCACTTAGTGGTTCAACATCTTTAGAAAAATTTTCTGAACTTTGTTGGCTACACCCTTGAAGCTGCTCTTCTATTATTTGCCTTACTAAGTTCTCTAAGGATGATCTGTCTAACTCTTTTTTATCCATATTAAGATTTTTCCTTTCCTAATGTTTTATTTGCAATAAATATACCTACTATTACCGCAGTTATTCCACCTACTAACTTCGCCGCTATCATAGGTGCTATCATGTCTGGATTAAATCCTGCTGTAAAGCCTAAGTGATCTCCAAAAACGAAGGCTGCAGATACTGCAAAGGCTACATTAAGTATCTTGCCTCTATCATCCATATCCTTCATCATATCCAACATGGGTATACAATTAGCTAAGCTAGCTACCATTCCAGCTGCTGCCACATCATTCATTCCTAAAACTTTACCTAAAGCCATAAGAGGCTTTTTAAAAACTTTAGTTATTACATAAACCAAAGGAAATGCTCCTGCTAAAACTATAGCAATATCTCCTACTATAGATATACCATCATGAATAGGATTCATTCCCGGTATCACAACTAATCCTGTTAACTGTTCAATAATGGCTGCTCCTAAGCCTATAGTTATTACTATAAGAACAAACTTACCAAAGTAAGTAAAACCTATTATCATTCCCTTTTCAAAGAATACTAAGCCTAAAGCTATCAAAACAGCAAATATTATTATAGGTATTAAGTTTCTTAAAATCATCATTACTGGAAATCCTGCTACGATTCCTCCTACAAAAGCACCTATGGGTACAGTAATTATACCTGCTAATATTCCTGTTGCTAAAAACTTTTGATCCTCTGGTCTTATTATCCCTAATGCTACTGGAATAATGAACACTATTGTTGGCCCCATTAATGCTCCAACGATTAAACCTCCAAATAATCCTGCTTGGGGATCTATAGCAAGCTCCATAGCCAATGGTGCTCCACCCATGTCATTAGCCAATAAAGACCCTGCAAACATGGCTGGATCAGCTCCTAGTAGATTAAATACGGGAACCACCACAGGCTTTAATATATTAGCTAGAACTGGTGCTAGACATATTACTCCTACCATGGCAAGGGCTAAAGACCCCATTGCCATAATTCCTTCTTCAAATTTTTCTCCTAATCCAAACTTATTTCCTATGCATTTATCTAATGCTCCTAATGCCATAAAAAATACCATTATGTATATAATTACCTCATTAATACCCATCATATTCCTCCTTTCTATGATATGAACATGGATATTATTGCAGAATCTGGAGAGGGTATTACTGATATGTTTACAATTTTTTTCTCATCTATGGATTCTTTAGCAACTTTTATTCCATTTTCTACTTCACTTACCTCTCCAGAAACTATAGATACAAATTTTCCTCCTATACAAAAGGCTAACTGCATCTTCACTATGGAAACATTGGAATACTTAACCGCTTTATCTAAAGCCTGTATGCCACTACATACACTATTGGTTTCAAAAATTCCAAAAGCTCCCTTTGACCTTATGTTATATTTATTTTTTAAACCTTTGATTATATCATCGTGAACAGCATTTAATACAAACTTATCTACTGCATACCCCTGAGATATTCCTATACCACAATCAATAGCTTCTTTGACCTCTCCTTCGTTGCCACTTATTATAGATAAAAACTTTCCCGGGCATATATTTTTAAAAAATATAAGCTCCACATTAGATTTTTTTATCATATAATCTGAAACCTCTATACCCTTGCTTATGGAGCGAAATTCTAGGGCTCCTATACTTTTATTCATCATCCTCCACCTCTATAGAGTCTATTATGGCAATTATTGTTGAGTCTACAGGTACCTCTACAGACCCAGCAGCTTTTCTAGCTGCACCACCCTGGGTAAGCATCACTAAATCTCCTTGCCCTGCTCCAACACCATCTGCAGCCACAATAAATTTATCACTTTCCTCTTTGTGGTTCTTTAATGGCCTTACAACTAGAAATTTCTGTCCATTGAGATTTTCATCCTTTTTAGTAGACCATACCTTTCCTACAACTCTGCCTATAATCATTTTTATCCTCCACTTCTTTTTACCAAATCAATATGATGGATTTTTAAGAAATCAACTGCCAGAGGGGTCACTATGCTCTTAGAGTCTATTACAATAGTATTTACACCCCTATTATAGTATCCTCTTACCTCTTCCTCCGTTATGAGCTTCTTCTTTATCACCCCTGGGGTGCACCCATTATTTGTAATTTCACTATTTCCAAAAGAATTCCCTATGATTTCTACTCCATAATTCCTAAGTTGCTTTTCAAAATCTAGATATTTAATGTAAACCTGCTTTGGGGCAGTATCTTTATATTTTCTATATTGTAGCCCTTCCTCCATAACATATACTTTTCTTCCCTTCATAATCATTGTTATAATAAAGCTTTCTTCTTCTGATGATGGTGTTAAACTTGCTATATTAGCTATGGACTTTAAGCATAGCTTAGGAACTATGGCTACATCACAATCTTTTATACTTTCATCATAGGTTAGCACTTCATATTGATTTCCTAGGATTTCATAATATTTATGAAATTCTCTATCATTAAAAACCACTGCCAGTTTTTTTTCTCTTAAAGTAGTAGGAGTTTCTTTGATTCTCTTATAAACTTCTTCAACTATGAAATCTACCAACTTTTCAGTGTCCATAGAATCTCCTCCTAAAGCATTCATCTTACTATTCTAGCTAAAGTTCCCTTTGAAAATCCACAAGCATTAGCTTCATCGTAATCTATATGCATATAAGTTTTGAAATTTGGACTAACCCTTATTACTGTATCCTCAAAAATTAATTGTCTTTGACCTAAGACCTCTACTTTCACTATTTCCTTATCTTTAACTCCGAATTTTTCTGCATCCTCAGGAGTTATATGTATATGCCTTTTAGCTACTATGAGTCCCTTATTTAAGGTAATAGAAGCTCTATCCGTAGATATAATTATTCCTGGGGTTTCATCTATAAAACCACTTTCCCTAACTGGAACCTTAGTTCCTAAAGCTAATGCATCTGTAAGAGAAACCTCAACTTGAGTTTCCTTTCTAGTAGGACCCAAAACTATAACATTAGCTATAGAGCCCTTAGGCCCTGTTATAGTTACCCTTTCTTTACAAGCATACTGACCTGGTTGAGACAAATCCTTGGCTTTAGTGAGAGTATATCCTGGTCCAAACAATATTTCTACATGCTCCTTTGATAAATGAACATGCCTTCCTGAA
This sequence comes from Clostridium sp. UBA5530, assembly GCA_002423705.1. Classification (GTDB taxonomy): domain Bacteria; phylum Bacillota; class Clostridia; order Clostridiales; family Clostridiaceae; genus Clostridium_X. The sequence goes on from DINW01000006.1 coordinate 34,929, forward strand.
GCTTCTACTTCAATAAAAAATTGTTTTTTTACCCTATCAACTACTTCGTTAATTATATAGTCTAATGAAACATTGCTCATTTTATCACCTACTTAACTATACTTTCCCACTCTATATTTATAAATCATAATCCAAAATAAAGATGATAACCTATTTAAAGCTTTTATTATATCTCCTCTTTCCACATTGCCATATTGATCTTTAAAAGCTTTATATGCCATAAGTTCTGTTTCTCTTACTAGAGCTCTGACACTGTTTAAAACAACTGCTATCTCACCCATGGTATATTGTACAGGTTCATACTTTAATCCAAAGTTTTTTTCAGGATAATGGGACATCTTTCTTATTTCTGTAGCATCCATTCCCTGAAGGTTAATATCTTTCACAGATTCATCTAGAACTTCACACCTTATAAGGTGCCTAACATATTCTAATATCTCTTGAAGGTCATCTACTAGTTTAGGTACTTTCTCTTTGTGACATAACATTTGTGTCTCTAGTATTTTTCCTTCTAAAGAATCTAATTTTCCTCTTAATGCAATCCTAGGGTGATCTTTAAAAACCAAAATGTTACCATGAAGTTGAGTCATATACTCAGGTTTTTCATCTAGCTCAGCTCCAAATATAGTTTTATATCTGGCTTTCACTGAAGTGGAGGTTAGAGTCTTTTCCATATCCACATTATCACTCTCCATACTACAATTTTTTGGTGAGTCCACATATTTTACTGAAATATTGTGGTCATGTAAAAAGGTTATTGCCGCTGGAGTTATTATTTGTTTTTTGTGTACTTCAAATTCCTTGACTTCATCTAAATTTTTACTTTTCAATAGCCTTCTTACTTCATTTTCAGTTAATACTCCCATGTTTACACATCCCTAATTAAATGTAATAGCCTTAATTGTTTACTATTGATAGGGAATAAAAGTTCCCTATCAATAGTAAATCTATTTTATTGTTGAGCTCCCTTTGGAAGAATTGCATCTACCTCCACATGAGGTCTTGGAATCACATGAACAGATATCAATTCTCCAACTCTTTCTGCTGCAGCTGCTCCAGCATCTGTAGCTGCCTTAACTGCACCTACATCACCTCTAACCATAACAGTTACAAGACCGCCACCTACTTGTTCTTTTCCTACTAATTGAACATTAGCTGCCTTAACCATAGCATCTGCCGCCTCAATGGCCCCAACTAGTCCCTTTGTCTCTATCATTCCTAATGCATTTGAAGTTACCATAGATTTTATTCCTCCTTTAACTTTTAGTTAATTCCTTTTAATTGACTCAATATTTTTTTAACCAACAAATCTATTAATTCTTCAGCTTCTGGTGAAGAGTTTGAAGCACAACAACTACTTCCACCACCTCCCCTTAAATCTTCTAGTTCTCTCACTCCATAGGCTACTCTCTTTATATTGATAAGATTTGTAGCTCCTACATTATCTGAGGTAGCACTGCCACCTATAGCTCCACAACCTAAAGTCAATGCTGGTGCTAAATTTACAGTAGCTCCGATACCTCCAAGGGAACCTAGGCTATTTACAGGTATTCTAGATACAGGCATCTCAAGGGCAAACTTTTTTACTACCTCTTTATCCTCTGCATGAATCATAAAGCTATGACCTGCACCCTCATTTAAAAGTATTTCTTTACATTTTTCACAGCCTTCCTCAACACTGTTTACAACATAAAATGCTAATATTGGTGCTAGTTTTTCTCTAGAATAAGGGGCATTGATTCCAACTCTATCTTCCCTTGCTATAAGCACTCTTGCTGATTGTGGTACTGTAATGTTAGCAAGGTTTGCTATATGTTGAACACTTTTACCAACTATCTGTGGATTCATAGTGCCATTTGGTCTTAATATGAATTTCTCTAGTTTTTTGCTTTCATCTGGACTTAAAAAGTAGCCTCCTCTTGCTTTGAACTCCTGAACTACTTTCTCTTCAATAACCTTCTCTACAACCACAGATTGCTCCGAAGCACATATGGTTCCATTATCAAAAGTTTTTGAATCCATTATTCTTTTAACAGCCATTTTTATATCTGCACTTTTATCTATGTATCCAGGTCCATTGCCTGCTCCCACTCCTAATGCTGGATTTCCGGAGGAATATGCTGCCTTAACCATAGCTGCTCCTCCAGTAGCTAATATCATGGCAGTATCTTTATGTTTCATAAGTTCTGTAGTAGCCTGAAGGGTTGGCACTGAAATGCATCCTATAGCCCCCTTAGGGCATCCTGCTTTTTCTGCAGCCTCAGACAATATTCTTACAGTCTCTAAAATGCAGTTTTTAGCACTAGGATGAGGTGAAAATACTATAGTGTTAGCACCTTTTAGCGATATTAAAGCCTTATACATAACAGTAGAAGTTGGATTTGTAGATGGAATTATACCAGCAATTACTCCCATGGGTACTGCTATATCCATTACTTGCTTTTCCTTATCTTCTTTTATTATTCCAACGGTTTTTAAATCTTTCATACTTTCATATATGGTTTTAGATCCAAATATATTTTTTAATACTTTATCTTGCCATATTCCAAATCCAGTTTCTTCACACGCCATTTTAGCTAGCTTTTCTGCATTAACCACTGCTGCATCTGCCATAGCTTTTACTATGTTGTCTATTTCATTCTGAGACATCTTAGCCAGTTTGGTTTGTGCTTCTTTAGCTGCCTTCACTAGGTCTCTGACCTCTTGAATTGACACTAAATCCTTATCTTTTAGCTCCATCATTTATCACCTTTTCCATCATGTTCTTTTAGTATTTTTATTAAATCATCCTTCTTTTCTAATTTAATTTTTTTATTGCTCATGTTTGGTAAATTTAGTTTTTTCACTAAATTCCTTAGTTCTTCCACCTTCATAGATTCAAAATCTCTATTTTCTATTTCTACCTCTTCTGAATCTACTATAATGTTAAAATCATCAATGGTTTCTATTTTATCTTTTTCTGAAATTTCCTTGGAATTTTCCTTTAAATCCTCTTTTTTTACTTCTTCAATATTTTCTAGCCCATCACCATTTATAATTTTTATAGTTTTCTCTAAAAGCTCTAAAGTCTCTACGGGTTTAATCTTTGGAAGGATCTTAGATAGTTCTTCACTTGGACTAGGAATTACGTGAATTCCTCTTAATCTTCCCAAATTATCGGCGGCAGCTCCTGCTGCATCTACAGCAGCTTTTACTGCCCCTACATCTCCCGTTATTTGTACATTAGTAATTCCAACCTTTACTTTTTCAAGAGCCAATAGTTTTACATTTGCAGCCTTTAATGCAGCATCGGCAGCCTCCACTGCTGCAAGGTATCCATTAACTTCTATCATTCCTAGTGCTTTCATAAAACACTAATCCCTTTAATAACTTCTTGGCTCATTAGCAACGGATTTTACTGCCTCTGCAAAGGCATCACAAGCTGCCTTGCATGCAGATTGAGATCCTGAAAGTAAGCCCCCTCCAAAATTAGTTTCTGTTGGAGGTTCAAATAATTGCTTTAATTCTACATCTGCTGCCTTTAATGCTGCATCCAAACCATACATAGCCTCTAACGGAGGAGCTACTAAATAAGCTATAGCCTCTCCCTCTTTGACTCCAGCCACCTTTGAAAGATAGGATCCTGTTCTAGATACGCAATAAGAATAGTACACTATGGAATTATCCTCATTAGCACTAGTAAAATGGGACCCATTTTCCATAAAACTTAAGGCTGCATTTAATCCACTTCTAACTTCTGCTGGACTAGGTCCCGCAATTATTCCTAAAACCTCTCCTGCTAGCTTAGTAGAAGCATTAGCAGATCCTGCATACATAGATTTTGCATATACAACTTCAACCTCCGCAGCTTTAGTAGCTTCATCTAAGGCTGTATATGTAACGTCATCTATATCTGCAGTAATAAGCCCTAGGCTCTTATGCTCTGATCCTAAGTTTAATAATTTAGCTAGACCTGGGCTTACATTAGATATTATCTTTACGCTTAACACCGTTGGTCTAATTGCTTCATTTATCACAACAAATCCCTCCTATTTATTTTTCAAGTTTATACCTGAAGCTTTTTTGTCTATCATAGTTTTTATAAGTTCTGCTATATGGGCTCCAGCTTCAACAGCAGGGGTGCCACCTTTATGAATATTTGATATAACTGTTCTGTTGGCCTCTGGCATATTTGCTGTTGGTCTATATGCTATATATGCACTCATAGATTCCGCTGTTACAAGACCAGGTCTTTCTCCTACTAAAAGGCACACTACCTCTGCACCTGTAGCATCTCCCACTGCATCCATAGCTCCAACTCTACAATGCTTTACAAATAAAATATCGCCTATTTCTATACCATACATCTTTAACCCTTGCTTTATTGCAGGAATTATGTCTGTTACATTAGCTTCAATTGCTGCTGAGCTTAATCCGTCTCCAACCATAAGCAATGCCTTTGGACTTCCACCAAATTTTTCCTTTATAAACTCCGTAGTTTTTTCATCAAAGGTTCTTCCTAAGTCTGGACGTGTTATATATTGATCCTTATCTTTGCATTTTGTTTCTACTGCTATGAGATTGTTAGCTTTTATAAAGTCCTCTGATACATAGGAAAATACTGAATCTTGAGCCGCAGCATGGTCTGCTCTCATTCTAAGAGCTGTTATGGTTCTATATCTTGTTCCTGCTCTTCCTATGCCTAATCTTGCAGGAGTTTTTTCCTTCATCTTTAGATAGCCTTCTCTATCTTTAGGATCCCTTACTAAAAGTTGCTTTCTCAAATCTATTTGGGTTATGTCGTCTAAACATCCATTTTCATCTACCATTGTTCCTGTAACGGGGTTAAATGCTTCTTTATTATTTGATTTTATAGGCTCCTTTTCTAACATTTCATGTAGTAATTTTTCAACCATTGACTTTATTTCATTTTCATTCATGCTTATTTACCCCCTAACCTAAGAATATTGAAGCATCGCCAGCTAATTTAGTTAATTTTCCATTTTCTATAAAGCCCATTTTTTCCATCCACTTTTCAAATTCTTTGATAGGTGTTAACCCAAACATCTCTCTTAAAGTAGCAGTCTCATGGTATCCTGTAGTTTGATAGTTAAGCATTACGTCATCACCGTGAGGAATTCCCATAAAATATGTACATCCAGCTGTGGTTAATAATACAGCTAAGTTTTCTATATCATTTTGATCTGCTTTCATATGATTTGTATAGCAAGCATCACACCCCATTGGTATTCCTGTAAGCTTACCCATAAAGTGATCTTCAAGGCCTGCTCTTATTACTTGTTTAGAGTTGTATAAATATTCTGGTCCTATAAATCCAACCACTGTATTTACTAAGAAAGGTTCGTACTTTCTAGCAAATCCATAACATCTAGCCTCCATGGTAACCTGATCTGTATCAAAGTGAGCCTCTGAAGATAATTCGGAACCTTGACCTGTTTCAAAATACATAACATTAGGGCCCGTAGCTGTGCCCTCAGATAGTGCTAGCTGTCTAGCCTCTTCTATGGTAGCTCCACTAAATCCAAAGGCTTCATTTCCTTTTTGAGATCCTGCTATGGATTGGAATATCAAGTCCGCTGGAGCTCCTTTCCTTATGGCTTCCATTTGAGTAGTTACATGAGCTAATACGCAGTTTTGAGTTGGTATTTTCCACTTACATTTAAATTCCTCAAACCTTTTTAATACCTTAGTTACACTTTCTACGGAGTCGTCAACTGGATTTAATCCTAAAACTGCATCTCCTATTCCAAAGGTCAGCCCTTCCATAAGTGATGCCATTATTCCATCTGGATCATCTGTTGGATGATTAGGCTGAAGCCTTGCTGATAATGTTCCTATCTCTCCTATGGTAGTATTGCAATGAGCTGTAACCCGTATCTTTTTTCCTCCATATATTAAATCCATGTTTGACATTAACTTTGCTACAGCTGCTATCATTTCTGAAGTTAAACCTCTGGATATTCTTCTTATATCATTGCTAGTGGTATTATCATCTAAAATCCACTCTCTTAATTCAGACACAGTCCAATTCTTAATGTTATCGTAAATTTTTTCATTTATTCCATCCTGTATTATTCTAGTTACCTCATCCTGTTCATATGGAACTGCTGGGTTATTTCTTAAATCTGATAAAGTTAAGTTAGATAATACTACCTTGGCCGCTACCCTTTCCTCTGCGGATTCCGCTGCAAGACCTGCAAGCCTATCTCCAGACTTTTCTTCATTTGCTTTGGCCATTACATCCTTAACAGATTTAAATTGATAAGTTTTTCCAAATAATTTAGTCTTTAAAATCACAATAATCCTCCTTCCAATTATCTACAATTATCAATTAATTAAATATTAGTGTTTTTATAACTACTGGTACTACTTTTCCTTCAGCTACTGGCTTTCCTATATCTATATAGTCTCCATTCTCTACTTTGATTCCATCAATGCATATAACATCCTTTTTAAAGTTCATCAAAGCATAAATTGCCTGACCAAGAACCTTTGCCATATCATTTTCAACCACTATAATAATAGGCATATTTTTTTCTACAAATTCCTCTAATCCATCTACTAATCCCTTTGCTATTTCTTGAATCTCTAAAAAGGATGGATTTTTCTTACCATTAATACCCAAAGCTACTGTTTGAATGTTATTTTCTAATTTAAACCAATGCAATTTAGTTTTTATAGCTTCTTTAAGAACTTCACTGCCACCTTTTTCATCTTCCATATCTAGTTTTAATACCGGAAGATTTTTCACAGGAAATTTATCTTGAGTATAGGTTATAGTGCTACCACTTATCTCTGTAGTATGAGATCCTGCACCTACCACTGTGGCTCTTATGGTTTCTATGGATTTTATCACCTTAAGTTTTCTAAACATTTCAGATTTTTTAATTTCTTCACCTAGCAATATGCCTATATCTCCATATTTAAAGTAGTCTATTATTGGATCTTCATTATATATGTAATCTGCCACCCCTCCAGAGAAAGATATAGATTTTATGTCTTCACTTAGTTCAATAGACTTATTAGTAACTATAAAATCAAAAAGTTCATCCTTAGCCCTTACTCCTACACTTTCCTCTAAAAATTCAACCATCTTTTTTACTATGGGCATAAGAACCTCTACTGTAGCTTTTTGTCCTTTAGCTATATTGAATTTATTTTCTTTTATGATTTTATCTATCTTAGGAGAGATGTAGATTATCTCCTTTGTATTAGGATCTAATTTTATTAATCTTCCTCCTATATCTAAGCACCCTGTAGACTTTACATCACCTCTATTAAAAACAACTAAATTGCTAGTTCCTCCACCTATGTCTATGTTTACTACCACAGTGGAATGTTCCTTAGAGTAGGTATGAGCCCCTGCACCCTTTCCTGATATTATGCTTTCCAAATCTGGTCCCGCTGTAGCTACTACAAAATCTCCAGCAAACCCACTTAAGCTTTGAAGAACCTCCCTTGCATTTTCTTTTCTAGCTGTTTCACCTGTTATAATAACTGCCCCTGTTTTTATATCAGCTTTATTGATTCCTGCTTTTATATACTCCTGTTCCACTATATTTTTAACCCTTTCAGCATCTATCTCTGTTAATGATATCAATGGTGTAAAATATATATCACTTCTATAGATAATCTCTTTATCTACTATAGATATCCTTGGTATTGTAAAAGCCGAAGCAGTATTTTCTATAATCAACTTAGAAAATACAAGTTGAGTTGTACTAGTGCCTATGTCTATACCTACACTCAAAAGTTCCTCTCTCATTAATTCATCTCCAATCTAAAGGCAAACTACTTTTCTATATATTCCATTAATTCTTTGATTCCTACTCCTGATAAGGTATTTACCTTAAATATCCTTGACACTCCAGCTCCTCTCAGTGTTTCCTCTGCTCTTTTTATACTCTCTTCATCCTTAACTAAATCTATCTTAGTTATTATTCCTATAACGTCCTTCATGAACATTGTGGAAAACCCTGGAGGAATATATGATTCTTCATTGGTGCAATCATAAATCAAGGCTATGATATCTGCGTCTGCAGCAGTAACTATAAGAGCCTTATAATAAAATCTGTTTTCTAAATATTCTCCTGGGGTATCAATGGAGCTATTGTATATTTCTATAGATTGAGTTTTTCTGTATTTAAGTTCTTCATTGTCAATTCTCTGACATAGGGTTGTTTTTCCACTTCCTGTTTTTCCTATAAATATAACCTTCTTCATAGCCATTATGTCCTAGTGATAATGGTAGATGAGAAGTTTAAGAGCTGTTCTAATACCTTAGTAACCTCTTGAAGGGCTGACTCCACTGCTCCCACATCCCCAGTAAAAACTACGGAACCACTAAACCTGTCTACAAAGCCTAATGTTACATTAGCCGCCTTGGTGGCAACATCTGCAGCTATTATAGATGCTTCACTAGGAGTTATAGTTAAGATTCCTATAGCATTTTTTCTTTCAAACATTAATCCTAGCTTTTTATATATGTCCTCATTAGGATTTGCTATTATATGAGCCAGGGTAACTTGTTTTCCTGGAACATACTCCTGTATTACTCTTTGCTTTTCCTCTGCCAAAGAACCACCTTCCTTTAATTCTTGTTGTTGTGGTTTTTACTAATATAGTACAGTGATATCACTTTTATTATTTCCTAGGTAATTTTACATATGTATGTTATCTTTTTATTATTGAAATTTTTTAAATTAAAGCTAATATATTTCTATCCCTTAATTTTTTCTAAAATCCTTATTATGTCTTCTTTAGATGGTATTCTAGGATTAGTAGGTGTGCATGCATCCTTTAAAGCAGCTATAGCTATTTCCTCCTTCACTTCTCCTAAAACTTTAGCATCTATATTGCAATCCTTTAGTGATATAGGCATTTTCATTGATTTTTGCATATTTTTTATAAGATTTATTAAATTTCTAACTCCCATTCTTACATTATTTACTGGAAGTCCTAACAATTTAGCTATATTATGATACTTTTTAGCTGCTACAGTATATTCCTTTTCATCATAGCCCCCCAAATTAGCATTATATTCAATGACATATGGTAATAATATGGAATTAGTTCTACCATGGGGTATGTGCAGCTTTCCACCTATGCTGTGAGCTATACTATGATTTATTCCTAAAGATGCGGAATTAAAAGCTATTCCAGCTAAACATGAAGCATTATGCATTTTTTCTCTTGCTACCATATCATTGCCATCTTTATATGCTTTTTCAAGATAATTAAATGCTAAAATTAAGGCCTTTTCTGCCAGAGCATCTGTAAAATCATTAGCCTTAGTAGATACATAAGCCTCCAGTGCATGGGTTATCACATCCATTCCTGTATCTGCTGTTATCATTGCAGGCACTGTTTTTACTAACTCTGGATCTAAGATAGCCTTATCAGGAAGCAATGTTGGGGAGACTAATGGATATTTTACTCCCTTTTCTTTATCTGTTATTACAGAAAATGAGGTTACCTCTGACCCTGTGCCACTTGTGGTTGGTATAGCTATAAATTCAACATGATCTAAAGATATTATTTTCTTAGAAAAATCCATTATGGCTTTAGCAGCATCTATGGCTGACCCACCACCCAAGGCTATAATGACTTGGGGAATTGAGTTAGATAAGGCTTCTATTCCTTTTACCACAAGGTCTATGGGAGGATCTGGCACTATTTCACTAAATATACTGACATTAGCTTCTTTTAACCTATCAGTTATTTTGTTTATGGTGCCTGATTTAATCATAAATGGATCTGTTATTATAAATACATTTTTCTTTCCTATTTGTCCTAAGCTATTTAAGGCACCTTGCCCAAAATATATATCTGTTTTTATTTCAAAGCTCTCCATTTCTATCTCCTTTCTTTTCTTATTTAATCTAACTATAGTTTCTAAAGTAAGGCTTATCTTTATACATAGGATTTTTGTGCATAAATATGAATTATATTCCATTAGAGCATAAAAATAAGCTGTTTCACTATATAATTAGTGCAACAGCCCCATATCTTATTTCATCTCATGTGACCCTTCTGTAATTCCCATCGTCTTTAGTTAAACTTCATACATATTAAAGCTAGTTTTTAAAAATTTTCTATTTGAAATTTAGGTCCCATTATAATTAATGGATTTTTGCCAGGATCTATCCATCCTAATACTTTTAGTATGTCACTCTCTGATATGGCTACACAACCTGCAGTACCATTTCCCGTCTTAATATGCAGAAATATAGCACTGCCTTTGCCTGAAATTCTTTCTGCTGTATTATAATTTATTACTGCTGCATATTTATATGCTGGTATATATAGGTTCTCCGCAGAACTCCATCTTCCCTGAGAAGTTCCTTGTTGCCATGTGTTGTATAAAGGTGAGTTAGCATCATCTACCCATAATTCATTTCCATCAGTTTTTCTATATTCATATTTAACCCCAGGATTGGACCCTGTTCCAAAGATAAAGTCAAATCCGTATACTCCAACAGGGGTTTTCATATCTCCCTCCCTTTTCTCTGCTGTAAATCCTCTTTTCCCTATACATCCATTCATAGAATTAAATTTTTTCTGCCATTGTCCATTAATTTTTTCAAAGGTCTCTAAAACTGCAGAACTAGAACCCCATGAGTTAGTTGTCACAATAATAGCCTGTCCAGAATTGTTTAATGCTTTAATTTTATCAGCAATACAAATTTCTCTATGTTGTTTTTTTTCATTATTTTCTTTTGCTTTATTATCCTTTAACAATTCTTTTGCTTTTCTTTCTTCTTCTATCTTACGCTGCTGTTCCATCTTTTCTTCTTCTAGTTTCTTTTGCTGCTTTATTCTTTCATCTTCTATAATTTTTTGTCGCTGTGCCACTTCTCTTTCACATTGTTCATTCATCTTTTTATATCTCTGTTGAAGCTCTAACTGCTGGGATTTTGATAATTGTAAATCATTTTTAAATTCCAATGGTGATTCCGCCAATGCCACTATTTCTCTACTTTGTATTTTCTCATACCCATAACAGGATAAAATAGCCCATATAATTACAATTATGGCAATACATTTTTGTCTTCTAATTTTTCTCATTAATATCCCACCTTTATAATTAAAATTATTTTTTACCTGATGTCTACCTGCTGTAACATTCCACCCTATTCAGATTGGAATTAACACCAGTTACCACCCTAGATAAGTTCCACTAGCAATTTGGATAAAATCTAAATTAGAGCAACAAAAAAGAATCCCCTTATTTTAAAAGGGAATTCTTCTTATATTTATTCATAATAGCAAACTATAGGAGTTCCTGGCTGGATATTTTCAAATATAGTTTGGGCTACTTCATAAGGTGAATTCACACACCCATGAGAGCCTCCAGCAATATATAAATCTTTTCCAAATTCATTTCTCCATGTGGCATCATGAATACCTATTCCACCATTAAAAGGCATCCAAAAACTAACAGGGGTTTCATAACCCTCTCCTTTTAGTGTGGCATTTTTTTCTTTATAGGCTAATCTATAAATACCTGTAGGAGTTGCCCAGCCATTATTTACATTTCCTGTTACTACATCACCCTGGGTAACAAGGGCTCCGTCTTTGTAAAACCACATATGCTGTTTAGTGAAATTAATCTCTACATAAGTTTTTCCTATATCATTGGCATCATGAGAAACAGCTTTTTGAGAATAATTAGGTTCTTTAGTAACAGCTTGTCCCTGTTTTACAGCCTCAATAATAGCTTGTTGTTCTTCACTGCTATTTATTCTCCATCCATAGTTTCCTCCATCAATTTTCAAGGTTTTACCTGTAGATGTTGCAAATTCTCTTGTCCTACCTGTTGTATTGTACCTATATCCTAAATCATTTACATAGGCTTTAACCTTATTTTCATTGATAGTGACTTGAAAATTGTCATCCACTTGTAGCCATTGATGAATTTCAGAACCATCTAAAATCTCTGTATTTCCTCCAATTGTATAAGTAATTTTGGTTTGTATATATTTATTAAGAGTATTTTTTGCTTCTTCTACTTCTGCAGACTTTGAGGTATATTTAGGGTCTTCATAGCACTTGATATTTTCTAGATTTAGTTTATCTTCATTGTTTTCAATAGCCTTAACTATGTTTTCATATACAACGTCTTTATTGGCTTTGCTTCCATAGGACTCTTCTTCTATTACATACTTTCCATCTTTATAATTTATACTAGCATTTTTAGGGCTTATACTATTTTTTTCATCGAAGTAAGCTAGCTTATCTACTTTATCCTTCAGTAACTTTTTATCATAAGACCCTACTTCAGATATGCTATCACCCTTGTTGCTTTTAAAAACTCCTGAAATCCATGCAAATGGATTTTGAGAATCCTTTATCTTTTGAATTTCTTCTTTAGAGTTAAATTTCAGTCCTATATCTGAAGCCTTTATTTGCTCCTTTAAATCATTTCTTCCTTCTAACTCTAAGGTATAATCTTGAATTTTTGCTTCAATATCTTGTGTAACTTCTTCTACAGTTTTTCTTGAAACATTCTCTCCATTAATTACTGTTCCAAAAATAAAATAATTCCTAAAATACATAGATACTCCTACATATATTCCAAGTAAAACAAATATAGAAACTGCAGCAGATATTATAATCTTCTTATTTTTCAGTTTTGTTTCCTTTATGTCAATCTCTCCTTCCTGTACAGATAATAGAACTTGTGTAAATTTACTCTTTTTAAATTATATATGGTGTACATTAAGTATATAACTGCTTTTGCCATTATAAATTATATAATACTTTTTTAATTAATTCAAAGTATATAATAGGCTTTTATAGGCTTTTTTTCAGCTATAAAGACTTTATGAAGATATTTTTATTTCATTAGCTCCAGTTATATGGTTTTTCATGTTAAATTCCCCTACTTTCTTATACGTAGGTTATCTTAAAATAGATCGTATATTTTCAAATTTATTAGTCATTTGATTTTTTATATATATACTTGTTGGATTTATCAATTTTAAGTTTTCATAGTAATAGGATTTTAAATCATCTATCATATCCATATATTCTTCTCTTTTAGTAGCATTATATCTATCTTTAAGGTAATCCTCACACATTACATATGCCTCTGGATTGAATCTTTCAGTTTTAATAACCTGTTTTTCAATTCTTCTTGTGAATTATTATTATCGTAATAAAGTTTATACCCTTGAGCCTTTCTAAATGATCCCCTGTAATCCCTAGGCAATATTATTTTGAAATAAATACAATTCATTGGATAATCCTAGATAATAAAGTATTAAATCTATATAGATAAAAATTCCACTAAAGTTAATCTATAATCTGATTTATAAAGTAAGTTACAGATTATTTTTAGTTAATTTTTACTTTGTAGCTTATAATATCTGTCCATTATTTCATTGCACTTATTCTTATCATATTTGTACATTTCGCTATATCTTTTATAAATTTCTAAACCATACTTTTGAAGTTTACTATTTTCTTCGTAATAGTATGCCGCTGTATCTATATTTCCTAACTTCTCGTAGCTTAAAGCCAGATCATTGTATATAAACATAAGTCTATGGGGTGTGTTCTTTGCTTTTTCTAATAATTCTATAGATTTCTTAATCTCATTATCATCTTTATTGCTCTTGTAAATTCCTATATGAGCCTTAAACTGAAATTCCTTGCCATAGTTATCTCCTATTGTAATATTATCTAATATTTTTCCTAGGGTTAATGTGGATTCATATTGTTTATGATTAAAATTAAATTCTGCCAATAAATTTATAGATGATATAAAAATCATATATATTCCTATGAAGGCTACGGGAATTGTGATTAATTTTAAATTTATGTTATATTCAACATCAATGCTGCCACTTAATGCCACTATCATTGCTAAAGCTGTAAAGGTAAAAATATAAGCAAAATCAAAATCTAGCATACTATGAAGATATACTGTCATATATAAAACTATATAATAATATTTATTTTTGTTTTTTCCCTTTAATATTACTAAAACTCCAACTGCAAACACTACTATAAATAAAACTAATCCTATCCATCCCATATCATAAAGTGCTTGCCCAAAAGAATTGTGAACATATCTTACATCGTAAGCTTCACTTTGAAAAATACCCTGGGTATATATATATGTGTTTATTCCTCCTCCAAAAGGATTTTTTCTTATATAATTAGAAACATCTTCTAAATACTTAATCCTAGATAAAAGCTCCGAGGAGCCAAAAGACATGTGTAAAAGTCTCTCGATTAAGTTGTTTTCCTTAAAAAATAATGTTATAGCTCCTATAGGTATTGCTATCATAGTTAATATGTTTACTATCTTTATATGTTTATCATTTATTATATAATTATATATTATAAACAATAATGGTATCAAAATTATAATACCAAAGCCTAATCTCTCTATAGATAAATATAGCACTGCTGCTATAATAATATTCAATCCAAATTTTAAATTTAAAGTTCCTATTTCCTTCTTTATTTTTAGTAAGTCTATTATAAAAAATATACCTAGATAAAGTAATGTGCTTCTAGATCCAGTAAGAAAGATGCCTATTATAAAAACCATATCCAAAATTTCTTTTAAAAAATCTTTTTCTCTTACTTTATTAAAATAGATACCTATAATCATCAGTAAGGCATAGCTATTAGCATACCCTACATTACCATCTATTCTTCTTTCTAATACTCCACCCTTTAAAATTGCTCCCTCATAAGCTATATAAAATATGGCTCCAATAGCTATAACATAGGTTACTAACTTCAATATATTTTCTTCTTCTTCTTTAAAATTGCAAATTAAAATATAGATAATTATTGCTGATATATACAGCGATATGCCTTGAAGTGAATCTATATTTAAAGAAGTTTTAATTAAAGTCAACACTGACAATAATCCCATTGCCACTATAGATATCATATATTTTTTGTTTACTTTTATTTTTTTAATTGAAAACACAGCAAATATAGCTATAATTCCCATTATCATAGCATTTACATTATCTTGACCTAAATATTTATATGGTGCTAAAAATATAATTCCTATAATTATATATAAACAAATATTCATGATTCAACTCCCTTTAAACTATTAAAGTTTTCAATAATCACAACATTTTAAGAAGTAATAGAGTATAACCACTCTATTACTTCTTTATAATTTCACTTAAAACTTATTTATTTTTACTATTTAAAGTTTTTCTCTTAAGTATAGAAATTCCTATAAATGATGTTACTGTGATTATAGCTAAAATTAGTATAACATTTGAGTTTCCTTCATCTCCTGTTTTAGGCCCAGCTTCTAGCACATTGTTATTCACCTTGCTAGAGTCGTTACTATTTGTTCCATTATTTTCTCCTTTAGAACTATTAGATGAATTTTCTCCAGGTTTTGTGTTATCCCCCTTACTTTCATCCTTAACATTTATTATGGTACTTCCTTTAGGGGATGTTACTACTATATTGTTATCATCGTATACATATAACTCTTCCATAAAATTATCCACTTCATATTTTTTTGTTGCATTTCCATTAGTTATTTTACATATATATCTATGATTATCCTCATCTTTTAGAATCCACAAGTTACCTTTACTATCTTGTGTACATTTTCTATACCTTTGTCCACTAGCAACATTGTATGAATTTATCTTGCTATATTCTGTTCCGCTTATATCATACTCTTCTAAATAGTTATTTCCTTGACTATCATTACATGTAAAGAATGTTCTATTTTCATAAGTGGCAGCACTTATATAATTATAATTTTTGCTATTTTCAAAGGTAAAATTTCCTTTCTTTTCAATCTTATCATTTTTAACCTTATCTACTTCATAAAAATATCCCATACTATCCTTATTATAACCATGCCTTAGAATAGTTAAAGTTCCATCATCATTGAAAAAGACTTTTTCTATTACCCCACCCGTTGCCTCATTAGTTTCAATTATTAAATCAACACCATTTCCATATATACCATCAAATGATGCGTAACTGTTTTCATTGTTTTCTTTTAAAAATACACATGCATATTTTACATATTCATTTCCATTTTTATCACATATAATTTCGTAGTAAGGATTAAACTTACTGTATTGTTTTACATCAAATTTTTTACTTACCCTTTCCTTAATTTGATTTTCAATTTCTATATTGCCATTATAATCACTTAATTTATCAGCATCTAAATCATATTCATTATATTTTGCACTATAATTATTGTAATCATATCTCCCGCAATAATGAACTTTGTTCTTTATACCTGAAAATACAGGATACACATTAATATCTTTTTGTATAACTTTTTCTTTTTCATCCTTAAACAAGGATACTGTACATTTGAATTCATTTTCACCATTTTGTCGATAAGCTACAAGAGTTTTATCTCCTCTCTGATACACAGATGAGAAATAGGAATAATTATTACTTGTATATTTAGGTACCATCTGTTCTGCACTAGCTATCATACTAAAATTACTTGATGGAAGTAATGTTACTGCCATAAAATAAATCATTATCATAGACAATGCTTTTTTAAATTTTTTCATTATAATTCCTCCCTTTAATTATGATCATCTGTTAAGCCGTCATCATATTTTCTTAACAAATTTCACACTTATTCTTTTCCTCAACTTAATAATAAGTCTTTGTTTTTACCAAAGTTCATTAATTTGTTTCCAAGTTGTTAACAGAGGAATTTTTTTAAGTCACCCTAGAAAAACTTTGAATATATCTTGGAATAGCTCCCTTAATATAGAACTTTCAAACATTAAAAACAAGAAATCCTATTGCTAAAGATTTCTTGTCTTATTATTGAACTTCAATTTTATTCAAGGATTTCATAAAGAGCTTCTATATCCTTAGAAAGTTTGTCATACTTTTTATAATCTTCATACTCTGTAGCTTCATTAAAATTTTTTTCCATATTTAATAATTGTTCTTCCAAGATAATTATCTGATTCTCTATTTCCTTCATGTTCCTGTTAGTATCTTTTTTAGGAAAACTCTTTTTATCATTGAATTTTACTTCCTTTCTATTTTCATAGTTTATCTTATTGTCACAGGATTTTTCTTTCTGTTCCCTGTAAAAGTCATAATTGCCCTGAAAGGTAGTCATGGTACCTTGATGAATTTCAATGATTTTATTTACTGAGTTCTTTAGGAAATATCTATCATGGGATACAGCTATGATGGTTCCCCTATATTCCTTAAGAGTTTGTTCTATAGCTTCCCTTGCTGCTAAATCCAAATGATTTGTTGGTTCATCCATTATTAAACAATGTGGATTATAAAGGAGCATTTCCGCTAAATACACCCTTACTCGTTCTCCACCACTGAGCACTCTTAAATTCTTATTAACCTCATCACCATAGAATTGAAATCTGCTAAGATAAAGTCTTGCTTCCTTTTCTGTCATTTCTTTTGCTCTCATAAATTCTTCAAGGATAGACACATCTTCATCATAAAAATTGACCTCTTGACCTAAATAAGCGTATTTAACCCATGACCCTAGTTCTGCAGTTCCTTGAAAATCTTTATCTTTTCCTAGTAGTATATTTAGCAAGGTTGTTTTTCCACAACCATTGTCTCCTACTATTGCCACCTTTTCACCTCCGTATATATTGAATATACCATTCCTTATTATTACCGATTGTCCAAAACACTTATTTAAACCCTTTGCCCAAGCAATGTCCTTACTTACATGCTTCACGTTGTTAAGGATAATATTAGGTTTGCTATCTTTTTTAAGATGATTATCTCTTTTAAAAGTTTCTTGAGTCTTTTTTCTTTCCTCTATAAGTGAGTTAAGTCTCTTTTCTCTGCTTTTAAAGGCAGTTATCTTTCTGTGAGATTTTAATTCTTGTATAACCTTTTTCTCTCTTTCTATTTTAAGCTCTAATCCTTTTTGTTCCCATTTATAATAATTCCTCATATTCTCTTTTTCTTTCACAAAATTGCTATAGGTGCAATTTCTTTCACAGATGGTTCCATTACTAAGCTCTGCTATCCTTGTAGATGCTTCATCTAAAAAATATCTATCATGGGATACCATAAGAATACCACCATTAAACTTTTCAAAAAATTTTTCAAGCCATTCAATAGTCTTAATATCTAAGTGATTAGTGGGCTCATCTAAAATAATAAGATCTGGCTCATTAATAAGAATTTTTGCCAGAAGAACTCTCATCCGCTCTCCTCCACTTAACTTACCTATGGAAGTTTTTAAAGCTTCCTTCTTTAGACCTAATCCCAAAAGTATTTTCATTATTTTTCGTTCTATATTATATCCATCTAAAGACTCATACTTATTTAGAATTTTATCATATTTTTCCATAGCCCTCTTACACTGCTCACTATTTGCTAATTGAACCATTTCTTCTTCCAATTTCTTTATTTTATTTTCTAAGTCCATAATTTCTTGAACACATAATGGCGTTTCATCCATAAGGTCATCCAATTCCATCATATCTTGAGACAAATAAGCTACTTTAGTATTTTTAGCTATGATTACATTGCCGCCATCTGGCTTTTCTAATCCCAAGGCTATTTTTATTAATGTACTTTTCCCTACCCCATTGGGTCCCACCAATGCTACCCTATCTCCTCTTTCAACTCTCAAGGATACATTGTTCAATATATTTTTGTTGCCATAGTCCTTTGAAATGTTTTCTAAAGCTAATAGACTCATTTTCCTTCCTCCTAACCTGTATTCTAATTAATTTTTGCACAGAAAAAGACCACTTATATTCCGTGGTCTTCTAAGATTAGAAGTTAATTTTTTTCTAAGATAATAGGAAATTGTATTTAAAATTTCTTATTTCAATAGAGATTAACTATGCTTCAATATAAAAGCCACGGACAACGATACATTATCCGTGGCAAAATAATAACAAGCCTATATTTAATGATTATAAGGTAGGACATGATAAATTTGCCCTAAACAAAAATATAATCATAAACTTTACTAACTCCGCTGAATTTTTTGTACAACAAAAAAACATACTCTAATAGCATTAAAATTAATACTAAGTTTAAACTTGTTTTTTATTTATCCAGCGGTGATATTTCAAGCTGGCTCCGGATAAAGCATCACCTATACTCTTATGGTCTTTATTCGAAGCAAATCCCTGAAATTTGCGCTGGCACATGATTTATAAACATAGCTTATTCCTCCTGCACCCAATACAAATTTAATATTTCACTATATACCTTATCAAATTTTGTCAATATTGTCAAGATAACTATAATTATTCCTTTAGGTGGAGTCCAAACTCCACCTAAACCTAAGTTTCACTTCATATTCATTTAGCCTTGCAGAAATCATATTCTGCTTCGTTTAAATCTTGCAAATAAATATTATTTAAATATGACTTCAGTAATTTATAGCTTGTCCTTATTTCTTCTAAAGCCGTAGTTTTCCTGTCCATCTTATAACTAGGAATATACCTTGCAAGATGCAGTGGTATGTCTTTGTCAATAGATGATATGAATTGCCCTATATAGTTTAGGGTAGGGTAATCCGTATTTTCTCCTGGAATCAAAAGAGTGGTTATTTCTAAGTGACATTTCATACTATAGGCTATCCTTATTGCATTTTCCACTTCTTTTAATTCACCTTTGCATAATTTATTATAAAAATCTTTTCCACCTTTTAAATCTATGTTTATAGCATCTATATATGATAACAGTTCCTTAAAAGGTTCTTCATTTATATATCCATTTGTCACTAATACAGTTTTTTGTTCTGGATTAATCTTCTTTATATTTTTACATACATCTAGTACATATTCATACCATATAATTGGCTCATTATAGGTAAATGCTAGCCCTATATTGTCTATTATTTCTTTAGATATTATTGCCATATCCTTTGCACTAACAAATTTAGTTTCTGGTTTATCTTGGGAAATTCTATGATTTTGACAGTATGGACATTTAAAGTTGCATCCAAAAGTTCCTATTGAAAGTATTCTTGACTGAGGATAAAACTGGTTTAAAGGTTTCTTTTCTATAGGGTCCAAAGCTATACTTGTTATCTCTCCATAGTTAGTGGAATAAAGTCTTAACTCTCCATTTTCGTCTTTCTTCGCCACTCTAACTCTACATGCTCCACTTTTTCCTTCTTGTATTACACATCTATGAGGACATAGCTTACATTTGATGGTATTTTCTTCTTTTTGATAATATAATGCCTCCTTATTCACTTTCCATCACCTCTTTAAACCTTTCCTTTTTATTTTTATCTAAAAATTCCCCCTCATACAAACAATGTTCTTCCCTTTATTTTTAGTTCACATAGTATTATTCTTACTTATATTGTACTTTATAGAATAACTTTTTTCTATTATTAAAATATATTTTTTCCTATATTAATAATAAAAAAATCTTTAATAGATCACTTTCATAATCTATTAAAGATTTTTGTTAGTTTTAATATTGTAATGCTTCTCTACCTAAAATCACTTCATTAATTTCTTTATTATTAAATAATGAAAGTCTAAAGCTTAGAGAAAAATCTTCAAATTTACATCTGTATTTATCTAGCTGGGATTGACCACAAGAATTAGTACCTACACCATTTTGCTTATAATCAATGTTTAATATTATATAATTGTTTTTTACTAGATCTATAGGGTGTTTTGCTTTTTCTAGGTCTTCGTCTTCATAATAGGAAGCACTAAAGTCGAATTCATCCTCCCCTGTGACCATAATCCCTATTCCCCTATCATCCGTAAGGCTTACCCAAGAACACTGACTTCTATTTCCATTTTCTTGAGGCTTCACATAATTGGTAAACATTTTATCTACTGTACTTTTATATATTCCAAAGAAATTTGCTTCCTTTGTATCTGGATAAGATTCTCCTGGACCTCTTCCTTTATACTTAACTATGTCTAAATCCTTGTTGACCTTTAAATTCACCCCTATTCTTGGTATCATCAAAGGTGCATTTTCTATTTGCCCTGAAGGAATTCCACATACCTTTACAAATATATCTCCATTGCCAAACACTTTATATTCATAGGTTGAAGTATAGTACCATGATGAATTAGTGGTTCCATTAATAGTTTCTACATTGAAATAAAACACATTGTCCTCTATTCTATATTCAATATTTTTTACCACTTGGTGAAATAAATGCATAAAATATTTCTTTTTATAATCTTCTAAAAGATACATATCATTATCTATAGGAGCTCTCCAAAAATTTAGTTTTGGTCCCTGTTCCACTATGGTGGATCCATCTTTTATAATTTGGAGTATGTTTCCCTTTACTAAATCAAAGTCTACTTGAAACTCTTCTCCAATGACTTCAATTTTACAATGATCTTTTATAATCTTTAAGTTTCCTCTAGGATAAGTCTTTATCTTTCCAGTGTCTATAGGCAACTGAAATTGAGCTGTAGCTAACTCATATCCAGCCTTAGCCCAGGAACACTGATTTTTTAGCACATAGCTTATATCTAAATAATAAGTAGCACCAGTGGCCTTAGGAAAATCCAAACTATATGGTATACATATATTGCAATTCTGCCTTCCCATTATAGATGGCATGTCCATGCTACCGCTAGTAACTAACCTTTCATCTTCTTTTATTGCATATATGAGCTCTAATGTATTTAAATTTTTAAAATCATATCTATTTGTAACCTTTATTATACCCTTATTTAAATCCACAGCTTCAGTTTCCACTGGTTCTATAACCTTCTTGTATTCTATAAGCCCTGGTGAAGGAGTTCTATCAGGCATCAATATGCCATCAATGCAAAAATTCATATTAGTAGGATCATCACCGAAATCTCCACCATAGCTATAATATGTATGGCCTTTACTATCTATTGAGTGGATACCATGATCAAACCATTCCCAAATAAATCCTCCTTGAAGCTTATCATATTTATAAAATAAATTTTGATACTCCCTTAAGGCTCCTGGACCATTCCCCATGGCATGGCAGTACTCACATAGTATATGTGGTTTATTTACATTGCACACTATGTCCTCCATTTTTAGTTTTTTATCCCCTTCTAACCAGGTATACATTGTACTATAGACTTCCGATACAGGTCCTTGTTCTTCTGGTATATTAAAATCTCCTTCATAGTGAATAAGTCTTGTTGAATCTAGTTCCTTAGCTCTTTTAGCCATAGCCTTAAAGTTTACGCCAAATGAGGATTCATTGCCTAAAGACCACATTAATATGCATGGATGGTTTTTATCTCTATTAATCATCCTTTCCATTCTACTTACATAGGACAATTGCCACTTTGGATCATCACTTATCCATGAATAATTTCCAGTAAGTTCAAAACCATGGCATTCCAAGTCTGTCTCATCTATAACATAAATTCCATATTCATCACATAGGTCATAAAAATATTCTGAATTAGGGTAGTGGGAAGTTCTTACAGCATTAATATTATGCTGCTTCATTAAAACTATATCCTGTTCTATTTCTTCTTTGGATACCACCCTTCCATTCTTAGGATTATAATCGTGCCTATTTACTCCTTTTAGTTTTATTGCAACTCCATTTACTGTAAAAACCTCTCCTTTTAACTCTATCTTTCTAAAACCTACCTTATGAGGTATTACTTGAATTATATTATCCTCTTCATATACGGACATAATAACAGTGTATAAATTGGGTTCTTCTGCAGTCCACTTAAGGGGACTTTCTATATATTCTTTAAATTTTAAGCCCTCTTTTGTATCCACCATACGTTTGAATACTATATTTCCCGTAGGATTCAATAATTCAATTTGGATTTTTTGATTTCTATAGTTTGCAAAATTAAAGTATATATCCAAGGTGGCATTATTATAATTTTCATCTAAATCAGTTTCAATCTTAAAATCATATAATCCTAAAATGGGTTCTGAATATAATTCCACATCTCTAAATATTCCACTTAGCCACCACATATCCTGATCCTCTAAATATGTACCATCACTCCATTGATATACTCTTACTGTACAATCATTTTCCCCACATTTCACATAATTTGTTATATCAAATTCAGCTTGTATTCTAGCTCCCTTACTATAACCTACTTCTTCCCCATTAATCCATAAAGTATAAGCAGAATCAACTCCATTAAATTTTAATATTATCCTTTTTTCATTCCAAGAGTCATCTATTGTAAATTTTCTTTTATATATTCCAGTAGGGTTTTCCGTTGGAACATATGGTGGATTTATAGGAAAGTTATACCACAAATCTGAATAATGCATTTTCCCATATCCCTGCAATTGCCAGTTTCCAGGTACAGTTATATAGTCCCATTGTTCTACATTAAAATCTTCTTTATAAAAATTCCGTGGAGAATACTCTGGCGCTTCTAAAAATAGAAGTCTCCACTTACCATTTAGATTTTTAAAGTTATGGGTATACCTTTTTTCCCCCAGCTGAGCTCTTTCTTTAGATGGAAAACTTAAAAATGCTGCTCTAGACTGTAGCCTATTAATCCCATCATTATTTATATTCTCCCAAAGTTTCATTTACCTCATCCCTCTTTTCTGTTAATTATTTTACCACCTTAAATTTAAATACAGTTCTAGACCTATATTCTTCATCTTTATCTATAATGGAATCCTCTATGAACCTTCCAGCACACGCGATAGGCAAGTTCTGGGTTTCTAAACATATGGCATAATTTCTTTTTAATATTTCTCCATTAGTCAACTCTCTAGTGTCCTCTGGAAAATTTGTAGAATATATAACTACTGCTTTTCTATCTGTGTATACTTCCATTATCCTTCCAGATAATTCATCTTCTAATTTAATATTGTATTCTTTAGTTTTATCCAATATCCATGGGTGATCATATCCATGAGCTATTTTAAGCTGATTATGGTCTTCATTGATATGCTTTCCAATGGCTTTGCCTTTTTTAAAGTCAAAAGCTGTATTTTCTACCCCCATAACATGTCCACTTAAAGCGGAATCTTCCCTTAAGAGAGCTATATTGCTACCTTTTACTGTTAAAATTTCATTTAAAATATCCCTCTTTAAATTTCCTGACAAATTAAAATAGCTATGATTTGTACAGTTTATCAATGTTTTTTTATCGCTTATTCCATAGTAATTTATTGATAGTTCGTTTTCATTATTCAATGAGTATTTCACTTTAACCTTTAAATTTCCAGGATGCCCATCTTCTCCATCCTCACTAAAGCTTTCTAGTACTACACCTACTTCCTTTGAATTTTGAAAAATGTATTCTTTCCATATCTTAGTGTTTAGCCCCTTGAGTCCTCCATGAAGAGTATTTACTGATTGATTTTGAGTTAATTCATATATATTTTCATTTATAACTACATATCCATCTGCAATTCTCCCAGCAGTTCTTCCTATAATAGCTCCTGTATATCCCTTATCATCAATATAATCTTTTGGATTTTTCCATCCTACTACTATATTTTCTTTGTTGCCCTTGTTGTCCTCCATAAATATGCTAGAAATAATCCCACCAAGATTTAATATATCAACCTCTATATTATTGTCATTTTCAAGAGAGATTCTAAAAATATCTTCTCCTTTTTCTTTCCATAAAAATTTCTTTGTAACTTTCATCTTTATCCTTTCTACAGAAACTGCTTTCTATAAATATACCTAATATACCCCTAAGATCTTATATATTTATAATAATTGTTTTTTTCTATGTTGTAAACCTTTTTATTTCATATTTAACTGGCATAACCCCAAGATTTATTGAGGTTAACCATCACTATATATAGATTCATTTAAGATTTATTTCATAGGATTATAGTTCTATTGAATTAGAAAAAGCATTTACTTTTTTACAGTAATCGCTTACTATAAATATATGAAATACAGGGGGGATAATCATGAATATTTTAGAGAACTTAAAAAAAGATTTTATAGACATTTTTAAAGAGGAACCCACTTCTGGGTACTTTTCACCTGGGAGAGTTAATTTAATAGGAGAGCATACTGACTATAATGGTGGTAATGTATTTCCTTGTGCTCTTTCCATTGGCACCTATGCCATAGTTTCCAAAAGGCAAGATCAAAATATAAGACTTTTTTCAAAGAACTTTAAAAGTAGTGGCTTTGTGGAATTTAATTTAACTAATCTAGTCTATGATAGCAATGATGGATGGGGTAACTATCCAAAAGCAGTAATTAAAACTTTTATAGAACACGGATTTCATATATGCACAGGTCTTAATATACTTATATACGGGGATATTCCAAATAGTTCTGGCCTTTCTTCTTCAGCCTCTCTTGAGGTTTTAATAGGTATAATAATAAGAGATTTTTGCAGTTTAAATTTAGATAATATATCTTTAGTAAAGCTTTGCCAAGAAGCAGAAAATACCTTCATAGGTGTAAATTGTGGTATAATGGACCAATTTGCAGTAGCTATGGGAAAAAAGAATTGTGCTATATTGCTAGATTGTAACACCCTAAATTATACCTATAATCAAGTAATCACAGATGGGTATAAAATTATAATAACTTCTACCAATAAAAGTCGTGACCTTATAGCTTCAAAATATAACGAAAGAAGAGCTCAGTGTGAAGAAGCTCTCAATATTTTGAAGAAATATAAGGCAATTTCCTCTCTTGGTGAATTAACTGCTGAAGACTTTGAAATTTTAAAACATCACATTCCAGATCCTATATTAAGAAAAAGAGCTAACCACGCAATTTATGAAAATATAAGAACTTTAAAATCTGTGAAAGCTCTCCAAGAAAATAACCTTTTATTATTTGGGAAATTGTTAAATGAGTCTCATAACTCTTTACGGTATGATTATGAAGTTACTGGTGTAGAACTAGACACATTAGTAGATTTAGCCTTAGAACAAAGTTCAATAGTTCTAGGTTCTCGTATGACAGGAGCTG
>DINW01000006.1:60852-65500 GCA_002423705.1 Clostridium sp. UBA5530
TAGACTATGCTGTTTCTAGAAATATCATTGAAGATTCTATAGTTGAAAGGGATTCCTTTGACACTAAGGTTATGAACTGTTTTATGCCACGTCCCTCAGAGGTAATAAAAACTTTCAATGATGTATATGATAGCTCCCCTAAAAAAGCTACCCATTACTACTTCAATTTAAGCATAGCCTCAAATTATATAAGAAAAGATAGAATAAATAAAAATATTATATGGAAAACCTCTACCCCTTATGGTGATCTAGATTTAACTATAAATCTTTCAAAACCGGAAAAAGATCCAAAGGATATAGCCAAAGCTATAAACACTAGTGCTTCTTCTTATCCTAAGTGCTTATTATGTAAAGAAAATGAGGGGTTTTCTGGAGATTTTAGTCATCCATCCCGTGATAATCATAGGATAATACCAATTACTCTTAATAAAAGACCTTGGTTTTTACAATATTCTCCTTACACTTATTATAATGAACATTGTATTGTATTAAATAACCATCATGTGCCCATGAATATATCACGTGATTCATTTGCAAATCTCCTTGAATTTGTTGAAAAATTTCCTCATTATTTTCTAGGTTCTAATGCAGACCTTCCAATTGTAGGAGGATCAATTTTATCTCACGATCATTACCAAGGAGGATGCTATGAATTTCCTATGGAGAAGGCTCCAATTGAAAAAAAATATAAAGTTTTAGGTTATGAGGATGTGTCTCTTGGAAGGGTTAACTGGCCTATGTCTGTATTAAGATTAAGAAGCAGCAATAAAGAAAGCTTGCTAAATTTGGCTCATCATATACTTAGCCTTTGGAGAAATTATTCTGATGAATCTGTAAATATATTAAGCCATAGTGGACATATTCCTCACAATACAATCACTCCCATAGCCAGATTTAATCATGGTCAGTATGAGCTAGATTTAGTTCTAAGGAATAACAGAACAACTAAGGATTATCCTTTAGGGATTTTCCACCCCCATGAAGAAGTTCATCATATAAAAAAGGAAAACATAGGTTTAATAGAAGTAATGGGATTGGCAATCCTTCCTTCTAGATTAAAAATAGAACTTGATATAATCAGGAAGTATCTACTTCAAGGTGAAAAACATATATCTAAGGATAAAATTGTGCTAAAACATAGCCAATGGTATAATGATATGATAAATAAATATTCAACTTTTACCTTAGAAAATGTAGATAACATATTAAAAAATGAAATTGGCTTAAAGTTTTTAGAGGTACTATTCCATAGTGGGGTATTTAAAAGAGATACTAAGGGATTAGCCGCTTTTGACAACTTTATAAATAGGTTATGAGGTGGAATAATTTTATGAAAGTAACTATAAATGAGGTAGCTAAAGCAGCAAATGTTTCTGTTGCTACTGTTTCAAGGGTAATAAATGGAAATTACCCTGTAAAAGACTCAACTAAAAAGATTGTGTTACAGGCCATTGATGATCTTAATTTTGTTCCTAACATGCAAGCTAGAGAATTGACTCAAAGAAAGTCCACCATAATTGGAGTAGTAGTTCCTAGTTTGACTAATATGTTTTTTCCTGCCGTTGTTTATGGCATAGAAACTAAGCTGAAAGCAAATTCTTTATCTATAATACTAATGACTACTTCTAATAATAAGAATGAGGAAAAAAAATGTATAAATAATCTATTGTCAAGAAACGTATCCGGCATCATAGTAATAGATCCCAGTACTAGCAATATAAAAAACAAATTTTTCCATGAAGTTGCAAAAAAAATTCCCTTAGTTTTTGTAAATGGTTATACTTCGGTTCCTAATATTTCCTCTGTATCTAACGATGAAGCTATGGGCTGTGAAATTGCTTTGAGATACCTTATAAAGAATGATCATAAGAATATTTTATTTTTAAGAGGTGAAAATAGCTACTCCTATGATGTTAAAGAACAAATCTATAGGAAAATCATGACAGAAATAAATAATTTAAATGATAATTTTATAATAAATATAGGACAAGGAAATACCATAGAAACTGTAGATAACACTTCAAAAATTATTGGTACCATACTGCCAAATCTTAATGCTACTGCTATTTTTGCCTGCAATGATCTTATGGCAGTTGGAGTAATAAATAGCTGCAAAAAGTTAAAATTAGATATTCCTAAAGATTTATCAGTTATAGGTTATGACAATATTTCTTTAAGTAACCTTGTAGAACCTAAACTCACAACTGTAGATCAGCACATGGAACTTTTAGGACAGAAAGCAGCAGACTTAGTGTTAGATAAAATATCCTGTAACAACCAATATGGGGTAAAAGTAATCTTAGATAATACCCTAATTGAAAGGGAAACAGTTAAAATAAAATCATCAAAGTAGTACAAAAGGAGCATCCATAGAATTGTATAAATCAATTCTATGGATGCTCCCTTATCTTATAATACACTGTATTTGATACTTTTTATATTACTTATATAACCTTTTCATATAAGCTTACTTGAGATTGTTCTTCTCTTAATTTCCCAAGCTGTGGAACTATGGAGGTAAAGTGTTTGCTATTATTGTGTAACTCTATAGCTTCCGAATCCCTCCACACCTCAATAAATGTAAAATTACATTTATCATTAATATCTTGATATAACCCATAGGATACACAGCCCTCTTCTTTTCTACTGTTCTCCACTAATTTTTCTGCCAACCTTTTAAAATCTACTATCTTATTTTCTATGACTTTAGACTTAGCTATTATTGTTATCATAAATTTACCCCCTAATATTTTAGTTATAGCAAACTAAGTTTCACTTACATTATAAGACAATTTTAAATATAAACCTATAAAAAAAATTCAATTCAAAATATAGTCAAGGATAAAATCCCCTAACTTATATAATACTATTTATATTACAAATTTAAGGAGGCTTGCATATGGCTGAAAAAACTGGTGTAGTAAAATGGTTTAATGATGAAAAGGGCTATGGATTTATATCCTGTGATGAAGGTAATGATATCTTTGTACATCATTCTCAAGTAAAAGAAAAGGGACCTGATAAAGATTTGCATGAAGGGGAAAATGTTACCTTTGATATTGGAGAAGGTGAAAAAGGGCCCATGGCCATAANTGTTCAAAAAATATAATTTGTATTTTTAAATCCACAGATAATTTAAAAAGGCATACTTTTTAAAGGTAAGTTACTTTTAAAAATATGTCTTTTTAATCTTTATATTATCCTGTGTGCTAATTGTAAATTAGTTATAACATTCATTAATATGTAATTTTATATTTATACATATATGATATACTATCATCATCCCAAAAGAAATGAGATGAGAAAATGAAGAAGAAAAAATTTTTAGTAATATTATTAGCTTTAATTTTTATATTAATGGCATCTACAATAATGATTAAAAAATCCAAGTTGAAAAACATTGACTTAGTTAATATAGATGTTTCTAAATACATAACTATTTGTGATGAAACAAGTGATAATAAAGTTCAAGTAAACTGGAAATATGTTTGTGCCATAGTTGGTGCTTTAAATAATAATAAATTTTCTAAGGTTCAAGATAAAGAAATTTATGATGTTGCAACTATGTTCCTAAGTGAAAATCAAGGGAAATTTTCTTTGACTCCCTTAAATGAGGTTCTTACTGAATTAGGTATGGATAAGAAAAAAATTTCTTTGGTACAAACCTATATAAGTGACTTAAAATACTATGGTTTAACCCCTGAGCAAACAGCTCCTAATACCAAATATACTAATTTTATAGATTCTTTAACAGACTCTGCCATAGAAAACTATAAAAAGTATAAAATTTTACCTTCAATAACTATTTCCCAGGCAATTCTAGAGTCCAGTTGGGGGGAATCTAGACTTTCTTCCGAATTTAATAATTTATTTGGTATAAAAGCTAACAGTAGTTGGAAGGGAGAATCTGTATCCCTAAAAACAAATGAATATTATAATAAAACTATAGTGGACAAGTTTAGAAAATATAATAGTACTAAAGAATCTATTGATGATCATGGTCAGTTTCTATATAATAATAAAAGGTATAGAAACCAAGGAGTATTTGATGCAAATACTTATATATATCAGGCAAAAGCATTACAGGATGCCGGTTATTCTACCATAGAGAATGATAAAGGTGAGCAGGTATATGCAGAATATTTAATGAAAATCATAAAACAATACAATTTGCAACTTATAGATAGTCAATGTGAGAACAATTAGAAATAAAATCTGTGTTCATAATATCCCTTGAACACAGATTTTATTTTAAATTATATTTTCTAAATATGACACACTGTTGTCAGCATTAGAAAGTTATGATATTGGGTGAGGTGATATAATGAACTATGTTGATTTTTCAACAATAACTCCTTGTGGAGAATGTTGTGTTGGATGCAAGAAAAAAGAAGTAGGCATATGTAAAGGTTGTATAGAAACAGATGGAAATTGCAAAGAATGGTCTCAATCTGGAGGATGTCCCATTTACAAATGTGCTAAAAAACATAATGTTTCATTCTGTGGTTTATGTAATGAGTTTCCATGCCATTGGCTTACTAAAAAAGTTACTTGGAATCCCAGTGTGGTTAAGCATCTAAGAAGTCTTGCAACAACCTATAAAGAACAAAAGGATAAAGATTAATTTAATTGAGTGTGTGAAGTTTTT
>DINW01000036.1 GCA_002423705.1 Clostridium sp. UBA5530
ATAGGGTGCTTTTTATTAATTAAAAAATAATTCTATGGAGATTATATTTTTTGAAAATAAGGATAAACTAGTTTTGTTAATGCATAAGACACCATAAGGAGGAAGTAATCGTGAAAAGGTGGGTAAACAACAAAGTTTTATATAGTCTAGTTATTTTCACATTTATAGTAGCATTGAGGGGAATAACTGTACAGGGAAAGGAACTAAAAACTATTTTAATAGATCCAGGTCATGGAGGAATGGATGGAGGAGCTAAATCCAAAAATGGCACTGTAGAAAAAAACATAAATTTAGAAATAAGTAAACAGCTAAAGGGTCTATTAGAAAAGGAAGGCTATAAAGTATACTTAACTAGAGAAGAAGATGTAAGTTTAGATGAAATAAAGGGAAGTGTAAAGAAAAAAAAGGTAGATGATTTAAATAGACGATGTGAAATGAAAAAAGAAACTAATTGTGATATGTTTTTAAGTATTCATTTGAATATGTATAGCGATTCTAGAAGCAAGGGAGCACAAGTGTGGTACTCAGATTTTTCTAAAAGCAGGGATTTAGCAGAGGCACTTCATGAAAGTTTTAGAGCCAATTTGGATAAAAACAATGCCAGATTGCCAAAGTCAGCAGGAAAACAATATAAAATCTTAAGAGACAAATATGAAAATCCATCAGTTATAGTAGAGTGTGGATTCTTGTCAAATCCTAAAGAAGAAGCTCTACTAAAGACAACTGAATATCAACAAAAGATAGCAGAAGCCATAGCTAAGGGAATAAAAACATATTATGATAGGGAAAAAGAATAAATTTCCCGGGANNCTACTGTTATCTCCAGCCTAAACAGGATGAAGTGTTACAGCAGGTAGGCATTAGATAAAAAAAGTCCATGAATTTTAAGTATCTAAAAGTCCATAGGTAAAACTAAATGGAACTTTCTAAAAAGTCCAATTTGGCTTTGAATATATATGAAAAAAGTCCACTTTAAATTATTATATAATATATAAAAAGCTAAAAATAATTGTAAACAAATGTAATACGCTATTGCTGGAAAATCAAATAACCAATATAAATGCTAAAATAACAATTGAAATTTAATAAATTTGATAAAGTATTATAAATTGCAGCAAAAATACGGAACAAATATGATTATTTCATATATTTATATTTTTTAATTATATAATATTGAATGGTACTATGGACTATGCTATTATAAGGGGGAAGAAAAGGACTAATCCATTAGTCCAATCACTTAAGGAGGACGACTATGGATATAATTCTAAGTAAAGAAAGTGGGATTCCACTATATTTACAAGTTAAAAGGCAGATAATGAATCAAATACGGATGGGTTTATTAAAGGTAGGACAAAAAATGCCTACAGAAAGAGAATTATCAGATAGCCTTAAAGTTAGCAGGAACACTGTAAGCTCTGCTTATAAGGAACTTGAAAAGGAAGGAGTACTAAAATCTTATCAAGGAAGAGGGACTTTTGTAGCAGAAGAAAATAAAACATGGCAACATAAGGGTATAAAAGATAAGATAACTAAGTTCGTAGATTTAGGATTGGAAGAAGCCTTAGAAACAGGGATGGGTGTAGAGGAATTTTTAGAAATTGTTGAAGCAAGAGTGAAAGAAAAAGTTGAGCAGATGAATAGAATGATAGCTATTTATGTAGAATGTAACGTAGAGCAAGCTAGAATGTTCTCAAAACAGCTTAACGAAAGTACTAATATGAATGTAATACCACTTACTATAGATGAATTAAATAACATGTCTGATTCTACAAAGGAAATTTTAGCAAAAAGTCAAGTTATTATAGCTACCTTTAATCACGTAAACGAGGTGGCCAAGCTAACAAGGGAATTCAAAAAAGAAATTTTGGGAGTAGCCATAAATGCAGATTTGGGAACAATAGTAAAGATTGCAAGATACTCTAGNNTAGTGAAACTAAATTTTCAGCCTTTGCTATATCAGAGGAATTTATGTTTAAAATAAAAGGCGCTTTAGAGAGTGCAGGATTAGGAAACATAGATATAACTTATAGCAATTCTACAGAAGATGAAGAAATACAAAGATTAGTAGATGTATGCGATGTAATAATAGTATCACCAGGTAGACATAAAGATATAATGAGATTTAATCATGCCAATAAAGAAGTCATAAAGTTTATATACACTTTAGATGATGGATCAGTTAAGGCGTTGAAATCTAGAATAGTAGAATTGAATTACAAAGGTTAACAAAACCTTAAAACATAATAAAGCAAAAATTAGGAGGCTAATTTATGGAAAAGAAAAAGATAGTTCTAGGAGTAATAGGTTCAGACTGTCATGCAGTAGGGAATAAAATTCTTGACTATGCATTTACAGAAGCTGGATTCGAGGTTGTCAACATAGGAGTTTTATCACCACAAGAAGATTTCATCAATGCAGCAAAGGAAACTAATGCTGATGTAATAGTTGTATCTTCTCTATATGGACAAGGGGAGTTAGATTGCCAAGGCATGAGAGATAAATGTGATGAAGCAGGACTAGGTGGAATACTTCTATACGTAGGAGGAAACATAGTTGTAGGAAAGCAAAATTGGAAAGAAGTTCAAGGAAGATTTAAAGCTATGGGATTTGATAGGATTTATCCACCAGGAACCCCAGTAGATACAACAATAGGTGATTTAAAAACAGATTTAAAAATATCATAACATGAGAAAATAAGCCCATTGGGAGTGTAAAAATGAATGCATATTTATTAATTGATTTTGGTAGTACCTATACAAAACTAACGGTTGTTGATGTAGATAATGAAGAAATTATTGCTACAGCTAAAGACATAACTACCATTGAAGATGATATAATGATAGGTTTTAATAAAGCATATAATAAAATTCTGGAACAAATTCAAGGTAAAGAAGTTAATTTTGTAAAGAAATTAGCTTGCTCCTCTGCAGCAGGAGGCTTGAAAATGATAGCTATTGGATTGGTGCCAGATCTTACAGCAGAGGCTGCCAAGAGAGCTGCTCTTGGAGCAGGGGCAAGGGTTTTAAAAACCTATAGCTATGAGCTTACAGAGTTAGAAATAGAAGAAATAAAAAAAATGAACATAGATATTATCCTCCTAGCTGGTGGAACAGATGGAGGAAATAAAGACTGCATTACACACAATGCTGAAATGCTAGTGGATAATGACATAAGAGTTCCTGTAGTAGTAGCAGGAAATAAGGTGGCTAGTGATGAGATAAATAAGCTATTTAAAAATTCTAATATTCCTTATTCTATAACAGAAAATGTTATGCCAAAACTAAACGTTTTAAATGTAGAACCTGCTAGAGAAGAAATAAGAAAAGTCTTTATGAATAGGATAGTAGATGCAAAGGGTTTAAGCAATGCAGAGGAATTCATAAGTGGAATCCTTATGCCAACACCTGCAGCAGTACTGAAAGCTGCTAAGGTGTTAAGTGAAGGTAGCGACAAAGAAGAGGGAATAGGAGAAATAGTTATAGTAGATATAGGTGGAGCTACAACAGATGTACACTCTTTAGCTAATGGGGAGCCTTCAAAGCCAGGGGTAACCTTTAGAGGCTTAGAAGAACCCTTTGCAAAGAGAACTGTTGAGGGAGATTTAGGAATGAGATATTCTGCTCTTTCTTTATGGGAAGCAGCAGGAACCAGAAAAGTTAGAGGGTACTTAAAAGACAAATCTGTAGATGTAGAAGAAAATTGTGAATATAGAATTAACCACATAATGATGGTACCTAGTACTACAGAAGAAGTAGAATTTGATGAAGCTATGGCTAAAGTTGCAACAGAATTAGCCATGGAAAGACATTGTGGCTATGTTGAACCAGTATATTCTCCATTAGGAGTTATATATACTCAACATGGAAAGGACTTGATGGGTGTTAAATATATGATAGGAACTGGTGGAGTTATTGTACACAGTAATAATCCTGGTGATATATTAAAAGCAGGAACATATAATCCAGAAAGTATAAATTCATTGAAGCCACAACATCCTAAATTTTTATTAGATAAGACATATATATTATCTGCCATGGGGCTTTTAAGTTTTGAACTTCCTGATGTGGCAGTTAGAATAATGAAAAAATATTTGGTGGAAGTATAAGAAAACTCTAGGAGATTTTCGAAAGGTGGGTAATAAAGTGGAACTGAAAAATAAAAAATGGACTGAAGAGGAATTTTTCCAAGAAAGACAAACTGTATTAGCTCAATGGCCTACAGGTAAAGATGTAGATCTAAAGGAAGCAGTAGATTACTTAAAGAAGTTGCCAGAACATAAGAACTTTGCAAAGAAATTAGTAAAGGCAAAGGAAGAGGGCATAACTTTAGCTCAACCTAGAGCAGGAGTAGCTCTTTTAGAGGAACATATAGAATTACTAAAGCATTTACAAGATGAAGGGGGAGCTGATCTTTTACCTTCAACAATAGATTCTTACACAAGACAAAACAGATATGATGAGTGCGAAAGAGGAATAAAGGAAAGTAAAGCAGCAGGAAGATCATTATTAAATGGATTTCCAGGAGTAAATCATGGAGTAGCAGGATGTAGAAAAGTATTGGAAGCAGTTAATCTTCCACTAGAAGCAAGACACGGTACTCCAGATGCTAGGCTATTAACAGAAATAATTCATGCTGCAGGTTGGACTTCAAATGAAGGCGGCGGAATATCTTATAATATTCCATATGCTAAGAGCATAAGCATAGAAAAGTCAATCTTAGACTGGCAATATTGTGATAGATTAGTAGGATTCTATGAAGAGCAAGGAATTTCTATAAACAGAGAACCATTTGGACCTTTAACAGGAACTTTAGTACCACCAAGTACATCTAATGCTGTAGCTATAATAGAAGCTTTATTAGCAGCGGAGCAAGGGGTTAAGAATATAACCGTAGGATATGGACAATGTGGTAATATAATACAAGACGTAGCAGCTATAAGAGCTTTAGAAGAGCAAGTAAATGAGTACTTAAAAGCTAATGGATACAATGATGTATATATAACTACTGTATTCCACCAATGGATGGGAGGATTCCCAGAAGATGAAGCAAAGGCATTTGGAGTAATATCAACAGGAGCTGCAGCTGGTGCATTAGCCGGAGCAACTAAGGTTATAGTTAAGACTCCACATGAAGCTATTGGAATACCAACAAAGGAAGCTAATGCCCAAGGTATAAGAGCTACAAAGATGACTCTAAATTTGCTTGGTGGGCAAAGAATGCCAATGTCTAAAGAGTTAGAAACAGAAATAAGCATAATAAAAGCAGAAACTAAATGTATGTTAGACAAGATGTTTGAATTGGGCAATGGAGACTTAGCTAAGGGAACAGTTAAAGGATTTGAAGTAGGAATTATAGATATACCATTTGCACCATCAAAATATAACTTAGGAAAGATGATGCCAGCAAGAGATAACAACGGTGCAGTAAGATACTTTAAGTTAGGAAATGTACCTTTCACTAAGGAATTAATAGATTTCAATAGAAGTAAGCTTGAAGAGAGAGCTAAATTTGAAGGCAGAGATGTATGCTTTCAAATGACTATAGATGATATATTTGCAGTAGGAAAAGGAAAGCTAGTAGGAAGACCAGAAAACAAGTAAAATCAGGGATTACCCTAATTTAAATANNAAACTTTTACTATAAGGCTGAGGCCAATAATAAGAAGGAAGTGCGAAATATGAAAATCGTTGATTTAGTTTGTTCACCAGGAAGAACAGGTTTTTACTTTGATGATCAAAGAGCAATAAAAAATGGAGCAGGACATGATGGATTTACTTATGTAGGAGAACCTGTAACAGAAGGATTTAAAGCTATAAGACAAGCAGGAGAGTCTATATCAGTAATGTTAATATTAGAAGATGGACAAGTTGCTCATGGAGATTGCGCTGCTGTTCAATATTCTGGAGCCGGTGGACGTGATCCATTATTCTTAGCAGAAGATTTTATACCAGTTATTGAAAAGGAAATAGCACCTAAATTAGTAGGAAGAGACCTTAATTCCTTTAAGGCTTTAGCTGAAGAATTCGATAGAATGACAATAAACGGCAAAAGACTTCATACTGCTATAAGATATGGAATAACTCAAGCTATATTAGATGCTGTGGCAAAATCTAAGAAGGTAACCATGGCTGAAATAGTAAAAGAAGAGTNNATAATACAGGAGTAGACATAAAGAGAATACCTATATTTACTCAATCAGGTGATGACAGATACAACAATTCAGATAAGATGATAATAAAAGGCGCGGATGTAATGCCTCATGCATTAATAAATAATGTAGAAGAAAAGCTTGGAAATAACGGAGAAAAATTATTACAATACGTAAAATGGTTAAGTGATAGAGTACTACAATTAAGAAATTGTGAATGTTACAATCCAGTATTCCATATAGATGTGTATGGAACAATAGGAGCAGCTTTTGATTGTGATATTAATAAGATGGCAGATTATTTAAAGACTCTTGAAGATGCTGCAAAACCATTCCATTTGAGAATTGAAGGACCAATGGATATGGAGGAAAGACAAAAGCAAATGGAAGCTTTAAGAGATTTAAGAGCAGAGCTTGAAAGAAGAAACATAGATGTAGAGTTAGTTGCTGATGAATGGTGCAATACCTATGAGGATGTTGTATACTTTGCAGATAATAAGTCAGGTCATATGCTTCAAATAAAAACACCAGACTTAGGTGGAGTAAACAATATAATAGAAGCAATACTATACTGCAAGAAAAAGAACATAGGTGCTTACTGTGGAGGAACTTGCAATGAAACAAATAGATCTGCCGAAGTATGCACTAATATAGCCATGGCTTGTGGAGCTGACCAATGTCTAGCTAAACCAGGAATGGGTGTAGACGAAGGCTTCATGATAGTAAACAATGAAATGAATAGAGTTATGGCATTAGTTAACAGAAGAAATAAGTAGCATAATAAGGGCAGTTAGTGAAACTGCCCTAAATTTTTTTAGGAGGAATTAGTGATGAAAGAAATAAATGTTTTAGATATCACAAAGGCAGTAAAAAAACTATGCATAGATGCCAATTATTATCTATCAGATGACATAAAAGATAGACTAGAAGATGCTAAGGAAAAAGAAACCTTTCCTATAGCTAAGGACATATTAAATAAAATAATATTAAATGCTGATATAGCTAGAAAAGAAGACATGCCTATGTGTCAAGATACAGGAATGACTTGTGTTTTTGTAGAACTAGGACAAGAAGTTCATATTCAAGGTGGAGCTTTAGAGGATGCTATAAATGAAGGTGTAAGACAAGGATACTCAGAAGGATATCTAAGAAAATCAGTGGTAAAGGATCCCTTAGATAGGGTAAATACTAAAGACAATACACCAGCCATTATATATTATAATGTGGTTCCAGGAGATAAACTTAAAATAACTATAGCTCCAAAGGGCTTTGGTTCAGAAAATATGAGTGGATNNTCCAATCGGTTCAGAAAATATGAGTGGATTAAAAATGTTAAAACCAGCAGATGGAGTTGAAGGGGTAAAGGAATTTATCTTAGAAACAGTAAAGAAAGCAGGGCCTAACCCATGCCCACCTATAGTAGTAGGTGTTGGAATAGGTGGAACCTTTGATAGAGCTGCTAATTTAGCAAAAAAGGCTTTGATAAGACCAACTGCACAAAGAAATTCAAATCCTTATTATGAAGCTTTAGAGAAAGAATTACTAGAAGCAATAAACAAGCTAGGCATTGGACCTCAAGGTTTTGGGGGAAGAACAACAGCTTTAGCTGTAAACATAGAATACTATCCAACTCATATAGCAGGCCTGCCAGTAGCTGTAAATATAAATTGTCATGCTACAAGACATGCTGAAATAGAGCTATAGAAAATACAGGAGGTGCCATATGGAAAAGAGAATTTCAACACCTTTTACTTTAGATAAAGTAAAGGAATTAAAAGCAGGAGATAGTGTATTAATAAGTGGAACAATTTATACTGCAAGGGATGCCGCTCATAAGAGATTGATAGACCTTTTAGATAAAGGTGAAAAAATGCCTATAGATGTGAAGGATCAAATAATATATTATGTTGGACCTACTCCAGCAAAACCAGGAAGAGCCTTAGGTTCAGCAGGACCAACAACTAGTTATAGGATGGATCCTTATGCTCCAAGACTTATAAAAGAAGGCTTAAAAGGAATGATAGGCAAGGGACTAAGGGACAAAAACGTAGTTGATGCTATAATAAAAGAAGGAGCTGTATACTTTGCTGCTATAGGAGGAGCTGCAGCTTTAATCGGGAAATCAGTAAAGGAAGCTGAAGTAGTAGCCTATGATGATTTAGGAGCAGAAGCTATAAGAAGACTTGTAGTAGAAGATTTGCCAGTAGTTGTGGTAATAGACTCTCAGGGAAATAATCTATATGAAATGGGACAAAAGCAATACTTAGATAGTGTTAAATAACAAAGGGAGGTGTCATTGGTGAAGATAGGAAAAGTAGCAAAAGCAGGGACTCTTGAGTCTAATGATATACTCATTATGATTTCCCCTAATGAAAGTGAAAATGTTGAAATAGAGTTAGAGAGCATTGTAATGCAACAGTTTGGACCTAGAATACTAGAAGTCATAGAAGAAAAAGTAAAAGCTATGGGAGTAACTAGTGCAAAGATAAAGGCTCAAGATAAAGGAGCCTTAGACTATACAATAGGAGCTAGAGTAGAGACAGCAATAAAGAGAGCTCAATAATATTGCTAATATAAGGTGGGATTTAAGTGAAGGAATTAAGAAGAACTATGCTTTTTATGCCTGGAAATAACCCAGGAATGCTTCAAAATGCAGCTATAATGGGAGCAGATTCTATAATATTGGACTTAGAAGATGCTGTAAGCTTAACAGAGAAGGACAGTGCTAGAATACTAGTTAGAGAAGCTATAAAAACTATGGATTACGGTGATGTGGAAGTGGTAGTTAGAATAAATCCATTAGATACAGAATTTGGACCAGAAGATTTAGCTGTTATTGCTAAGGTTAAACCTGATACAATAATGGTACCAAAGGCTAATGAGGAATCCATAAAAAAGGCAGATGAAATTCTGACAAAAATAGAGGAGGAAATGGGGTTCCCTAAAGGTGGTATAAATCTAGTTGCTCTTGTAGAAACAGCTTATGGTTTAGAAACAGTCTATGAAGTAATAAGGGCTTCTTCTAGGGTTAATGGAGTACTTTTAGGAGGAGAAGATTTAACTGCAGATTTAGAAATAAAAAGGACTAAAGAGGGCGAAGAAATATTCTATGCTAGAAATAGAATAGCTACTGCATGTAAAGCATGTAGAATCCATGCAATAGACACTCCATTCACTGATACTAACGATATGGAAGGACTAAGGAAAGACANNATGACAGGAAAATCCTCAATAAACCCAAGACAAATAGACACTATCCATGAAGTATATGCACCAAGAGAAGAAGAGATAATTCATGCTGAAAGAGTGTTAAAGGCCATGGAAGAAGCTAAGAAAGAGGGAAAAGGAGTATTTTCTCTTGATGGTAAAATGGTGGATGCACCTATTAT
The DNA here is from genome assembly GCA_002423705.1 of Clostridium sp. UBA5530. GTDB lineage: Bacteria > Bacillota > Clostridia > Clostridiales > Clostridiaceae > Clostridium_X. Next base: position 9,541 of record DINW01000036.1, read on the forward strand.
AAATAGAGCCAAGAAAACTGTAAGCTTAGCAAAGACCTTAGGTCTCATTTAAAGTAGTTGGGAAAACCATAGAAAAGGTGGGATTATTACTATGAAAAATTCAGTAGGAAGAGAAGTGCCATACTATATAGAAGGATATGGAGAAGTAATACCATTTCAAGGAGAAGATAAAAATCCTATTGTGAAACCAAAGACCACAATAAAAGAAAGTGCAGTAGGTCCAAGAGATGTAAAACTTTTAAGTTCTATAGAAGAGGCTCTAGATAAGTTAGAATTAAAAGATGGTATGACAATTTCTTTCCATCATCATTTGAGAAATGGAGACTATGTTTTAAACATGGTTATGGAGGAAATAGCAAAAAGAGAAATAAAAGACTTAACAGTAGTTGCAAGTTCAATATTTCCATGTCATGAACCATTAGTAAAATATATTAGAGAAGGTGTAGTTACAGGGATAATAGCTTCTTATATATCAGGCCCAGTAGCTAAGGCAATCTCTAAAGGGGAATTAAAGAAACCAGCAATAATGCAAACTCATGGAGGAAGAGGAAGAGCCATAGAAAGTGGAGATGTTCATATAGATGTAGCCTTTGTAGCTTCTCCATGTAGTGATGATTATGGTAACATAAATGGCCTATATGGACCATCAGCTTGTGGAGCTTTAGGCTATGCAGTGGCAGATTGCCTATATGGAGATAAGGTAGTGGCAATAACAGACAACTTAGTGTCCTATCCTAATTGTCCAATAGATATAGATGAAACTAATATAGATTATGTGGTAAAGGTAGACTCCATAGGAAATCCAGAAGGAATAGTATCAGGAACTACTAAAATAACTAAAGATCCAGTAGGATTAAAAATTGCAAAGATGGCATCAGAAGTTATGAAGGCTTCAGGATTAGTTAAGTATGGATTATCATTTCAAACAGGAGCAGGTGGAATATCATTAGCTGTTGCAGAAGAATTAAAGGAAATAATGAGAAAAGAACACATAAAGGGTAGCTTTGCTTCAGGTGGAATCACTGGATATATAGTGGACATGTTTGAAGAAGGCCTATTTAACAGTTTGTTCGATGTACAATGTTTTGATTTAAAAGCTGTTGAATCCTTAAGAAAGAATGAAAGACATCAACCTATGTCAGCATCCATGTATGGAAATCCACATAACAAGGGAGCCGTAGTAAATAAGCTAGATATAGTTATACTAGGGGCAACAGAAATAGATACAGACTTTAATGTGAATGTAACTACAGGTTCTGATGGAGTGATAATGGGAGGATCTGGCGGACATAGTGATACAGCAGCTGGAGCAAAACTTACAATAATAGTATCAAACCTTGTTAAAGCTAGACTTCCAGTAATAAAGGATAAAGTAACTACAGTAACAACTCCAGGAGAAAGTATAGATGTGTTGGTTACTGAAAGAGGAGTAGCGATAAATCCAAAGCGTAAGGATTTAATAGAAGCTATGAAGAACACAAATCTGAAGGTATTGACTATAGAAGAGCTTAAGGAAAAAGCAGAAGAACTTACAGGAAAACCAAGGGCATTAGAACTATCGGAGGACGTAGTTGCTATTGTAGAATATAGAGATGGTACAGTGATAGACGTAGTTAAAAAAGTAGTCATGGAATAAAAAATTGGAGGGGCATATTGCTCCTCCAATTGTATTTATAGCTATGATTTAGTATAATATGTGATAGGAATATTGTAATATAATGGTACGAGGTGTGGATATGTACGGCTTAGATATTGAGATAGTGGATATAGAAAATAACAAAGAAAGAAAAGAAGTTGAGGAATTTTTACAAAGATTTCAACTGCAATATGAAAAGGACATAGACTTTACTTTAGTGGCTAGGGAACAAGGGAGAATTATAGCTACATCCTCTAAGGCAAAAAATATAATAAAAGCCTTTGCCATAGAAGAAAAATATAGAGGACAGGGCATAAGTGCCGCTTTGATAACTAAAATCATCGATAAGATGTTTGACCAAGGAATATATCATAGCTTTATATTTACTAAGCCTGAAAATGTACAAATATTTTCAGGGTTAAATTATAAGCTTATACATAGTACAGAAAAAGCAGCTCTTTTAGAAAATGGAATATATGATATAAACTCATATTTAAATAAAGTTATAAAGGAAAACAATATAGATGTGACAGTATCTAGAGGTGCAATAGTTATGAATTGCAATCCCTTTACTAAAGGACATGAATTTTTAATAGAAAAAGCTTCCAAGGAATTGGAAGAAGTGATAATATTTATAGTGGAAGAGGATAAATCTGATTTTTCCTTTGCAACAAGATATAAATTAGTAAAAGAAGGAGTCAGTCATCTTAAAAATGTAAAAGTTATTAAGGGTGGAGAATATATAATATCCCAAGCTACATTTCCATCTTACTTTTTAAAAAAGGAAGATGACAAGCTTAAGGTATATACAGAGATGGATGCAGGGATATTCGGAAAATATTTTTGTAGCCAACTGAACATAAATGTAAGGTATTTAGGACAAGAACCAAATTGTATAGTTACAAATGCATATAATAATACTCTAATTAAAGAACTAAAGAAATATGGAGTAGAAGTTAGAATCATTGAAAGAATGAAAAAGGATGAAACTATAATAAGTGCATCCAAGGTGAGAAACCTTATAAAAGATGAACAATACTGGGCTATAGAAGGATTGGTACCTAAAGTTACATGGGACTTTCTTAATACATCACAAGGAAAGGAGACAATGAGGAAGATTAGAGAAAAATCTTCTTTAGATTAGAATGTCATATACTGCAGAAGATATTTTAAAAGAAAGAGAAAAAAGAGTAGAGATACAAAACAAATTAATGGATAAATTTAATAAGACATTGGTATGTTTAAAGGTTAATTTTCCAGGGGTTAATAAAGAAAATGAACTTTCTACAGCCATATTTAATGATGTAAGTGCTGATTTAGAAGCTAAGTTTTCAAATAAGCTTCTACTGAAATTATTTAGAATAACTGCCGAGGGACTTACAGAAATATTTATTATAGATGAGGAATCCTTGACGGTTAAAGAAGGAACATTAAATATAGAAGAGACACATCCTTTAGGTAGATTCACTGATATAGATGTGTATAACCCAAGAACCAAAGAAAGTATTTCTAGAAGACAGTTAGGATATAGTCCTCGAAAGTGCTATATCTGTGAAAATTCAGCTTATGAATGTGTGAGAAGTGCTAAGCATACTTACAATGAAATAGTAGAAGCTATGAAAAAAACATACAGCGAGTATAGAGGGAGCATTAAATGAAGCTAGAGATTAAAGAAAGGGATATGCCGTTTATTTTAAGCGAATTGGCATTAAAAGCTATATTATATGAGGTTGCGTCATATCCAACTCCAGGCTTAGTATCACCCATATCATCTGGAATCCACAAGGATATGGATTATTTTACATTTATAGATAGTGCAGTGGCATTAAATAGATTCTTTATAGAAACTGTAGAAATAGCCATGAAAGAAGAAGATTACAAAGAGCTTTTTCAAAAGATTAGAATGGTAGGTATGGATGCTGAAAAACATATGCTTAAAGCTACTTATGGGGCAAATACTCATAAGGGATTGATATTTATTATGATCATTGCTTTGGGGGCAACTACATTATCATTGAGAAAAGAAAAGAATTTTTCAAGTATAAGATCAGGAATAAAAGCCATGACAGAAGGTATAGTACATAGGGAATTAGTAAATTTAGATTGCAATAAGAAGCTGAGCTATGGAGAAAAAATATATATAAAATATGGAATTCCAGGAATAAGAGAAGAAGTAGAAAGTGGATTACCTATAATATTTGATTATAGTCTGCCCCTATATAGTGGAAATAAGTCCCTTTCAAAGAATGATAATATAATACATACCCTTATAGGAATAATGAGCAAATGCGATGATACTACTTTGCTTCATAGAAATCCTATTGACACCCTTGAATATGTTAAAACTAAGGCTAAGGAAGCCATGGACTTAGGTGGTATGAATACTGAATTGGGAAAAAAGGCAATATTGGAGATGGATGAAGAGTTTATGAAATTAGACATTAGCCCTGGAGGCAGTGCAGATTTAGTAGCAATGACCATATTTTTCTATGAAGTAAAGAAATTATTTTAAGTTAATAAAAAAGGAATGATATTTGTGGATAAGAAAACTAGAAATAAACTTATTATTTTTTTAGTCTTAGCGATTATAGGTATAGGAGTAATAAGTTATGAGTATTTTCAAAATAGATATAGAACACAGGCTTTAAAGGAACAATATAAAGTAGAACTTGAAGAAAAGGAACAGGAAGAGGCAAAGAAAAAGGAAGAAGAAAAAAAGAAGGATCAAGAGAAAAAAGAAAGAGAAGCTATAGAGAACACTAAATGTGATGAGGCAGAAGGCCTTTTGTTTAGTGAGGATAAAGATAAATATAATAAAGTTATAAACATAACTACAGAGGTTATAAGCAAATACCCAGATAGTAAGAGAGCATATACCATAAGAGGAAGAGCCTATGGGTTTTCAGCCAATGTGGTATCTTCCAATAAAGATAGAGCTATGGAAGATTTAGACAAGGCCTTAGAAATAGATAGCCAATATGGTTATGGGAGATTCAATAAAGCATTGGTATTAGAGCTCTTTGGACATTATGATGAATCCCTTAAGTGGTATGATAAGGCCATAGAAGTAGAACCAGACTATCCATGGAGTCACTTTGGAAAGGCTTCCATATATGGAAGAAAGGGAGATATTAACAATACAGTAATAAATTTAAAGGAGGCTATAAGATTAAAGCCTTCTGTTAAAGAAGTTGCCAAAGAGGAGCATGACTTTGATAATGTTAGACAGTATAAAGAGTTTCAAGATTTAATCAAGGAATAAATTTAATTCTATTTTTTAGAATTAAGAGAGGAAAAGTTCAAATGCTTTATTTAATATTGATAGTGGTGATGATATTTTTCTATAGGATATTAGAATACATTTTTGAAAAATTATTTCCTAAGCTAGGCAAAGATCAATTATGGGCAACTGAAGGCTATTATTTATGGGGATTAGTGCTATTTATCATATATTTTATTGTAAAACCTAATGACTACATAATGAAAATACCTATAAATAATAAAAATAGAATCATGTTTATATTGGCTTTTATGATAAGTACAATTTTTATTTGTATTAAAGATTCTAATGTTTATTATCCTAAAAAACTAGCAGATTAAAATGCTTCCATTATGATGTAGTGCAGCGTATTTTGAAGAAGTGGCTTTTCGTGGTTTAATTTTACCTATGACAATTTATTTACTAGGAAACAGTTTTAGTGGGGCTATTTTATTAAATGGAATTGTTTTCATGCTTTTTCACTTAAATTATTGGTCCTTTAAAAAGAAAACTGCAAATATGTTTTTAGGTTTTTTGGCATTAGGACTATGTTTTAGCTATATAACTGTTACGACCCAATCTATCATTTACTCCATTTTATGTCATATCATAATAAATGGAGGCAATACTCTTTATAGAAATTTCAATGTGAAGGTTAAAGCATAATACTTATAATATGTACTTAGAAGAGGGTTTAGTATACATAATCCTCTAAATGAAATTTTAAAATACGATTTTATATATCATTCAAATAAAATAGGAGGGAGTACCTTTACAACAGAGGAACCTCAGTTTTTATTTGAAAAGAATATAGTAATGGGAACTCATACATTAGATGATGTCAAGGAAATGGTTAACTCTTTTTATACTTTTGATATGGTGTTAGATAAAATAGATGAAAAACTTACTTTAGAAATGATAAAACAATGGCATGGGAGTTTAATGTATAGAACAAGATTATATGATATGGGTTTAGTAGGAGTATTTAAAAAATATCAAAATAAAGTACTTGGTGCTGAATTTAATACAGTGAACCCATGGGGAGTAGAAGATAGATTAAATGAAATTATAGATAACTTTTATACCTTGAAGGAAATTACAATTTATGATATAGCAAGATTCCATTTTCAGTTTCAGCGAACACATCCATTTAAAGATGGTAATGGAAATATAGGAAGATTTATATATTTAAAGCAATTATTAGATAACAGATTGGACTTAAAATATATGAATAGGGAATCAGCAGATGAATATAAAAAAGCCTTGGAAGAATCATCATGGAATAATGTTAAACCACTAGTTGATTATTTAGGAAAGCAGAAAGATTTCATTAAAGAAAATGAAAGAATGTTTTAGCTAGATTAGTTAAACTTGATTTTACGTATGCCCTTAGTAAAACTCCAGCATCTTTAGGCTGGAGTTTTAGTGCATATAGACCTAGATAATTTTATCTAAGGTTTGATGCCATATTTTTTGCATTTTAAAGATACAGTTCTATGGGTAAGTCCTAAAGCCTTACCAGCTTTATTAAAGCTTCCATATTGCTTCATGGCAGCTCTGATAATCTCTTTTTCGTAATCCTCAAAGGGCATAACTTCTCCATTTATGGTATTTATTAAAGAATCCGTATTGCTATTATTATCACGAAATTGCAAAGGAAGGTCCTTTGCAGTTATTATTGAACCGTCACATAGATTTATGGCTCTCTCTATTATGTTTTCAAGCTCTCTAATGTTACCAGGCCAACTATAGGCTTCTAATAAAGAAAGAGTCTCTTCGTCTATGCCAACTATTTCTTTATGCAAATCCTTATTAAATTTATTTATGAAATGTTGAACTAATATATTGACATCATCTTGTCTATCCCTAAGGGGTGGAAGGGTTACAGATATTACGTTTAATCTATAATATAAATCTTCCCTAAAGGAACCTTCAGTTATCATTTTTTCCAAAGGTCTATTAGTAGCAGCGATGATTCTTACGTCAACCTTTTGAGGTGAAATGGAACCAAGGCTTTCAAACTCCTTTTCCTGAAGAACCCTTAGAAGTTTTACCTGCATAGAAAGAGGCATATCTCCTATTTCATCTAGAAATATAGTACCTTCATTAGCTATGGCAAACTTACCAGGTTTGCTTTTGGAAGCACCTGTGAAGGCACCCTTCTCATAACCAAAAAGTTCACTTTCCATAAGAGATTCAGGAATGGCAGCACAATTGACTTTTATAAAAGGCTTATTATGACGGAGACTATTACAATGAATAGCTTTGGCTATAAGCTCCTTTCCAGTACCACTTTCTCCACGAACTAGAACCGTAGAAGAACTTTGAGAAGCCTTTTTACATACAGATAATACATCCTTTAGATTAGAATTAAAGCCTATAATGTTCTTAAAGGAAGATTTTTCACGGGTGTGCTTCATTAACTCATTTTTATAGTAATCTAGTTCTGCTTCATATTTTTCAACTTTGCTCATCCAATGGCGTATCTCGCTGAGTGGTTTAGATGAAGAGATAACACCTTTAAATTCTCCATCTATGAAAATCGGTTCAATGTTAGAGATTATTTCCGTATTATGTTTTGTGGATATTACATTTTCTACTTTTTCTCTAGTGCTAAAAGCTTTCATTCTTAGCCCATTAGGAGATAAATCTATTAAATCATGGCCAATGACATCTAAAGCAGTTACATTAAAGGTATTTTCATAAGCTGGGTTTACATAGGTTATTTTCCTGTTTTCATCTACAAAACAGATTAGATCATGGGAGGACTCTAAAAGTTTTTTAAACCTAGCATTGATTTCTTTCATACCAACTATTTCTGAAATGTCTTGAAATACACCTACGGCACCTATTATTGAATTATGAGAAAGAATTGGGCAACGATTTACCATAAGAATATGATTGTTTATATGCTGAATCTTTCCTATTTCTTTTTGTCCATTTTGAACTATGTAGGGCAAATCTGAGTTGGGAATTATATCGGTAACACAATGACCAATTATATCCTTAAAGGGTTTTCCTAAAATATTTAAAGTATAATTATTTATATTAGATATAGTATAGTTAGAGTCTATAACTAGTATACCAACAGGAAGGTTAGACAAAATTTGAGCATTTGCTATGGTGCTTTCTTGAATTATGGCGTCTATATTGTTCATGGTACTATAATTGGAAGATAGCTCTATATCTATATAATCATAAAGCTCCTGTACTGCCTTGGTAGAAGCATAATTAGAATTTTTAGCGCCTATGGTGATTGTTTCATTTTTTTGAATTCTTAAAGAGATTAAGGCTAATATGCTAATACCTATGAAAGAATCATCATTCTTCCTTTTGATAAGAAGTTCAACCCCATATCTTCCCTTTAACTCAGCAGCCTTATTTACAATCATGGCAGCAATTCTTGTATGTAAACCATTTTCTATATTTATCAATAAATCTTTAGTAGTCAATTAGTTCACCTCATATAATCAAAAAAATAAATAATGTTGATAAAAAATATCAACAACTAAAAATGTATTGATACTTTTTATCAACACCAATATTAAAATAATTTAGCACAAAAGTCAACTTAAAACTGAAGATATATAAAAATATTCATATATAATAATAAAAAGTAATAAAATATATCCCTTGGTGCAAAAAATAATGTATAATTTAAATATGAGGCATTGATAAAAAATATCATGAAAATATTTACATCATATAATTTATGAAACATGGATACCATTAAAGATAAGGGAATCTGTTGTTAATAAATTATGGCATGAAAATTGCTTTATATATTAACAAGAATATTTAAACAGGAGGAACTGTGGGATGAAAAAAGGAATAGCAGCTTCAAAGGGTTATGCAATAGGAACAGTAGTGGTAAAAGAAAATGAAGATATAGTAATAACAGATGAAAAGATTACTGACGTAGTAGAAGAAAAGAAAAAGCTTCAGCAGTCATTGGAGAAGAGCAGAACCCAAATATCAGCTATCAAGGATAAAGCTTTAAAGGAAATGGGAGAAGAGAAAGCATCAGTTTTTGACAGCCATTTAATGCTTTTAGATGACCCAGAGTTTACTGGAGCTATGGAAATAGAGATAGAATCTAATAAAAATAATGCTTTAAAGGCTGTAGATTCAGTAGCACAAACTTTCTTAATGATATTTGAAACCATGGAAGATGAATATATGAGAGAAAGGGCAGCAGACATTAAGGATGTTGCTAACAGAATAAAGTTAAATTTATCAGGTAAAGCCATGGGATTCCATATAGATAATTCTAATACCATAGTTGTGGCTCATGATTTGACTCCATCAGATACGGCACAATTGGATAAGAGCAAGGTTGTAGCTTTTTTAACAGATATAGGAGGAAGAACCTCTCATAGTGCTATAATGGCTAGAACTTTAGAAATACCAGCCATAGTAGGATTACAGGACATAACTAAAACAGTGAAAAATGGAGATAAGGTTATAGTAGATGGTATAGAGGGAATAGTTATACTAAACCCTGATGAAGATACTATAAAACAATATGAAGCTAAAAAACAAACTTTTGAAAAAGAAAAACAACAATTGAAAAAGCTTATAGATGTAAAGGTTAAAACTAAGGCGGGAAAAAGAGTTGAAGTAGCTGGAAACATCGGTAAACCAGAAGATGTTCATAAGGTTNNAATTTTTATATATGGATAGAGAAAATCTACCATCTGAGGAAGAGCAATATGAAGCATACAAATATGTTTTAGAAAACATGGGGGATAAACCAGTAGTCATAAGAACCTTAGACATAGGCGGAGATAAGAAATTATCATATCTTCCAATGCCAGAGGAGATGAACCCATTCCTTGGGTACAGAGCTATAAGATTATGCTTAGACAGAAAAGACATATTTAAAGACCAAATAAGAGCATTGCTTAGAGCGTCTATTTATGGAAATTTAAAAATAATGTTCCCAATGATATCCTCTTTATCAGAGTTTTTAGATGCAAAGGCTTTTATTGAAGAATGTAAAGCTGAACTTCTAAAGGAAGGCCATAAAGTCAGCGAAGCCATGGAAATTGGAATAATGGTAGAAATACCAGCTGCCGCAGTAATGGCAGATGAGCTTGCTAAACATGTGGACTTTTTCTCTATTGGAACAAACGATTTAATACAATATACTTTGGCTGCTGATAGAATGAGTGAAAAGGTATCTTACCTTTATAATCCAATGCATCCAGCAGTGTTAAGACTTATAAAGATGACAATAGAGGGAGCACATAAAGAAGGAAAATGGTGTGGTATGTGTGGAGAAATGGCAGGAGATGAAGCTGCTATACCAACCCTTGTTCAATACGGATTAGATGAATTCTCAATGAGTGCATCATCTATACTTAAAGCAAAACAAATAATAATAGAACAATAATTAATATATTGAAAGATCATTCTGAAGAGGATGGTCTTTTTTATTTTTAACTATCTATTTTAAATTTAGAATAATTTGTGTAAAATTCATATAAAGGGGTTTCGATTGATATAACAATACGTATATATTATTATAGGGATTTAAAAAGAAAGGGGGAGGGCAGTGGAAGAGGATTTAAAACTTATAAGAGACATACTCAATGGAAATATAGATAGCTTTAATATAATGATGAACAAATATGAAAAGATGATTTTCTCTTTTGTGTACAACATGGTAAAGGATAGGGAAGCTGCTCAGGATATAACCCAAGAAGTATTCATAACAGTATATAACAAACTCTATCTATATAAAAGTAGATATAAGTTTACTAATTGGATTTTACAAATAAGCAGAAACAAAGCCATAGATTATATGAGGAAATATAAGAGAGTATATGAAGCAAACTTAGAAGATATAACTTACATATACGATGATGCACCAGGGCCAGAAGAAAAAGTACAAACTAAAGAAATAAAACTTCTTATAGAGGATTTTATAAATAAATTAAATGATATAGATAAGCAGATTCTTATGATAAAGTATTCAGCTAATGTTACCTTTGGGGACATAGGAGAAATATTAACCATGAGTGAAGGCGCTGTAAAGAGGAGATACTATAAAACAAGGGATAAGTTTAAGGCGTATTATTATAATGAATATTATGAGAAGGAGGTGTAAAAATATGAAATGTAAAGTGTTTTTAAAACATATGGAAGATTATATAAATGATAGATTGTCAAGAGATGTAAGTGCAGCAATGGAGCAGCATATGGAAGTATGTAGTACATGCAGAAAAGCTTATAATAAAGAAAAAGAAATAGATAATTTATTTTCTATAGGGTTTAATAATGAAAGAATAAAATTTCAAAGTACGCGTAATGCAGTGTTAGCTAATATAAACACAAATAAGTATTCTTACGGTACTGTTACTAAAGTACAAAGTAATTTGGCTAAGAACTACAAAAGCTATGGTGCTTTGGCAGCAGCAGTGCTGTGCTTCATATTTTTATGCTCAGCCTTTATACCTAATATGAAAATTGATGAAAAAATAAGACCTTTAAATGGAGGAAATTTATCCAGTGTGAATTTAGAACTAGCTAAGGATAAAATAAAACTGGATAACGATTTATTAAAGCTTTCCTGGAAGGAAGACTTAACGGGAAAGCATACAATGGCAATAAATGAAAAACAAGAGGAATCTCAAACTAAGGCAAGTATATTAATAGGCGAAAAAGGTACCAATGAAGCTACTGAAATAATTCTTAATAATGGTAAGAATCCTGTTGCAGTATATGGGGCAGAGTGGCTAGATAGTAATAATATATTGGCTTTAATTGGAGATGGGAAAAACAAACTTAACAGTGGAGATAAAATTATAATACTAAATGTGGATAGTTTAAATTATCAATGTATATATAGAGCAGATACCAAAAAAGAACAATTAAGAAGTTTTGCTATATCAAGCAGTGAAATAATGATAAGTAATGTATACTTAGATGATTCCCATACTCAATTAGAAAGAAATATGAAGAAAATAAAATTTAAAGATGTCACAGACAAGATGGACGATGAATGTGTAAGGTATATATCAGATGTGGCTAAAAAGATAAATAACAATGATTTTCAGGATATAAACAGGTTCTTTAATAAAAACTTTAATGAAAATACCATGAAAGATTCTACAGTATATATAAATAAGATATATGAAAGAGATAGTTCAGTAGTTAATCAAAGAAATTTTACAGTTCAATTAATATATCATTCAGGGGAAAGCAAAAGTATATACCTTGAAAATGTGACAATTAAGCAAGATGGAACTGACTTTAAAATAGAGGATTTAAATTAATAATGTTTTTATAAGGGGATGCATCAAAATTATAAATTGTTTTGATACATCCCTGTTAATTTTAAATTTTAAGTTATGATACATAGTCTCTTATTTTCATAGAAATCAAAGAATTATTTACCTATTAAAGACAATTAAAGTATAGGTTTTATGATATAATAAATTTATAAGATAGCTGTTTGCTAAACATAAATTTTACTAAGGTTAAGATGCAATTTAAGCTGTACCTGAATTTTAGTTGTACTGGATAAATATTTAGAGAAACATCAACATTAACTGGAGGATTATCTTGAATAAAAAAGTAAAAAACATATATGATGATGCTATGAAATTTTACAATGAAGGACGTATAGATAAGACTATAGATGCCTGTGAAAAAGGGTTAGCAATAGAGTCTACCAACGGAGCTCTATTAAACCTAAAGGGATTAATTTTGTATATAAAGGGGGAATTAAAGGAAGCTAAAAGAATATGGGAAATAAACTTTAAAATAAACAGAGATTCAGTTGCAGAAAAATATATAGAAAGCACTAGAGAAGATGCTAATAGGCTTAAGGCTTATTTCAATGCGGAAGAGCTTTATAGAAATATGAAAATTAAAGATAGCTTAACCATTCTTTTAGACCAGTGCAATAAAAGCGATTTTAATGGAATAAAGGTTAAGAATCTTATAGGAAAATGCTATATGGCATTAGGAAAGTATGGCTTAGCTGAAGAATACTACAAACTAGCACTTAATATGGATAAAGTCAATGAAGATACAAAAAAGAACATAAGAGAAATGAAAAGTATAACCAAGGCTCCTGTAGCTCTAGGAAAAATTGCAATAATAATATTTATTATTTTATTAGGAACAGGGATAATATATAAATTTTACAAAGAAAATAATGGAAACCTTATCACAGAAAATACACAACAAAAAACCACAGAAGAAGAAAATAAGGTAATAGAGCCTGTTGAAAAAGAAAAAATCAAAGAAGAAAACCAGGGAAACTTATTAGACAGGAATCTTTTACAAAAGGCTATAGAAAGTAAAGATTATGAAAAAATATATGAGGCAGTTGGAACTATAGACAAGAATACAGGATTATCATTAAATGATAAAGCCTTATTTAATAGAGGAATTGAAGCTTTAAGTAGTAATGGAGTGGAATTCTTTTATGAAAAGGCAATGGAGGCACTAAAGAAAGAAAATAGAAAAGAGGCTGAAAAATATTTTGAAATAGCCTTTACTTATGGAGAAAATAGTTATCTATATCCCCATATAATTTATGAAATAGCTTTTAATAGTGAAAATCAAGGCAATATAGAAAAAGCAATAAACTTTTATAAATTGTATGTGGATAAGTTTAAAAACTCAGATTATGGAGATTTAAGTTTGTATAAGCTAGCTATGATATATAAAGATATAGATAAAAATAAATCTAAGGAATACGCTAAAGTTATAAACAATGAATTTTCTAAGTCTATGTATAATAATATAAATATAAAGAACATAATAAAAGGTGAGAATTAAAGGATATTGCTAAAGTCTACGGAAAGTCTAATTAAAAAGTCACTTCATATGAAAGGGATGATAGGTCATGATAACTATAATAAAGAATGTTGAGGTTTATGCTCCAAAATATTTGGGGAAAAAGTCCATTGTAATAGTTGGAGATGAGATAGAAGGGATATATGATGAAATTGATGTTCCTAAAAACTTTATAGAAATAAATGAGATTGATGGTAAGGGTAGAGTGGCATTACCAGGATTTATTGATGCTCACGTTCATATAATAGGCGGTGGCGGGGAAGGTGGATTCCATACCAGAACTCCAGAAATTAAAATATCTGATTTAGTGAAAGCTGGAACAACTACAGTGGTAGGATGTTTAGGCACTGATGGGGTGTGCAGAGATATGGAAACTCTATTGGCTAAAGCATACTCTTTGGAGGAAGAAGGAATAACCACCTATGTATATACAGGGTCCTATGAAATACCTGTAAGAAGTATAACTAAGTCAGTAAAAGAAGATATAATGCTGATTCCTAAAATAATAGGAGTTGGAGAAGTAGCTTTATCAGATCATAGGTCATCACAACCTACTTATGAGAACTTTGCAGCGTTGGCAGCAGATGCACGAGTTGCAGGGTTATTGTCTAATAAGGCGGGGATAGTTCATGTCCATCTTGGAGATGGTAAAAGAAAATTTCAGTATTTATTAAAACTCATAGAAGAAACAGAAATACCAATGAGTCAAATAGTGCCAACTCATTGTAATAGAAGTGAAGGTTTATTTGAAGATGCTATAAGGTATGCAAAGATGGGAGGATATGTTGACTTAACCACAAGCTCTGATCCAGATCACTTAGGAGCAAAGGAGGTTAAAGCAAGCAGAGCACTTACAACTTTGCTACAGGAAGAGGTGCCTATAGAGAGAATAATGTTCTCATCAGATGGTCAAGGTAGTCTTCCTAAATTTAATAAAAATAGAGAATTTATCGGATTGGGAGTTGGCTCTGTAAGTTCATTGTATAGGGAAGTCAGAGATGCTGTATTAAAAGATGGTATATCCTTGGAAACGGCAATAAGGACAATAACATCCAATGTGGCTAATGCATTAAAGCTTTCGAACAAGGGAAGAATACAAAGGGGTGCTATGGCAGATATAGTTTTAGTAAATAAGGATGATTTGGCTATAAGCTGTGTAGTAGCAAAGGGAAAAGAAGTTATGAGAAATAATAAAGTTTTGGCTAAAGGAACTTTTGAAGAATAGGTTGACTAAAATTAAATAATATAATAATATTATATTATAAAGGATACCTACAAGGGGTATACAGGAGGAAGAGATTATGATAGAACTAAAAGATAATAATTTTAATAATGAAATATCACAAGGAGTAGTATTAGTAGATTTTTGGGCACCATGGTGTGGACCTTGCAAGATGCTTTCTCCAGTGCTAGAAGAAGTAGCTGGACATTTTGAAAATGTAAAGTTTTTCAAGGTTAATGTAGATGAAAATGTAGAAACTGCACAAAAATTCACTGTGGCTAGTATACCTACTTTAATATTATTTAAAAATGGAGAAATGGTAGATAAGATTATAGGTTTTAGACCTAAAGAAGAACTAGTTTCATTTATAGAAAAACATATATAGATTATTAAAAGAAATCTAGATTGGAGCATTAGTAAACTATGATTTAGTTCACACTAGTGCTCCATTTTAAAAGAAATGAAAGTATATAGAATATAGGTGATAAAAATGAATCATAGATATGACATAGCTATAGTGGGAAGTGGACCTGCTGGACTTTCAGCAGCTATAAATTGTAAAATAAGAAATAAGGATATAATAGTTTTTGGAAATGATAATTTAAGTAATAAAATAATGAAAGCTCCTAAGATTAATAATTACTTAGGTCTACCAGGGGTTACAGGACCAGAACTTAAGGAGACTTTTAAAAGTCATATAGATTCTATGGGTATAGAAATAACTTCAGAAAGAATTAATAATATATATGCTATGGGAGAATATTTTGCCCTTATGGTAAATGAGAAAATGTATGAAGCCAAGGCTGTAATTTTAGCTACGGGAATGGAATACGGAAAACCTATAAAAGGGGAAGAAGAATTTTTAGGAAGAGGAGTAGGCTACTGTGCTACTTGTGATGCACCTTTATATAAAGGGAAGAAAGTGGCAATAATAGCTTATAATAAGAAAGAAGAAGAGGAAGCAAATTACGTAAAAGAATTAGCATATAAAGTATACTATATTCCAATGTATAAAGGTAAATTTAACTTAAAAGATGATGTGGAGATTATATTAAGCAATCCCCTAGAAATAACAGGAGATAGTAAGGTTACCACATTAAAATTAAAGGATAGAGATTTAGACGTAGATGGAGTATTTGTGCTAAAGGATACCATAGCACCAGATCAATTAGTTCCAGGACTTAAACTGGATAAAGAGCATATAGCTGTGACTAGGCTTATGGAAACTAATATTGCAGGTTGCTTTGCAGCTGGAGACTGTATAGGGAAACCATATCAATATATAAAAGCATCTGGAGAAGGACTTATAGCAGCGCTAAGTGCAGCTAGCTATATAGACAATAAAAAATAATGTGCAGAGTTCTGCACATTATTTTTTTGTGGTAAAGAAAACATGATTTCCAATAGAAGTAATGTTGATTTTTTCTACGTCCTTCATCCATTTAGAAGTGGCAGTTTTAGGATTGTAGAAAAATACAGCACTATTGCTAGGATCGACTCCTTTGATTGCGTCTAGTACTGCGTTTTGGCAATCAGAGTCTGGATTCACGTTTATCTCTCCATTTTTAATGCAAGAAAAAGCATTTCTTTCTTTTACAACACCCTC
Organism: Clostridium sp. UBA5530; assembly: GCA_002423705.1. Classification (GTDB taxonomy): domain Bacteria; phylum Bacillota; class Clostridia; order Clostridiales; family Clostridiaceae; genus Clostridium_X. Next base: position 26,078 of record DINW01000036.1, read on the forward strand.
TATAGTTTTAGGAAAACTGGGGTGTTTTACTCTATTTAGGATCACAGAGGCAACGGCTACTTTACCATCATAGGGCTCGCCTTTGCTTTCTGCATATACTATTTGGGACATAAGAAATATATCTTTATTAGTTATGTAAATTTTTTTATTGCCACTATTAAAAACTTGAACTACTTCCTCTTGCTCTTTATAAAGATTTGAACTATCATCATTAATAGCTATACCTAAAGGTTCTATTAAAATTTGATGTTCATGTTTGCTAAGGGCATATACCACATCCATGTTAAAAGTGATAAATACCAATAGAAAACTTAAAACAATAATGGTGTACTTTTTCATAGACACCCTCCTTGTAAAAATTTTCATATTGGTATTATACCCATAGATAGTAATATTAATACACTTTTATAAATTAAATTTATTTTTATAGTTTTTTAATGAGTCCTTGAACCTTTGTAAAATCAAATCTAATTCTTCTTTTTTACTAGTGCTGTTTTCAAAAGACTCCTTTCCAACGCTGGACATATCTTTGTACAAATCCTGTTGAAAACTAGAAAGATATATTTTATATGAAGATATTACATCTTTAAAGTTATCATAGGTGAAAGATGCATCTTTAGGCACGGATAAGGAATATACATCAATATTGATTGAATCAAGGGAATTTAGATTGTTATCTATATCTTTCATAAGAGCATCATAGCTGTAGGTCTTATTCCTACATTTTTCTATATATGGATCAAAATTGGTGTTTAAACTCATCAATCTATCAATTATGTTTTCAAAAGAAACCATAAAGACTTTATTATTCTCTACAGATAAAGCAGAATCTCTATTAGAACTTTCAAGATTTGTTAAGGCCAAATATAAATTGGCAAGGACTTCATTGTCACCATTAAAAAAATAAATTTTTAAGGGAGAGGTATTTTTATATAAAGAACAGGCAGAGGTTTCATAATTTTTTAAATTATTTTTACTGTCCTTTAAATCTTTTCCCTTAGGGTTGTTTAAAATACCTAAAAGTTGTCTATAAAATAATATGTTAGCATTTAATCCTGAAGATAGATTATCTTTAAGATCTTTATGTTCAGAGGCTATAGATAAAGTGTCAATATTAGACTTTACAGTGGTTAAACTATCTACAGCTTTTTCAAGAGAAATCTTATTCTCTTCTTTAAGAAGATCTTTATTTAAGGATTTTAAGGTGTGGTCATTGATTGAATTAATCTTGGTAACATAAGAATCTAAGGGTTTTAGAGTATCAGGCAATTTATTACCAGACAGCATAGGGAAAATAGTTAAAGTAAATATCATAAGAAGAACACTGAAAGATAAGTTTAAAACTATATTCTTTTTCATATATATCACCACCATATAATAAATATATTAAGTGTGGATAGATAAAATTACTTTAATCGGATAAAATGAAACCTAAGTTAACTCAATATTAAATTTGTATTTAATTTGCAAAATAATGTCGTCACCATAGGTTTACATAGTGTATAATATATATATATTGATATAAAAGAGGGTGTTGCTGCTATGGAAATTTATAATATAATTCTAAATACCATAAAAAATATGACATTGCTATCAGTACTAGATATTTTAGTGGTGGCTTATTTCTTTTATAAAGGCTATATGCTATTAAAAGAAACTAGGGCTGTTCAGCTTCTAAAAGGTATACTTTTATTATTAGCACTGATACCTATTAGTTACCTCCTAAATCTAAGAATGGTTTACACCATACTGATAAGAACTATAACTATAGGAGTTTTATCAATTATAATTATTTTCCAACCTGAAATTAGAAGAGCATTAGAGCACTTAGGACGATCTGCATTTAATGATAAGCATCTATTTCAGGATGATGAGGTTTTAGAACAAATGTTAACAGAGATAGTAAATGCAGTGGAGGACTTATCTGAAAGTAAAACTGGAGCATTGATAGCCATAGAGCAAGATACTGGATTAGGAGATATTTTAGCCAGTGGAACTAGGGTTGATGCAATAGTATCTTCAGCCCTTTTAGAAAACATTTTTGTAGTAAATACACCCCTTCATGATGGAGCAACTGTTATAAGAAACAATAGAATAGAAGCTTCAGGCTGCGTATTACCTTTAACAGCTAATAATGATATAAACAAAAAGTTAGGAACAAGACATAGAGCAGCCATAGGATTATCTGAAGTATCCGATGCAATTCTTATAATTGTATCCGAAGAAACAGGAACTATATCCTTAGCTGTAAACGGAAGGCTTACTAGAAATTATGATAAAGATAAGCTAAAAGATATATTGAGAAGAATTATAAAAAATAGGCAGGTTAAAGCAAAGACATTAGGGGAGAAGGTGAAGCCATGGATAACAAAAATAAAAAACAAGATTTCCTAGTTAAAATAGTATGTTTAATATGCTCCTTTGGACTGTGGCTTTATGTGACCAATGTGGAAAACCCTAATATAACCAGCACTATAAATGGAGTAACAGTACAACTTTTGAATGAGGATGTTTTGCAAAATTCAAAGCTAACCTTAAGTCCAGGCCAAGAATTCAAGGTTAATGTTACTGTTCAAGGTAACTCTTCAGAGGTGTACTCTTTGAAAAGTGATGATTTTAAACTTGCGGTAGATTTAAGCAGCTATGCTTTAAAAAAGGGAGAAAATCATATACCTGTAGACGTTCAGCAATCCCCTAGCAATGTGAATATAAAAAGACCAGAGAATTTAAAGATTACCATAGACATAGATGATTTAGTTGAAAAGTCAGTGCCAGTAACTGCAGATATAAATATAACAGCAAAAAAAGGATCATATCCAGCAGAACCCGTAGTTAGTCCAGCAAATGCAGTGGTATCAGGTCCATCTCAATTAGTGGATAAAGTGGAAGCAGTTATAGCAGCTGGAGAAGCAAAAGATGTGGAGAATGATGTGGCTTTAACTTTACCTCTTAAAGCAGCTGATAAAAATAACAGAGCAGTAGAGTATGTGAAGATAAATCCAAATACGGCTAATGTGGTGGTTCCAGTAAAAAAGGGAAAGACGGTATCAGTTAATATAAAGACTAAGGGAAAGCTAAATTCTAACCTTCTAATGAAGTCTTTGGAAGCTAATCCTGATAAGGTTGAAATTACAGGAGATGAAGCTACTATAAGAAATATTCAATCTATCGATACTGAGGCTGTAGATTTATCGTTGATTACCACATCAAAAGATATTGTGGCAAAACTTCAATTACCTAACGGAGTAAACTTAGTTAACAACAATAAAGGAACTGTTAACTTAAAGTTTGTTGTAGAAGGAATTAGCCAAAAAACTTTAAATGTGAAGGTAACATTAAAGGGATTGAAGGATGGGCTAAAGGCTACCTTAGAGAAGGATACTTTAAGTGTGACAATACAAGGACCAACCAACATATTAGATGAAATTAAAGAATTAACTACAGAGATAGATATATCTAATCTTGGAGAAGGAACCCAGGAGGTAGCTCCTAATATAGTTCTAAAAGAAGGAGCCACTTTAGTAAGTGTCAATCCAGCCAAAGTTAAAATAACAATAACAAAACAATAGGAAGGTGAAAAGAAAGTGGCCATAAGAATAAATAATATATCACTAGATATTGAAGAAAACGTAGAAAAGGATATATCATATTTATACCAGAAGGCAGCTAAAAAACTTAAGATAAATTAGGTAGAAATAGAAAGCTTAAAAATCTTAAGGGAATCCATAGATGCAAGAAAGAAGAACTCAATTAAATTTAATTATTCTATAGAAGTTCAATGTCCAAAGGAAGTAGAGCTTTTAAAGAGAATTCATGACAAGGATGTAATATTAGAGGATAAAACTCTAGAAGATAATATAATATTTGGTGAAAAGAGTTTAAACCATAGACCTTTAATTATAGGTATGGGACCTGCAGGGATGTTTGCAGGTCTTATTCTTGCTAAATATGGATATAAGCCAATAATAATAGAAAGGGGAGAAAAGGTAGAAGAGAGAACAAATACGGTAGATAGGTTTTGGAGAGAAGGTATTTTAAACCCAAATTCAAATGTACAATTTGGAGAGGGGGGAGCAGGTACCTTTTCTGATGGAAAGCTTACTACTAGGATAAAAGATAAAAGGTGTGACTTTATTCTTAGAGAATTAGTAAAGGGTGGGGCACCAGAAAATATTATATATAAGGGTAAACCTCATGTGGGAACAGATATATTAAAAGAAGTTGTTAAAAACATAAGAAAAGAAATTATAGAATTAGGAGGAGAAATAAGGTTCTCCAGTGTTTTTCAAGGGATCAAGGAAAAATCAGGGAAATTGCAGGCAGCAATAGTAAATGGAGAAGAAATACCTTGCCAAGTGTTAATATTAGCAATAGGTCATAGCTCTAGAGATACTTATGAATCTTTATATAAACAAGGGATTGTTATGGAGCCTAAAGCTTTTGCCATAGGAGTTAGAGTTGAACATCTTCAAAGTTTTATAGATGAGAACCAATATGGCAAATATGCTAGTGATTCCAGGCTTAGGGCCTCTGATTATAGATTAACCTATAATAATAAATCCTTAGAAAGGGCCACCTATAGCTTTTGCATGTGTCCAGGGGGCGTAGTTGTAGCAGCAGCGTCAGAGGAAAATAGGCTAGTAACCAATGGAATGAGTTATTATAAAAGAGATGAGCCTAATGCGAATTCAGCTGTGGTAGTCACAGTATCACCAAAGGATTTTCAAGGACACAATCCTCTAAGTGGAATGGAGTTCCAAAGACATTACGAAGGATTAGCTTACACCTTAGGTGGAGGAGGATACAAAGCGCCTATACAAAAGATTAGTGATTTTATAAAGGATAAAACATCTAATTCATTGGGAGCAGTAGAACCAACTTATAAACCAGGTTGGGAGTTTAGGGATATGTCTAAGGCATTACCACCTTATGTTGTAACCATGTTAAAAGAAGGCTTTTTAGATTTTGATAGAAAGATAAGAGGTTTTGCTACGGGTGATGGAATAATGACGGGAATAGAAACAAGAACTTCAGCTCCCTTAAAAATTTTAAGAAATGAAAATTTAGAAAGTGTAGGGGTCAAAGGCTTATATCCAGCAGGAGAAGGAGCTGGATTTGCAGGTGGAATAATATCAGCAGCGGTGGATGGAGTAAAGGTAGCGGAAAGAATAATGGCAGAATTTGCAACAAAACAATGATTTTTCTGAAAATAACCACTTTTATATAAAGCTTTGATACAATATAATATAGGTATTGATAAAAATATAACTAACCAATTTTATTTGTGGGGGTAATTGGGTATGAACAATTATATCTTAGTAATCAATCCAGGTTCTACATCTACTAAAATAGCTTTATTTAACAATGAAGAGGCTATGGCGGTAGAAAGTTTGTCTCATAGTCCAGAAGAGATTAAATCCTTTGAAACAATTTATGATCAAAAGGATATGAGGACTAAAGTTATATTAGAATGGTTGGATAAGCAATCCATAGCCAAAGAAGAATTAAGGGCCATAGTTGGCAGGGGCGGTCTATTAAGACCTATGCCAGGGGGAACTTATGAAGTAACAGATAAGATGATAGAGGACTTAAAGATTGGATACCAAGGGCAGCATGCCTCTAATTTAGGGGGAATAATAGCTAAAGCTATAGCAGAGGATTTAAATATACCAGCATATATAGTTGATCCAGTAGCTGTTGATGAAATTTATGATGTAGCTAGAATATCGGGAATGCCTGATATTCCAAGAAGGTCATTGGTACATGCCCTAAATATTAAAGCCGTTACAAGAAATGTCTGTAGTAGGATAGGTAAGGACTTTAATAACAGCTCCTATGTAGTAGCACATCTTGGAGGAGGAATTTCAGTAGCTCCTATCATAGATGGAAGAATAGTAGATAATAATAATGCCAATGAAGATGGACCATTTTCACCAGAAAGAGCAGGGGGACTGCCTGTTGGAGATATGGTTAAATTGGCATACAGCAAAAAATACACTCACAAAGAGCTTAAGAAGAGAATAGTTGGAGAAGCAGGCTTTGTAGGGTACTTAGGAACTAATGATGGAAGAAAAGTAGACGAGCTTATAGAAAAAGGCGATAAAAAAGCAGAATTGATATTAAGGGCAATGGCTTATCAAATAGCTAAAGAAATAGGGGCCATGGCTACAGTTTTATGTGGAAAATTAGATGCTATAATCCTTACTGGAGGTTTGGCTTATAACAAAAAACTTACAGCTTGGATTGAAGAATATGTAAGTTTCATAGCTCCTGTAGAAATAGTTCCAGGAGAAAATGAAATGCAAGCTTTAGCAGAAGGTGCTTTAAGAGCTGTAAAGGGAGAAGAAAAAGTAAAAATTTATGAAGAAGAGGTGCAAATGTAATGGTTAAAAGTTTTGATGAGGTTTTAAAAAAGGTTAAGTCACTAAAAATAAAAACAGTGGCTGTAGCAGTAGCTCAAGATGAGCCAGTACTTCATGCTATTATGGAAGCTAAGAAGCAAGGCATAGCTAATGCTATACTTGTTGGAAATGAAAAGGAAATAAAGAAAATAGCTGATGAAATCGGTATGAATTTAGCAGACTATGAAGTAATAAACGAGGAGAATGGCCCTAAAGCAGCATTGAAAGCTGTAGAATTGGTATCTTCAGGAAAAGCTGATATGGTAATGAAAGGTCTTGTAGACACTGCAAACTTTTTAAGAGCTGTATTAAACAAAGAAGTTGGATTAAGATCAGGAAGACTTATGTCTCATGTAGCTATATTTGAAATAGAAGGCATCGATAGATTAATATTCCTTACAGATCCAGCTTTCAACATGTATCCAGATTTAAAAGCTAAAATTGACATTTTAAACAATGCTGTAAAAACAGCTCATGCTATAGGAATAGAGTGTCCAAAGGTTGCACCTATCTGTGCTGTTGAAGTGGTAAATCCAGATATGCCAGCAACTTTAGATGCTGCAATGCTATCTAAGATGAGCGATAGAGGACAAATAAAGGGATGTATAGTTGATGGACCATTGGCATTGGACAATGCTTTATCTGAAGAAGCTGCAAAACATAAAAAGGTAAGCGGACCAGTAGCTGGACATGCAGATATAATGCTATTACCAAATATAGAAGCTGCTAACGTTATGTATAAAACCTTAACATATACATCAAAGTCTAAAAATGGTGGATTGCTAGTTGGAACAATAGCTCCAGTTATAGTAACATCAAGGGCAGATAGTTTTGAAACAAAGATAAATTCTATAGCTTTAGCAGCATTAGTTGCAGAAAGCAAATAATATTTTTGGGGGTACAAAATGAGCTATAAATTATTAATAATAAATCCAGGTTCAACTTCAACTAAAATAGGAGTTTACGAGGATGAAAACCCAATACTAGTTGAAACATTAAGACATTCAACAGAAGAAATTGAAAAGTATGCAACAATATATGATCAGTATTCCTTCAGAAAAGAAGTAATATTAAAAGTTTTAGAAGAGAAGAACTTCGATATAAAAGAGCTTAATGCTATAGTTGGAAGAGGGGGACTTTTAAAATCAATAGAAGGTGGAACCTATGCAGTAAATGATATTATGTTAGAAGATTTAAAAGTTGGAGTTCAAGGACAACACGCTTCTAATTTAGGTGGAATAATTGCTAATGAAATTTCTAAAGATCTAAATATTCCTGCATATATAGTAGATCCAGTAGTTGTTGATGAAATGGAAGACATAGCTAGAATATCAGGAATGCCAGAAATAGAGAGAAAGAGTATATTCCATGCATTAAACCAGAAGGCTGTAGCTAAAAGGTTTGCTAAAGAAAGAGGAAAGAAGTACGAGAATGTAAATGTAATAGTTGCTCATATGGGTGGCGGAGTATCTGTGGGAGCTCATAAGGCAGGAAAAGTTGTAGATGTAAACAATGCTTTAGATGGAGAAGGTCCTTTCTCACCAGAGAGAAGTGGCGGAGTTCCAATAGGAGATTTAGTAAAGTTATGCTATAGTCAAAAGTATACCCTAGATGAAATGAAGAAAAAGATTAATGGAAAGGGTGGCTTTGTAGCATATTTAAATACTAATGACGCAAGAAATGTAGAAGAATCTATAGCTAAGGGCGATGAAAAGTCTAAATTGATATTTGAGGCTATGGGATATCAAGTTGCTAAAGAAATAGGAAAGTGTGCAGCAGTTCTTGCAGGCAAGGTAGACGCTATAATTCTTACAGGAGGAATTGCATATTCTAAGAACATGGTAGCTTACATAAAGGAAAGAGTAAGCTTCATAGGAGAGGTTGTAGTTTATCCAGGGGAAGATGAACTTCTAGCTTTAGCTCAAGGTGGAATAAGAGTATTAAACGGAGAAGAAAAGCCAGGAGAGTATAAATAATAACTTAGAATTTTAAATTTGAGATTTAAAGGGCTGTCTAATAAATGAAATTTATTCACATTAGACAGCTTTTTTGCAGAGTTATAGAAAATAATTTACAGTTCTATTATTTAAAAGAATATTAAAAAATTCTAATATATATTTCAAATTTTGAATAAAGAGGGAGAAAAATTTTTATTTATAGAATAGAAGAGGAAGGAATTTTTTAAATAAGCATATAAGAAGGCAAAAAAATATTAAATTACATCTTCATTGTGCTAGTGCATTGTTTTTAGATATAATATAATTATAATAGTAAAAAAGGTTTAATTCTTATTGGAAGAGGAGAAGTCTTATGAGTAGAATAAAAGTGTTTACAGGACATTTTGGTAGTGGAAAGACAGAAATCTCCATAAACTATGCCAAAAAATTAGCCAAGGAAGGCAAAAAAGTGACTTTAGTAGACATTGACATCGTAAATGCTTATTTTTGCGTTAGAGATATGAAAGATGAGTTAGAAAAAGAAGGCATAAGAGTTATAGCTGCTAATCCTCATTGGTCTAATGCAGAACTTATGGTAGTTCCACCAGAAGTAATTTCTGCCTTTAATGACAAATCTCATGAAGTCATCATTGATGTTGGCGGAGATGATATTGGTGCTGTAGTTTTAGGACAGTACAATAAGTTTTTTAAAGAAGAGCCTTATGATATGTATTTTGTAGTAAACACTTTAAGGCCATTTACAGCAGATGAAGAAGGTGTGGAAGAGTATATAGCAGCTATAGAAAGGTCTAGTAGACTTAAAGTTACTCACTTTGTATCAAATAGCAATTTATCCTATGAAACTGACATAGAGCATATATTAAAAGGTGACAAAGAGGTACAAGCTTTAAGTGAAAAATTGAATATACCATATAAATATACAGTTTGTAGGAAAGACTTAGTCAATGAGATACAAGGTCGAATTCATGGAGAAGAGATTTTTGGTATAGACATATATATGAAGCCACCATGGAGGTAGTTTACCAATAATTAAACAAATTATTATAATATAAATTTGTAATCGTTTAAAGGAGGTTATAGTATGGCAAAGGTTTCTTTCAGAGAAGAAAGATGTAAAGGTTGCTCACAATGTATAATTGCGTGCCCAAAAAAGATAATAACTTTCTCAGAAAAATTAAATGAAAAAGGATATCATCCAGCTACTGTTACAGAAGATAAGATGAAAGATTGTATAGGATGTGCATCTTGTGCAAGAATGTGTCCTGATTTAGTAATAACAGTTGAAAAATAAAGAAGGGGGATTGAAAATGGGAGAAAAGGTTTTAATGAAAGGAACTGAAGCCATAGGCGAAGCTGCCGTAAAAGCTGGTTGTAAGTGTTTCTTTGGATACCCAATAACACCACAAACAGAAGTGGCTGCATATCTATCCAAAAGAATGCCTAAAATAGGTAGAGTATTCCTTCAAGCAGAAAGTGAAGTAGCTGCTATAAACATGATTTATGGAGCAGCAGGAACAGGAGTTAGAAGTATGACATCATCTTCTTCACCTGGAATAAGTTTAAAATCAGAAGGAATTTCATATATAGCAGGAGCAGAACTTCCTTGCGTAATTATAAACATCGTAAGAGGAGGCCCAGGACTAGGAGGAATTCAACCAGCACAATCAGATTATTTCCAAGCTACTAAAGCTAGTGGACATGGAGATTTCAGTATGCCAGTATATGCACCATCATCAATTCAAGAGATGGTTGACTTAGTTCAAGAAGCTTTTGATGTAGCAGATATGTATAGAACTCCTGTTATGGTTATGGGAGATGGAATGCTAGGACAAATGATGGAGCCAGTTGAGTTCAAAGAAAGAGAACAAAGAAAACTTCCTGAAAAGGATTGGGCTGCAACAGGATTAAAGGGAAGAGATCATCATAATGTAATCAATTCTCTATATCTAAAACCAGATGAGCTTGAAAACCACAACTGGAAATTACAAGCTAAATATGAAGAAATAAAGAAAAATGAAACTAAGTATGAACTATTTAATTGTGATGAGCCTTGTGATTTAATCATCGTGGCTTATGGCACAACTTCAAGAATATGTAAAAATGTTATTAAGCTTGCTAAAAAAGAGGGAATAAATTTAGGACTTATAAGACCTATAACAATTTGGCCTTTCCCAGTGGAAGCTTTTGAAAAGACAATAGATAAGACTACTCATGGATATTTAAGCGTAGAAATGAGCTGTGGACAAATGGTTGAAGATGTTAAATTAGCATCTAATGGAAGAAAACCAGTAAGCTTCTATGGAAGAACTGGTGGAATGGTTCCAACACCAGATGGAATATTAGCTAAAGTTAAGGAAATAGTAGGAGGTGCAAAATAATGGCTATAGTTTTTCAACCAACAAAGGCTATGTTAGACGTACCAACTCACTACTGTCCAGGATGTACTCATGGAATAATTCATAGACTAGTAGCAGAAGTTATAGAAGAGTTAGGAGTAGTAGACAAGACTATAGGAGTAGCTCCAGTTGGATGCTCAGTTCTTGCTTATGATTACTTTGCTTGTGATATGCTTGAAGCTGCCCATGGTAGAGCACCAGCAGTAGCTACTGGTATAAAGAGATCAAACCCTGATTCAGTAGTATTTACTTATCAAGGAGATGGAGACCTAGCAGCCATAGGTACTGCAGAAATAGTACATGCGGCTACAAGAGGTGAAAATATAGTTACAATATTTGTTAATAACTGTATATATGGAATGACTGGTGGACAAATGGCTCCAACTACATTACCAGGACAAGTTACAGAAACTACACCTTATGGAAGAGATGTAAAGGTTCAAGGACATCCAATAAGAGTATCAGAAATGATATCTACTCTAGATGGAGCTTGTTATGTTGAAAGAGTATCAGTAGATGCTGTTCCAAATGTAATAAAGGCTAAGAAGGCTATAAAGAAAGCTTTCGAAAATGCTATAGCAGGAAAGGGATTCTCTTTAGTTGAAGTATTATCAATATGCCCAACTAACTGGGGACTATCCACAGAAGAATCTCTTAAGTGGTTAAGAGAGAACATGATGCCTTATTATCCACTAGGAGTTAAAAAAGATACTACTGGGGAGGTGAAATAATATGGCAACACAAGAAATGATATTTGCTGGTTTCGGAGGACAAGGTATATTGTCTATGGCTAAATTCATAGCTTATGCTGGAATGGATAATAATATGAATGTTTCTTGGTTACCATCTTATGGTCCAGAAATGAGAGGAGGAACTGCTAACGCTTCGGTTATACTTACTGATGATCAAGTAGGTTCACCAATAGTTTTAAATCCAGATTCATTAATAGTTATGAATAGACCTTCCCTTGATAAGTTTGAAGATGTTATAAAAGCTAATGGTCTATTAGTAATGGATTCAGACTTAGTTACAAGAGAACCTAAGAGAACTGATATAACAGTTGTCAAGGTTCCAGCTCAAACAGAGGCTGCAAAGTTAGGATCGACTAAAATTGCTAACATGGTGCTTCTTGGAGCTTTAGTAGCACAAACTAAGATAGTTTCTATGGACATGATTTTAAAAGCACTTAAGGATCATGGAAAAGAAAAATTCTATGAAGTAAACAAAAAAGCTTTAGAGGTAGGAGCATCCTACGTAAAATAACATGCTTAAAGAGGGCTATTGCATTGACAATGAAAAAATTGTTAATGGATAGCCCTCTTTTTATTGATAAAACTTATGTTTTCTTATATTATAAAGATAAGTTTAATTAATATATTATAGGTAAAGTAAGGTGGAAATTATGAGAACTAGTTTAAAGATAAATAATACTTTTACAAAGATAGATGAAATGGTTGGTGAGGATGCAACCTTTCAAGTGTTAGAATATGATGACCTTAGGGGTGGCAAGGATGTAGATACTGCAGTGAAGCTAAGCTTTATGAGAGAGGCTCATATAAAACTTAGACAGCTTAGAATTATCTTAGACCAAGGAGCTGTAAGGGTTGAAACTGGGGCTCTACACTTTATGAAGGGTCATATAGCCATGGAGAATAAAATGGGCGGGGTTTTTGGACTTGGTAAAAAGATGTTATCAAGTAAGGTCACAGGAGAAACTACCTTCAAACCTATATATAGAGGAACAGGGGAGATTTTTTTAGAGCCTAGCTTTGGTCATTATGCATTAATAGAATTAGAGGATGAGGATATAATAGTTGATGATGGATTATTTTATGCTTGTGAAGAAGAAGTGGAAATAGGTGCAGCAATGCAAAAAAGCATATCTTCAACTTTATTTGGCAATGAAGGACTATTTCAAGTTAAACTATCTGGGTCAGGAGTGGCAGTTTTAGAACTTCCAGTACCAGAAAGTGAGATAGTTAAGGTAAAGTTATTTAACGATACTTTAAAGGTAGATGGTGATTTTGTTATTTTAAGAAGCGGCAGAATAGACTTTACAGTAGAAAAGTCATCTAAATCTTTGTTAGCTACGGCAACAGGAGGAGAAGGGCTATTAAATGTATATAAAGGAACAGGAGAAGTGTGGTTAATGCCAACATCTGCTGTGTATAAAGAGCTATCTGGTGGAAATATTCAGGAGGTATCTAGTCCTACAAATAAAAGAAATAATGAAGAATAAATATGGTGAAAAATAGAGAGAATTTTCTAATAATATGTGGTACAATTATAATAATAACATAAGTATAATAAGGGAGTGATAAGATGCAAGTGATAAAAAGAAGCGGAAAATTACAGGACTTCAATGAAGGAAAAATATTAACATCTATTATGAACTCATCCGATGAAATAAATCAGCCTCTAAACCAAGGAGACATAGCTTGTGTTAAAGAAACAATCTTAGGAAGAGTTAGCTCCTTAAAAAAAGATAAGGTAAGGTCACAGGAAATATTTGAAATAATATATGAGGAATTAATTAATCTAGGGTTTAGTGATGTAGCACATATTTATAAAGTAGGATCAGAAAGAAAATAACATATTAAATAAGCCATGTTCTTTTACAAAGAACATGGCTTCAATTTTTAATTAAAATAATTGAATAATAGCCATACCTACTATTACAGAGCCTAGAACTATAGCTATTTTACCAGCAGTTATGCTGCTCATATTCATATTTTTAGATTTATCATAATTAGAAGATTTTATAATTACATTAAGGCCGCTGAATATTTGCATGAAGCCTAAAAATAGCATAACAAGCTCTAATCTGGCATATCCTAAAAAATAAGTGATGGCAGAAACTATGGTAAGAGTTGTGAATATACCCAAGAATATAGAATTAGTCTTTAAATTTAACCTCAAAATATCATCTCCTGTAAATATTAAATTGTTAGTATCATATATCAAACTCTGATGCTTCTAAAAGCAATTTCCCTAAAAATTTTGGATTCCCGTAAATTACTATCCTAGCTTTTTTTTCTGCTTCCATATAAAAATATTCAAAACGAACCCACTTTTTATCAGGATCATTGAGATTTATTTTTGATATTATTTTCTCACATAGAGGGGTAGCTGTTAAAGCATCAGGTACGTTATAGTCTAAAACCACACAACCTTCTAAGGTATGGGATGAAATAGTATCCCCTTGGATGAAAGTATTTAGACCTTTTATAGCTTTAGTTTTATGATCAGCTTCAAAGGAGCCTAGTGCCATAAAGTCTTTTAAATCAGAAGCTTTAACTCTCCATTGACCACCTACCTTGGAAGCTTTAATTTTTTTTTCTTTTATATATCTTCTTACGGTTATAGGATGTACAGTTAGTATTTTAGACACTTCATCCACGGATAATAATTCTTTTTCCATAGGGCACACCTTCTTTATCAAGTGAAACTTAGTTTGGGTTCCACCAAAATATTAGTTTAACTTTATCTAGGGTCGTAGCTGGCGTTAACACCAGGTAGACATGAGATAAAATATTTCATAAATAAAATTATATAGTATAAAGGTTTTAAAATCAAAAGGATAATTTCTCTAAAAAATAGCAAAGGCAAATAAAAATCAGAATATTTAACAATATTGTTGAATATAGAAATTAGATGTGGTATACTTAATGTACAGAAAGTTGTATATTCAAGTTAGGTGATGTGATGGATATAAGTAAAAAGTTGATGCAAAAAAATGGAATAATGGCCATGGAGCTTGCTAAGGATTTTATGGTTATGGAAGTAGGAGATAGAATAAGCACTGTAGCTCAGCTTTCAGAGCAATACCAAACTGCTAGAGGAACTATTCAGTCTGCAATAAAGATATTAGATGATTACAAAGCCATAGGATTAGAACCAAGAGGTCATCTAGGAACTTTTATAACTCATATTGATCACGTAAAACTTTTAGAAATTGCAGGAGTGAAAAGTATAGTAGGGGTTATGCCACTTCCATACTCTAAAAAATATGAAGGGCTAGCAACAGGCATATACAATGGTCTTGACAATGTAAATATTCCTATAAATTTAGCATTTATGAGAGGATCTAATAATAGACTTAAAGCTTTAAAGGATAACAGATATGATTTTGCCATAACCTCTAGGCTTACAGCAGAGCATTATTTACGGAATCATGAGAATGTAAAGGTTATTATGGGATTTGGCATAGGATCTTACGTGAATGAGCATATTCTAATCTTGAGAAGCAATGATTTTTATCACATACCAGAAGGAATGAGGATTGGAATAGACTATTCCTCTATAGATCAAATGGTTTTAACTCAAAAACACTTTAAGGATAAAAAGGTAGAGTATATTCCTATATCCTATAATCAAATTACTGAGTCTTTAAATAATGGAACTATAGATGGAGCTATATGGAATATAGATGACATAAGAGAAAGAAAAGTATCAGTGTTATATAAGAAGTTAGACAATAGAGATTACAATTATTCTGATACGGAGGCTGTTATAATAACCAATAGCAATAATAATATGATAGATAAATTGTTTACTAAGCTAATAAATGGAGATAAGGTTATAGAATATCAAAAGAAAGTAATAAATGGAGTAATGATGCCTAACTATTAAGGCATTATTATTTACAACCAATGTACATAATTTCGTATATTCATAAGGAGGATTCAATATGGAACTAGACATAAGATTAAACATTTTGAAAGATAGCAATCAGATAAGCCAAGATACCTATGAAAAGGTTATACATACTATAGCTATGTTTAAAGATAAATATAAAATAAGTCTCAATGAGGAAAATGGGGCTATGCTAATAACCCATTTAAGCTGTGCCTTAGAGAGAATAAAGAAAGGAGATGAGCTAGAAAAGCTAGAAGAGTTTTTAGTAGAACAAGTTAAAGGTAATGGTAATTATAAAAAAGCACAAGCTATTTTATCAAACATAGAAGACACAATAAAAGTAGATATGCCCATGGAAGAAAAAAACTTTATGTTAATGCACATATGTACATTATTAGAAAAAGAAAATATATAGGGGGAGTAGGTTATGAAAATTGTAGTAGGTGGCCAAATAGACAAGGATGCAGTGGCATCAATAATAAGGAAAACAGCTGGAGATAGTGTAGCAGTAGAAATTAAAAGTGATATAGAAGCAGCTATGGCAATAAAAACTGGAACTGCAGATTATTATTTTGGAGCATGTAATACTGGAGGCGGTGGTGCTTTAGCCATGGCAATAGCATTGTTAGGGATGGGAATGTGTGCAACAGTTTCCATGCCAGGAAATATAAAAAGTGAAGAACAAATAAAGGCAGAAGTAGAAGGTGGCAAAAAAGCTTTTGGATTTACAGCACAGCATGCTGAACAAGTTATACCAGTAATTTTAAAATATCTTCTTAAATAGTTATCAATGGAATATTTAAATAAATTTTTTTAGGGGGTATCATTATGCAATATTTAGTAATAGCACTTTTAGGTGCTTTAGCTGCAATTTTAGCTAACACAGGGGTTGCAGTGTTTAATGATGGATTAAGGGCTATTGTTCCTGAATATCTTGAAGGAAGAATGGACAAAAAGGCTTTCGCAGCTACATCCTTTGCATTATGCTTTGGATTAGTTATTGGATATGGAATACCAGTATCTATAGCTGCATCAATAATTCTTATTCATAGCATATTGCTAGGAACAGACATCATAGGAACCTGGTGTCCAAGAGGGAAAAAAGGAATCATTGCATCTGGAATTATAGGTGCTGCTTATGGACTAGGACTTGTTTATGGACTTGAAGCTGTAGTTGACCTTTTTGCTAAACTACCAGTTAACTTTTTAGGTCAATTAGGACAAGTTGGTACACCTGTAGTTGCTGCTTTTGCTGTATTCCCAGCTTTAGTTGTAGGATATCAGTTTGGAGCTAAAAAAGGATTTATAACCCTTGCAGTTTCCTTTATAGTAAGACAATTTATCCAGTATTATGGTAAATTCTCCATAGGAACTGCTAAAGTAGCTCTAAACCCAGAAGGAATGGCTTTATTAGCAGGTATGATAATAATGATAGTATTTGCAGTAAAAGAAAAGCCAGATCCAAATGCACCAAAGGTTGATTTAGTATCTATATTTGCAGAGAGAGTTAAAAGAATAAAGAAGAACCTACCTGTATTAGCATTGATGGGTGGATTAATATCTGCAGCTACTTGCCTTACAATAGTAGCTGGTGACCCAATAAGCTTAAACCTTATAAAGGATGGAAAAACCATAGAAGCAGCCATGACAGCCTTTGCTAGAGGAATTGGATTTATTCCACTTATAGCAACTACAGCTATATCTACAGGAGTTTATGGACCAGCAGGAATGACCTTTGTATTTGTAGTTGGTTTCTTAGTAAAAAATCCTATATTAGCATTTATATTAGGTGCTATAGTAATTTCTTTAGAAATTTTATTATTGGAAGCACTAGCTAAAATGCTTGACAAGTTCCCTGGAGTTAAAAAGTGTGGAGACAACATAAGAACCGCCATGAGCAAAGTATTAGAAGTTGCTCTTTTAGTTGGAGGTATGATGGCAGCCAATGCAATGGCACCAGGACTTGGATTGTTTATAGTAGTAGGACTTTATGTATTAAATAAAACTTCAAAGAAACCTATNNAGTGGGAGCAATATTTGTAGGAATATTAATAAATATACTTTATGTATTAGGATTATATTTGCCACCAATGTAAAGTTCACTTAGATGGGGTCTCAAAACCCCATCTAAATTTAACTCACAGCATTTAAACATTTTAAAGAAGGTGAAGAGGATGAAGCTTAAAAATATGACTTATTGTCATGAACATACTACCATCGATTTATCCGGTGTAAAAAAAGATTTAGACTGCAGACTTGATTGTAAAGAAGATACAATTAATGAATTTAAGGCTTTAAAGGAAAAAGGAGTCTCTAGGATATTAGACATGACCAATAGAGGCATGGGAAGAGATATATTTTATATTAATGATGTTTCAGGGAAGAGTGGTATAGATATAATACCAAGTACAGGATATTATAAAGAGCCCTATTTACCTAAGGAAGTTTATGAATTAAATGAAAAAGCTTTATCTAAGATCCTTTTTAAAGAACTTATGATAGGGATAGAAGAAACTAATGTAAAGGCAAAGATAATAGGGGAGATAGGTACAAGTTTAGATCACATTGAGGATATGGAGAAAAAGGTATTTAGTGCAGCCTCAAGAGCTCACTTAGATACAGGAGCCCCTATAGTTACCCATACTACCTTAGGTAAATTAGGACTTGAACAATTAGAAATATTTCAGTCTTTCGCAGTGAATTTAAGATCTGTGGTATTAAGCCACATAGACTTAAGTGGAGATTTAGAATACATTCTTAGGTTATTAGATAAGGGTGTAAATATAGCCTTTGATACCATAGGGAAGATTAATTATGAGTCAGATGAAAATAGAGCCGCATGGTTAAAAATTTTGTGCAATAAAGGGTATAGCAAGCAGATTGTTTTATCCATGGATATAACTAGGAAATCCCATTTAAAAGCAAATGGGGGAATAGGATACGAGTACTTAATAGATAAATTTTTACCAAGATTATATGATTTAGAAATCAATGAGCGACATATAGAAGATATGTTGGTTAATAATATAAAGGACATATATAGAATTTAAAAGCTAGGATGTGAAAATATGATTACTTATCCATTAGAATCAATATCCTTAGAGGAAGCTAAGAAACTTCAATTTAAGGCAATAGATATAATAACAAAATATTTTAAAGGCAATGAAGTGTTATCTCTAGGAGATTTAGGAGTAGTAAAGGGATTAAATAAGCCAACCTATACTAAAAAGGTGGAGAAGGTCTTTGCAGAGTTTTTTTCAGCTGAAAGAGCTATGCTAGTAAGAGGTGCAGGTACAGGGGCTATAAGATGGGCAATGATGAGCTTTTTAAAACCTGGAGATACCATATTGGTTCATGATGCTCCAATATATCCAACCAGTGAAGTCACTATAAACTCCTTAGCATTAAAGGTTATAAGGGCAGATTTTAACAATCTAGATAATATAAAACAGGTTATAAGAAATAATGACATAAAGGGAGTTTTAGTACAACATACTAGGCAAAAAATAGAAGATAGTTATAGCTTTGCCCAGGTAATAAAGACTATAAAAGAGGAAAACAGTTCGATAAAGATAATTACTGATGATAATTATGCTGCATTAAAGGTTAAAGCAATAGGAACTCAATGTGGAGCGGATTTAGGAACTTTTTCAGCTTTTAAGATATTAGGACCTGAAGGAATAGGAGTACTTTTAGGCTCTAAGGAGCTAATCGAAAAAGTTGAAGCCTTTAATTATTCAGGGGGAAGTCAAGTACAAGGTCATGAAGCTATGGAGGCAATGAGGGGATTAGTTTATGCACCAGTGTCTTTAGCAATACAAGGAGAAGTAAATGAAGAGCTTTTAAACAGATTAAAAGCAGGAGAGGTACCAGCAGTAAAGGATGCATTTTTAGCCAATGCTCAGTCTAAGGTGCTGTTAGTTGAATTTAAGGATGACATTGCAGAAAAGGTACTTCAGTATTCTACAGAATTTGGAGCAGCTCCTCACCCAGTAGGTTCAGAGTCAAAGTACGAATTTGTGCCTATGATATATAGGATTTCAGGAACATTTAGAAAGGCAGATCCAACTTTAGAAAAAAGAATGATAAGGATTAATCCAATGAGAAGCGGAGCAGATACTATAATAAGGATTTTAAAGCTAGCAGTAGATAAGGCTACAAATATAGATTAAAGGGGAGATTGATGTGTTTTTAGATAAGACAGTAGAAAGAAATCCAAAGCTAATAGAAGCAGCATTCAAACTCCACCAACAGGGTATCATAGAACCAGATACCTATGTTATAGATATGGACACATTATCTTTAAATGCTGAAAATATAAAAGAACAGGGTGACAAGTATGGTATAAAACTATACTTTATGACTAAGCAACTAGGAAGAAACCCCTATGTAGCGAAGAAACTTATGGATATAGGCTATGAGGGTGCTGTAGTGGTGGATTTTAGAGAAGCTAAAACTATGATAGAAAACCAAATAAAAATAGGAAATGTAGGACACCTAGTGCAAATCCCTAAAGGTTCTATGAAAGAAATAATAAGTTCAAATCCGGAGTACGTTACTGTATATTCCTTAGAGAAGGCTCAAGAAGTAAGCAGGATAGCTAAAGAATTGGGAATGAATCAAAAGCTTATGTTGAGAGTTTTAGATAAAGAGGATTGTTTATATTCAGGCCAGTATGGAGGCTTTTATATAGAAGAACTTGAAGAAAAGGTTAAAAGCATAGAAGCATTAGATAATGTTACTGTAAAAGGTATAACATCTTTTCCATGTTTTCTTTACAATGAAGAAAATAATGAAATAGAGCCTATGAATAATTGTAACACTTTACTAAAGGCTAAAAAAATACTAGAAGAATCAGATATTTATGTTGAAGAAGTGAATATGCCCTCCGCCACATGTGTGGATAATATAAAAAAGATATATGATATGGGAGGTACCCATGGAGAACCAGGTCATGGTCTTATGGGGACTACTCCCTACAGCAAATACAATGATACAAAAGAACTGCCAGCCATGGTTTATGTAAGTGAAATATCCCACAATTTAGATGACCATAGCTATTGCTATGGAGGAGGTCATTATAGAAGATCTCATGTGGAAAATGCTTTGATTGGAAATAGTTTAAAAAACTCAGTTAAGGAAAAGGTCACAGCTCCTACCTTGGAAAGCATAGATTATCATTTTAATATTGAAGAAAATCATAATGTGGGAGAAACAGTAATTATGTCCTTTAGGGCACAGGTATTTGTTACTAGAAGCAATGTGGCTGTAGTAGAAGGTATAAACACAGGAAATTTGAAATTAGTTGGAATTTATGATGCATTAGGACGGAAAATCAAATAACTATTTGATCATTAGCCCTTTATAACAACTGTTATTTAGGGCTTTTAATATAGGATATTGGAAAACAGAGGAGTGATATAAATGGGAAGATTTTTAGTTATTGTTTTAGATGGTTTTGGAGTAGGATATATGAAAGATGTAACAAAGGTAAGACCTAAAGATTTTGGTGCTAACACCTGTGTTCATATATTAGAAAATGAGCCTGATTTGAAACTGCCTAACTTGGAGTCCTTGGGTTTAATGAATATTGTAAACAAAGAGCTAAATGGTATGACTTTTGCGGATAAAGCTACCTTTGGAAAGGCAGAGCTAACACATTTTGGAGCAGATACTTTCTTTGGCCACCAGGAAATCATGGGAACAAAGCCTAAAGCACCCTTTGAAGAACCAATAAAAAATTCCATAGAGAACATTTATAAAGCCATAAGAGAAAAAGGCTACAATGTCAGGTATGTTCAGGGAAAGGAAGCTAAGTTTTTAGTTGTAAATGAAGCTTTAACTGTTGCTGATAATATAGAAGCAGACTTAGGACAAGCATTTAATGTAACTTCAGCTTTAGATAAGATAGATTTTAAAGAGGTATTAAAGGTAGGGAAGATAGTTAGAGCCATAGCTAAGGTTCCTAGAGTAATAACCTTTGGAGGACAAGGAATAACTCTAGAAAATATATTAGATGCAGTGGAGGAAAAGGATGGAGGCTTTATTGGTATCAATGCTCCTAAATCTGGAGTTTACAATAAGGGATATCAATGTATCCACCTAGGTTATGGTGTAGATCCTTCAGTGCAAATCCCAATTTTACTACGTCATAAAGATATACCTGTTACTTTAATAGGAAAGGTGGCAGACGTGGTAAACAATGAAAAGGGTAAAAGTATATCTATGGTAGATACAGCAGGAGTTCTTAAAGAAACTATAAAAGAATTAACTTCTATGGATCATGGCTTTATATGCACCAATGTACAGGAAACAGACTTAGCGGGGCATAGACAAAACCATAAGGTTTATGGAGAAAAGCTAGCCATAGCTGACCAGTATATAGGACAAATTAAAAAACTTATAAAAGACGATGACATAATGATAGTTATGGCAGACCATGGCAATGATCCAACCATAGGCCATCCAAGACATACTAGAGAAATGGTGCCACTTATGATATATGGAGAAAAAATAAATAAAGGTGATATAGGAGTAAGAAGTACCTTGTCAGATGTAGGTGCTACCGTAGCAGATTATTTCAATATTGATCCCCCACAGAATGGAGAAAGTTTTTTGAGCTTACTTACAAAATAAATAAAAATCTATATATTTAGTATTTGTTATATTAAATTGGAGTATATAGCTCTTTATTAAAGAAGTGTTGATAAATATATGGTAGGAAGCATGTCCATCATTTTATCAACACTTTCTTAAAAAAGAATAATAAACATACATAGTAAGTTTTAACTATTATGTTATAATTATGTTGATGTAATGTCTACCTGCTATAGCACTGCACCATGAACATTAGCGGAAGTTGATAAAGAGGAAGATAGGTGGAGTTTATATAGAAAAATATTGCTAAGAGTGAAAGGATAGATAAGGACATGGAAAATAAGGATATACATAAGGTTAATAAAACTTATTGGAATACCAATGCTGATAGCTGGTTTGGGGCCACTGCATTGCCTAAATATGGAGTTGAATTTGTTACAGAAAATGAATTGAATTTATTTGGAGATGTAACAGGGAAAGTAATTCTTGAAATTTGCTGTGGAAGTGGACACTCATTAAAATATCATGGTGACAGAAAAGCTGGTGAACTATGGGGGATAGACATTTCAGAAAAGCAGCTGGAAAATGCTGAAAGGTTTCTTGCTGAAAGCAATTATTATCCTAAATTAATATGTTCTCCTATGGAAGAAGACTGTGGTATACCACAAAATTATTTTGATATTGTTTATTCAATATATGGCATGGGTTGGGCTACAGATTTGGAAAATGTTTTTAAAAGGATTGCTTCTTATTTGAAAAAGGATGGTATTTTTATATTCAGCTGGAAACATCCTTTAAGCGGATGTGTTGAGATAAAGGATGGACAAATAATCTTTAATAAAAGTTATTTTGATGAAGAATGGTATGCGCAAACAATTGATAACATGGAAATAATGTTACCTAATAGGAAAATTTCAACATACATTAATGCTTTGGTAGATGCAGGATTCATCATTGAAAAGATGGTTGAAGAAACCAATGAAAAAACAATGCAAATAAAAGGCGAAATTGATGAAAGGTCAAAAAAGGCACAAAAACTTCCATTGTCCTTTGTGTTTAAAGCAAGAAAGGCATAGTAGCTTAGTCATTGGTTTTTATATAAAATTGGAGTATATAGCTCTTTATTAAAGAAGTGTTGATAAATATATGGCAACAAGCATGTCCATCATTTTATCAACACTTTCTTAAAAAAGAGTAAGAAGAATGAAAATATATAAAATAGGCTAAGCAAATTATAGTGAAATTCTATAGAATTTCATTTTGGAAGGGAGCGTTTAAAATAAGTAAAGTGTCAAATACTTTAAAAATGTTATTATTACTAAGGATAAATGGTAAAATGAAGATAAGAGATTTGGCAGAAAAGCTTGAAGTTGAAGAAAGAATGATAAGAGTTTATAAAGATGACTTGGAGATGGCTGGGGTGTATATTAGCTCTCAAAGAGGAGCTAATGGGGGGTACTCTTTAGAGGGGAACGATATTTTAGTTGATTTAGATGTTAAGAAAAATGAAATAGCAGCTTTAGAAATGGCTTTGGCTCAGTTAAGTGAAAGTGGATTTATAGCAGGTGCTGAACTTGAAGAGTTATATCATAAAATATGTATAGCAAAGTCTAAAAAGGCCAGTGATTTTCAAGAATCAGTTTTTTTTTACAAAGATGTTAAAAGCAATAATATGTTGGATGAGAAAGAAAAGATAAAAAAAATAATTAATGCGTATATAGAAAAGAAAAAGATTAAAATTAATTATTATTCACTTAGCTCAAATAAAACACAAGAAAGAGTGGTGCATCCTTATTCAGTGGTTACATATAAAGGTGCAAACTATATGGTTGCTTATTGTGAAAAGAGAAAGGAGTTTTTAGATTTTAAGATATCTAGAATTGAAGAAATGGAAATTTTAAAAGAGAAGTATGAAGTTAATGATAAATTTTCTTTTAAGGAATATATGAATGGAAGTATAGGTATTTATAAAGGAGACATTGTAGCTGTTAAATTGAAAATATTGCATCCAATGTCTAGAATAGTGAGTGAAAAAAACTGGGTTGATAATCAAAAAGTAACATGGATAAACGAAAAAGAAATATTATTTGAAGCAGATATTAAAGGAAAGGCAGAACTTATATCGTGGATATTATCTATGGGGGATAAAGTAAAAGTTTTGCAACCTCTTGATTTAAAAGATCAAATAAAAAATATAGCTAAAACTGTAGCTGATATGTATAATTAATATATATTAACTATGCGGTATATAAAAATATTTTATGATATAAATATATATCAATAAGAATATGGATACTGGTTTATATTAACTATGCGGATAAAAAGGAATTTGTGAACTTTTGTAAAGACACAAATTCCTTTTTATATATTTCGGAAAATATTGACAATTGTAAAAACTAGTGATTAAATATAATTGAGAAGTTAAATATTGGTATATGTTTATTCATATAATATAGGGATTAAATTTTATAAGCTTAATTTTTGATTTTTTACATGAGCAGATATATTACCACAATGATGTTTTATAATAAAGATATAAAAGGGGGACAGGTAGATGAAAATAAAATGTGAATACAAAACTAATAAGTTTCCATTGATGTATCAAATGATGATAGTTAGCTTAATAAAAGATTCTATAAAACAAAACAATAAAGACTATTATGAAAAACTTTATTTATATGATGGTAAGAAAAATAAGCAGATAAAAAACTTTACTTTTTCGGTATTTATGAATGGCTACGAAATAAATGGTGAAGTTGCTGAGATTAAAAATGGAATAACAGTCATAATATCTACACCAGATCTAGAATTAGGAATAAATTTATATAATGGACTGCTTAACACAAAAGAATTTAGATACAAATCTTTTAAAATAGAAAAACAATATATTTCTCTTATAAAAGAAAAAACAATAAATGAAGAGGAAGTGACATTTAAGACATTATCCCCAATAGCAGTGAAAAATAAAGAAGGAAAATTTATTGATATTAACAATAATGACTATGAGAAAGAGTTAAACTATATTTCAGATTTAACGCTAAAAACCCATAGAGGATATGGCTTAAAACAACCACTGAAATTTATACCAATATCTATGAGAAAGGTTGTAGTTAAAGAAGATATAAGTGGTTTTAAACAAGTAACAAGTAAAAACATAATGTATGTTAATTCATATAGTGGCATTTTTAAACTAATAGGTGCAAGAGAAGATTTAGAGGAGTTGTATAAATCAGGTCTAGGATATAGAAGATCCCAGGGCTTTGGTAACGTAGATTTAGTAAGGAGGTGAGAAAATGAAGTTAAAGGTATGTCTAGGGGATTGGTTTTATAATCTTGGCTTGGTGGGATTTAACAGAATTATAGAACATAATGAAATTGATAAATTAGAGTATAGTTATAAAATAGGAGAAGATTATTTAGAATTTGATTCAAGTTTACTTAATAATTTTCATCATTATTATTTTAGGTATTTTTTAGACCGGTATGATTCAGCTAAGGAACAGTGGAATAAGCTTGAGAGATATATGTTTGTAGTTAAAAGTAAGCCTGAAAAATTAAGGGATTATGTAAAGTTTATTAAAGAAACAATAAAGAAAAATAATGACAAAATAAAAAAAATAGATGAAACATTATTTGATGAAGCTGATTCTATTTATAACAGTATATCAAAAATAAAGGAAGAATATAAAATAGAAGACTTAGAAGATTACTTAGTAAAATATAAAGACATTTTGTTTGATAGAAATGTAAATGAAAGAATTACTTTAAACAAATACAAATCAATTCTCTCAAATAGTTTTTTTGGACAAGTAAGCTATTTAAATGTCAATAAAACAGCAGCAGCATTGGAAGAACAAAAGAATATAATGTTTAATGACTATATAAGACCTATATTAGAAAGAGAAGAAATAGAAAAAGCTATAGATGAAATTTCAGATAAGGAGAATTTTCTAGAGGTACTAGAAGAAATAAGCAAAAAAGATAAAGTGCATAAAAATACTGAAAAGGTATGTAAGGATATAAATAAATTTTTAAAAAAGAAAAGTCTAGAGGGATTAGATAATTATATTGAAGAAAATTATTTTACTTGTTCAATGTGTAGCAGTGAAAAGAGCTTTGGGCAAAGCTTCGGAGAAGGTGACTTCGTGCCTTTAGGAGTAAGCAATGACAATGCTAGAAATATGTTTTGGAACATGAATGTGAAGTTTCCTATTTGTGATTTATGTCGACTTATATTAATATGTACTCCAGCGGGAACAGTTGATATCTTTAAGGGTTATATGGATGATAACTTTGGCTATGAAGATAAGATTTATTATGGTTTTATTAATATGGATATTGATGTTGATGAACTTATAAAAATAAATGAAAATTTTAGAAATAGAAAAGATAAAGAATCACCATTTCAAGATTTCATACTAGATGTGATAGATACTGAAAAACAGGTAGGGATATGGCAACTGCAAAATATACTATACGTGGAGTTTAATACAAATTATAATTCTAAAAACTGTAAACTGAATTATTGCCATATACCTAAATATTTAGCAGAATTTTTAAAGGATAAAGGTAATTTGATTAAAAGTATAAAAGATGAAAAATTAAAGGCTGAAATATTAGATAACCTAATAGAAAATAAGGATTTAAAGTTTATAACTGATAAAAAGTTACGACAAATATTAAAGGGTGAGTATAAGACAAGCTATAATTGTCTTAAGTTAACAGAAATAAGTTACTACATTAAAAGGTATAAAGGAGGGGTAATAATGAAGAGCAAAGAGGATAAAAGATTAGGTTTCTTATATATGCATGGAACAAAAATAGCTAAAGATTTTAAAATAAATAATGAAGAAAATAAAATTTTAGGGGTTATATACAGACTTTTAAATGCCACAAAATCAAACAACAAAAAGGAATTTATGGATACAATTTTAAGACTTCATATATCAAGGGAGATGGAAGTACCACAGTTATTTTTACAAGTATTAAATGAAAATGAATTATCTTTTGATGAGGTGTCTCATGCATTTATATCGGGATTAACATGGAATGGAGAATCAGAAAAGGGGGAAAAGAAAGGTGAGTAAAGGATTAACAGTATCAGTTGTTTTTTTAGCACAAAGTTTAAACTATGGTGAGGGTATAGCCAATATATCCGAGCTTAAAAAACTTACACGAATGGATGGAAATATGTATAGTTTTGCACCTAGACAAGCTATTAGATATGACATGGTTAGATTAGGACATGATTTATTTAACTGGAATCTACAAGTTGTTGATAAGGCAAAGGGAACTATACAGTTTAGAGATGACATATCAATTAGAGAATCAGTTGAAATGGATCTGTTTGGATATATGAAGACTGCTAAGAAAGAAGGAGATAATAAAGGTGGATCATTAATACGTTCATCAGTAGCTAGATTATCTAATGCAATTTCGCTAGAACCCTACAGAAGTGATATGGATTTTTTAAATAATAAAGGTCTTGCAGACAGAATAAATGAGCATCCTAATTTAGCAAATAGTGAGCAACATTTAAGTTACTATACTTATACTTTAACCATTGATCTAGAAAAGGTAGGAGTAGATGGAGACATAGTCTTAGAAAATGAAGAAAGAGCAAAAAGAGTTAATGAATTATTAGATGTTGTAAAGGTTTTAAACAGAAATATAAGAGGTAGACAAGAAAACTTATCTCCTTTATTTATAGTTGGTGGAGTATATGACATGGCAAATCCATTCTTCTTAGGCAGAATAAAAGTTAACACTGTACATGAAAAGTATCAAATAGATTCAAAGATGATAGCTGAAACAGCAGAAATGACATTAGGAGATATGTGTGTAAAGGATAGGACTAATGTGGCTATGGTTGATGGAGTGTTTAGCAACAAAGAAGAGTTTACTGAAATATTTGGAGATAGGATTCTTACAATAGAAACTTTCTTTAGAGAATTAAAGGAAAGTGTTAAATCATATTATGGGATGTGATTTAGATGAGAGTATTAAAAATAAAAATATATCAAGAAACAGCTTGTTATAAGAAGCCTTTTGCTTTTAAGGTTACAGAAACATACCCTCTTCCACCATATTCTACAGTAAGTGGTATGATTCATAGGATAATAGGTGCGCAAGAATATGTGCCCATGGCAATATCAATACAGGGAGACTATGAAAGCATACTTACAAGCTATAATAGTATGTATTTTTATAAATCTAAAGAAGTTACATCAATGCCACTAAACACCCATATGTTACTAGGGGTAAATCTAATAATTCATATAAAGGCAGAATATGAGATATTAAATAAAATATATGAATCTATTAAAAGTTCATCAGAATTCTTTTCATTAGGAAGACGGGAAGATTTAGCTAATATAATTTATTTTGGGTTTGAGGAATTACAAGAGGTCAATTTTGATGATGATCATAATGAGGTGGAAGAGAGTTATGAATTAAAGTACCCAATATATATTCCTAAAAACAAATGTAAACTCTTAAAAGGGGTAAATTATAAACTAAATAAAAAATATAAGATAGTTAGGGAGATACGTCAATGGGAAAAAGCTCAGGTTAAATATGTAAGTAGTGGTGAAACTATAAACAGAGGAACAATAACGGTAGATAGTACTGATGATATAGTTTTCTTAGTGTAAAGTTTACTGGGGGGAACCCCAGTATTTTTTAGGGAGGAATAAAGGTGTTTTATGCAAAAACAAAGCCAGAAATAGAAAGTATAAGACAGCATACTGATGAGGTTTTACATAGCTATGAATTATTAAAGAATTTATATTCAAATAAAATTCAAAACTTATGTAATATGGAAGAGGATAGATTCTGGAAGTTATTAAGAGTGGCGTGTGAATATCATGACTATGGAAAGGCTAATTTAGCGTTTCAGAATAAGTTAAGCAAAATTCTTAATGAGCCTATTAAGGTAGAAGCGGATTATGAAGAAATACCTCATAATTATTTATCGCCAGCATTTTTACCAATGAAGGAATTTGACGAAAATGAACAAATTTTAATAAGTCAAGTTATTGCTTATCACCATGAGAGAGAAAAAGACCCTGTAAATGAAGAAATAAAAAACATAGTAAATAATGATTTGAAAAATAATCTAGAGGATATAGAAATTGAGATGGGCACAAAGATAGATAAACTTAGGAGCAAATATGTTTCAGATATAACTAAAGGAAATAGAATAAATAGGAAAAATAAACTTTATAAAGATTATGTTTTAATGAAGGGCTTACTACACAGAATAGATCATAGTGCCTCTGCACATGTTCTAATTGAGGAAACTGTTGATAAAAGTGTAGCACAGTGTACTCAAGAATATTTTAATTTGGAGACAGATAAAAAACAAAAATTTCAATTGAGGAGTCCACAAATATTTGCTATAGAAAATAGAGAGGAAAACATATTACTGATAGGCTCAACAGGAATAGGAAAAACAGAAACAGCTTTATTTTGGATTAATGATGATAAAGCATTTTTTACACTACCATTAAGAGTTAGTATTAATGCCCTTTATTCAAGGGTAAAAAATGAAATAAAATTTGACAGTGTAGGACTTATACATTCTACAAGTAAAGATTATTTGTTGGAAGAAGGTTTTGAGGACTATGTTCAAGTTAATGAATTATCAAAGTTATTGAGTAAAAAACTTACTTTTTCAACTATTGATCAGATTTTTAAGTTTCCTTTTAAGTTCAGAGGCTATGAAAAAATATATGCAACATTGGCATATTCAAAGGTAGTTATAGATGAAATTCAAGCTTATTCTCCAGAGATGACAGCAGTTATATTAAAAGGGTTAGAAATGATTTATGAGATTGGTGGTAGATTCATGGTTATGACAGCTACATTTCCAAGAATATATAGAGATTATTTAAACAGCAAAGGAATAAGACTTAAAGAAGCTGAGTTCATATTAGATAAGAGAAGGCATAAGATAAAAATTAATGATAGGAGCATATGCAATGATATTGATGATATTATAGAAAAAGCTAATAAAAACAAAGTTTTAGTAATAGCTAATACTGTTAAAAGATCTATAGAATTATATGATTTAATTACAAAAGCAGGATATAGTGATGTGAAATTACTGCATTCTATGTTTATTCAAAAGGATAGGTCTAGATTAGAAGATGAAATTAAGAAATTTGCTGATAAAGGGAAAAAAGGAATTTGGATAACTACTCAGATTGTAGAAGCATCGTTAGATATAGACTTTGACTATTTGTTTACTGAAATGAGTACACTAGATAGCTTATTTCAAAGATTCGGTAGGTGCTATAGAAAGAGGGAATATATAGGGGAAAGTCCTAATGTATATATTTATACTCAAGACATTACAGGAGCAGGAAGTATATATGACATAGATATTTTAAACAAAAGCATAACATTTATAAGGGACTTTGATGGAATGTTCATGGAAGAGAGAAAAAAAACTGAAATGGTTGACAAATTGTATTCAAAAGAAGAACTAAATGGGACAGAGTTTTATATTAAATTTAAGAAAGCCATAGCAGTTTTAGAAAATGTTATAGATTATGATGTAACTAGTAATGAAGCACAAAAACTACTAAGAAACATAGATACTGTAATGGCTATACCGGAAGAGATTTATATACAAAATATAGAATTATTTGATGATTATAAATATGCTATGGATAAAGAAGAAAAAGATAAATTGTTAATATCTATAAATAAACTTATAGTAAATATTCCTCAATATAAAATTTCCAAGACGATTACCGAAGAAATCAATTTAGGATACTTAAAAGGAATAAAAAGATTAAAGGCTAAATATTCCCAAGTTGTAGGAGTTACAATGGAAAGTTTGGATAATATTTTTTAGGGGGATAAAATGTGGAATTTTCTTTAGAGAATTATAAAATTAATGGAGTAAAGTTAAATTACTACTATGTATGTAAAAGAAAATTATGGTTATTTGATAAAGGGATAAATTTTGAAACCACTAATGACAGAGTGCTGCAAGGGAAAATACTACATGAAAATTCATATTCTAGAGAGAAAAATAAAGAAGTTTTAATTGACGATATGATAAAGTTAGACATTTTGGATAAAGATTATATAAAAGAAATTAAAACATCTAGTAAGATGGAGAAAAGTGATAAAATGCAGCTCCTATATTATTTATTTTATCTTAAAGAGTTAGGAATTACTAAAAAAGGAAGACTGAATTATGTTAAAGAAAAGAAGACCTATGACATTGAGCTTACTCCTGAATATGAAAAGGAAATAAAGGAGGCTTTAGTTGAAATAAAGAAAATTTTGACTAATGACAAACCACCAATGGTTAAGAAAGCCTCATATTGCAAGAAATGCTCTTATTATGAATTTTGCTTTGTAAGAGAGGGTGATAGTGATGAGTAGTGATTACTATATTTTTAGTAATGGAAGAATTATGAGAAAAGAAAATACTATATATTTTGAGGGGAGTGACTGTGGTAGGAAAGCTATACCTATAGAGGAGGTTCATAGAATACACTTATTTGGTGAAGTGGACTTAAATACAAAACTATTAAACTATATAGCTCAATATGGTATTATGATTAATTTTTATAATTATTATGGATTTTATTCAGGAACATACTATTCAAGGAAAAAGAATGTATCCGGTTTACTTAATGTAAAACAAGCAAAACATTATTTAGATTATGCAAAAAGATTGTATTTAGCTCAGTGCTTTATAGATAGTGCAATTCACCATATTTTAAAAAATTTAAGAAGACATAAAGAACAAGTTGAAGATAATATTATATATATAGAAAAAGAGAGAAAAAACATATGGAAGATATGCACAATAGAAGAACTTATGGGAATAGAAGGTAGAATAAGAAAAGCTTACTATCAATGTTTTAATTCTATACTGAAATATGATTTTACTTTCAATAAAAGAGAAAAAAGACCTCCAAGTGATCCGATAAATGCACTTATATCCTTTGGAAATACATTGATGTATACCACCACATTAGGACAGATATATGAAACCCAATTGGATCCAACTATAAGTTATCTTCATGAACCTTCAACAAAAAGATTTTCTTTAACATTAGATTTATCAGAAATTTTTAAACCATTGATAATAGATAACTTAATTTTTTACTGTGTAAACAATAAAATAATAAAAAAAGAAGATTTTGATATTAATGAGGGCATTTGTTTTTTATCTGAAAAAGGTAAAAAAAAGTTTATTAGAGAATATGAAAATAAACTAAATACTACAATTAAACACAGAGCTTTAAATAGAAGTGTATCATATAGAACCTTTATAAAATTAGAGTGCTATAAACTTATTAAATATTTTATAGAAGATGAGCCATATAAGGCCCTTAAGGCATGGTGGTAGAACATGTTTGTTGTTATAACTTATGATATTGGAGAGAAGAGAGTAAATAGGGTAAGAAAAATCTTAAAAAAGTATTTAATTTGGACTCAGAATTCAGTCTTTGAGGGGGAAATAACAGAAGGAAAATTGAACAAGTGCATGGCAGAAATAAATAAAGTAGCAAAAAGAAATGAGGATTCAGTATATATCTATAAAGTAAGTAATTGCCATAATATAAAAAAGGATGTATATGGTATGGACAAGAACATAGATGATTTATTTATATGATTTGCAGTAAAGTAATTCTTATGCTAATCAATGGTAAACTTAGGTGTACAAAGTCATTGAAAGTAATTAAAAAATTTCTCTAAAAACACTATTTAAAGTTTACTGCAAAATGATATGATTTAAACATATATCAAATGCTGATAAACATAGAAATGGCAGTGTGTTTATTTGTTACTAAAAATGGGGTTTTATATTAACTATGAGGGATGTAAATTCATAAAAATCACATATATAATCATATTTTTCCATTGTTTTATATTAACTATGAGGGATGTAAATTTAAAAGTAAATAATGTATATACATCACTTCTCCTAGTTTTATATTAACTATGAGGGATGTAAATTTGCATTTTTTTGTTACATCCTCTTCTCTCCAATATCGTTTTATATTAACTATGAGGGATGTAAATGTCAAAGGTTATAATCCAGTTTGTTTTATTTTGACCGTTTTATATTAACTATGAGGGATGTAAATACGGGTTATAATGGCATAATGCTAGATAGTGCTACTGTTTTATATTAACTATGAGGGATGTAAATAATAGAGAATTGTGGAGCCTTGGGGTTACCTATTCCAGTTTTATATTAACTATGAGGGATGTAAATTTAAAAGCCTAGACAGGCTATTTTGAGATATCTCTAAGTTTTATATTAACTATGAGGGATGTAAATAGATAGAACAGGAGTTTTCGCTGTAGGCTATAGAACGTTTTATATTAACTATGAGGGATGTAAATAATAATAATGCTATAGATGTAGAATATACTGATTTAAGTTTTATATTAACTATGAGGGATGTAAATGATGATATTGTTTTCGATAAAAAAGCAGCTAATCAAGGTTTTATATTAACTATGAGGG
>DINW01000087.1:0-23796 GCA_002423705.1 Clostridium sp. UBA5530
AAAAACTTCACACACTCAATTACACATTAAATATCTGAATATTGCCTTCCAATTCATCATATTTCTCTTCCGACTCTACATACTCAATGCCCTGCTTTTCGTAAAATTTCATCCAAAAGTTCACTGCTTTTTTGTTAGAGGATATTTGCACAATCCTATAGTTACCTTTAAAGTTATCCAACAAAATTTTAATTGCGGCACTAGCTATCCCTTTTTTTCTAAAACTTTTTAAGATAAATAGTTCATTAATAACATAATCAATATGTTTTGGAACATATTTTCCACTATTAAAAAGAATGAAGCCTGCCACCTCACCTTGGTAGGTTATAAAATAGGGAGTTAAGTCTTGTGACTTAAAATATAGATCTAAATTATCATATTCAAATTTTCCCTGATTATTAATTTTCAAATCATCTGCAAACTCTGATAAATCGTGTAGATATATGCTGATTAAATTTTCTAGCTTTGATTTTGAATCTATTGTTATTCTTTCTAGTTTCGTTCCATTTAAATTCATTTTACAAATCCCCCAATTAATTTATTTTTACTTGTATGTATTGAAAAATTCAAGTTCAATATTTATTTAACTGCATTATCAAAGGTAAATATTAATTTGTACCCATCAAATGTTGAATCATGTCTTTCTTGAAAACTACCATTAGTATAATCATTGATAGTTTTTCTCCAAAACTTTTCTGCCCTTGGGTTCATTCCTGATGGTGCTACGTATAATCCCCATTTCCCTAGAAATTTATCAAATACCTGTTTTGCTGCAAGGGAGGCAATAGCTTTTCCTCTATAGGGTCTTAATAAAAAGAATTCATAAACATAATAATTAAACTCTTTAGGTGCAAGCTTGCCAGTGGATACTAAGTCAAAACCAGCAGGTTTTCCATTAACCATTATAATAAACGGAAATAGCTGATTAGGTTCTTGAAACCAAATATTTTGACAATCATATTGTTCAGCTAATGTTTTTATAGATTTATCTTCATAAATGCCATACTCATTAGGCACAGTTCCATAAATTTCTGATAAATCATGTAAATACAATGGATAAAGGTTTTTTATAATATTTGAATTTCTCTCGCTTGCTAGAACTACTTTAACTTCCAAAATATCATCTCCTTCAACAGTAGCAATGGAATTTTAGTTTTGGGTACATATCATATAAATGTGACAAAATAAATAGCATGCTAATTCTCAATTTAATTAGCATGCTGATTATGAAGTGACATTATATTTAATTTGAAATTTAACCTACAATGTCTACTTAAAATCAGATAAAATCCTTTAAAGAAATTTTATCATGATTTTATATAAACCTTCAATTTCATAAATAGTTATGGCTTATTTACGAGCACAATTTCTTCTCATCTCTTATAATACGCCTTATGCTCTGCTCTGATAAGAAGTACATCTGTGCTAATTTTCTTACGGTTATGCCTTTATTATGGTGTTGAAGAATTTCAGTATTTCTATTTTTCAACATATCCTTTGTACCACTTTTTTCTCCCCAGGCTTTATGGTTATAATTTTTTCTTGGTATATAAACAAATTCACCATCAACAAATTCTTGTATAGATTCCATGATTTCTTTTGGTAATACGCTATTTCCATTAATATACTTCATAGTCTTGCCCTCCTCTATTATATAGATTTGATGCAAAAACTACTAAAAACTTAGAAGTGTGCTACAAGAACCTAAATTAATCAGTGTTTAGGCTAAAGCAATTTTAGAATTAGGCTCCTGGTAAAGCATTGCCTTTGTTTCACTGTAGTCTTTGCAGGAGCAAGTACGGAAATTTTTCAAAATTCTATTGATTTTCATAGTATCACCACCTTGTGAAATTAATTATTAATAGTTAATGTAAAATCATTGAGATTCTTTTTATTGATAAGTTCAACTAACATTCAGGTTATTTTGTTATATATTTATACATAATTGTAGACCCATCTACAGCATTAAAAGTGGGAGGGAAGGTTCTATATTCATAGCCTAGTTTATGATAAAATCCATGTGAACTTTTAGAAGATGGAACTTCAATTAAATTACTATCAACACACCATTGATCTTGTTCAAGATGACTAATCAGATTCCTTCCGATTCCCTTACCCCTATAGTCTGGATTTACAAAGATAGCAGTAAAAAAACTTTGTTTCTCTTGATTAAAATCCCTGCTTACACCACCACAGGCAATTATTTTATTTTGGTACCAAACCTCATAATAATGTCTAGTTTCAATAATATTTCTAAGCCAATCCTTTGTAAATGTGGCTAAATATCTTTCAAACTCTTGTTCAGTATAATCTATATAATTTACTTCTTTCATGCATCTATGGATAATTTCTAACATCACATCTATATTTTGTATTTCTGCTCGCTTGTATAATAAATTTTGTAAGTCCATAATGACCTCCATTTAGTTTCTATGATAAATCTATTTCTTATTGGGTTTCCTGTTAAGTTTTAATACAATATTTCGCTTTAATGCCATAGATTGAAACAGATTTACTACAAGTGTTGACTTCTCTTTTAATTTTAGATTATCTGACTCTGCATCAATTGGAATTTGCTCTAATACGTATTTTATATCTTCTAACGCTAAAAGATTAACTGCTATGCAGAAAAAATTCTTTCTTCGACCATCATTATAATTAGCTAATAAATATTTCAATATTTCTATTTTTTCACTGAGTTCAATTTCATAAGCAGTTATTCCTATTTCATTAACCTTTTCTAAATTCGTTAACTGGTTACGGTGAGTGATAAAAGAATCAAATATATCAATATCAACATATTTTTCACAAGGATATTCATCACAAAGATAGCAATATTCAATGCCGCCATGTTGTAGGCTACACCTTGCAATTTTACATGATTGATTGCCTGCACCGCCACCACAACCAGGGCAATAATTATCCAAGTGCATTGGGCATAAACCACAATTTAAGCCACATAGAGAAAATAAAGAATTGGTTCTTATGAAATTCTTCAAACTTGCACCTCCTCTGTTGAGTTGAAATTTATTAACCTTAGGTTATGGTGACAATCTTACTTTAATAATGATTTGATATAATCTATTGTAATAGTAGTTTGTTTTCCAGTTAATCTACTATGAACAAAACCTTTTACAATCTAAAATAAAAATTAATAGTTATTTATTTTAATATATTTAACATCATAGTGGATGGTCCATCTCTATATATATTATGTAAATTATCTATATTAGAAGCTAAATAAAGTTTTCCACTGATTGCTGCAAACTTATTCCAATATGCACCACAATTGGACTCTTCTAGATATTCTTTCTGTTTAAGCGTATCTGTTTCAGACAATGCCATCTGTAATTTTTTAACTGAACCATCATAATGTGCTTGTATCATAGAAGCAAAATTATATGAATTTATTTTATCAGTGAAAGATAATAAATGTGCAAATCCTTCATCAAAGGTAATGTAACTAAGTTTATCTTTGTAAGTTTTGTTAATAGAAGGATAATTAGTATGTATACAAATATGTGATATTTCATGTGTAATCATTCCTATAATTAGTGATAAAATATCATCCCCCTCTTTTTCATAACCCATAAATCTTATTAAATCAAAAATAACATATTCTCTTCCAGCATGATGACGAACCATTGCATCATAAGGTGCTGGACATCCTACAACTAGTATAACATTTATATCATTAATTAAACTTTCCCATTGTGGAAACAATATTGAAAATAATTCTATATTATAAGGAGTAAAATCTTTTAAATTTTCGTATGTTTTTTCATATATTTCTTTAATCTTTTCTTTGTATTTATTGTTAGGTTTATCAAACGTATACTCTCCATTATCTAATATGCTATTAAAAAGCCAGCGACTTTTGTAATCATCTTTTCCTGCTAAATAACTTTTAATCATTGAATCATCAATATTCATCTACATCCCCCTCCTAAATACTATTTATGAATTTAAAACAAGCATTCCTTTATCGTCATAATTAAAGTTTGGTCCCCAGGCTACTTCCCAATAATATCCATCTAAATCGGAAAAATATCCATGGTATCCACCCCAAAAAACATCTTGAGGTTCTTTAACAATTTTAGCACCAGCACTCCTAGCTAAAGCTATAACCTTATCAACATCTTCTTTAAGCTCTACATTGTAGGCTAGCGTAATCCCACTAAATCCATTAGAAATCTGTGGAGTATTTTCTTCACTAACATCTTTTGCTAATAGATTTAGTGGATAAAGTTCAAATTTAGTTCCTTTTATTGAGCAATTTAAAATAAAACTCACTTCGAAGTTGAAATTTACGAGCTTTTCTTAGGACACTTTACTGTACTATAAGAAACAATAAATATGCCCAATAACATTATGATGCCGTCTATTCTCACAACCCAATCCCAAAGGGGAATAATAAACAAATTTACTCCCATTATAACCAAGGTAATAACCAAAATACTAATACTTGCTATCTGTACCTTTTTCATAGCTATATCTCCTCCTATGAATTTATTGAATTTTTACTATTTTACTGCTTCAAAATGTATTTTATAGTCATATATTCTGAATCAATATAACTTGTGATTATGCTCAAACAACTACCGTATACCCAAAATTCTATTGCATGTTTTTCTCTAGAACATTAAGTTTAAACTTAAGTTTTTCCTTAAGTTCAATTAGCCATTTTGGCTCATCATTAACTGGTTCCGACATCACATAAAGAATGGTACTAAATTCCTGAATTCTTACAAATCGTTTCATTAATGGTAATGTGTCAGCCTGATCTTTTGTATAGGTGCAAGCTTTACGATAGCCTTCAAGAAATGCTGCTTTAGCCTCACCCATCTCATCTTCTTCCATTACATCGTCCAGTGCATCAATTGCACGTACAATATCAAGTGCAAACCAACATCTAATAGCATCATCAAAATCAATGATACTAAAAGCACCTGTTTTTTCATCAAAAAATATATTGTCTGGCTCAAAATCATAATGAACAATTCCATAATTGTTATCAGTGACAGTAAGTTTTGATAGTTCTTTCTCGACATCGTCTAACTCGGACATAACTAAATCCGATGCCCCAAAAGATTGCAATCTAACGCGTATTTCATCTAACAAAGTTTTATGATTACGACGTTCTTCTTGTACAGGATAATTTTTAATGGTTTGATGTAACTTGCCAAGGCATTCCCCGTACCCGTTCACAATGTCTAACGTTCCATGAATACTCTCTAAATCCATACCTGGAACTTGCTCAAAGCATGATACATTATATTCTCCCCATGTTGTATTAACTACATCAACAAGTTTACCATTTTTCATTGGAAATGGTTTCATAACATTACACCCTTGGTCAATAAGCCAG
Source organism: Clostridium sp. UBA5530 (assembly GCA_002423705.1). Classification (GTDB taxonomy): domain Bacteria; phylum Bacillota; class Clostridia; order Clostridiales; family Clostridiaceae; genus Clostridium_X. Next base: position 5,369 of record DINW01000087.1, read on the forward strand.
TTAATCAATTTAACCTCTGAAGCAACTTCTGATATTGATTTTTCATCAGTAGGTGAAAGTCTTAAAAAGCACACCTGCTCAAAATTTTCCCCACTTCTGAATGGATAAATTGCATTGGAAGAAATTCTAAAATAACGAATCATATCATTAACAGATTCTTGATCATAATCATAAAGTAAAAGGCATTCTTTTGCCAAGTTATAATTTTCAAATAAATATTTTAATTTAAGCATATTTTCCTCCCCACAGGCCTATATGCCTGCTTGATTTATTGTGTTGTAGTCACCTCCATAGTATTTTTAGCACGGCTCATTGTATTTGTTAATATTCTCATGCCAATCGCCTCCTTTCATATAAATTCTATTTTTGATTCAATAGTTTATAAATAATCTCTAGTTCCCATTATAATACAATTGTTCCTCAACTCTCACTGCTAACATAAAATACTTTTACAATTAATTATAGCATATTTTGTAAATTGAGTATTATTTATGATACAATTTATTAATTAAAAGAAGTATTAAATGAAATGTAGTTTGGGCTTCACCAAAATATTAGTTTAACTTATCTAGGGGTATAGCTAATGTTACCTCCAGACTAAGTAGAGTAGCCAGTTATGGCAGATAAAGAACTAGTTAAAGTGCAACCTAATTAGATTAAAAGTTGCTATATAGAGTGAAGACCTTAAAAATGAAAAGGGGAGGGGGAGCCAAGTGGATGATACAACAATTGTAGATTTATATATGTCAAGAGATGAAAAGGCCATAGAAGAGACATCTTTTAAGTATGGAGTTAAGCTTAAAAGGATAGCTGTAAATATACTTGAAAATGAGGAAGATGCGGAGGAATGCGAAAATGATACCTACTATACTGCATGGAAATTGATTCCTCCTAATGAACCTAGGGATTATTTATTTGTATTTTTGGCAAAGATCACTAGAAATCTTTCTCTAAATTGTTGTAAGCGTAAAAATGCAAAAAAGCGAAGGGCTATTTTTATTGAATTAACAAAAGAAATGGAAGAATGCATAGAAGCTCCAGATAACTCCTATTCTAAGTTATCTCACAGTGAAATTGGCATAATTATCAGCAATTTTTTGAGAATCCAAAACAAGGAGGTCAGGGATGTGTTTATTCGAAGATATTGGTTTTTCGATTCCATAAGTGACATAGCTAATGATTTTAATATTAGTGAAAGTAAAGTGAAATCTATGTTATTCCGTACAAGAAATAACCTTAGAGTTTATTTAAAAAGGGAGGATTGTAGCATATGAATGGAGAGGAACTTCTAAAGGAAATAAATGATATTGATGATAATTTAATTCAAGAGGCATCAATAAATAAGAAAAGGAAGAAAAAATCTACAATTATAAAATGGTACGGTGTAGCTGCCTGCCTATGTTTAATTCTCATTGGAGCCCTAATATTTAAAGGCTTTAATAAAGATACATTACATGAAAATATCAAGAATCCTACAGATGAAATAGTTACAAATAATAAGGTGAATATTCCAGAAATTAAAATATCTAAAAACAGCGCCAATTCAAAGGGTGATATGATTGGTTTAATTATTTATAATAATGGTATATATACTCAAAGTGGACTCTATGGTGGAGATGAGGCAGTTCCTTTAAGAGCCTTGGTTGGAGAAAAGCTAGGATATGCAAAGGGAAATATTGATGAAAGGTCTAAAAGGGATGAATATAATAAGGAGCTTTCATCTACTGTAAAAGGAGAGGTTTATGCTGTTAATGGATATGATAAAAATTTCCGTATTTGTATTAAGAATAGCTATATAGATGAAAAAGGCAAAGAAGTAGAAAATATTGGATTTTATGAAAAATTAAATGGTATTGGCTTAGATACAGGAAAAGACCTATTTGGAGAAAGACTTAAAATAGCAGATAATTGGGATCATGCTCTCTACTTAGAGCATAACCATTGGAATAATGGAGAAAAAAACTATAAAGAATTATCAAAGATATCTAAGGAGGATATGGGGGAGTTTTTCAAGGAGCTATATTCATCTGAATTTGTAAATTTAACCCGTAGCAATATATATGATAAGGAAAGTCATCATATATATATACACATGAAAGATAAAACAATAGTAGAATTAAGATTATTTGAAGATGGATATGTTGGGTATCAACCTCTAGGCTGGTATTTTGTAAAAATGCCAGGAGATATATTTAATAAGATATATAAAGGAACCAATTAAGAAGTTGGCATATATGAATTATTATCTCAGGTTTATAGATATGATGTGCTATATTAATTAATCATAATATAAAAATCTAATAATTTTAGAGGTACAATAAATTATGGAAAGTATGAAGGAGAAATTTGCTGAGGTATTAAAGGAAATGCTTGTTAATAAGACTTTAGATAAGATTACTATCAAGGATATTGTAAGTCAGTGCGGTGTTTCAAGGCAGGCATTTTATTATTATTTTGATGATATATACGACATTGTAGAATGGATTTTTCTTCAGGAAACAGAAAAAGCCTTAAATGAATATAGTGATATTGACACATGGCAATTTGGATATAGGCTGCTATTAAAGTGGATAAAAAAAAATCAAATGCTAGTTATAAACACATATAAATCCATACAGCGTGAGTATGTGGAAAACTTTATGAATCATATCTTATATCAATATATTTTTAGAGTAGTGGAGGAACAAGCTCAAGGATTTAACATTACAGATTCTCAGAAGATCTTTGTTGCTCGGTTTTATACTTTAGCTTTTAATGCTATATCCCTTGAATGGATTCGCAACGGCATGGTTGATGAGGCTGAAGATATTGTAAATCAAGTAGAAATATTAGTTAAAGGTGACTTTAAAAAGGCCTTAAAGAATTTTCATGATGAAAATAATAGATGTAAAGAACAAAGTGAAATTTAGTTTTGTTGTAAAAAATATTAGGTGAGTTTATCTAGGTTATAGCTGCTGTTATTTTCCACCTAAGGTGGGGTGCACATTGATAAATATTATTTAACACAGAGGGTTTCATGTAAAGTTTTTCTTTACACTAAGCGGGTCGTATCAATTGAGATTCCTATGGATAAAAATTACAATAGTATCAACATGAAGTGAAAAGGAGTTGATACCATGTATTATACCAATGGAAATTACGCAGCTTTTTCAAAACCTTTGAAATCTCCTGGAATAGAGAAGAAAAAGGCATACCTTGTTGGGGGCGGATTGGCTTCCTTATCAGCGGCAGCATTTATGATTCGTGACGGTCATATGGATGGAAAAAATATTTGCATACTTGAAGAGCTATCCTTACCTGGTGGAGGATGTGATGGGATTAAGGAGGATTGTCGTGGGTATATTGTTCGCGGTGGTCGTGAGATGGAAGATCATTTTGAGTGCCTATGGGATTTATATCGCTCAATTCCTTCCTTAGAGATTGAAAATGCATCTGTTTTAGATGAGTTTTACTGGCTTAATCAGGCAGATCCAAGCAGTTCCCCAGTACGTGTTACTATAAATCAGGGCAAGGATGCTCATACTTTGCATAAATTTAATTTAAGTGATAAAGCAGCTATGGAAATATCTAACCTTATTATGACTCCAGAGAAATATTTAGATGATAAAAAGATCACCGATGTATTCAGTAAGGACTTTTTTAACTCAAACTTTTGGTTGTTCTGGCGTTCAATGTTTGCCTTTGAAGATTGGCATAGTGCCATAGAAATGCGTCGTTACTTAACGCGGTTTATTCACCTTACCCATACTCTTTCAGATCTCTCAGGGTTACGTTTCACTAGATTCAACCAATATGAGTCTTTGATTCTTCCGCTGGTTAAATATTTGGAATCAAATGGAGTACAATTTATCTATGACACAATAGTGTCTAATGTAGAGTTTGCCATTTATCCAGATAAAAAAGTGGCGAAGAGAATTATTTGTAGCACTGATGGAAAGGATAGCAGTATTGATTTAAGAGAAGAGGATTTGGTATTCATAACATTAGGGTGCAATACTGAACAATCTGGTCTTGGAGATCATCATAGTGTTGCTACTGTACCTGAAGGCTTGGGAGCATCTTGGCAATTGTGGAAGAATATAGCCAAGCAACATGAAGGCTTTGGACACCCAGAAAAATTCTGCGGAGATATTACAGGCTCTAATTGGGAATCTGCCACCATAACTTGCCCAGACGACAAAATTCCTTCATATATTGCTAAATTAACTGGAAGAGACCCATACAACGGAAGAATTGTAACAGGAGGGCCTATTACAGCCAAGGATTCTTCTTGGCTAATGAGCTGGACAGTAAGTAGACAACCTCACTTTAAGCAGCAAAAACCAGATGAAATTGTAGCATGGGTATATGGACTATTTTCAGATGAGCCAGGAGACTATGTGAAAAAGACCATGAAGGAGTGTACAGGCATGGAAATTGTGGAAGAATGGTTGTACCATATTGGAGTTCCAGTAGATGAAATTCATGATCTTGCAAAGAATCATGCTAATTGTGTTCCTTGTATGATGCCATATGTTACATCATATTTTATGGCTCGTAAAGCAGGAGATAGACCTAATATTGTTCCTGATAAAGCTAAGAATTTTGCTTTTATTGGAGAACATGTTGAAACACCTGAAGACACAGTTTTTACAACAGAATATGCCGTACGTACAGCAATGGAAGCAGTTTATACATTGTTAAATATAGGACGAGGAGTTCCAGAGGTCTTCGCATCTGCCTATGATGTCCGTGTATTGCTTAAAGCTGCTGCAAGTATGTTAGATGGGAAGAAACTTAAGGACATAAACCTTCCTCTAGATAAGAAACTAGCATTAGGAAAGCTTTCTAAAGAGATGAAGGGAACTATCTTAGAGGAATTATTGAAAGAAAATGGACTTATCTAAGAAAAGCTGGTATTTAATATAAAATGAAACTAAGGTTCAGGTTAAAATCCATCTGAACCCTAGTTTTAATTATTTGTTTTTCTTTATTGAGTAATAAATACAATGCTGTAATTTACCCTGATAACATATATCTTCTTCCTTATCTATTAACTTCATTCCACACTTTTCCATTACTCGACAGCTTGATTTATTAGTTTCAAATGCTCCAGCCATAACCTCTTTAAATCCTTTTGCAAATAAGTCTTCAATTGCCGCAGCCAGTGCTTCTGTTGCATATCCCTTACTATGAAAATCAGGGTGAATAACGTAACCTAGCTCAATTCTAACCTCATCCATGTAAACATCATTTATAAAGCCAATTAAGTAATCATCCTTGTAAATTCCAACTTCGTAATGATTCTGAGAACAAGAAAACTCCTGAAGTTTTTTAAACATGGATACAACTTCGTCCCTTGTATTAAAATCAGGAATCATAAAGGCTTCCTTAATTTTTTCATTGGTTAATAATTCAATCATAGTATCTTCATCATTATCATCATATGGTTTTAAAACTAATCTTTTGGTTGTAATCATCATTTCACTCCTAAACTTTATTCCCCTTATTTTGTACCAAAGGAAATGAACATGGGGGGGAGAGTCAAGGCCATCAAATTCTCACCTTTAGCACGAATATAGTCATTAATCTCTTTTTCACATTTATATTGATAGAGGGCTTCCTCCTTTGTGATGCCTCGGGAACATAGTGAGGTAACAACTTTTTCTTGGGTATCCATTTCATGTCCCCAGCCATCAGCATAAAAAGTTTCTAATTGCTTTTTATACTCTTCTTTATCCCCATAGGGGTTAATAAACCTTGCACAATCATTTAATCTCATGGAAACATTTTTCAATCCAAGCTTTTGCATCATGGAAGGTAATTTGGTGCCTATGCATTTGTCACTGCCATAAACATCCTTTTCGTTTTTCCATAACTTACTTAGCAAGCCAAGGTTGCAGTATCCATCCATATCTAAGCCATTGCTGCATTACCTACGTTCCAGTTGGTATCTATACAAATAATAAGCCCTCCATCAACTGCTGTGTCCATCATCTTTTTAATCATTTTTTCTGGTTCAGGCAGATGCATTAAAAATGCTTGACATATGACTAAATCGTATTTTTCATTAATATCCTCATTTACTAAATCACAATGAATAAAATTAGTTTCGTAATCACTTTCATCAAACATAAGTGATGCAGCCTTAAGCAAAGTATCAGCATTATCAAATCCAGTATAGCTACTACCTTTAGGCAAAATTGGCATTAGTATACTACCTAAATATCCAGCACCACAAGCAAAATCAGCTACCCTTAGGGGCTTATCTATTTTCCATACTTTCTGCACCAAAAATTCTACATAATCCGGATTGAACCATCTTTTACGAGAATCTTTTAAGTAGTTTAAATGAGTATTCCAATCAGTTTCAGGCATTTATAGCATTCCTCCCTTAGCTTACATAGATTTTAATTTGTTATGTTCCACCAAGAGAAATGTGGACTCTAATATACTACAAATTTTAACTTAATAGTAGCATTTTGTCTATAAATAGTTATAATTGATTTATATAGCTATATTTACTGATGCTTTGTAGAGTTTTATTACATATATGGTATACTTAAGTAAAAATCATGTTATCATTATTAGATAAAAATGTAGGATTAAGTTTGATTTTATTAGGAGGTGTAAAATTGTGATTACATATAGGAAAATTGATAGCTCATATCTGGATAAATATGACAAGATTCCAATGGTTGTTAATGTAAAAAGTATACTGAAATTAGAAAAAGTTCAGAATGGACTAGGAGGTATTCTATTAAAAGAGACCCCTACTGAAGAATATACAAAAAATTTAGGGTGCTATGAGAATATAGGAAAATCTGCACAAGAATTTGATATAACAAATTGGGCATTTTTTATGGCCTTTGATAACAACTCTCCTATTGGTGCAGCTACTGTTGTTTCAAGAACCCCAAATATTCATTTGCTTGAGGATAGAGATGACATAAGTGTGCTATGGGATATAAGGGTTGATGATAAATATAAGAGAAAGGGTGTAGGCACAAAATTATTTGATATGTCCGTTAAGTGGTCAAAATCAAAAGAATTAAAACAAATGAAAATTGAGTGCCAAAATAACAATGTTCAAGGGTGCAAATTTTACCATAGGCAGGGTGCAGTATTAGGAAAAATAGATGAATATGCCTATTATAAAGATATTGAAGATAAAGATGAGGTTCAACTTATATGGTATTTAGATTTATAAAATTATATTAAATAGAATAAGAAATTTGTTCATGTGGATGATGCTATGATAGATTTTCAAGTTCCTTTTTTATCTGATGTCTATCTGTTGTAACACTCCGCCTGAATGTTAGTTGAACTTGATAATTAACTAAAAAATCTAAGAATTACAATCTTAAAAGATTGAATATTTGCAATTGATTAAATTTTAAGGGTGGGGAGTTTTATGAAAGAAATAATAAATTCTAAAGTCTTTCCTTTGGAAAGCCAAGAGCAATATGAAAAACTATTAAAGATTTTCTTAAGCATCAAGCCTGAATATGAAAGCTATAATGGAGAAATCTTAATACAGTGCTTTCACGACAATATAGATAAGGTAGTAGAGCGGATATATACAGTTTATAAAGTTACAGTAAACCAAGAAAAGTTTGTATTAAAAAGAACGGATAAGTATGAAAACATAATATATGATAAGTTTTTACAGGGAAATCATTTGCCTGTACCTAAAATGGTGGGACATAGCTACCTTAATAAGGAATACTGGATAATTCTACAATACATAGAGGGAAATGACCTAAAGAAGTTCAATGAAGATATGGCAATAAAAAGTGCTTATGCTTTATCTAAGACCTTCAATATGTATTGGATAGAAAAGAATTTTGATGAAAATATTTTAGACAATAGATTTCAGCGATATTACAATAGGATTATGAAAAGGTCTAATTGCTTAAAAGAACATTCTAAATTAGGAAAGGCTTATGAGATATTTTTAAAAAGGCAATTAACATGTCCACGGACTCTATGTAATGGAGATTTTATGCAGGTCAATGGAATAAATAGAGAAGACGGCGTGATTATAGTAGATTGGGCTTTTGGTGGCATTATGCCTTATTCTTTAGATGCGGCTAGATTAATAACCCATGGCTGTGAAGAGGACAATCCCCTATATATGACGGATGAATTAAGAAAATTATTTCTAGAAAGTCTATATGAAAAATTAAACAAAACACAGCTAACCTATGAACAGTATCTTTGGGATATAAAGCTTTCAATGTTAAATGAATGTATTGAGTTTATAGAGTATAATTTAAATAATCCTAGTGCGGAAAAAGATGGATCTTATGATTACTATGTAAGCACAGCTAATAAGTTAGCAGATGAGATTCTTAGAGAAGAAAAATAAATGAAACTAATATTCATATGGAGTTTAAATTTCATATGACATATTAGTAAAGGGGAGCGTTATGTTAAAAGTATCATTAGAAGTGGATATTAAATTAGTTCCAGTTGGGATAGATGATAGAGAGATTCTCAAGAATCTTTTAGAAAAATACGACTATGAATTTTCACAATATGATAACAGAGATGTAAATAAACTTGGTCTTTATGGATATGATTACTTAGATTATTATTGGACAGAAAAGAATAGATGGGCATTTTTCATCATGATAGATGGAAAGCTAGGCGGTTTTGCCATGGTAAATGATTTTCCAGAGGTGAAAGAGGATACAGATTATTGTATGTCGGAGTTCTTTGTAATGTATAAATACCGCGGCCGTGGTATTGGAAAATATGCAGCGATTAAAGTCTTCGATATGTTTCATGGTAAATGGCAGTTGAAGAGGCATCCTAAGAATATTGGTTCAGTGCATTTTTGGGATAGTGTTGTTAATGAGTACACTAAAGGAGATTATAGGCTAGTAGAAAGCTACCCTGAAACAGAATATGATGATGGAACTTTAGGAGATGTTTTATTTTTTCAAAATTAAATGTGTAAATACTATGGATTTAGGGTTAGAATCATATGTGTTTTATATGAATTAATATTGTAACTAATATTTAACAAAGATTATAGTATATATGCATAAGTGAATTATTGATAAATATATTAGAGTATATAGCAGACCTAAAGGTTTACTATAATAAAGTTTTTAGGGGGAAGGAATATGGGAACGACCATAAATATACTCTTAATATGTTTAGCTGTTATAGTTGGTGTGATTTTAATCTTAAAATTAGTAGGTTTTAGAATTATTCCCAATAACAAAATAGCTATTGTTGAAAAATGGTGGTCAACAAAAGGCTCTTTAAAGGAAGAAATAATAGCATTGCATGGAGAGGCGGGATATCAACCTTATGTAATAAGAGGAGGTATTCACTTTTTAACGCCACTTATGTATAAGGTGCACAAATGCACTTTAGTGAATATTCCACAGGGACAAATAGCCTATGTGTTTGCAAGGGATGGAGCACCATTAGAGCCTACTCAAACCTTAGGTATGGTAATTCCAAAGTGTAACAATTTTCAAGATGCAAAGGCCTTTTTGGAGAATGGTGGGCAGAAGGGACCTCAAAGAGGAATTGTAAGAGAGGGAACCTATGCTTTTAATTTAGCTCAGTTTGTTGTAATAACCAAGGATAAAACTTATTACTTACCAATGGGTAGCAAGGATGAGGAAGTGACTATCTCTAAAATGGCTGAGATACTAAGAGAAAGGGATGGATTCTCACCAATAGTTATAAAAGGTACTGAGGATAAGGTTGGGATTATAACAGTTCATGATGGACCTTCATTAAATCAGGAGGATATAATAGCACCAACAGTTGGGGATGAAGCATCCAAGGTGGACACATATCATAATAACTTTCAAGATTCCGAAAAATTTCTAAGAGCTGGTGGCTTTAGAGGTAGGCAGCATCAGGTTTTAGTTGAAGGAACCTACTTTATAAATAGATTGTTCGCAACAGTTCAACTTATAGAAAAGACCACTATAGAGGTTGGTTATGTAGGGGTTGTAGTTTCTTATATTGGTCCTAAAGGCACAGATTCAACGGGGGATAGCTATAGTCATGGGGAATTGGTTGAAAGGGGCTGTAGAGGTGTATGGCAAGAGCCACTAATGCCCGGCAAATATGCTTTCAACACTTATTCTGGGGCTGTTATAATGGTTCCAACCACCAATATAATTTTGAAATGGATAAGCAATGAAAACGGAACCCATAATTTTGATGAGAATTTAAAAGAGGTAAGCCTTATAACAAAGGATGCCTTTGAACCTTCCTTGCCCTTGTCTGTTGTTCTTCACATTGATTATAAGAAGGCTCCAAGTGTAATACAGAGATTTGGAAATGTAAAGAAGTTAGTAGATCAAACTTTAGACCCAATGGTGTCCGCATATTTTAAGAATATAGGTCAGACTAAGACCTTGATAGAGCTTATACAAGATAGAAATGAGATTCAAGAAGTAGCATCTAGAGAAATGAAGGAGAAATTTGCAAGATATAGCTTAGACTTAGAAGAGGTATTAATAGGAACTCCATCGGCATCAAAGAATGACAATAAAATAGATAATATATTGACTCAACTTAGGGAACGACAAATTGCTAGAGAGCAAATAGAGACCTATACTCAACAGCAAAAATCTGCAGAAAAGGAAAGAGAATTAAAAGAAGCTCAGGCTAAGGCAGAACAACAAAAGTATCTTACTGAATCTGAAATCAATATAGAAATACAAAGTAATCAAGGTAAGGCTGATTATAGGAGATCCTTAGAGGAAGCAGCTAAAATAAAGACAATAGCAGAAGCTGAGGCAGAAAGAGAGGCCAGAGTTGGTATAGGTAAAGCTATAGCTGTTGATGAACAAGTAAAAGCCTATGGCGGACCTCAATATCAGGTTACTCAGGATGTAATGAATAAATTTACATCAGCCATAGAAAAATCTCAAATAGATATAGTGCCTAAAACCTTGGTAAACTTCGGTGGTGAAAATGGCAATAATGGTGCCAATGTATTTGAAATGCTACTAGGACTTTTAGTAAGCGAAAAGTTGGGCGTTAAAATCCAAGTTGAAAAAGAAGATAATGAAAAAATAAGAAAGATTAAGGAAAGTATACTAGGATCAATAGATAAAAAAGAATAATAGAAAGTAAAGGTCTTGCTTCATGAAAATATGAACAGGACCTTTGTTTTTAAGAAATGTAGTACTAACCTTATATGCATAAATAAAGACTTCCATAGTTTGTATACTCAAATAGAAGCCTCTTGACTTTCTAAATCTTGTTCTTCTATTAGAATATTAAAGTCATTGCAGAGCTTTCTCCCATCCCATATAGTTATATTAAAGAAACTTTTGATGTCTGATAAATCTAGGTTGAAATTTATAGAATTAGAAGCAAGAATTAAACCGTGGTAAATACCAGTAGAGCTCATCATTGCTATAAACATACTTAGTGAGGAATTTTGTATATAACTAGGTTTCTTATTATATAAGTCCTTTAAGCACATTACACAAAAGTCCTTATCCTTAAGGGTGCATTTTATGAAGCTTTCATTATGAGATGGAGTTTGTAGTATCTCTATATTGGAAAAACCCTCATGTTGCAAATAGGTTATACAGAAGTTTTGGAACTCTAGAGGCGTTAAATTGCAAAGATCCTCAGGTGCTAATAAATTTGCAGAATCTTTAATGATGAACATTTTTAAAGTTTTCCATAACAAATTTAAAAACTTATAAATAGTAAATGACATATATAACAATAATATAAAGATCAATGGAGTATTAATATTCAAGAGGAATGCCTCCCTTCAAAGCCATGAACTGAGAAGTAATAGCTACTCCGTCCAATGGGATGATGTTACAATGGTGACTCATCAAAGCCATAAATTCTAAAGCTTCTTTAGAAAAATTTCCAGATGTAACTATGAAGGCTTTAGATATATTATTCCTTATAGTATATCCTAGGATATTTTCTACCTCCTCTAAGGTAATGCAGTTAAAATCATCTTCATTACAGGGGGAGTTTTTTAATGTTTTTTGTAATACCCAACCATAACCAACCCCACTGGAAGAAGTAAAAGATATATTAGGCTCTAGGGATTTATTTATATTTATGATTTTTGTATCTTTACAACCTTGCAATCTAAAAAGAATATAGCACCAACTTACAAAGGCACCATAAGGCGCCGTACTAAGAGTTTTTCTAGACAGTATTTTAAAATAGGATTTTTTAGAATTAATTGATGAGTTTATTTTATCTAAAAGTTTATTTATAGCTAATAAGATTAATAAATATATAAATATAGAAGAATAAGACATTTATAACACCTCCATAAAATAATATTATGGTCAAAAGCAGCTTTTTTATTCACTTTATAAAGGATTTCTTAATGGAAATGTCGAATAATAGTAAATATGGTTAAAATATTTACATAGAAGGGAAGAGAGAATATATGCTTTTAAAGAGATTATGTGGAGCCTTTGGCGTAAGTGGATACGAGAGAGAAATCAGAGAGATAATTAAAGAAGAGATTAAGGGAATCGGGGATGAGGTTACAGTTGATGATTTAGGTAACCTTATTGTATTGAAAAAAGGTCATGGGGAAAATAAGAAGAGAATAATGGCATCAGCTCATATGGATGAGATAGGATTTCAAGTTATAGAAATCGATGACAAGGGATTTTTAAGAGTTAGAGCCTTGGGAGGAATTCCTATAGTTCCTACTATAATGAACAGAGTTAAATTTAGAAATGGAGTTGAAGGCGTAGTAAACGCTAGCGTTGATGTTGACGGAATAAAAAATAATATTAAAAAGCTTTATATAGATATTGGTGTAGAGTCTAAGGAGGATGCAGAAAAGTATATAAAGATAGGTGACATAGCAAACTATGTTGGGGACTATGTTGAATTGAAAGGCAACAATGTAATGTCAAAGGCTTTAGATAATAGAGCTGGTTGTTATATATTAATAGAGGCTTTAAAGAGAATGGAAAACCCATACAATGATGTATATTGTGTATTTTCAGTACAGGAAGAAGTAGGACTAAGAGGGGCCACTGTTGCTGCTAATAGAATTAAGCCAGAGATAGGAATAGCTTTAGATGTAACTAATAGTAATGACTATCCAAATGCTCCAGAGGGAAGCAACAAATTAGGGGGCGGCACAGCAATAAAAATCTCTGATGGAAGTGTAATATGTGATGAGTACCTAGTTGACGAGATGATAAACTGCTGTGAGGATAATGAAATAAAATATCAAAGAGACGTAATAGACGGAGGCGGCACTGATGCAGGGGCTATAAATAGGTCTAATTATGGAGTAAAGGCTACAGGAATATCAATAGCCATGAGATACGTTCATGGGCCTAACGGTTTTGTAAATAAAGATGACCTAGATGCATCTATAGAGTTATTATCAAAATATGTAAATAGAGAGTTTGAATTTCAGTATTAAAATATTTAGGTATCACTAAGAAAGTAAAAAAATCTAAATCAATATAGTTTTGTATGATAGTTCCTTAGACGGTACAATCCCCGAAACTAAGTTTCACTTCATAAGAACCTGTGGGTAAATTTAAAATATAAAATAGGACAAGCAATCTTATAAAAAGGATGCTTGTCCTATTTTGTCTATTCCTAAAACAACACGTTTCTTTAAAACCCCAAGAAAGTTGTGATACACATGAAATAAAACTAAGATCCAAATGGAGCTTAAATTCCATGGGAAGCCCAGGGAACCTTCCCTAGGCCGTTATTTTTAGTCTTTAGTTTTTAGGTTTAAAGTCTGTAACATGAACTGTTCTAAAACCATTTTCACTTAAAGCTTTTACTATTTGCTTCATTGGACCATTATCATCATAACTGTAAGTCATATCTTTATCAGAAAAATTTACATTTATAAAGTCAAGCTCCTTAGTAGGATGATAATACAAGCTTGTAAGCTGATAAGGAAGAGGATGCTTTATACCTTTTAGAATAGGCTTAACCTCTAGATCTTTAACATAGCTTAAAGGTGTTGGAAAATATAGATTATCACCAGAAAGCTTCAGGGTGGTAAAGTTTATAATACTTGATGGTTGATAAACATATTGGAAATATTCCTGAATAATTTTTAATTGTTTCTTTGTAGCTTTGTAATGAGGGCTTTCAAAGAAGTCTACAGGAATATTTAAAGCGCTGGCTGTATCTATAGCTTTTTCCAACAGTTCTCTAGTTGATTTTTCATCACTATTGGCATTTTTAGAAAATTCAGTTCCGGAAAAGCTAGTTTCATCACCAAATTGATGAGTATATCCATGAAGACCTACCTCTGCCCCTCTTAAAATTAGCTTGTCCATCATATTAATAAAGCCTACATTACCCATAGAGTTATTAGATAGCAAGTCATTATCTATGTTGCTTTCAGGTTCAACATAACGAGGAACCCAGGCTATGTGAAATTTAATCTTCTGACAACCTAGAAAATCTGCAAAAACTTTGAATTTTTCTTGGATTTCTTCCTCCTGCATAAAAACACTAGGACCGAAGTCTTCTAATCTTATAAGAGCAGCTCTTCCAGCAATGCCATCACCACTAGAGGGTTGCACAATAGGATTTTCCACAAAGTTGATAGTTCGCTGTTTAAAGTTGAAATTGGTTGTTAAATTAAACAGGTTTTCAATATCAGATATGGATAAATATGATTTATCCTTTATAGGTAATATGTTTCCACGCAAAGGTACTTCATGCTTATCTATAGAAGCAGTATTATTAGCTTTGTTTAAAGAGATAAGCTTATCTCCTTTACTAATATTAATAAAGTCCTTAGAATCATGAAAATTAAAGCCTAAGGTTTTTGAGAATTTATCTAAGGGTACATAATATCTAAGAGCCCTTAGATATATATCATCGGAAGAAAATTCATTGCCAAAAACCTTTATGGATATGTCATTAATCTGAGATACAGGCATAGCATCTATCTTAAGTTTTGCTGTATAACTTGGTGTTAAGGTTTTTTTCGGTAGCTTAGAGGAGGACACCACTCCCTTAGAGTCTACATTAACCCAGCCCTGAAAAAAGCTGAAAAGATATAGTACAGATACTAGAAGAGCCAGTGTCACTATAGATAGTAAGTATTTTTTTATATGTTTTCTTGATATATTCAAATTCGACCTCCTTAAAAATACAATGGTACAATTATACCAATATATAATATGTAATTAAACCTTTTATTCATGAGTACTCGCTTCAAAATACTTTATATTTTCATAAAAGAAATAGAAAATAAATTACAAAATTATAACTCAATTGCTAGGTCAAGCATATAATGACAGTATAATAAAATTTGTGGAGGATATTAAGATGATAGAGAAGACAGGGCTTTTCATAGAATATTGCGGAACCTTATTAGTGATTTTAAGCGCCATATTTATAGCCCTTCAAGGAATTATCCCCTGGTTTAGTGTTGCAACTATTGTAATGCCTATAATACTGTGTATCTTTATAATGCTATCCATTAGTACTATTTACCTTGAAATAAATAAAAGGAGCAAAGAAGCATAAATGTATAACTTTTGAAATTCCACATGGATACAGTAAACTGGTCTATGTGGAATTTGCATTTACAGGTGCACATTTATCTGATGTCTACCTGCTGTAATACTACACCTGAAACTAAGTTTCACTTGATAATATTATTTAATTTCAAAGTGGCTACACTTGCTATCGCCTGCATAAAATTTAAAAACCTCATCTTAATTTTATTATAAAGAATAGTTAAAGCTTTTTTGCAAAATCTAACTCTATGACCCATGCCATTGTCATTTACATGGGATACGCAAGGCTTGGTTTTTTGCTTATTTAATTTAAAAGAATTATTATAAAGCCTAGATGATTTACTAGGTAAAGTTTTAGCATATATGTTATCATTAAAAGTAAATGATAAGGAAATCATAGTGAATGTTATTAATAATAAAATAAAAAATGAATTGCGCATTTACATAACTCCTTACATAATTACATTGTAGCATTGAAAAATACTACCTATATATAATTGTATATGTTTTTCATAAATATAGAAATAGATTTGTCTTACAATATTTATAAGAAATCCTTACACTTTTGTAACATAGGACATGAAGGGAGAAGAAAATGGGAAAAATATTAGTTTTAGCAGAAAAACCATCAGTAGCAAGAGACTTAGCTAAAGTCTTAAAATGTAATCAAAAGGGAAGCGGATGTTTAGAGGGAAATAAATATGTGGTGACTTGGGCTTTAGGGCATCTGGTTACTTTAGCTGACCCAGAACAATATGATGATAAATATAAGAAATGGTCTATGGAAACTCTGCCCATGCTACCTAAATATATGAAATTAAACGTAATTCCTAAAACCTCAAAACATTTTCATGAGATAAAGAAGGTAATGTCAAGAGGTGATATTGATGAGCTTGTAATAGCTACGGATGCAGGGAGAGAGGGAGAATTGGTAGCAAGATGGATAATAGAAAAAGCCAACTTTAAAAAGCCAATAAAGAGATTATGGATATCCTCCCAAACAGACAAGGCTATATTAGATGGATTTAAGAATTTAAAGCCAGGAGAAAGCTACAATAATTTATATAAGGCTGCAGCATCTAGAGCAGAAGCAGACTGGATTGTGGGCCTCAATGTAACAAGAGCATTAACCTGCAAATATAATGCACAGCTGTCAGCGGGAAGAGTTCAAACTCCAACTTTAGCAATGATTGTGGAGAGAGAAGAAGAAATAAAACACTTTAAACCTAAGGACTATTACACCATAAGTGGAAATGCTAAAGGATACAATCTTCAATGGCAGAATAAAAACGGTCAATACAGCACCTTTGATGAAAAATTAGCCAATTCCATAGTGGCAAAGGTCAACGGACAAAATGGTAAAATAGTAGATATAACTGAAAGCCATAAGAAAAAGTATGCGCCACCACTTTATGACCTAACAGAGCTTCAAAGGGATGCCAACAGATTCTTTGGCTATTCTGCCAAGGAAACACTCTCTATAATGCAGAGATTATATGAAAATCATAAGATATTAACTTATCCAAGAACGGATTCAAGGTATATAACCAGTGATATAGTTGCCACTATACCGGATAGACTGAAGGCAGTATCACTAGGTAATTACAGCAAATTCACTATGGAAATAATGAAGGGAAGAATAACGGCTCATAAGGGGTTTGTAGATAATACCAAGGTTTCAGACCACCATGCTATAATTCCTACAGAGCAGAGGGTAATCCTTTCAAATTTAAGTAATGAAGAAAGAAAAATATATGACTTAGTGGTTAAAAGATTTTTAAGTGTAATGCTGCCACCCTTTGAGTACATTCAGACCGTTGTAAAAGCTGAAATCAATGGGGAAACCTTCCTAGCCAGTGGAAAAGTTATAAAAGAAAAGGGCTGGAAAGCAGTATATGATAAGGATGAAGACTTTGAAGATAACGATAGCAATAATGATAAAGAATTAAAGGAGCAAGTATTACCACCTTTAACCAAAGGAGAGAGTATAAACCTCCTAGGGGTGAAAACCAATAAGGCACAGACAAAACCCCCTGCAAGATTTAATGAGGGAACATTATTATCTGCTATGGAAAACCCTCAGAAATATACTAGTATGAACAAAGAGTATGCAAAAACCCTTGGAGAAACAGGAGGTCTTGGTACCGTTGCTACCAGGGCGGATATAATTGAAAAGTTATATAATACCTTTTATATAGAGAAAAAGGGTAAAGATATATTTCCTACTTCAAAGGGAAAACAATTGGTGGAGTTAGTACCAAAAGACTTGAAGTCACCTTTATTAACGGCAAAGTGGGAAACGGAGCTAGAACTCATAAGTAAAGGAAAGCTAAATCCAAAGACATTTACAGAGAACATGAGAAACTACTCCATAAAACTTGTAGACGATGTGAAAAGCAGCAAGGATAAGTTCAAACATGACAATATATCTGGAACAAAATGCCCTGATTGTGGCAAGTACATGCTAGAGGTCAATGGTAAAAATGGAAGAATGTTAGTATGCCAAGATAGAGAGTGTGGACATAGAGAAAATTTAGCTCGACTTACTAATGCTAGGTGTCCTGAGTGCCACAAAAAAATGGAGCTAAGGGGTCAAGGAGAGGCACAAATCTATTTCTGCCCAAACTGTAGCTTTAGAGAAAAATCATCATCCTTCAATAAAAGGTTTAACGACAAGGATGGTAAGAGCAACAAGAAGGAAGTAGCAAACTATATGAAGAAAATGAAACAACAGAATGATGAGCCTATGAATACAGCCTTTGCAGGGCTTATGGATATGTTTAAAAAAGATAAATAGCAATTTAAAATCTATCTTATCCTTGATGGAAAAGCTATAGAATATAGTAACTGTGATACACTGATATAGAGATATGTAATATGAAGTGATGGAATGTATAACTCTTTATTAAGAAAGTGTTGATATATATATCAAATTCAACTACTATTTAG
>DINW01000087.1:23838-36687 GCA_002423705.1 Clostridium sp. UBA5530
CCACACGTTTCTTTAAAACCCATACAATGGCTCAGGAGGGTTCTATTAATACAAGGTAGTAATTATAATATGCTATTGAGTAAGAAGCTTTAAAAAGGTAAAATAGAGATAGACGTAGTTTATCTTTTAAATAAATTTTAAAATTAAATAACATAGTTTTAGGTACCTTAAATAGGTTTAAAAGGGAAAGTGGTGAAAATCCACTGCAGCCCCCGCTACTGTAGACGGAGACGAACCCAATCCACTGGAGATTAATTTCTGGGAAGGATGGGGGAGGGAGACCCGTGAGCCAGGAGACCTGCCTAGAACTTATATGGGCTTCGGAGGGAAGCAACACCATGTTTTTTTAGTGTATATATGATGTTATAGCCTCCTTTTTTGGAGGCTTTTTTACGCACATTTTTATCTTAAGTGTACCTACTAAAAAATCCAAAATCTTTGCACTGGAGGTAATAACAAGTACTACTTTAGATAATATTCAGATTTAGAGTTGCATATAAGCATAGAAGTGGGAGGTATCATGGAGAATAATTATAATAGAAGTGGGATATTTCATAAAGATACTGAAAAAATATTTACTAATGTAGAAGAATACATAAGTTGGTATTTAAAATTAAAAAGAAAAAACAGTAAAGATAGGATTAAGAAAATAGAAGGTTGTAGATGGATAGGAATATTAACCCATAGAAATAATTGGCGAGATAAAAACTTAGAAGTAGAGCATAGCCTTATAGAAAAGCTAGAAGATTTAGGGGTAAAGGTCATACCTGTGTTTAGCTATGCCTCATTAAGTGAAGAGGACGACGGAAAGGATTTTTCTTCCATAGTTAAAGATTACTTTTCCTCCACAGGAAAGGTGCTTATAGATGGATTAGTAAACTTTCAAATTATAGCCGCCTTGGGGAGAAGAGAAGGAGAAGATATATTAAAGGGAGCAGTGGTGAATTTCCAGGAACTTAATATACCAATCTTTAAACCTATAATAAGTTATTACGAAGATGTGGAAAGCTGGGAAAAGAATTTAAAAGGAGTTTCATTGGAACTTTCAAATGCCTTTACTATACCAGAGACTATAGGGTCTATAGAGCCTATAATTTTAGGTGGAAGAAATAAAAATGGTAAAATAGAGGCAATAGAAGAGCGGATAGAAAGATTCTCACAAAGAATATTAAAGTGGATAGACCTTAGGCACACTCCTAACTATTCCAAAAAAATAGGTCTGATTCTTCATAATGCACCATGTTCAGGAGTAGAAGCTACTATAGGCCTTGGAGTAGGTCTTCAAGTTTTTGATAGTACCATAGAGATAATGAATAGACTAAAAAAAGAAGGCTACAATGTAGAGGATATCCCTGAAAGTGGAGAACAATTAAAAGATATTATAATGGAGAGAAAAGCATATCAAGACTTTAGATGGACATCTGTTGAGGATATAGCAGCCTCAGGAGGATATTTGTACAAGATGACTAAGGACCAATACCAAGAGATTTATAAGGATATTCCAATAAAGAGCAGAGAAAAAATAGAAGCAATGTGGGGGGAACCTTTAGGAGAAAGTATGGTTCATGAAGATCATATTGTAATAACAGGAATAGCCTTTGGCAATATAGTGGTTATGGTACAGCCTAAAAGAGGATGCTACGGAGCAAAGTGCACAGGAGAGGTTTGTAAAATACTACATGATGCTAGTTGCCCACCACCACATAATTATATAGCTACTTATAGATATTTAGAAAGGATAATAAAAGCATCAGCAGTAGTCCACATAGGTACATCAGGAAGTCTAGAGTTTCTTCCTGGGAAAGCTAATGCCTTAAGCGGTGAATGCTATCCAGATATAGTGTTAGGGAATCTTCCTAATATATATGTGTATAATTCAAGCATAGGGGGAGAAGGCGCTAATGCTAAGAGAAGAGGAAATGCAGTTATAATAGATCATCTGCCAGCTTCTAGGATATTTCATAGCCAATACTTAAGAGTTCTAAATGAAATAGATAATTATTTAGAAGGATCAGAGGCAACTAAAGAGCAAAGANNCCCCTTATAGAAGATAGTATTCTTAGAAATATAGCTGGAATTCAAGGCGCTTTAGATATAGTAAAAAAGGAAGAAAATTTTTCGGAGGGAATAAAAGCCTTAAGAAATAATCTTCTTCAGTTAATAAATAAAGGAGCTTTAGAGGAAGACCATATTCTAGGACAGCGACCTTGTAAAGAATATATAATAGCTCTTATTAAAGAGTATTTAGACAGCAGTAAAGAAGGAAGAAAAATAAAAAACACTGGGGGGAATACAGCATTAATTGAGTTTATAGACAATGCTTTAGTACAGTGGCAAGGGGAGCCAGAAGAACCAAGGGATCCAGAACTCCAGAAAGCAGCTGAACAGGTTTTACAATTGTATGATAAATTGGCATTTATGGAACCTGAAATAGACAATGTTATATCAGCCTTAGAGGGACAATATATTGAACCAGGTATGGCAGGAGTACCCGGAGAGAGTTTAGACAAGATCCTGCCTACAGGAAGAAATTTTTATTTGCTGGATAGTGATAAGGTGCCAACTAGAGAGGCCTATGAAGTTGGAAAAATTTTAGCACAAAGGGTTATAGAAAGATATATGGCAGAAAAAGGAAAGATACCAGAAAAAATATCCATGAATATGATATCAACAGATATTTCCGTAACCAAAGGAGAGCAGCTATCGCAGATTTTATATTTTATGGGAGTTACACCTGTGTGGAATGAAAGCAACAGAGTAGAGGATTTGGAGCTAATCCCTATGGAAAAATTAAAAAGACCTAGAATTGATGTGACTGTAAGAATATCAGGAGTTTTAAGAGATACTTTTCCTAAGGTTATAGAACTTATAGATAGAGCTGTGATTCTAGCTGTTAACTGCAAAGAACATAAGGAATTAAATTATGTGAAGAAAAATACTGAAAAGATAAAGGATGTTCTCAAAAAAAGAGGAAGCCAAGAGGACATAGACAGAAGAGCTACCATAAGAGTATTTGGAGATAAGCCTGGCACCTATGGCTCAGGAGTGGACTTAGCATTAAAGGCTAGTGCATGGGAAAATGAGGAGGATATAGCCAAGGTATTTATTCAGTTCTCTTCCTATGGCTATGGTAAAGGATTCAATGGAGAAAATACAAATAAGGAGTTTGTAGAAAACATTAAAGAATCGGACATATCCTATGAGAAAAGTAGTTCACAAAGATATGATACCCTAAGCAGCAGTTTTGCCTCAGGAGTTCAAGGGGGATTTAATATGGTAAAGAAGGCCTTCAAGAGAGAGGCAATAACTCAATATCACGGTTCTGCCATAGACAAAGAAAATCCAGAAATAAAACTTCTACAGGAAGAGATAAAAGAAACCTTACAAGGAACCTTGTTAAATCCTATATGGAAGGAAGAAATGAAGAAAAATGGATATAAGGGGGCAGCAGATATTATGAATTCCATACAATCCATATTTAGTTGGCAGTGTTTATGTGAAAATATAGACAACAAAGACATGGACAATATAGTGGAGCAATATATAAATGAAGAACAGATGAAAAAATGGTTTAAAGATAATAATATCTATGCCTTAGAGGAAATATCAAGGAGGTTTCTAGAGTTAAATAAAAGAAATAAGTGGCAAGGAAGCCAGGAGGTTCTTCAGGAGCTAACCTACAACTACATAGACATAGAGGGAGATATGGAAGAAAAATTAGAAGGTTCGGTAGGAGAAGTTCAGGGAGGAAACATAGACATTGTAACAAAGAATCAAGCGGAAACTTGGAAAAATAATCTTAAAGATATAGAAGATATATTTGAAGAAAGAACGGGAGAGAAAGAAAATGAGTAAATTTGGTATAACCTATCCATTTACAGCCATAGTAGGTCAAGGGATTATGAAAAAGGCATTAATATTAAACGTGATAAATCCTAAGCTGGGAGGGGTGCTGATAAAAGGGGAGAAAGGATCCGCTAAATCTACAGCAGTAAGAGGATTAGCAGAAGTTCTTTCTAAGAGACAAGTTGTAGAATTGCCTGTAAGTGCCACCGAAGATAGAGTGGTAGGAACCTTAGATATAGAACATGCAATTAAAACTGGAGAAAAGAAATTTGAAAAGGGAATATTGGCAGAGGCTAATAGCAATATATTATATGTAGATGAGATAAATCTGCTAGAGGATCACATAGTAGATGTGCTTTTAGATTCTGCAGCTATGGGGATTAATACTATAGAGAGGGAAGGTATATCCTACTCCCATCCTGCAAATTTTATATTGGTAGGAACTATGAATCCAGAAGAAGGAGACCTTAGGCCCCAGCTTTTAGACAGATTTGGTATGGTAGTAGATGTTGTGGGGGAAAAGAATATTGAACATAGGACTGAAGTTATAAAGAGAAGATTAAGTTATGAAAAGGATGAGGAAGGATTTAGAAAGCAATATGAAAAAGCTGAGGAAAATCTTAGAAATAGAATAATAAAGGCCCAAAACTTATTAAAAGAAGTTCAATATGAAGATAGGATATTAGAAGCAGCGGCAACTTTAAGCATAACTTTAGAGGTAGATGGACACAGGGCAGATATTGCTATGATAAAGACAGCTATGACTATAGCAGCCTTTAATGAAAGAACAAATATTAATAAGCAGGATATTATAGAAGCAGCATATTTAGTATTGCCTCATAGGATGAGAAGGACACCTTTTGAAGAAGGAACTATGGATTTCTCCCAGATTGAAAATATAATTGACAGATATTTTGAAAGCTAGAAGGGAAGAAGCTATGGATAAAAATTGTATATATCCTTTTTCAGCCACAGTTGGGCAAGAAAAACTAAAGAAAGCACTAATACTAAATTTTATAAATCCACATATAGGAGGAGTTCTTGTAAGTGGAGATAAAGGTACATCAAAGTCTACAACAGTAAGAGCTTTTCAACATATTATTACTGATATGAATATAATAGAGGTACCTTTAAATGTCTCAGAAGATAGGCTCATAGGATCCATAGATATAGAGGAAACTTTAAAAATGGGAGAAAAAACCTTTCAATGTGGCTTACTAAAAGAGGCCCATGAAAATATACTTTATATAGATGAGATAAACCTTTTGCCTAAAGCTTTATTAGCTTATATATTTAAGGTTCATGAAGGTAAGGTGAACTATGTAGAAAGGGAAGGAATATCCCTTTGCCATCCATCAAACTTTATTTTAATAGGAACCATGAATCCAGAAGAAGGTCAGTTCAACAAGGCTTTTATGGACAAAATTGGATTGTACGTAGAGGTACAAGGAGAAAAAAGCCTAGAAAGCAGAGTGGAAATATTAAGGAGAAACTTACAATATGGCAATAATCCTAAGGAATTTTGTTATCAGTGGAAGGAAAATCAGGGTCTTTTAAAATGTCATATTATGAAGGCTAGGGAAAAAATGAAAACTATTAATATAGAAGAAGATATGATGTCCTTAAGTGCAGTTATATGTGATGAATATGGAGTGCAGGGCCATAGAGGAGATATAATTTTAGTAGAGACAGCTAAAGCTCTATGTGCATTTTACGGTGAAACTGTGGTTAGAAGGGAGCATATGCTAGAAGCAGCTACTTTTGTCCTACCTCATAGAATGTTAAAACTANNATCAGGAACAGATTAAAGAGGAAAAAGAGAAAGATTCAGAAACTTCAGAAGAAAAGCCCTCACCAAAAGATGATCCTCTTAGCATAAAGGATCTAATGGATTTAAAGGGCAAATCTTTAAATTATAATGATTCCCCAGGAAATGATGAAACCAATTTGGATGAAATAGGTAATTTGTTCAAAGTAAGAGACTTTAATATAAGGCCTCTTAATAGGATTAAAAGAAATGCTAATGGAAAAGCAATAAAGACCAAAACTTCCAAAGCACAAGGATCCTCTATAACTTACGGTTTCCCAAAAGGAAAGGTAAAGGACATAGCCTTTGCTGCCACTTTAAGAGCGGCAGCACCTTATCAGAAAAACAGGAAATCTCCTAATCTGTCTGTGGTTATAGAAAAGGGAGATTTAAGAGAAAACATAAGGCAGAAGAAAACCAGCACAACTATAATTTTTGTAGTAGATGCCAGTGGATCTATGGCAGCTAAAAAAAGAATGATGGCTGTAAAGGGTGCTATATTGTCAATCCTTACTAATGCCTATGAAAAAAGAGACAAAGTAGCAATGATATCTTTTAGAAGAAATAAGGCAGAAGTATTATTAGAGGTAACCAAAAGCGTGGAATTAGCAGAAAAGAAGCTAAGAACCATGGTTACAGGGGGGAAGACCCCTTTAGGAGAAGGATTAAAAAAAGGGTACCAAATGGTTAAAAAAGAGAAATCAAAAAATCCTGAGGATATAATTTTAATGGTGGTGGTATCAGACTGCAAGGGAAATTTTTCTCTTTCATCTAAAAATCCTATGGAAGAAGTTTTTCATATAGGAAGAAAGATAAGACAGGAAGCAATAGATACAATTGTCATAGACAGTGAAACTGGCTTTTTAAACCTAGGCTTAGGGAAAAAATTAAGCGAAACTATGAAAGGAAAGCATTATACCATAGAAGAATTAAAAGATACTCATATAGTAGATATAATTAAGACCACCTTAGATACATCAGATTTAAAATAGGTGGACAACCTATTTTTTNNTTTCTTTAAAACCCAAAGAAGATCCCATGACAGTTGCATTAATATGAGGTAGTAATTGTGCTATAATTTAAACATTGTAGGATGCAGTAAGGAATCAACGCCATGTATAAAAATTTACACACATCACATTAACAAGATAAGAGGTAAATAGCTATGCTAAAATTAATGAATTTATCAACCTACAGTTTTGATACGGAAAGATTTAATAACAACAGAGGTATAATAAGAGATTTTGTTTTAAATAATGGACTTCAAGGTATAGAGCTAATGAAACCAACCTTAATGGATGAAAATATAATTCCAAAAGAATTGATAAAGGGGGTTCACCTTGCCCACTACCCTACATGGATAGATTTTTGGAATGGAAATGAAGAAAGACTTATGAAACAAGTAAAGGATAAAGCTGGAATATTGAGAGCCTATGGAGGTCTCACAAGAGATGTACTTGTAGAAAACTATAGAAAAGAAATAAGAGCAGCAGAAAAACTGGGAGCCAACTATGGAGTTTTTCATATATCCCATGTGGAAATACCAGATTCCTATACCTATGAATATGATTATAAAGATGAAGATGTAGTTAATGCTTCCATAGAACTAATCAACGAAATTTTCAACGGATTTTATAGTAATTTAACTTTGCTTTTAGAGAATTTATGGTGGCCAGGGATGACTATGAAAAACAGGATCTTGGTGGAAAAACTCATGAAAGAGATAAACCATGACAAGGTAGGGATTATGCTAGATACGGGGCACCTTATGAATACCAATTTGGAACTCAGAATTGAAGAACAAGGAGTTCAGTATATAATAGATACCATAGAAAATTTAGGAGAACTAAAAAGCTATATTAAAGGTATGCATTTTAACTGTTCACTATCAGGGCAATATACCATGGAACAGATTAAAAACAATAGAAATGAAGGTACTAGATTATCTTTAGAAGAAATGGAGAAAGATGTTTACTTTCATGTGGTAAGGATAGACAATCACAAACCCTTTAGTAGCTCTTGTGCAAAAAAAATCATAGATTATGTGAAGCCAGAGTATTTGGTATACGAATTTATAACCAATGATATGGAAGAATTAAAATCTTATATAAAATGCCAAAATTTAGCCGTTAAGTAAATCTGTTTTGCACCATTTTGAATTAGATGTCATATTATATTCTATAATATAGAACTATTAGAAACAAAAGATTTGGAGGGATTTAATATGGCAATATTTACTAATCAGGCTACGCTTTCATATAGCAATGGGGTTACAAATTCAAATGTAGCCGTTGGAGAAGTTTTAGATGTTTTATCAGGTAGCAAAACAGCTGTTATGGATGATTACGTATTAAATGATGATGTGACTTATGTTATTAGCTTAGTTAATACAGGGGCATTACCAATCCTAGGTTTAACTATTACAGACAATTTAGGAGCATATCCATGGGGGCCTATCCCTACAACCCTTTATCCATTGACTTATACTCCAGGGTCTGTACGTTATTACACTAACGGAGCACTACAACCAGCACCAGTAGTAGTGCCAGGACCACCTCTTGTAATTTCAGGAATCAATATTCCAGCTAATGGAAACGCCACTATAATATATGAGGTAACAGCAAACCAATATGCTCCACTAGGGGTTAATTCTAACATTCTAAATCAAGCAGTCGTAAGTGGTGGAGGACTTTCAACACCATTAAACTTGTATGAAACTATTTATACTCAAGATGTAGCAAACCTTACAGTTACTAAATCTATTAGCCCTGTACCAGTAATTGAAAATGGAACTTTAACCTACACCTTTATCATTCAAAACTCAGGAAATACTGCTGCTTCATTGGCTGATAATGTTATCTTAACTGATGATTTTGACCCAATATTATCATTAACTTCAGTTACTTTCAATGGAGTGCCATGGGCTGAACCATTGAATTACACTTATAATACTTTAACTGGATTATTTGCAACAGTACCAGGACAGATTACAGTTCCACCAGCTAACTATGTACAAGATCCTGTAACTGGAAAGTGGATTATTAATCCAGGAGTAAGCACTCTAATAGTAACTGGAACAGTTTAGTGCTAATTAATCACTAGTTTAAAAATAAGTCTCCCACCTGTTAAGGTGGGAGATATATAATATAGATTAATAAATAAGGGATGGTATATATGACAAGGGGAACAACTAACCAGGCAATTTTAACCTTTGACTATGGTTCATCAACAGGAGAGGCAGCTTCCAATATTGCTGTAGCAACTCTTCAAGGACCAATTATTGTAAGCAACCGTTCTTTAGAAAATACCTATAGAAAGAAATCAGAAATAACTTATACAATAGCATTAACTAATAGCAGTGCGGGAACATTAACAAATATTCAAGTTTTTGATAACTTAGGAACATACACAACTTCAGCAGCGGCAATAGTGACCCCTCTTACTTATATAGGGAATGCACTCTTTTATATTAATGGTGTATATGTTTCTACTATTACACCGGTTGCTAGCAAAAATGGTATCATATTTATGATTTCAGCTTTGCCTGCTTTTGCAAATGCTATTATTGTATATAAAGCTAAGATAAATGAGTGTGCAATGTTAACTCCAAAATCAAATATAATAAACACTATAACAGTTACAGCTTTAGGTGTAAGAGATCCCTGCACGGATAGTAATTGTGTTACAGTAGAGGACTATGCAGATATTAGCATAATAAAGAATATGAATCCAAATCCAATCGTATATGGGGGAATATGCACCTATACTTTTACTGTATATAATTATGGAAACACACTAGCCAGTAACGTGGTATTGACAGATATATTTAATCCCTCATTAAATGGAATAACTGTTACAGTAAATAATCAGAGAATACTACCTATAGACTATAATTATGCAGGTGGAATCATTATACTTCCAGCCAGCAATTCATCTTATTCAATGATAATTCCAGAAGCAACATATATTCAAGATGCTATTACCGGGGTAGTTACTATTAATCCAGGGGTTACACTTATAAAAGTTAGTGGAGTAGTTTAATTATTTAAACCATTGAAGATATGGCTTATTCGATTTTTGATTTGAAGATAAATTTAACATAATAAGACATTTAATATTTTAAAAAAATATGATATAATTTTCTTGAAATTAAAAATCCAAGGGGGAATATTAAATGGACAGTAGCCCGAGTGGCAGTATTATTCTTATTTTAATCTTAATAGCTATCAATGCTTTTTTTGCAGCAGCGGAGATGGCCATAGTATCTATCAATAAAACTAGGATAAACATCCTAGCGGGGGAGGGCAATAAAAAGGCCCAGCTTTTATTAGAACTATTAAAAGAACCAAGCAACTTTTTAGCAANNCTTTTGCAGGATCCTTTGCCAGTGCATCGGCAGCAACAGGTCTTTCAGGAGATTTGGCCAAGGTCTTAACGGGACTTGGAGTGCCTTATGGTGAAAATATAGCTCTAGTAGCAGTTACAATATTTCTTTCATATCTGACTTTAGTATTAGGAGAATTGTTTCCAAAGAGAGTAGCTCTCCAAAAGTCTGAAGCAGTAGCTATGTTTGCAGTTAAACCAGTGGTATATCTTTCAAAGATTACAAAACCCTTTGTAAAACTCTTATCAGGATCCACTAACTTTTTAGTAAAAATCACCGGAACCCATTCCGAAGATTTAGAGGAAAAGGTATCAAAGGAAGAGATTCGTTCTATAGTAGAGGTAGGCAAGGAACATGGGGTTATAAATGAGACTGAGAGAGATATGATAGAATCCATAATAGCATTTGATGACAAACTAGCTAAAGAAGTTATGACTCCAAGAACAGAGGTATTCATGTTAAATGTTAAGGATAAAATAAGTGACAAAATTGATGCTATACTAGAAGAGAATTTTTCAAGGATTCCAGTCTATGAGGAGGAAGTGGACAATATAGTTGGTGTTCTATACATGAAAGATTTATTCTCTGAAATTGTAGTAAAGGGCATAGACAATGTTCAAATAAAAGAGCTTGTAAAAAACCCATATTTTGTACCAGAAACTAAAAATATTGATGTTTTGTTTAAGGAACTTCAATTAACCAAAAACCATATGGCAATCCTAATAGATGAGTATGGTGGATTTTCAGGAATTGCTACCATAGAGGATCTTATAGAAGAAGTGGTTGGCGAGATATGTGATGAACATGACAAAGAAGATCATAATATTGAAAGACTTTCAGACAATTCCTATATAGTAGATGGACTTTTGACTATAGATGATGTAAATGATGCCTTAAACTTAGAGCTTCAATCGGAATCCTCAGATACAATAGGTGGACTATTGATAGAACTTTTAGGAGTCATACCTAAAGCTAAGGAGGAGGCGTCAGTTAAATATAGAAATATGATACTGCAAATTGAAGAGTTAGATGAAAAAAGAATAGATAAAATTAGAATTTCTATCGAAGCATAGAAAAAAATTAAGAAGTCATACTACAGATTTTAACATCTTGTAGTATGACTTTTTGGCTTATAATAGGAATTTTTCAAAAACCTCAGCAACTCCATGGTCTTCGTTTGATGCTACAATTAAATCAGCAGAAGCTTTCACCTCATGAAAAGCATTATTCATAGCGATGCCTAATCCAGCATATTTAATCATAGAAATATCATTTTCAGCATCACCAACACAAATAACATGATCTTTTGAAATTTTCAGGTGGTCAGCTAGCAATCTTACAGCATTCCCCTTGCTAGCCTCTTTATTTAATATTTCTAAATAGTTTTCAGAGCTTCTAACAACTGTATAATTATCATAAAGCCACAAAGGAAGTTTAGGAATAACTTCATCTAATAAATCTTTATCATCTACAAACATTATTTTACTTATAACAGTGTTTTCAGGAATATTACAGCTGTCTATAACCTTAAGTTCCATATTATTATGATAACAATGCCTTATAGTATGCTTGTTAATGTTTTTATTAGGAGTGAAATTAACATTAGTGGAAACTACCTGCATATTAATATTTAAATCCTTACTTAAGTTATGAATTTTATAATAATCATCTAAGTCTAAGGTGAGGCTACATATTATTGAGTTATTAGTGTCCTGAACTAAAGCCCCATTAAGACATATTATATAATGAGTTCCCTCTGAAAAGTTAAGCTCATCAATATACTTTTTTATTCCATTCAAAGGTCTTCCTGTACATAAAACCACGTGGATGCCTTTAGCAACTGCAGTTTTTATTGCATTTAGATTTTGAGAAGAAATAGTCTTATCATTTTTTAACAAAGTACCATCCATATCTAAAGCTATAAGTTTAAACATATAATCACATCTCTTTCTATTACTTATCTAAATAATATTATAATACATAGAAGTGCTACAGATAAACAATGAATAATTTTGGTAGTGAAACTTAATATGCTCATGAGCAATAGGACTTCATGAATTAATTGATATTAAGATTTCATATGCTAATAGTGCATATAACCTCAGTTTTATAGAAACGTGTTGTTAATCTATTTAAGTATGTTAGGGACAAGCTATTGAAAATAAATATAAAAATCAAGAACAAAAGTTTGCATTCTACGTTTAAAAATTTATCTATTGGTCAATAATCTAGATAATTCATATTGAAATCTAGGAGGATTTGATCATGGAAATCTTGCAATCTACAATAACTAATATGGTGAATAATATGCTAACCACCAATAGAACTTATTGCCCCATTTGTGGTGGATTACATATACGTAAGAATGGAAAAACTCCAGCTAAAAGGCAAAGATATTACTGTGTTAGCTGCGGTAAAACCTTTTCCCAATTTACAGCAACACCACTAAACTATAGTAAGAAACCTATAGAAAACTGGATTTTATATATGATAAACTTAGGAAATTCTTTAACCCTTAAAACTGCGGGAAAAATATGCAATATTTCATTAACTACATCTTTTTATTGGAGGCATAAACTTCTAAATTCTTTAATCATTCAACAGAGTCAAGAGCTCTTTGCTGATATACTACATATTAATGAGGTTAATATACCTATAAGCAATAAAGGTAACCATAAAGATAAAAGTAAATCATGGAGAAGAGGTTCTTGGACATGTGGTAATACCTTTACGCCCTTTGTAAAAATATTTAGTTTTGCTGATAACAATGACCTTAGGAATATATTGCCTATGGATAATGTTACTATGGTGT
>DINW01000009.1:0-374 GCA_002423705.1 Clostridium sp. UBA5530
AATTTTGAAACTTGGAATATGGATCCAAGAGCATTAGAGGCTGCTTTTGAAAAGTATCCTGAAGTAAAGGCTGTGCTAGTTGTTCATTTATATGGTCTTTCAGCAGATATGGATACTATTGTCCAGTTATGTAAGAAGTATAATGTAACTTTAATAGAAGATGCTGCGGAGTCACTTGGGACAACCTATAAAGGCAAGTATACTGGAACCTTTGGTGATTATGGCATCTTTTCTTTTAATGGAAATAAAATCATAACTACTTCTGGTGGAGGGATGTTAGTTTCTGATAATGAAGAAAGAATTGCTAAGGTAAGATTTTGGGCTACTCAAGCTAGAGATAAGGCAAGACATTATCAGCATAGTGAGCTTGGTTA
>DINW01000009.1:425-6961 GCA_002423705.1 Clostridium sp. UBA5530
AGTATTAGATCAAAGAATAGATAAGAAGAAATATTTATTTGAGTTTTATAAGAGAGAGCTTGGGGAACTTGAGGGAGTTCAGTTCATGCCTGTTAATGAATGGAATGAGCCTAATTATTGGTTATCATGTATTACTTTAAATGGTGATGTGAAGCCTATTGATATTATGGCTAGGCTAGAAGAAGAGAATATTGAGAGTAGACCTATTTGGAAGCCAATGCATATGCAGCCTGTGTTTGAGAAGTATGACTTCATTGGTGAAGGGGTTTCTCAAAAGATATTCGAAAATGGTGTATGCTTGCCAAGTGATACTAAGATGAGTGATGAAGATTTAAATAGAGTATGTAATGTTATTAAGGGGTTATTCATATGAAGGTTCTTATAATTGCAGCTCATCCAGATGCTGAAGTTTATGGCATGGGCGAGACAATAGCAAAGTTAGCTGCAGAAGGAAATGAAGTTCATGTTCTTATTGTAACTGATGGTTCCACAACACAGTATAGAAACAATCCAAAACTTAATGATATTCTAATTAAGAAGAAACAGGAAGTGAAATGTGCTAATGAGGTTTTAGGAGTAGCTAAAGTACACTTTGGTGAACTTCCTGATATGAAACTTGACAATGTTGCTCATATAGAAATAAACAGTGTAATCGAAAATGTGGTAAGGGAAATAAGGCCTGATATAGTATATACACATTTCTATGGAGATGTAAATTTAGATCACCAGAACGCATATAAATCTACACTTGTAGCCGTAAGGCCTGTCCCCGGACAATCTATTAAAGAATTATATTGTTATAGAGTTCCATCTTCCACAGAGTGGTCTCCTCAGATAGCAAATTCTTCGATATTTATGCCAAATGTTTTTGTGGATATAAGTAAGTATAGTCAAAAAAAGTATGAGGCAATTAAATTATATGAAACAGAGATAAGAGATTATCCTCATCCAAGGTCAATTAAATATGTTGAAAAATGNNAAAAATTTGTCTATAGGGGTGTTAATATGCTAAAGAGAATATATGATGTAGTATTTGCAATTGTGTTTCTTTTATTAACATCTCCTATTATGATTTTAGCAGCAATAGGAATTTTGATAACAAGTAAAGGTCCAATTATCTATAGAGCAAAACGGGTTGGCAAAAATGGCATACCGTTTACTTTATATAAATTAAGAACGATGAAGGTTGATAGCGGTAAGATTAGGGTTACTACATTAACTAATGATGAAAGGATTTATCCTTTTGGGAAATTTTTACGAAACACTAAAATAGACGAATTACCACAATTAGTAAATATTTTGCTTAATCAAATGTCAGTAGTTGGTCCACGGCCAGAAGATATATCAATAGCGGAAGAAATCTATGTAGGAAAATATAAGAGTATATATGACGTAAAGCCAGGACTTACAAGTCCTGCTAGTTTATTTGAGTATACTCATGGGGAGCATTATCAAAATGAAGATGAATATGTTTCAGACTTTTTACCGAAGAAATTAGAAATAGAGCTTTTTTATGTCAGAAATCATAGTATGTGGTATGACATAAAATTAACTGTTAAGACGGCTATTATTATTCTACAAGTGATGTCAGGTAAAACAGACTTCAAGTATCCTAAAGAATACAACTTACTTGGAGAATCATATTTAGCTAATATGAAAAGTAAAAGCACTATAGGTATATGNNGGATAAAAAAAATATTAGAGTTCTGCTTACTGAGGGTGGCAGTAGACAGACTCTTCCAATGGCAAAGGCGTTTTCAGATCTTGGTTGTATAGTTACCACACTAAATTCAACATCATTAGATCTAGGAAATACATCAAAATACCCGAAAGAAAAGATAGTTATAAAAGGTATCGATGATGACGCTGAAATTGCTTTTAATACAATTGAAGAATTACTTAAAACAAAAAAATATGATTTAGTAGTACCAATGTCTGACTTCACAGCAAATGTTTTAGCTCAAAATAAAACCTACTTTAGTAAATATGCTGTTATAGAAACAAATGATGCTGAGATATTTAATTTGGCTTATGATAAATTAAATACTATGGTTTTATGCATGGAAGAGGGACTACCTTGTCCTAAAACAATTTTGAATGTGGATTCCATTGAAGCTGTTAAAGAAATTGAATATCCTGTTGTTGTCAAGCCGCGCAGTGCTTGTGGCTCGATAGGATTTCGTACTGCAAGTACAGAAAGAGAGTTGAAAAATATACTCAGCAAGTATAATAAAGCATTAGGTCCTATGTTTGTGCAGGAATATATTCCACAAACAGGGAAGCAATATAATGTCCATATGTTTTTAGACGAAAATCAAAATGTTAAAACAGCATTAGTGGCTGAAAAATGTAGATGGTTTCCTATTGATGGGGGAGCAAGTACCCTGTGTGTTACAGTAGATAGACCAGATATAATTGATATATGTAGTAGGCTACTTAAAAAGATGAAGTGGGTGGGTTATTGTGATGTAGATTTAATGCTAGATCCTAGAGATAACACACCAAAGATAATAGAAGTTAATGCTAGAATATCAGCTAATGTAAAGCTTTGTTATCTTGTGGGGATGAACATAGCAAAGCAAATTCTAGAAAGCAGATTTGGGCAAGGTGTCACCGAATACAGAACTTATAAAGAAGATATTAGGCTAAGATGTCTGCATACAGATTTATTATGGTTTATAAATTCTAAAGATAGATTTAAAGCAATACCATCATGGTTTAGTATTAAAAATACAACGGATCAAATCTTTTCTATAGATGATCCTCTGCCATGGTTTTTGTTTACAATACAATCTATTAGTAAATATCGTAAGGAAATGAAAAGGCGAAGTAGAAATTAATTTAAAAGAACAGGGGGATGAAAGAGTGTCGGACTTAAAATTCTCAGTATCAATATGCGTATATGGGAAAGACAATCCAGAACATTTTAGAGAAGCGCTTCAAAGTATTTATAATCAAACGCATTTACCAGATGAAGTGGTACTTGTTGTTGATGGACCTGTTCCTAATGATATTGATAATGTGATTATTGATTTTCAAAAGTATAAATCTTTTAAAGTGGTGAGATTATCAAAAAACATGGGACATGGAAACGCGCGACGTGTTGGAATTAAAAATTGCAGATATGACTATGTTGCTATTATGGATGCAGACGATATTAGTGTATCAGACCGATTCGAGAAACAAATAGCTTGCTTTGAAGAAGACAAGGATCTAAGTATAGTTGGTGGCGCAGATATTAGTTTTATAGATACTATAGATAACATGATATGTGCGGATTCAAGACCATTAGAAGATAAAGAAATAAAGGAATTTCTTAAAAAAAGATGTCCATTTAGTCAGATNNGCTGGCGGATATAAGGATTGGTATTGTGAGGAAGATTACTATTTATGGATACGTATGTATCTTAATAATTGTAAATTTAAAAATCTTAAAGATTGCCTTGTTTATGTAAGAATTTCTGAAGATAGATATAAGCGTCGAGGCGGATGGAAATATTTTAAAAGTGAAGCAGCACTACAAAGATATATGTTAAAGAATAAAATTATTGGGCTAAATACATATATTTTTGCTGTTTTAGCACGGTTTTTAGTTCAAGTCGTTATGCCTAATTCATTACGTGGGTTCATATATGAAAAGTTCCTTAGGGAATCAGTTAACTAATATCTAGTTGTTAAGAAGCTTATATTAATATTTATGGAAGGAAAGTAAGAATGTTTATATATAGGGAGTGGGATAAGTTTTGTCAAGATCTAAGGACCAGCAAAATTAAAAGTATAACTGCATCAACAGCATTAAAAAATAAATCTGACGAGCAGTTTCTGATATTAAAGCATGATGTAGAGACAAACCTGAAGAAAGCTCTAAAGTTAGCGCAAATTGAAAGCAAATATTCACATAAAGGGTCTTATTATGTTCAAGCATACCTCCTCAATAATAAAAAAAATATTAATATATTAAAGAAGATTCAGGAACTTGGACATGAAGTCTCATATCATCATGATGTGATGGATAGTAATAATGGAGATTTAAAAAGAGCTAAAGAAGAATTTGAGAGAAATGTAAAACTATTTAATAAGTACGGATTTAATGTTGAAACTGTTTGTCAACATGGTAATCCTGTCATTGAAAGAAAGGGATTTTCATCTAATAGAGATTTTTTTCGAGATACTAGCATAGCAGAATCATTTAATGATATTTCAGATATTATGGTAAACTTTAAAAGTACGTTGAATAAGGATTATAAATATATTTCTGACGCAGGGTATGGTTGGAAAATAATATTTGATCCGGAGAATAATGATCTTTTAGATAGTTCAGAAAAGGACATTTCTCTTGATAACTTAGATAAAGTATTAAAGATAATTAAAGATAAAAGTACTGTAATAGTTAGCACACATCCACATAGATGGAATAGTAACATTGTTAAGGCTAAAGTAAAAAACATAATATTTAATTCCATAAAATATATGGTTAAGTATTTATTAAGAGTTCCTTTTATGAATAAATTGTTAGGAAGGTTTTATTTTTTAGCAAAAAAAATATAAGATGGTGAGTTATAATGAAGAATCAGTCTATAAAAGATGTTCAAAATAAAATTTTAGAAATAATGATATTCATTGATAAAGTTTGTCGTGAAAATAATATTATTTATTACATCATGGGTGGGACAGCCCTTGGGGCAGTGCGTCATGGCGGGTTCATTCCTTGGGATGATGACCTGGATATATTTATGACTCCTAATAATTATGAAAAGTTTAAAAAAAAGTTTGATGAAATTAAAAGTGATAAGTTTGTATTACAAGAATGGAAGATAGTTGATGAATACTTAGAATATGCTAAGGTACGCATGAATGGTACAACTTTTATAGAGGATAATTTTAAGGATTGTAAGGACATGCATCATGGTATCTATGTAGATATTATGATTTTACATAAATGCCCTACAAACAAGTTTCTACAAAACATTATTTATTATATGTCCAAATATGTAACTTTGGTTGCTCTTTCTCAGCGTAATTGGAAACCAAAGACAGCGATACAGAAAGTGCTACTGTATACGTTAAAAATTTTACCTAATAAATTGTTGTCAACTCTTTGTTACAAAATGATTTATAAGTATGAAAAGCTAAGTAGCGATTATGTATATTCTTATTATATAACTAAAGCCAAGTTTAATCAGGGATTATTTAATAAAGAGATGTTTGCAGAGCCGACAGATGTTCCTTTTGAAAAATATTTTTTAATGGGACCTACTAAAATTAAAGATTACTTAGAGCTAAGATATGGAAATTACATGAAACTTCCTTCAATTGAAGAACAAAAAACTGCTATTCATGCAGAAATATATGATACAGACAAGGGGTATGAATTTTATATTTAAGGAGGATAAAACTGTGAAACTGCAAGTTCTATTGTCGGCTATGCATCTTGAAGACTATAAATTTATTGACACACTTAATATTACTAGTGATTGTATTGTTATCAATCAATGTAATAATGATGAAGCTTCTGAGATAAATGATATGGGAAGAAACATTCTTTATATATCCACGAGAGAAAGAGGGTTAAGTCGGAGTAGAAATATGGCTATAGCTAATGCTACTGCTGAAATCTGTATTTTGTGCGATAATGACGTTGAATATGTTAATGGATATGAGGAAATTATCTTGGAAGCATTTAAAAATAATCCGGATTATTCAATTTTAGCTTTCCATATAGGCAGGAGTTTTAATCGTTACCCGTTGTTTTTAAAGCCAAAACGTATGGGAGTATTAAGTGTAGGTAAGGTTGGATCACCTCAAGTAGCTTTTAGAAAAGATGATATTAAAAATATTAAATTTAACACTGAGTTTGGNNTGAGGGAGGAAGAATCAACTTGGTTTAAAGGTTTTACCGAAAAATACTTTTTTGATAGAGGAGCGTGTTTTTTTGCAACATCAAGCTATAATAATTTTATTGCTGTTTTAAAAATATGGGCGTTTGCAATACTTAAATATAAAAAATATAAAAATGATACAACTTTCATAACTGCAGTAAGAAATATGTATAAAGGAAAAAACCGGTACAGAACCGAATTTAAAAAAAAGTGAAATGGTNAATAGTATGGTAAATCCAGATATAAATATAAAAACTGAACAACATAAAAGAAGCTGTTTATTCTCTGAAGAATTTCTATTTGTTATTTATTTTTGGGGTTCAACTTTATTAAGACCATTACTTCAAAGGTACAGTAATAATAGTACAATCATCATGTTTGTATTCGCCTTAGTTTTAGTGATAATTTCGATATTTAAAATTTTTAAAAGTAAATGTATTTCTATTCAACCATTATCTTTGATAGCAGGTATATTGATGGTTTTTATGTCGGACATGCTTATTCGTCCCACAATATATTCCGGTGAATATTTATATGAATTTATTATTTCAGGAGCACTACCTATTTTTTTTCTTTCACAGATAAAAAGACCTATTGAGCTTTTAAAAATATATGCAATAATCTCTTTCATTGCTTTCATATTTTATGGATGGGATC
>DINW01000009.1:7010-10993 GCA_002423705.1 Clostridium sp. UBA5530
TTTAGCTGTTACTTTCATAATTTTTTTACCAGACATAGTTTCATGGCTTTCAATTAAATTACTTAATAGTGGGCTTAGTAGTTATTCATTATATAAACTTCAACTATTTTTTGAAACAAAAGATTGGCAATCTCTATTTTCAGGCAGGTTAACAATATGGGAAAATGCAATTACAATGATTAGAGAAAATTTTATTTTAGGGAATGGAACTGGATCTTTTCATGATAAGTATGGTATTTATACTCATAATATTATTCTTGATTTAGTAACGCAATATGGATTAATTGGATCAATATTATTTTTTGGATTAATAATTAACTCATTTATAAGAATTGCTAAACAAGATAATTATCTTAAAATTATAGGAATTCTTTTTTTAGGGCTTTGGTTTCCAAAATTATTCTTTAGTATATACCTATTTAAAGACAAAGCAATTTGGGGTTTTATTGCTTATGGACTCATCTTTAAAAACAGAAGAATAAATGTATCAAGTGTTATGCTTAAAAATGACTTCGGAGGTGAAACTAATGTCTAGTAATCCATTAGTTAGTATTATAATTCCAACATATAAAGGTTCATATTCTCTTAAACGTGCTGTTGATTCAGTATTAGAGCAAACATATGAAAATATTGAAGTTATCGTTGTTGACGATAATAATCCAGAAACAAATTTTAGGAAAACAACCGAATTAATTATGTCTGAATACTCAATAAATCCAAAGGTTAAGTATATTAAGCATGAGAAAAATAAGAATGGAGCTGCAGCGAGAAATACAGGTTTTATAAATTCAGAAGGCAAATATATCGGTTTTCTAGATGATGATGATATTTTCTTAAGTACTAAGATTGAAAAACAAATTAAATATTTATTGATACATAAGGAATTTCCAGCCGTATATTGTTGGAGATATCAGAATGATACATTGATTAAATCCAATTTGACTGGTGATTTAACAAAGGAAATACTAGATTTAAGTTTTACTCCAACAACATGTTCCCTTATGATTGAGAGAGGTTGCTATGAAAAGCTTAATGGCTTTGATGAAACATTTCGACGTCACCAAGACTTTGAATTTCTGTTGCGATTTTTTGAATTTTATAAAATTGGTGTTGTAGAAGAACCATTAGTGAGAATTTGCGGAAATGGTATTGATAATGCATTGCATGGCCAAGAATATGAACAGTTAAAAGAATTATTTCTTACACAGTTTAAGTTGTATATTGAAAAAATAGATGCTATTAATAGTGGGTTTAAAAAAGAGGTTTATGCAAAACACTATTCTGCGCTGTTATGCGATTATTTAGGTCAAGGAGAGTTTATACAATCAATCCGAGTTTTAGTAAAATATACTTATATTTGTGGATTGAAGTTTGTATATTATGTGTTAAAAAAGATTTTTGATAGCGTAAAATTAAAAATCAAAAAGAAGAAGTTGTCTATTGAAGAAAATTGTTAAGGAAGATATGGATGAGCATAAAGAAGAATTTTATATATAACGTATCATATCAACTATTAAATATAGCTTTACCGCTTATTACAGCTCCTTATATATCGAGAGTAATTGGAGTTGAAGGGGTTGGAGTATATGCCTATACCCACTCTATAGCAACGTATTTCGTACTATTTACTATGTTAGGTTTAAATAATTATGGAAATAGAACAATAGCAAAAGTAAGTAAAGATAAATATAATTTAAGCACAACTTTTTGGAGCATCTATACAGTGCAAGTCATTACTTCATTGTTAGCAATGTGTGGNNTATATTATCAACCTCATATCGATATAAAGGTGTGTTAATAGTCCAATCAGTATTAGTAGCTTCAGCATTACTTGATATTAACTGGTTTTATTTTGGATTGGAGCAGTTTAAGATAACTGTAACAAGGAATGTAATAATAAGAATAATTACTACTTGCATGGTGTTCTTATTTGTAAAAACAGAAAAAGATTTAGTGACTTACGCATTTATATTATCATTTGGCACTTTTATTAGTCAATTCACGTTATGGCTATTTATAAAAAGGTTTATTGTTTTTATAAGACCTAGTATCAAGCAAATTATGAGCCATGTTAAGCCAAATTTTATATTATTTATACCAGTTATAGCTGTAAGCGTCTATCGCATAATGGATAAGGTTATGATTGGTGCTTTAAGTAATATGGTGCAGACAGGATTATATGAAAATGCAGACCATATTGTTATGGTCCCATTAGGGATCATAACGGCACTAGGAACGGTAATGTTACCTAAAATGTCCAATTTGTTTGCTAGCAAAGAAGTAACTAAAGGAAAGATATACATTAGAGATTCAATGCAGTTTACTCTATTCCTTTCAATTGGGATGATGTTTGGTTTAATGGCAATATCTGATAGACTTGCACCTATATACTTTGGAAATAGCTTTATTAAATCTGGAGAAATTATTGCATTTTTATCTCCTGTAGTAGTATTCNNAGTATTCACATCATGGGCACAAGTTATAAGGACTCAATACCTAATTCCAACTGAAAATGATAAAAGCTATGTGACTTCGGTAATTTTGGGTGCTATTATTAACTTCATAATAAACATTATATTTGTTGGTAGATATGGAGCTAAAGGTGCTGTTATTGGTACATTAACTGCTGAGTTTACTGTTATGATTTATCAAACATCTTCTGTTAGGAGAGAGCTGGACATCATTACTTATATAAAGGATAATTATATGTTTCTCATTTCTGGTATGTTAATGTTTGTTATGGTTGAAATTGTTGAGAAAATAACATATGACTCTATTATTGGTTTAATTATGCAAGTTCTTACTGGAATTATTGTGTATCCAATAGCTTCTTACTTCCTATATAAGTATATTAATAAGGAAAGATTTAACTATCTAAAAAAAGTTATAAATATAAATCAATTAGTTAAAAAGAAGCTTAAGCTTATTCAAAAAAATATATAACTTAACTTAGAAGTGAAAAAAGTAACAGGAGGAAAAAATTATGAGTTTGTATGAAGAAATATTAAAACGAGAAGAAAAAATAGCAATTGTCGGTCTTGGTTATGTCGGCATGCCATTAGCAGTGACATTCGCTAAAAAAGTTGATGTAATCGGATTTGATTTAAATAAACACAAGATTGAATTGTATAAAAAAGGAATTGATCCTACGAATGAAGTAGGAAATGAAGCAATAGGACAAACTACTGTAGATTTTACATCGAATGAAAATAGATTAAAAGAAGCCAAGTTTCATATAGTCGCTGTGCCAACACCTATAAATTCAGATAAGACTCCCGACCTAACACCAGTAGAAAGTGCTAGTGCTACTGTTGGTAGAAACTTATCTAAAGGCTCAATTGTAGTATATGAATANNCCAGGAGTTACTGAGGATGTATGTATACCTATACTTGAAAAAGAGTCTGGTCTGAAATGTGGGGTTGATTTTAAGGTTGGTTACTCTCCAGAACGTATTAATCCAGGTGATAAAGTGCATAGACTTGAAACTATTAAAAAAATTGTTTCTGGTATTGATGAACAATCACTTAATGAGATATCAAAAGTCTATGAACTAATAATAGAAGCCGGTGTGCATAAGGCTAGCTCTATTAGAGTAGCTGAGGCAGCTAAAGTTGTAGAAAATAGTCAAAGAGACATCAACATAGCTTTTATGAATGAACTTGCTATGGTTTTTGATCGTATGGGAATTGATACTAAGGAAGTTATCGAAGCAATGAATACAAAATGGAATGCTTTAGGATTCTATCCTGGATTGGTTGGTGGACACTGTATTGGTGTAGATCCTTATTATTTTATATATGAAGCAGAAAAGTTAGGATATCATAGTCAAATTATTTTATCGGGTAGAAAGATAAATGATGGTATGGGTGAATTTGTTGCCGATGCAATAATAAAGAAACTCATACTTGCAAATAAGGTAGTTAAGAAAGCTAAAGTTGTTATTTTGGGGATAACTTTTAAGTAAAATTGTCCAGATACTAGA
>DINW01000074.1 GCA_002423705.1 Clostridium sp. UBA5530
AGAGGGAAAGGGAAGTAAATTTAAATTTTCAATACCCATATAATCAAGTGAAACTTAGTTTTAGGTGGAGTCTGGACTCCAACTGAAGGTTAGTTTCGCTTATCTATGGTCGTAGCTGCTGTTATCTCTAACCTAAAGAGGATGGAGTGTTACAGCCGGTAGACATCAGATAAAATCTTAAGAAATATAAAGTCAGTAAATTTGGACATTATTAAAAGATACAGAAGTTGGACTATATAGTTGCTATAACTCATATAGGAGGAATATATATGAAAAAGATTTTAATAGTAGATGATGAAGAAAATATAAGGAAATTAATGCACATAATTCTAGAAGAAACTGAAGAGGATGGAACGGAAATCTTCGAAGCCGTAGACGGAGAAGAAGCTCTTGAAATAATAGAAAGAGAACAGCCTCAGTTAGTATATTTAGATATAATGCTTCCTAAAATAGACGGGTATGATATATGCCATAGAGTTAAAACAAAATATGGAGATAGTATTTATGTTGTTTTAATAACAGCAAAAGGGCAGGAATATGATAAGAAAAAGGGACTTGAGAAAGGTGCAGACATGTACCTAACTAAGCCCTTTGATCCTGAGTTCATATTAAATAAAACCTGTGAAATTTTAAACATACCCTATATAGAATAAAACTAACTATTAAGAAGTAATGCTATGCTTTGAGCAGAAATACCCTGACCAGTGCCAGTGAAACCTAGACCCTCTTCTGTGGTGGCTTTTATATTTAATTTATTAAAATCTATTTCTAAAGCAGAGCATATGTTTCTTTTCATAACTTCTATATGAGAAGACATTTTAGGCTTTTCAGCGATTATTGTAGCATCTATATTCCCTATTATAAAGCCCTCATCTTGTATAAGAGTTTTAACATGATGTAATAGTTCCAAGCTATTAGCTCCCTTGTATTTAGGATCAGTATCTGGGAAGTGTTTTCCTATATCTCCTAAAGTAGCAGCACCTAAAAGGGAATCCATTATGGCGTGAACCAAAACATCAGCATCAGAGTGACCTAAAAGACCTTTTTCAAAAGGAATATCTACTCCCCCTATTATTAATTTACGATTAGAAACTAGTTTGTGTACATCGTATCCCATTCCAATTCTCATATCAGCATCTCTCCTACTCTATAAGTTATATTATAAGGCATCTTTTTTAAAGCAGTGAATCTTTACAACTTTTGACTTTAATGAGCTAATAAGTTTGTTTATAAAAGCAAATACTTTATTTAAAAAAAACTTATTTTTGCTCTTTTTTAACTTTTTGGAGGAAAAGTCCACATAGATTACCTTATCTTTCAATAAAATCAACACCTTTCAAATGTTGTATAATATTATTATAATACTAAACTTATATAAGTTTAAACAATTATGAAATAATTAATCCATATTTTACTTAAAAATAAAGAATTATTAAAGTATAAATTCCTTATTTTTAAATTTATGCTATAATAATTGGTATAATATATAAGAAAAGTTATGGGGAGTATAATGGGGTGAAAATATGAAAAAGAAAAAGTATTTAGGCATAGCCCTAGTTGTTATAGGCATATCAATAATAGCCATAGCATTAGGCCTGAAATATACCTCAATGAGCACAGAACGGAAACTAAGGGAGCAGTACGAGGAAACTTTAAAAGGTTTAGAAACAGGGGAGACATCACAAAATAACGAAAAACAAAAAAGCCCTGATAATTCTATAGATAAGGAAGATGTAGATGCTATAGGAATCATGGTAATTCCTAAGATAAATGTGAAAGTATTAGTGGTAGAGGGAACAGGGGATGAAATTTTAAAATATTATGTAGGACACTTTAAGGATACAGTGTTACCTGGAGAAGAAGGAAACTTTGCAGTGGCAGGACACAGAAATTATATATATAATGAGATGTTTAGAGATATAGGACAATTAGAGGAAAATGATGATATTATAGTTAGAACTAAGAAAGGCGAGTACACCTACAAAGTTAAGGAACAGAAGGTAATAGAGCCTACAGATGTAGAAGTTCTAAACAAAACAAAGGATGCAACAATAACCTTAATCACATGTACCCCTGGAGGGAAGAAAAGGTTAATAGTTACAGGGGAGCTATCTAAAAAATAACACATAATAGTAGGGGGATTTATGAATATATATTTACTGATTTTTGTGCTATGTTTAATTGTGATAATTAGCATATTAACTAATAAATATTTTGGTATTATAGTGACTAGAGAAATTTGTGAAGAAAACTATATGTATGAAGAACAAGTAAAAAGAAATCTCATAGACAAAGAATGGTATGATAATTTAAAAAAGGAATCAGTAGTGTTAACCTCAAAGGATGGGTTAAAGTTAGATGGAGAATTCATAGAAAACCCAGATGGAAACTCAACAAAGACCATGGTTTTTGTTCACGGCATTACTGTAAGTAGAATATGGTCTATAAAGTATATAAAGATGTTTTATAAAAGAGGGTGGAATATTCTTATGTATGATCAAAGAAGACATGGCAGAAGTGAAGGTAAGTTTTCCACCTATGGATATTATGAAAAATACGATTTAGATTTATGGATTCAGTGGCTTGTAAAAAAACAG
The DNA here is from genome assembly GCA_002423705.1 of Clostridium sp. UBA5530. GTDB lineage: Bacteria > Bacillota > Clostridia > Clostridiales > Clostridiaceae > Clostridium_X. The sequence goes on from DINW01000074.1 coordinate 2,598, forward strand.
GGGGATAACTGTACTATAGGTTTGCATGGGGAATCTATGGGGGCAGCTACCTGTATACAGTATGCATCTATAAATAGATATGTTAAATTTATAATAGCAGATTGCGGTTTCTCTGACTTGAAGGAGTTGTTAATAAGAAAAGTGGAAGAAAAAAGCAAGCTATTATATCCCATTTATCATATCACCAACCTAGAAGCTAAAATTAGAGCAAAATTTGATTTTAATGAAGTTAAGCCTATAGATATAGTTAAAGATACAGAAATACCAATGATGTTTATCCATGGAGATGAAGATGGATTTGTGCCTTGGGACATGAGCGTAGCTATGTATAAGGCTAAAGAAAAAGGGGAAAAAGCTTTATATATAGCAAAAGGAGCAGCTCATGCAAGGGCTATAGAGGTAGATAAGGAAAGTTATGAAGAAGAGGTATTTAAGTTTGTGGATACAGTATTAAGTAGTGTGAACATTTCTGCATAGCATGGGATTATAAGGAGGTACAAAATGAACAAGAAAATAGGAACTATACTAATTATCGTAGGTTTAATCATAGCTATAATTGCAGTAGTTTTTATAGGTGAGAAGAGAAGCACAGAAAATGTTAAAAGTGATACTACAACCAAATTAAAAAGTGAAACTAATGAACCTAAGAAGGAAGAAAAGAAAGAAGAGAATAACAAAGAAAATTCAGACAAAAAAGAAGTAAAACTAGTAGAAAATACAGTGGGAGTTCCAGTGCTTTATTATCACTCTATAGGAGATGATGGAAATGGGGATGAGTTAGTAACTCCTACCGCTAAATTTAAAGAACAGATGAAATATTTAAAGGATAATGGGTACAATACTCTTTCAATGGAGGAGCTTTATGGCTATGTAAAGAACGGAAATAAAATACCGGAAAAACCCATTGTTATAACCTTTGACGATGGATATAAAAATAATTACATAAATGCTTATCCAGTACTTAAAGAATATGGATTCAAAGGAACCATTTTTGTTATAACTAGTATGGTAGATAAAGTTCAGTTATATTTAACAACGGAGCAAATTGCTGAACTTAGTAAAAACAACATAGATATAGCTAGTCATACAGTAAATCATGAGAATTTAAATGCTACATCCAAGGAAAACACAGTAAAAACATTAAAAGAATCAAAGGAGTTTTTAGAGAAAATAATTAATAAGAAGGTAGAGTATATAGCTTATCCCTTTGGAAATTACGACGATGCCACAATTAAGTCTTTAAAGGAAGCAGGATATAAAATGGCCTTTACCACAGAAAAAGGGTGGTCAAAAGGAAAGACTGATGAATATAAAGTAAAAAGAGTTTATGTAAATGGCAATAGTGATATGAATGTTTTCAAGGAAAGACTAACAAACCCTAATTATAATTAGACATATATAATGATGGTCCAAGAAGTTTACACAAATTTCTTGGACCATTGCTATGAAAAAAATTATTTTTGTGACCCCTCTAAGGTTTTTACTGAAGTTTTAATGAGGGTATTTATTTCTTCCAATTCTTTAAAAGTAAGATCTCTCCATTGACCAAGGGGGAGGTTGCCAAGGGTAACATTCATAATTCTTATTCTTTCAAGTTTAACAACATTATAGTCTAGATATTCACACATTCGTCTAATCTGCCTATTTAGTCCTTGAGTCAATATAATTCTAAATACATATTTACTTTCCTTATGGACATAGCAATTCTTTGTTATAGTTCCTAAAATAGGAATACCCTTAGACATTCTATTTATAAAATCCTTGGTAATAGGCTTATTTACTGTAACAAGATATTCTTTTTCATGATTATTACCGGATCTTAAAATTTTATTTACAATATCACCATCATTGGTTAGAAAAATTAATCCTTGGGAATCTTTATCTGNNCATGGTTTACAAAATCAGCTATGTTATTTTTTACTTTATGCTCAGTGGTACAAATTATTCCCACAGGTTTGTTTAGGGCTATATATACATAATCTTCTTTTTTATGAATTAAATTGCCTTTCACATATATCTTATCCTGAGAAGAAACTTTGTCTCCCATCCTGGCTATGGATGAATTTATTTTAACTAGACCTTGCTCTATGAGTTTATCCGCTTCTCTTCTGGAACAATAGCCACTATCTCCTATATATTTATTTAGTCTAGTAAGAGAATTTTTTTCCTCATGAACTATAGGAGAACACATAGTTTTTGAGTATTTATTTTGGGAGTAATTTTTAGTATTTTTAATTNNTGCTGTAACACTCCACCTTTTTTAGGTTGGAGATAGCAGTTGATATAGAAATTTTAAAATAAATGTAAAACCTTTCTTGGAATATAATATATATATAATTATATACTAAAATTATTAAGAAAATAAATGTAAAACCTATTGAAATTTCAAAAAACTAGATGTATAATTGAATCAAAGATACCTATAAGGGGTATACAAGGAGGAATGAGAGTAATGAAAAAGGTTATAGTTTATACATCAGATACATGCACTTATTGTTCAATGGCAAAGGACTATCTAAAGTCTGTAAATGTTAATTATGAAGAGCGAAATGTAAAACAACCAGAATATAGAAAAGAATTAATGGCTATGAAGATTATGAGTGTACCAGTTATAAAGGTTGGAGAAGAAACTATCATAGGCTTTGATAAGAGTGCATTAGATAAAGCTTTATTTTAAAAATAAATATATTTACTAGTAATTCTTGTAGAATTACATCCTTAATTTTAAATTTTACATTCTAAATTAAATGGGCTGTATCAAAATTATAAATTATTTTGATACAACCCATTTTTGTTGAAGGAACATAGCTAGTATCTTTTTTAGGAGATAAAAATTCGTCCTTACCATTATTATTTATGTTCACATTTAAAGAGTTTTTTTGTAAAATATTTTGGGTCTTTTCTAGGGAAGAAAAGTCAACAGAATTCTTAGTTATATATATGGATATTGTATCTTTAGGTTTTATTATTTCATTATCTAAACAGTAGGTTAAAAGATTGAATAGGGAATCGTCTAAAGTTTTATCCTTAAGAGAACATTTCTCTAATATTTTCTTGTTTGAAGAATTGGAACCTTTATAGGAAGAAACCTTATTAAACTTATTTACATTAAGGGTGACGGTGCCCTTTACTTCAAGTATAACTGTGGATTTAGGATATTTATATATATAGTTGGCAATAAAAAAGCTTATGCCTAGGGCTACTATAAAAAACAGCACTAAAAGCATTTTGTTTATATGAACTTTACTTTTTTCTACTTCTATTATTTCCCCAACTTTTGAAGCCGCATTAGGGTACATGACATACTTTATTTCCCCTATGGGAGTTAGGAGAAGCACACCCTTTCTCCAGTGAGATAATATTAAGCCTACAGAGGAATTACTGTCTGCTTTTGAAGGGGGTAAGGTACCTTCAGTGACACTAAGATATTTCTTTAAATACACATAGTTATCGGAACTTAAAATTATAAAATAAAGTATCAAATAATCTCTATTATTAGATATAAACTGAGGAAGCTCACCAGAGACTTGAGATATCTTTTTTTTAGGTAAGGCCTTTTTTTCATTGATGAAGTTTACTAGGCGGTAATCTTCTAGAATGCAAAAAACTATATTTAATAGGGCATCTCTTTCTTTCATTTTAGGCAAAGATGAACACAGACTCTTAAGAGAAATATTAAAATCCTCCAAGTCCTTTAAAAGAAGTTTTATTTCTGAACCTCGTTGTTGCTGTAAATCATCATTAATCATATATAGCATTGTTTTTTCAGCAAAATGATATTTATTAACCGTCATCAAAAAACACCCCTATGTTTTATAATATGATAATGAATATTATATCATAGAAATGAAGACAATAGAGAAAGAACCACTATAATGTTTAAAGGAAATGATTATAAAAATGAAAATAAAGCATATAAATATTATGAGTTTAATTATATCAATATTTTTGATTATCATTCTTTGTGGATTTCAAGGTGATAACAATGAAGTGAAGGTTCAAGGAATCCCTATTGAGAAAAAAAACCAGGCTTATGACCTTTCATTAAATATACCAAAGATAATTGGATTAAAGAATAAAAAATTTGAAAATGAAATCAATAATATGCTATTACAACAGGGATTAGACTTTCAAAAGCAAGTGGAAAAAGAAGGGGAGGAAAACGCTGCAGAGGCAAAAAAAGCAGGACAGAACATTGAGGCTTTTATAGGGAAAGAGGACTTTAAGGTTCAATATAATGGTAAAGATCTTTTAAGTATACCAATTAACTTTTATTACTTTAGTGGTGGAGCCCATGGAATTGCAAAAATCACTACTATAAATATAGATAAGGAAAAGGGGAAAGTTATAGGGCTAAAGGATTTATTTAAAGAAGAATATGATTATAAAAGTTCTATAAATAAGAAGATACAAGAGGAAATAAATAAAAATTCTGATCAATATTTTCCAGACGCTTTTAAAGGGATAAATGAAAATAGTGAATTTTTTTTAACAGAAGATGGAATAGTTATATATTATCAACTTTATGAATTAGCACCTTATGCAGAAGGATTTCCTCAGTTTAAAATACCATATTCCCTTTTAAAACAGGGACTAAAATACGAAATATAGTTAATTTTCCATATTATTACTAAGATTATTGACTTTATAGATTATACATACTATAATTATTTAAATATTTAAAATATATGGAAGTAAATTATCAAATTCATATTGAAATTATAGCAACAAATAAGGATTTTATCTTAGGCTTAAAGAGTATACTACTAAAACTAGTTGAAGGTTACATCAGCTATAGGTGGATTTTATTGATGAAAAACATAGCTTTAAGATAAGAGACCAGCTGATTACTATTTAATATAGAATAGAGGCTGGTCTTATTAATGTTGGTGAAGTTCATATTATATTAATTATTATAATGGGGGTAAAATGGGTATGGAACTAGATATAATTTTAGAAAAACAAAGAAAATATTATGGACAAGGCGAAACCCTAGATGTAGAGTTTAGGATCATGATGCTAAAGAAACTTAAGAATTCTATAAAATCTTATGAACATAATGTGTTAGATGCCCTATGGGAGGATTTTAGAAAATCTAATTTTGAAGCCTATGCTACAGAAGTAGGAATTGTTTTAGATGAAATAGATTTAACTATAAAAAAATTAAGGTCTTGGGCAAAACCAAGAAAAAAGAAAACACCAATTGTGCATTTTATTTCTCATAGCTATGTTTATCCAGAGCCATATGGTGTTGTTCTTATAATGTCACCATGGAATTATCCTTTTCAACTAACAATGGCACCGTTAATTGGGGCTATTGCCGCAGGAAACTGTGTCATAATAAAGCCATCTAAATATTCAATGGCAACTTCTACAGTAATTGAAACTATAATAAAAAATACCTTTAAAGAGGATTATATTACAGTTGTAGAAAAAGAGGGTGGGAGAGAAGCAATAAATAATATATTAGAGAAAAAATTTGATTATATATTTTTTACCGGCAGTGTAGCAGTAGGTAAAGTAGTTATGGAAGCTGCTTCAAAGCATTTAACTCCAGTAACCTTAGAATTAGGAGGCAAAAGTCCTTGTATAGTAGATAAAGATGCCAATATAGATTTGGCAGCTAAAAGAATAGTATGGGGTAAATTTTTGAATTGTGGACAAACATGTGTTGCGCCAGATTATCTGTGGGTACAAAAGGATGTGAAATATAAGCTATTAGACAGAATGATATATTATATCAATGAGCTATATGGAGCTAATCCAAAGGCTAGTCCTGATTATCCAAGAATAATAAGTGAGAAACAATTTGATAGGTTAGTTTCATATTTAGATAAAGGAAATGTAGTTACAGGAGGAATTCATGATAAGTCTCAAAGATATATAGCTCCAACCATAATAGAAAATATATCATGGGATTATCCTATTATGCAGGATGAAATATTTGGACCTATTATGCCTGTTATTGAGTTTTCAACTATTGACGAAGTTATAGATACCTTAAGAAATCTTCCTAAACCATTAGCGCTTTATTATTTTACTCAAAGTAAAGAAAATGAGAAAAAGGTTATGGAAAAAACAACATCAGGAGGCGGCTGTATAAATGACACAATTATCCATGTAGCTTCATCAAATATACCTTTTGGAGGGGTAGGGGAAAGCGGTATGGGAGGATATCACGGGAAGGGATCCTTTGATACTTTTACTCATTATAAATCAATAATTAAAAAGAGTAATATTATGGATTTGAATTTTAGGTATGCGCCTTATAAAAAGAAATTAAAATTATTAAAGAAGCTTATGGGATAGAAGGAAAGGGGCAATTTATTAATGGCTCAAATAGATGAGGTTTTTAAAGTCCTTTCTAGGGCTAAAACCAATGAGAATAAAGGGCTATCAGCTTTAGAAATAAGCAGTGAGCTAAAAATGGATAGAGCCAACGTAAGCAGATATTTAAATATACTTTATAAAAATGGAGCAGTTGAAAAAATATCAGGAAGGCCAGTTTTGTATAAAGCTAATGAACTAGTAAAAGAAAAAAAACATTGTGAAGAAAGTTATAGAAATGAAGAAAATTTTAAAGAAGAGAACACAAGCCTAGATTTAATGGTGGGCTCTAAACAAAGTCTACAGGTTCCGATTCAGCAGGCAAAGGCAGCCATGTTATATCCTCCACGAGGACTTCATACTTTAATATTGGGGGAAACTGGTGTAGGAAAATCAATGTTTGTGGAACTAATGTATCATTTTGCTAAAGAAGCAAGGGTTATAAATGAAAATGCCTCTTTTATAAGATTTAATTGTGCAGATTATGCAGACAATCCCCAACTAGTAATGGCTCAGATATTCGGAGTGAAAAAAGGTGCATATACAGGCGCGGATAGAGATAGAGAAGGATTGTTGAAAAAAGCTCATGGAGGAATATTATTTTTAGATGAGATTCATAGGCTATCTCCCCAAGGTCAAGAAATGCTTTTTACCTATATTGATAAAGGGTATTTTAGACCTTTAGGGGAAACGGAAAAAATAGAGAAGTGTCAAGTACAGATTATAGGAGCTACTACAGAGGATCCTCAATCATTTATGTTAAAGACATTTATAAGAAGGATACCTATGATAATAACTCTGCCTTCATTGAGAGAGAGAACTTTAAAGGAAAGATATTGCCTTTTAATTGAGTTTATAAAATCTGAATCTAAGAGACTTGATGAAAATATATATATAAATAAAAACGCACTAAAATGCTTTTTGCTTTACGATTGTCCTAATAATATAGGACAATTAAAAAGTGACATACAGCTTTCCTGTGCTAGAGCATTTTTAAAATATAAGTCTCAGAAGAGAGAGGTTATATTAATAGAGCAAGATGACCTAAATGAGAGGGTAAAAAGAGGACTACTATCACTACAGGATAACAGACAGGATATAGATGATATCTTTAAAAATAAAGGGGATATTTTACGGTTTTATTATGAAGATGAACCTTTGTTGTTTGGACCTGAGGATGAAGTAGAAAAATATAATAAGGGAGAACATTTTTATGATTTCCTAGAAAAAAAACTTAATACTTTAAAAGAAAAGGGCATTGGCAACTTAGAAATAAATGAAATTTTAAATGTTGACATAGATAACTATTTTAAAAGATACTTAAAGGACTTACCCTATGGATTTAGAAGAGAAGAGCTATTAAAGGTGGTGGATGAGAATACTGTTGATATTACCGATAAAGCTATAAGTATAGCTGAAAATTCATTAAGCAGAGTATATGATGAAAAGATTTATTTTGGTCTGGCCATGCACCTTCAAGGAAGTATAGAGCGAATAAAACAAGGATATAAGGTATATAATCCCAAGATTAATGTGATAAAAGAACAATATAAATATGAGTTCATGGTTGCACAAAATATAGGCAATATGATAACTAAAGAATTTAATGTGGATGTACCTTTAGATGAGATAGGTTATATAACTATGTTTTTAGTATCCAATCCTTACGGCATAGAAAAGACCAAAGAAGATAAAGTTGCAGTATTGGCAATAATGCATGGACATTCCACTGCTAGCAGTATGGTACAGGTAGTTAACTCTCTTATAGGTGATAATTATGCAGAAGCTTTAGACATGCCTCTTACCATGAAGGCATCTACCATGTATGAGGTGGCAAAAGAAAAGATAGTGGAGATGAATCAGGGTAAGGGAATAATACTTTTAGTAGATATGGGATCCCTGGTGAATTTTGGAGACATGATAAAGGATGAAACAGGGATAAGTGTAAAAACTATAGATATGGTATCTACACCTATAGTTTTAGAGGCTACTAGAAAGGCTATGAGTGGTAGGGATTTAAATTATATATATAATGCTTGCCAGGAGCTATGCAGATATGGAATTCAAGGAGTAAACAGAAAAATACCAGGAAGGAAGCTTCTTATAATAACAGCTTGTTTTACTGGTCAAGGATCTTCAGAAAAATTAAAGGAAATTCTAGAAGAAAAACTAGTAAGAAAATCTATGGTAGAAATAATTCCTTTAACAATATTAGATAAAAGCAATTTTTTATATGAAGTAGAGAATTTAAGTAAAAAATATAAGATCATAGCTGTCAGCGGAACTATAGATATATCAATAGAAAATGTACCATTTATCCCTGCAGTGCAGCTTTTAAGTGGTGAAGGTATAAACGTCATGGAAAGAATTGTAGACGAAGAGGAAAGATATATTATGGTGAAGGAATCCTTGAAGGAGCATGTAAATATAAAAGATATTGATGATTTTATAGAAAACCTTAGAAAATTCTTTAAAGGAATAGAGGAAACTTTAAATATAGAAATTTCATTAGATACCAAAATAGGAATCTTAACTCACATAACCTTTATGATTTCGAAGATAAGGTCCAAGGAGAGAACTCCTATATTTGAAGATATTGCTAGGTATAAAGAAATACATAGCAAAGAATTTTTATCAATAAAGCAAAACTTAAGGGCTATAGAAAAAACTCAACAGGTATTTATATCAGACAATGATTTAGCTTATGTGGTGCGAATAATAGTTGAAAATAGAGACTGTGTATAACTGTGTAAATGTAAATAATGTGTAAAATACAAAGATAGAAGAGTGTAATTATATTACACTCTTCTATCTTTTATGGGAACTATTACAATTTAAAGGTTTACAAGGGAAAACATAATTTTATGAAAATAAAAAAATTGGCATTAAACTTGCTATATATAATTGTGTAATCATCCTTATTAAAAATAAATTCTTAAAGGGGGGAGAATATGGAGAAAAAAAGGATAATGTTAGTATGCAGTGCAGCAATGTCTACCAGTTTATTAGTTACAAAGATGAAGCAGGCAGCAATAAAGAAAAATATAGATGTAGAGATAAATGCTGTGTCAGAAGCTGATTTAAGGAACCATATAGATGATATAGACATTATATTGTTAGGGCCACAAGTTAGATTTATATTAAATAAAGTAAAGGAGCAGGTTAAGAGCAAGAATATACCTGTAGATGTAATCAATACAATGGATTACGGTATGATGAATGGAGAGAAAGTTCTTGAATATGCATTAAAGGTACTAAATGAAAAAAAGTGACTTTTAATTTAATCTTTTAACTATGGTATCAAAGAAATGTAGTTTAAGCTAAGGCTTGAATTATAAATAAAATAATTAATATGGGGGGAAATTTATGAAAAAGATCATGCGCTTCCTAGAAGAGCACGTAGTTCCCATAGCGGCAAAGATGGGAGGACAAAAACATCTTAGTGCAATCAGAGATGGATTTGTAGCAATTATGCCTTTAATTATCTTGTGTTCTTTTGCCATCTTATTAAATGGTTTTCCATGGAAACCATTGCCTAATCTTTTAGACAAGATATTTGGTGTTAGTGCAGAGGGTGCAGGTTACTGGAAAAACTTCGGGGGATACATTTGGACCGGAACCTTCGCTATAATGTCTCCATTAGTATGTTTTGCTACTAGCTATAGTTTAGCAAAATCTTATGAAGTAGATGGACTTGGAGCTGGAATCACAGCTTTAGCAGCATTAATGATGTTATATGCTACAGCTAACGGAGGATTCCCACTTGACTACTTAGGAGCATCAGGGTTATTTGTTGCTTTAATAGTTGCTTTACTTGTTACCCAATTATTTGTAAAACTTATGAAAAGTCCAAAACTTTTAATAAAGATGCCTGAAGGAGTTCCACCAGCAGTATCTAGATCCTTTGCAGCATTGTTCCCAGTAATGATAACCTTAGCAGTAGTTTCTTTAGTAAATTGTATATTGGTAACTCTTGGAGTAACTAATATACATGAGCTAGTATTTAAAGTAATTCAAAGACCATTGCAAGGGGCAGCTCAAGGTCTTGGATGGGCAGTATTACTAGTCTTTGTTATTCACCTATTATGGTTCTTTGGCTTACATGGACCAAATATCTTACTAGCTATAACCAATCCATTATACATGCCAGCATTAGAAGAAAACGTAAAGGCTTTTGGTAATGGAGTTTCTAACTTTAACGTTCCTAATATTATAGTTCCTCAATTCTTTGATGCCTTTGTATATATGGGAGGAGCAGGAACTACAATAGGATTGCTATTAGCTATATATATAGCATCTAGAAAGAAAAAGTCAGCTCTTATGGAGCAATATAAAGGAGTAGCTAATCTAGCCTTAGCACCTGGAATATTTAACATTAATGAACCAGTACTATTTGGTATGCCAATAGTTTTAAATCCAGTTCTTGCAATACCATTTATAATAACACCAATAGTTTTAGTTCTAGTAACTTACTTTGCTATGAGTACAGGACTAGTACCAAAGGTTGTGGCAGCTCCACCATGGACATTCCCACCAATTATCTCAGGACTTACAGCAGTAGCTTCATGGAGAGGTGCGGTATTATCAATTATCAATTTAGCTATAAGTATAGTTATATACCTACCATTCGTATTAGTAGGACACGATAAAGAAGTTGTTGTAGACAAAGGAATTTCAGGCTAGTATCATATAATTAATGTAATTATGGTAGATATATTAAAGGAGTGAGCAAGAGCATGGAGGAAATAGTATTAAATCTTATTATGCATAGTGGAGATGCACGAAGTTGTGCTATGGAAGCTATACAAAGTGCTAAAGTTGGAAATTTTGAAAAGGCTAGGGAGTTGTTAGAAAAGTCAAGTGAAGAGCTTGGAAGAGCTCATATAGCTCAAACTAGTTTAATTCAAAAGGAGGCTGACGGAGATAAAATAGAATTTTCATTACTATTGGTGCATGCTCAAGACCATTTAATGACTACTATAACATTAAAGGATTTAGCAGCAGAGATAGTTGAACTTTATTCTAGATTGTAAGTACAATAAGGCTCATAAGGGAAGACTTCTCTTATGAGCTTAATTATTATGGAGGGAATATGGAATATATTATAGGGATAGATGGTGGCGGAACAAAAACAGAAACTGTAGCCTTTAATCTTAAAGGAGAAGAAATAAAAAGAGTATATACAGGATTCTCCAATTTGGTAATGGGACAACAGGAAGCACTAAAAAATATAATTGATCCCATCAAAGAATGTATAAAAGAACTGGGGAGAGAAGGGCTTGAGGGTATCTATCTAGGACTGGCAGGGGTGGAAGTTGGAAAAAACAAAGATATAGTTAAAAATGAAATAGAAAGGTATTTTCAAATAACACCTGAAGTGAAAAATGACTCTCAGCTAGCTTTAAAAGCATTATTAAGAGGAAAGGATGGCATATTAGTTGTAGCTGGTACTGGATCTATAGCCTATGGAATAAATAAAGGCAAAGAAGAAGGCTGTGGGGGATGGGGACACCTTCTAGGAGATGAAGGTAGTGCCTATGGGGTGGCTATAGAGGCCATTAAAAGGCTCACCTACGAAGCAGATTGTGGTTTAGAGAGAAGTAACTTAGCTGAAAATATATATAATGTTTTAAAGGTTAAAGATATAAATGACGTTATAGGATTTGTTTATGGTAATGGGAAAAATGAAATAGCGGCTCTTACTCCTGTTGTTAATAAATTGGCTCAAGATGGAGACAAAATGGCTATAGAAATATTAGAGGTTCAAGGACAAAAGCTTGGGGAAACCACTTATAGACTTTGTAAAAAACTAGGGTATGAAACCAGAGTAAATATAGGTTTGGTAGGAAGCACCATAAAAAAATGTGAGATTTTAAAAGCAGCTTTTATAAGATATATAGGGAAGAAAATGCAACAAGTAACTATAATAGATGAAGATATATCCATGGCAAAGGGAGCTTACTATATGCATGTAATATCAAGGGAAAATATATAAAGAAAGAGGGGAAGTTTATGGCTTTAGGGATATCTATATATCCTCACCATAATACAAAGGATGAAATAAAGGAATATATAACTACTGCAGCTAAGTATGGATACAGTAGAATTTTCACATGTTTACTTTCTGTAAATGGAGATAAAGAAGCTATACTGAAGGAATTTAAAGAAACAATAAATCATGGCAATAACTATAACATGGAAACTATTTTAGATGTAAGTCCGTCTATATTTCATACATTGGGTATAAATTTTACAGACTTATCTTTCTTCAAATCTATGGGGGCAGCGGGGGTAAGGCTAGATATAGGATATAGTGGCTTAGAAGAATCTATTATGACATATAATCCAGAGAATTTAAAAATAGAGATAAATATGAGCAATGGAACCAAAACTATAGACAATATACTGTCTTATAGACCTAATACTAAGAATCTTATAGGATGCCATAATTTCTACCCTCATAGGTATACAGGACTTGCCTTGGAACACTTTATAAAGTGTTCTAAACAATTTAAAGATTTAGGAATAACAACGGCAGCTTTTGTGAATTCTAAAAATGCTAATATAGGGCCTTGGCCTGTAGAAGAAGGATTATGCACTTTAGAACACCATAGAAATCTTCCTATAGAAGTTCAAGGAAAACATCTGGTATCCTTAGGGGTAATAGATGACATCATAATAGCTAATTCCTTTGCCAGTGAAAAGGAACTGAAAGGATTAAGTGAAATAAGGAAAGATATGATTCAACTGAGAGCGAAATTGGAACATAATATCCCAGCTGTAGAAAAATCCATAGTGCTAGATGAAACCCACTTTAATAGAGGTGACGTATCTGAATATATGATAAGGTCTACTCAAAGCAGATTAAAATATAGTGATAATGAATTTAAGGTATTTAATCCTAAAGACATAAAAAGAGGAGATATAATAATAGAAAGTTCTTTATATGGACATTATGCTGGAGAGCTTCAAATAGCATTAAAAGATATGAATAATTCAGGTAGAAGCAATGTGGTAGGCAGGGTAGTAGAAGAAGAGATATTCTTATTAGATACTATAAACCCATGGGATAAATTCTCATTCACTTTATAATAAAAAAGATTTTATACGCTCCTCTTTATAGTAAACAGTTTTTCCCCTTTAGACTGTTTACCATAAGGGGAGCATATAAATTTCATTTCGTATATATTATTTTATCCTAAAGCTACATCAAGTATCATCATGATGGCAAAGCCTATCATAGTTCCGATGGTAGCTAAATCTGTGCTACCTTCTTGCTGAGCTTCAGGGATTAACTCTTCTACAACCACATAAATCATAGCTCCAGCAGCAAAGCTTAATGCGTATGGCAGAATGGACTGAATATAGATTACTGTGGCAGCACCAATAACACCAGCTATAGGTTCTACTACTCCAGAGCCTTGGCCATATAAGAAACTTTTCCACCTAGATAAACCTTCTCTTCTTAAAGGAATAGATACCGCTGCACCCTCAGGAAAGTTTTGAAGGCCGATACCTAATGCCAGGGCTAGAGCCCCAGCTATAGAAGCGGAAGGAGAACCAGCAGCTATGCCACCAAAGGCTACACCTACTGCAAGACCTTCAGGAATGTTATGAAGAGTTATGGCTAACACCAATAAAATACTTCTTTGCCAGGAAGTCTTAACTCCTTCGGCTTTAGATGAATCTAAACCTAAATGAAGATGAGGCAAAAATTTATCTACAAGGAACAAGAATAGTCCTCCCAATAGGAATCCAACCACAGCTGGTATCCATGGGGTTTTTCCAGCAGCCTCACTCATCTCTATGGAGGGAGCTAAAAGGGACCAGAAGCTAGCAGCAATCATAACTCCAGCAGCAAATCCTAGCATAGTATTTAGTACTTTTTTATTTATAGATTTAAAGAAAAATACCAAGGAAGACCCTAGAGCAGTAACACCCCAAGTAAATAATGTAGCTAAGAGAGCTTGAACAACAGGATTAAGATTATAAAACCAACTCATAAAATCACCTCTTTAATTGATAATTACTATTAATTAATAATATAATATCATACTTTTATAATTATTTCTATTTAAAATATATGGAATAATCCAAAAACTGATACAGATTAGCGGAAACTGTATCTATAAAGAAATATTTTATGTTTTTTCAATGCTATAATAACATTAAGGATATTAACTAAGGAGGTCATAACAATGCTTAATATGAACTGGAGCTTAAAGGAATTATATGAGGGTTTTCATTGTAAGGAGTTCAAGGAAGATATAAAAAAATTAGATAAAAAAATAGAAGACATAAATCTATGGGCTTCAAATACATTGAAGAATCATTTAGATGAAGAAAAAAAACTAAAGGAATACATTGAACTCACATCTAGTTATACTTTGATTATAGGAAAGTTATCATCATTTTGCAGCTTAAGTTTATCAACAGATGCAAAGAATTCTGATGCTAAAAAATATATGTCTGTTATTAATAAAAAACAAACTGCTATAACGGAAGCTAACGTAATGTTTATGAAATGGTTAAATGATGTAGACAACATTAATGATATTATAGAAGCTTCAAGTTGCTTAAAAAAATATGAATTTATAATAAAAAATATGAAAGAAAATAGTCACTATCTTCTTAAAGAAGATGTAGAGGTAGCCATAGCAAAGATGAAGCTAACAGGTTCTTCTTCATGGGAAACTCTAAGGAACACTCTTACCTCTAATCATATGGTTCCAATAACTATAGATGGTAAGGAAGAAGTTCTAAGCATAAATAAAGTTAAGAATATGTTGTTTAGTAAGGAAGAACATACTAGAAAAAGTGCATTTGAAGCTGAACTAAAAAGCAATAAAGCAATAGAAGAAGGGGTAGCAGCAGCTCTTAACGGCATAAAAGGAGAAGTTTTAACCCTTTGTGAGATGAAAGGGTATGAATCTCCACTTCATAAGACATTAATAGATGCTAGGATGGATGAGGAAACATTAAATTCTATGCTTCAAGCCATAAAGGAATCCTTAGAAGATTTTCAAAGATATTTTAAAAAGAAAGGGGAGCTTTTGGGACATAAAGGAAAACTACCTTATTATGATGTTATGGCTCCTGTAAGTAACATAGAAAAAGATTATACCTATGAAGATGCTAAGGATTTCATAGTAAAGCATTTTACCTTATTTTCTAAGGATATGGGGAAAATGGCAGAGGAAGCCTTCGATAATAGATGGATAGATGCGGAGATAAAGGAAGGCAAAAGAGGAGGGGCATTTTGTTCTAGTATTTATTCTATAAAGGAAAGCAGAATTCTATGTAGTTTCAATGGGAGTTTTAAAAATGTTTGCACTTTAGCTCACGAGCTTGGACACGCTTATCATAGCAGAGTTCTTTTCAATGAAGATCTATTAAATACTAGATATCCTATGCCTTTAGCAGAGACTGCTTCCATATTTTCAGAGACTATGGTAAGAAATGCAGCATTAAAAGAGGCAAGTAAAGATGAAGCATTAACAATACTAGGAGCTGAATTGACTAACTGTGCCTCTGTTATAGTAGATATATATGCAAGGTTCTTATTTGAAAAGGAAGTATTTGAAAGAAGAAAAAATGGGGATTTATCTGTAGATGAGATAAAGAATATAATGCTTTGGGCTGAAAAAGAAGCCTATGGAGAAGCTATAGATGAAAATACTTTAGATCCATATGCATGGATTCATAAACCTCATTATTATTTCACGGAAAGGAACTTCTATAATTTCCCATATGCCTTTGGTCTTTTATTCTCCAAGGGATTGTATAGTCAATACTTAAAACATGGAACTGACTTTGTGGAAAAATATAATGATATATTAAAGTTAACAGGGAAAGCTAACATTTATGATGTAGCAAAGTTTGCTGGGATAGATGTCCATGACGTAAACTTCTGGAGAAGTTCTTTAGATATAGTTAGAGCAGATATAGATAAATTTTGTAACCTAAATTAATAATAAGTAAATAAAAATAAAAGTCCTATTGAAGCAGTAGCTTTCAATGGGACTTTTATTTTTGCATATTACTTAAATGAAAATTAGAACTATTGAATAATTATTTTAAATATTATACAATATTTAAAATGATTAAATATTAATTTAATAAGAAAACATTATACTTATGTAAAAAGTAATAAATTGATGAAAAAATAATTTTAGAGGGGGGACACGTCAAATAAATTTGGCGTTAAAATTATGGGAATATACGTTAATGATTTATTACAATGTGAACTGATGCGAAAATCCAAAGTAATAAGTGGGCATGGTGGGGTAGTTAGAGAAATCAACAGAATTTCCGTTTATGATTGTCCAGTGAGGGAAGATGTGAAGGAGAGAAATATTTTAAAAGAAGGAGATTTAATAATAACTAGTTTATTTTTTCAGAAGAGCAGTGCAAATTTATTGAGAGATTTTATAGAAATGCTCAATGATGGAGGCTGTGCAGGGATATGCGTATCAAATCAATTCTTAAAACAATTGCCTAAAGAGGTACTGAACTTTGCTAATGAAGTTGACTTCCCTATAATACAGTTTGATATGAATATACCCTATGCAGATATAATAGAACTTACAATGGAATTAATAATTGCTCAGCAAACCTATATAATAAATGAGTTAAGAGTGGACAGGCTCCTTAAAGAGAAGATGTCTTTAGCAGATATAAAGGCTTTAGCTAATGAAATAAATCCTTACTTTAAGGAAAATTTATCAGTTGTGTATATAGGAAATTATGAATTAAAGGACAACAACATAAGTCCTAAGTTGTTTTTAGATAATATAAATTACAATACATCTTATAAAGCCTTTTATTACAAAAAGTCTATTATTAGTATAATTACAATACCTAAAACCAGCAATAAACTTATGGATAATATGATTCAAGTGATTTTTAGAGAAGCAGATAGATACTTTAAAAATTATAATGGAGGAATAAGCGATTTTCATAGCTCCTTAACTGAGATAAATGAGGCCATAAATGAAGCCATATTTTCAATGAAGAATGCGGAATTGTTCAATGAGAAAATATGCTCTTATGATGATATAGGTATTAATAGAATTCTAATACCTATATTAGGGCATGAAGAAATGAATAAGTTTTACCACATAATCATAGATCCTATTGAAGAATACGATAAAAAATACAATGGAGAATTTTTAAAAACCATTGAATTCTTTGTAAAGAATGATGGAGATTATAAAAAAACTGCGGAGAACTTATATCAACATGAGAACACTATACGGTATAGAATAAAAAAAATAAAGAATCTTTTAAATATGGATAATAGCACAATTAAATTTTATGAGAGTATATCTATAGCCATAAAAATAAAGACTTTGTTAAAAAAATAAAATTATTATTGGGGAAAATACAAAAAAAAAGGCTTTTGATTGTGTTTTCCTCAATTTAATTTATCAGAATATTTTATATAATCTAATTAAGCTAAAAACAAAAGACTTTGTTATGGAGGATGGTACTAATGATATTAAAGCAGGTTTTAGAGATTTATGACTTATTAGATTCTTCTACAGTATCAGGAGAAAAAGTGAAGGAGTTATTTCAAAAACATAAATGGGATTTAGTAACGGTGAATACCATTGATGGTGAGGAAGGTTCTACGGATTTTGTGAAAATTATAATTCCAGGCAAAAATGGGAAAATAAAAGGGGGACATGTTCCTACAATGGGCATAATAGGAAGGTTGGGAGGAATAGGTGCAAGACCTTCTGTTATAGGATATGTGTCTGATGGAGATGGAGCTACAGCAGCATTATCAGCAGCCTTAAAACTAGTAGACATGTATAGAGGAGGAGATGTGTTAGATGGTGATGTTATAGTAACTACACACATTTGCCCTAATGCACCAACTCAAGAACATTATCCAGTACCCTTTATGGGATCACCAGTAAATATGGATCAGATGAATGGAGTGGAAGTAGTTGAAGATATGGATGCCATAATATCCATAGATACAACCAAAGGAAATGAAATAATAAACCACAAGGGTATATCAATTTCTCCAACAGTAAAGGATGGTTACATATTACCTGTTAGTTATGATTTACTTCAAATTGTAAAAAGAGTTACAGGAATAATGCCAAATGTATTTCCTTTATCTACTCAAGACATAACACCCTACTCAAATGATTTGCATCACTTAAATAGCATACTTCAACCAGCAGTAGCAACTGCAGCTCCAGTAGTAGGAGTAGCTATAACTACAGAGGTACCAGTAGCAGGGTGTGCTACAGGGGCATCTCATGGCATGGATATAGAGGTGGCAGCTAGACTAGCTGTAGAGGTAGCAAAGGATTTTGGAACTGATAAATGTAGATTATATGATGAGGATAACTATAAAAAATTATTAGAGCTTTATGGAGATTGCAAGAGATTTCAAACATCAGGACTTAATGAATAATAACATAGATTAATCAAAAGAAAATATAGTAAAAGGGGGAATTCTCATGGCAAGAAAAAAGATGATAAAAAAGCTAACTTTAGTATTATCAATGCTTATGATAGGATCAGCTTTATTTACAGGATGTGGAGGAAAAGATAACTCTGCCGCTTCAAGTGGAGGACAAACATCAAAGGATGATAAATATGGTGGAACTATTACCTTAGCTTTATCAGCTATAGCAAAAAGTATAGACCCAGCAAAGTATACTGGAGTTTATGAAGGAGATATAATAGCTAACATTGCAGATGGACTATTAGACTATAATACAGAACTTACAGAATTAGTACCTAAACTAGCTAAAGAATGGTCAGCTTCAGAAGATGGAAAGGTTTATACCTTTAAATTAAGAGATGATGCTTACTTCCAAAAAGGAAAGTTCCAAGATGGAAGAAAGATGGTGGCAGAGGATGTTAAATATTCCCTTGAAAGGTCTGCTAAGGAGTCAGCATTAAATAGATTAGGGTGCTTAGATCGCGTGGAAGTTGTAAATGATACAGAGGTCAAGTGCTATTTAAAACAACCAGATGCATCATTTTTAACGTTACTTACAGATGCAGGTAATGTAATAGTTCCTAAAGAAGAAGTAGAGGGACATGGAGATAAATTCGGTACAAACTTAGTAGGAACAGGTCCTTTCAGCTTAGTAGAATGGAAAAATGATTCCTATGCAAAATTACAAAGACACGACAAATATTGGGGAGAAAAACCTTACTTAGAGGGTGTTACATTTAAATTTGTAAAGGATCAAAATATGATGGTAAATGCCCTAAAGACTAATGAAATTCAAATTGCAACAGATGTGGCAGGAGAAGGAATTAAACTTATAAAGGATGATAAAAACTTAAAACTTGAGCAAGTACCAGGATTACATGTAGGGTATATTTATATGAACCAAGTAAATGGTCCTACTAAAGACAAAAAAGTTCGTGAAGCTATATATAAAGCTATAGATATAGATCAATTGGTAAAGGGAACTTACTTGTATGATGAAGCTATAAGGTCATATCTACCTCTTCCAAGGGGATCTTGGGCTTATGATAAGGAATTGGAAAAATTAATACCAGCCTACGACCCAGAAGGAGCTAAGAAGCTTTTAGCTGAGGCAGGTTATCCAGATGGATTTAAGGCTGAACTCTATTTAAGTGGTTCAGGAACAGGAACTAAGGTAGCAACTATAGCTCAACAATATTTAAAAGAAAATCTTAATATAGATTTATCAATAAAGACCTCTGAATGGGGAACATTTAGTGAAATAGGAGCAAAGGGACAGGCACCATTCTACTTAATGTCATGGACTTGGTATCCAGATCCATTCTTCTTCTTAAATAAAATGTTCCATAGCTCAGAAATTGGCTCTTTAGGAAATGGACAAGGATATAACAACCCAGAGGTTGATAAACTATTAGACAATGCTTTATTAGTTACTGACCAAGAAGAAAGAGCAAAACTATATAAAGAAGCTACAAAGAAGATAGTAGAAGATCTTCCAGGAATATGGTATGCTAGCTCAAATGTGAATTTTGGATTTAGTAACAAAGTTAAAGATTTTCCAGTAAGAGCAGACAAAAAGAAAGTATTCGTTGGACCAGGGTTTAACACTTATTTAGAAAAGTAAGATTAGATTAATTGAGAGATGAAAATCCCTATATAAAGTAAAAGTTAGGTTCATTTGAATTTAAATTTTATTACAAGACTAGTTGAATTTATCTAAGGGTCTATCTGCTGCTATCTCCATACTAAACACAGTGGAGTGTTGCAGTAGGTAGACAATGATATAAGTAAAATTGCATAGGGTTTTCATAGCATAATTGAGAAGGAAGTGAGTAAATGCCTAAACTTATACTGAAAAGAATACTAGAAAGTATACCAGTACTTATTGTAGTAGTATCCTTAGTATTTGCAATAACAAGAATAATTCCGGGTAATCCAGCTATAGTAATCTTAGGACCCCAAGCCTCTGCTGAGGATGTGGAAAAACTAAATGAAGAATTAGGATTAAATGATAGTATACCGGAACAGTTTGGCAATTATGTAAAGGGAGTTGTTCAAGGGGATTTAGGAAAGTCTTATTCATACAATGAACCAGTTAGTGATTTACTTATGGATAACTTTCCCAATACAGCCATATTAGCTGGATTTAGTATACTTCTAGCACTGCTTATTGGAGTGCCAATAGGAATAATATCTGCAACTAAGCAATACTCTATCTTTGATTATATATCTATGATATTAGCCCTCATAGGAATATCTATGCCAATATTTTGGTTAGGGTTAATGCTTGTATTAGTATTTAGTGTTAACTTAGGATGGTTACCATCTATGGGGATGGGATCGTTACAAAGTGGACTTTGGGACTATGTAAGCCATTTAATATTACCAACTATATGTTTAGCAACTATCCCAGCAGCCAATTTTGCTAGAATAACAAGGTCAAGTATGTTAGAAACCATAAATTTAGATTATGTAAAAGCTTTAAGAGCTAAGGGTTTAAGTGAAAAAGTTGTAATATGGAAGCATGGACTTAAAAATGCTTTGCCGCCAATAATCACAGTATTAGGAATGCAAATATCTTCCTCATTAGGTGGAGCCATACTTACAGAAACCATATTTAGCTGGCCAGGAATGGGTAAGCTCATGGTTGATGCAATAAACAATAGAGATTACGGATTAGTACAAGGATCTGTATTATATCTTGCATTCATATATGTGGCAATAAATCTTATAGTGGATATTGTATATATGTATATAAACCCTAAGATATCCTATGAGTCAGGGAAAGGGGGAAAATAAGTGGAACATAAAGCTAGCAAACTAGATATAAACAGCCAACAAGAAATGCTTTTAAAAGAAAGAAAGGCAAACAATGCATGGAACAAGCTAAAGAGAAATAAAACTGCAATGATAGGTTTAGTAGTTATAGTAATTGTAATCTTTTGTGCTTTATTTTCTCCTATGTTAACTAAATATGATCCTAATGTGATGGATTTGACTAATTCTTATGCCAAACCAGGAACTCCAGGACATATCTTGGGTACAGATGAATTTGGAAGAGATCTTTTAACAAGAATTATATATGGATCTAGAATATCTATAATAGTTGCCTTTGGAGGAATGGCTGTAGGGGGAGGTATAGGGATACTTCTTGGACTTATAGCTGGTTTTAAAGGGGGCATAGTGGATTCTATAATAATGAGATGTATGGATGGAATGTTTGCTTTCCCATTTATCCTTTTAGCATTACTTTTAATGACTGTTCTAGGAGATGGAGTGCAAAATGTAATATTAGCAATAGGAATAGGTACAGTACCTGGTTTTGCTAGAATATCCAGAGGCCAGGTTCATGTGGTTAAAAATGAGGAGTATACTCAAGCAGTAAAATCCTTGGGAGCCTCTGATAGCAGAATATTATTTAAACATATTTTGCCAAACTGTATTTCACCTATAATAGTTTATGCAACTTTAAGAGTAGCAGGAGCCATAATATCAGAAGCAGCCCTTAGCTTTTTAGGATTAGGAATAATGCCACCTACTGCTTCATGGGGAAGTATTCTAAGGGATGGCAAAGATGTCCTAAATACAGCACCTCACATAGCTACTTTCTCCGGAATAGCTATTATAATAACAGTTCTAGGATTTAATTTACTAGGAGATGGAATAAGAGACGTATTAGATCCTAAGATGAAAAAATAGGGGGAAGTTCATATGATAAAGGAATTAAAGCAGCTGGTACAAGATACAGTGGAAATAAATAAAGATGAAATTATAAGAATAGAGAAATATATACATGAGAATCCAGAATATGCTTACGAGGAATTTAAAGCATGCGATATATTAGTAAATTATATGGAAAGTCAAGGTTTTGAAGTGGAGAAAGGAATATGTAAGATTCCTACTGCATTTAAAGCTACATATAAAGGAACTAAAGAGGGATATAACATTGGTATCCTTGGAGAATATGATGCTTTTAGAGGTTTGGGACATGCATGCGGACATAATCTTATGGCAGGAATGGCTGTAGGAGCAGGTGTAGCATTAAAACAGGTTATAGATAAAATAGGAGGAAGTGTAACGGTATTTGGCACCCCAGCAGAAGAATCAGGTGGTGCTAAAGTGTTAATGGTTGAAAGGGGAGCATTTAAAGATATAGATGCAGCCATGACTCTTCATGCAGCCAATGAGACCGTAGTAAAGGATGTATCAATATCCAAAACTGATTTAGAAATTCACTTTTATAAAAAAGATGTCAAAGATGTAGTTGAAAAAACTCCTAAAGAAAATATAGAGATTATAACAGAAATTATAGAATTAATTAACAAAGTAGGAGATAAGAAGGTAGAGGCAGTAGATCCTAAACTAGTTGGAATGTCTTTAAGGGGAATTGAAAATACAAAGGAAGACCATTACTCAGCTAGATTTAGAGTTAGAGCCTTTGAAAAGAAAACTAAAAATGAAATTTTAGAGGATCTTTATAAATTGTGTAATTTAATAGGAGAGGCTACCAATACTAGATTTGAACATAATATTGCCATAGAATATGGTCATCCTCATAATCCTTATGAAGATATAAGGAATAACGAAACTATTGAAGAATTACTGAAGAAAAACTTTATAGATTTAGGGGAGGAAGTTAAGCCAAGGGATTCTTTAACTTCTATAGGCTGTACAGATGTAGGAAACGTAACTCATGAAATACCTGCCCTTCAATCCTATATAAAGGTCTGTGAAAACTTGAGGGTTCATACTCCAGAGTTTGTTGAAGCCTGTGGAGATGAAAGGGGAGCTAGGGCTGTTATTGTAGGGGCTAAGGCCATGGCTATGACAGCAGTAGATTTACTATGTTCTAAGGATAATATGGAGTCGGTAAAGAAGGATTTTCAACATATGAAAGAGAGATTTCAATAGATAGGGGTGAAGGTATGAAGGACGAAGTGTTAAGGGTAAACAACTTAAAAACCCACTTTAAATTGTCTACAGGTACAGCTAAAGCAGTAGATGGAGTAAGCTTTAGTTTGAAAAAGGGAGAAATTTTAGGAATAGTAGGGGAATCTGGTTCAGGGAAAAGTGTAACGGTGACTTCTATAATGAGACTTTTGCCCAAAAATACAGGGAAAATAGTAGATGGAGAAATATTATTTGAAGGCAAAGATTTGGCAAAGTTATCAGATAAAGAAATGCTTAAAATTAGAGGGAAAGATATAACTATGGTGTTTCAGGATCCTATGACCTCTTTAGATCCTGTTTTCACTATAGGACATCAGATGATAGAGGTTGTTAGAGTACATCAAAAGATGTCCAAAGAAGAAGCTGAAAAATTGGCAGTAAAAGCTTTAGATATGGTTGGAATCCCTGAGGCACAGAGTAGAATGAATTCTTATCCTCATGAATTCTCAGGAGGAATGAGGCAAAGGGTAATAATAGCTATGGCAATAGTATCAAATCCTAAGATAATAATAGCTGATGAGCCTACAACTGCCCTAGATGTTACAGTTCAAGCCCAGGTACTAGGACTTCTAAAGGATTTAAGAAATAAATTAGACACTTCTATAATTCTTATAACCCACAATTTAGGTGTGGTTTGGGATATGTGTGAAAAAGTAATGGTAATGTATGCAGGAAAGACTGTAGAATATGCATCTACAGGAGAACTATATAAAAACCCTGTACACCCATATACTTGGGGCCTTCTAAACTCAATACCTAAGATTAG
Organism: Clostridium sp. UBA5530; assembly: GCA_002423705.1. Taxonomy (GTDB): domain Bacteria; phylum Bacillota; class Clostridia; order Clostridiales; family Clostridiaceae; genus Clostridium_X. The sequence goes on from DINW01000074.1 coordinate 27,107, forward strand.
TGATGAAAGTGGAAATCCCTGGAGACAATACCAGGAACACCACCAGATCTAAGACTTACAGGAGTTGGATGTAACTTCCATAATAGATGCAAATATGCCAAGGACATATGCAAAGAAAAGGTACCTGAACTGGTGGAAATTGAAAAGGATCATTTTGTAGCTTGTCATTTTCAAACTAAGGAAAAAGGATTAAATATAAAAAGAGAGGAGGAAAAGTAATATGGAACCACTTATAAGGGTAGAAAATTTAAATAAGATATTCAATATAAAGAGTTCTAAATTATTTGGATCTCCTAAACAATTAAAGGCAGTAAATGATGTAAGTTTTGATATATATCCAGGTGAAACTTTAGGAATAATAGGGGAGTCTGGCAGTGGTAAATCTACCTTAGGAAAGGCCATGATAAGACTAATAGAGCCTAGCTCTGGCAAAGTAATATATAAAGACAAGTCTCTTGTAGAGGTATCATCAAATGAGATGAAGGCATTAAGAAAAGATATACAGGTTATATTTCAGGATCCATATTCTTCATTAGATCCTAGAAAAACAGCAGGGTCTCTTATAGAAGAACCTATGATAATACACAATATAGGAACTGCTGAAGAGAGAAAGAAAAAGGTAATGGAGCTTTTAGAAACAGTTGGTTTAACTGAAGCCCATTCAATAAGGTTTCCACACGAATTTTCTGGGGGTCAAAGACAAAGGATAAATATAGCTAGAGCTTTAGCTTTGAATCCTACATTTGTGGTAGCAGATGAGCCAGTTTCAGCTTTAGATGTATCTGTTCAAGCTCAGATAATAAACCTTATGAAAGAACTGCAAAGAAAATTAAATTTAACTTATTTATTCATATCTCATGACTTAAGTGTAGTTAAATATATCAGTGATAGAATCGCAATTATGTACTTAGGAAAAATAGTAGAAATGGGAGAGGCTAAGGCAATATATAAAAATCCAATACATCCATATACTCAAACATTATTTTCGGCTATTCCCCCAGAGTCTCCTTTTCACAAAAAGGACTCAGTTAAGTTAAAGGGAGAGATTCCAAGTCCTATAAATCTTCCAAAAGGATGTGCTTTTGCATCCAGATGTCCAAAAGCAAAGGAACAATGTAAAAATGGAGTACCACAGTTGCAGGATATAGGAAACAACCATAGGGTGGCCTGTGTTTTAGCTAAAGAATGATAAATAGGGTCAATTAAGGCTATAATGAAGATTAAATTCTGCCTGAACTTAAGTTTCAATTCATAAAACATAGAAGGGAGATAATATTTTGGATATAAAGAAAAAGCTGTGGAATATAGTAGATGAAAAACAAAGCACACTTTTAGATATATGTTCAACATTAATTAAAACACCTAGCGAAAATCCAGGAGGCAATGTAGAGGATATAGTTAAGGTCATATGCGGATATTTTGATGATTCTCATATAGACTATGAAATAGTAAGGCCTAAGGAACAGTGTCCGAATATAATAGTAACTATGGGAAACGATGATGGAAAGACTTTATTATTAAATGGTCATTGTGATGTGGTTCCAGTTGGGGATTTGTCAGGTTGGGACTTTCCACCCTTTAGCGGAGAAATAAAGGATGGGGTAATGCTAGGTCGTGGTACTTCAGATATGAAGGCTGGACTTGGAGGACTTATATTTGCAATGAAAACTATCAAAGATAATAATCTAAAGATAAAAGGTAAAATAGTTCTTCATGTAGTTCCAGATGAAGAAACCGGTGGAGATAACGGAACAAAATGGCTTTATAAAAATGGGTATTTTAAAAATGGAGATGCCTGTATAATAGCTGAACCCACTTCCTACAATAATTGTGAAGTAGGGCAAAAAGGATCATTATGGCTTCATATAACCTCTAAAGGGAGACCAGCCCATGGAAGTGTAGGAAACTATAAAGGAGAAAATGCTATAACTAAGTTGATGAAACTCCTTATGACTTTGGAAGAGCTTAGGACAATAGAGGGAAGATATGAAGAAAAACAATTGCCAGTTCTTTGCAATTCTAAAAGAGTAGCAAAGGAGGCGCTAAAGGCAGAAGGTATAGAAAATGTCATAGATCATTTGACAGTAAATATAGGCACAATAAATGGTGGAACAAAGACAAATATGGTTCCAGACTATTGTGAAGCTACTGTTGATATGAGAGTACCTATAGGGGTAACCCTAAGAGAAGTACTTGATAAATTTGAAGCCATAATAGAGAGACTTAAACTTACAGGAATAGACTATACCTATACATGGAACTCTGAGGCAAATTATACGGATGTAGATACTGATTTAGTAAGATCTGTAGTAAGCAATGCAGAGACAGTTTGGAATAGAACTGTAGTTCCAGCATATCAATGGGCATCTAGTGATGCTAGGTATTATAGGATGGAAGGAATGCCCACAATACAATACGGCCCTGCCAATACTGAGGGAATACATTCTTATAATGAAAATGTAGATGTAGAAGATATTATAAACTCATCAAAGGTTTATTTAGGAGTTATGGCAGATTTGCTTCATTTAGAGTTTCAGGAATAAGTAGGTGATAGGTGTGTATAAGTTAATAAAGAATGGGAATCTTTATGATGTTAATACAGGAAAGTATAGTAAGAAAGATATGCTTATAAAGGATAAAAAGATATATAAAATTGAGGAAAATATAAAGGAAGAAGATGCTGAAATAATAAATGCAGAAGGAAAAAATGTATTTCCGGGATTTATTGATGGGCATAGTCATATAGGAATGTGGACTGAGGTTGCTAATGGAAATGATGCCAATGAATGTGTAAATCCAGTGACTCCTACTATGAGAGCCATAGATGGACTTAATCCCTTTGATAAGGGCTTTGCTACTATGAGGGAAGAGGGATTTACAACTATAATGGTAACACCAGGTAGCGGAAATGCAGTTTGTGGACAAGCGGCCATTGTAAAATCTGCAGGAAATACTGTTAACGAAATGATAGTAAAGGAATATGCGGCTTTCAAAATAGCTCTAGGAGAAAATCCTAAAGGAGTATACGGACCTATGAATATGAGTCCTTGTAGTAGAATGGGAACAGCATACATCATAGAGAATACTTTAAAAAGGGCTAAAAACTATTATGAAAAAAGGTCGGCAAACTTAGTAGAGGAAGATTCAGAACTAGAGCCTTTTATTCCTGTTTTTAATGGAGAAGTTCCCCTTAAAGTTCATTGTCATAGATCGGATGATATATGTACCGCTATTAGAATTATAAAAAACTTTGGTTTAAGGTATACCTTGGATCATTGTACAGAGGGATATTTGATAAAGGATACTGTAAAGGCTACTAATGCACCCTTAATGCTTGGACCTATGTTTATGTTTAGAACTAAAGTAGAAACTGCTAATAGCTCTTTAGAAAACCTTATGGTATTAAATAAAGAAGGATGTAATGTTTCTTTTATATCTGACCATCCTTTTCTTAACGCCAAATATTTAGGAAAGCTACTGGCATTAGCTGTGAAAAAGGGTCTCCCTTATAATGACGCAATAAAAATGATAACTATAAACCCAGCCAAGGCTATGGAAATAGATAATTTGGTAGGAACCTTAGAGGTAGGTAAAGATGGAGATATAGTTATATATGATGGGGATCCATTAGAAAGCACTACTAAAAACTACATGACCCTTATAAATGGAAATATAGTTTATAAGTCAAAATAAAAGTAAGGTTTTAAAAATTAAGGTGATAATATGATTTTATTAAAAAATTGTAATTTAATTTATGTTGATGAAGGAAGAGTAGATTTAAAAGATATATGTATAGAAAATAATTTAATTAAAAAAATTGGAGAAAACATAAAGGAATCTAAGGCCCAAGTTGTTGACCTAAAAGGAGCTTATGTAACTCCAGGCTTTATAGATTGTTGTACCCAGGTAGGACTTATAGAAAGCGGTAAAAAGGCTGAGGGCAATGATTGTAATGAAACCTATGTAGATATTATACCAGGGATGAAGGCAATAAATGGCGTGTATCCTTATGATTGTTATTTCAATGAAGCCTTAAATACTGGAATAACTACTGTTATAGTAAACTCAGGTTCACATAATGTAATAGGTGCTCAAAGTGCAGCATTAAAGACCTACGGAAATTTATTAGATGAAATGACAATAAATTCAGCGATAGATATAAAAGGAAATTTAGGAGATTCACNNAAACAGTGGAATTACAATTCTAGAAAGCCCCCTCTTTCTAGAATGGGAATAATGAATATCCTAAGGCAGTGTTTAAAAAATACACAAAAGCATATGGATCATAAAGAATGGAAAGAAGATCCTAATTATCATGCTCTTAGCAGGGTTTTAAAAAGAGAAATACCATTGAAAATTACTGCAAATAAAGCCCAGGATATATTGAGTGCTATAGAGCTAAAAAAGGAGTTTCATATAGATATCATAGTAGATCAGTGTGCAGAAGGACACTTGGTGAAAAAATATTTAAAAAGAGCAGAAGTGCCAGTAATTGTATCTTCACCATTGATAGATACTTCAAGCTTAGAGCTTATGGGAAGTAGAATGGATAATGCCAAAATATTACTAGAAGAAGGAATTGAAGTTGCATTATCCACACATCACCCTGATGTAAGCTGTGACTTATTACTGTTTTCAGTAGCTATGTTGCAAAGAGAAGGATTAAGTATCTATGAGGCACTTAAACTCATAACTGTAAATCCAGCTAAAATGCTAAATCTTTATAGCAGCATAGGAAGCATAGAAGAAGGTAAAATAGCAGATATTATAGCCTTTGATAATATGCCCACTGAAGCCATGGCAAATATAGTTTTGAAAATGGTAAATGGAAAGATTGTTTAAGTTATATAAGCATATTTATGCTTAATATAAATAAAATTTAGCTTGAGAAAGCTAAAGAATTAATGCCCCATTTATCCCCTTATTTAAATAATAAGGGGAACCCCTCATTACATTATTATAAGAGGTTTAAAATACCTCTTATTTTTTTAGGAGATGTGGATTATGGAGAGAAAAAAAATAGGCATTATAACCATAGGGCAAAGCCCTAGAATTGATGCTATAGAGGACATTAAATCAGTGCTAAAGGGTGATGAAGTAATAGTAGAGAAAGGTGCTTTAGACGAATTTGATTTAGAATATGTTAGAAAAAATTTAGTACCTGAAAAAGGAGATATTATTCTTGCAACCAGAATGAAAGATGGAACGGAAGTGTTACTTTCAGAGAAAAAGATAATTCCCTTGATACAAAAATATGTTTATAAGTTAGAGGAAGAAGACTGTAACTTAATAGTTTTATTTTGCACAGGTAAATTTCCTGAAATCAGTTGTAAACATAGCATTCTTATATATCCTGAAAAGCTAGTTCATAATATTGTGGAGTCATTAATAGGCCATGGTACCTTAGGAGTAATGATTCCAAAGGAAGATCAAATACCTGAAATGGAAAGGTATTGGACCAAGAAGCATATAAACACAAAAATAGTGGCTGCTTCACCCTATATGGACTTAAAGGGAATATATGAAGCCTGTGAAAGTTTTAAAAATAGCCAATGTGAATTTATATTGTTAGATTGCATGGGATATTCTAAAGAAATGTGTAAGGTAGTAAAAAAATTAACAGGGAAAAATGTGATTTTATCAAGGACCATGACCTTTACAGTTATTAGTGAAATATGATTATAAACTTGATAAGTGGAGTATAGGGGCAAAAGCCATTGTATACTCTATTTTTTTCATGTTAAAGGAAATTTATTGTTGTTTAAAGAAAAGATAAAAAATCTTAAGACTTCCTTAAGACTTCCTTAAAACCTTTGAAAAGTCATTATATATTGTATTAACATAGTGTATACTATGCTTAATGATTAAGATATGAGGTGAACTTATGGCAGTAATATTAGAATTAAAAGGCATTAGCAAGACCATGGGTAAGAAAAAGGTAGTGGACAATGTGTCTTTTACTGTAAATTCAGGAGAAGTTTTTGGCTTCTTAGGCCCTAATGGTGCTGGTAAAACTACAACAATAAAGATGATAACAGGACTTTTAAAGGTTGACCAAGGAGAAATCTTTATAGATGGAAAAAATGTTAAGAAGGATTTTGAAAAGGCTTTAGAGAATGTAGGCGGAATTATAGAAAATCCTGAAATGTATGGATATCTATCAGGTTTAGATAATCTTAAAATTTATGGAAGAATGCATGGAAATATATCCAAAGAACGACTAGATGAAGTTATAAAAATGGTAAAACTAGAAAATAGAATAGGAGATAAGGTAAAAAAATATTCATTGGGAATGCGTCAAAGGTTAGGAATAGCCCAAGCCTTATTACATAAACCTAAGCTATTAATATTAGATGAACCCACCAATGGATTAGATCCTATGGGTATTAAGGAAATGAGAGATAATCTTAGGGAGTTAGCTGAAAAAGAGGGTCTAGCAGTATTGGTTTCAAGCCATTTATTAAGTGAAATGGAGCTTATGTGTGATAGATTTGGTATTATAGATAATGGAAAGATCATAGATATAAAGACATTGAAGGATATTAAAAACAACTCTTCAGAGACTAACTTGTATAAGATAGATGTAAAAGAAATAGAAAAATCTTTAGAAGTTATTAAATCTATAGATAATGATTTAGTAGTTGAAAATAATAATGGAAAAGTTAATGTAAGGTGCTCCCGTGAAGAGATAGCTAAGATAAACAAGGCTTTGGTAGATAATAATATCTTAGTCTATGAGATGTCTATAGTTTCTCAAACCCTTGAAGAGGAATTTATGAAGATAACTAATGGAACAAAGGGACAAATATCATAGATTAGAGATAGTAAACTATTAATACCATATCTTAGTTAAAAGGAGAATAGAAATGAGAAAAATTAATTCGCTTATAAAAAATGAATTTATAAAGCAATATAAGAAGGTTAGTACTAAGATTATTTTAATTCTTATATTGGTTTCTGCAGTGGCTTTACCCTTTGCAGTAAAAGCTTTAAGTGAAAGGGAGAATAATCACTTTTATTTAGAAAGTTATAAGGAACATCTTTCTTATATAGAAAACACTATAAAGAGTTTAGATAGTAAAACAGATAAGGGATCACAACTACAAAAGCTTTATTTAGAAGCTGAAAAAACTCAGGTTAAAATGACCATTGATAATAATATAAACTATAATGATTGGAGACAGGATAGTACCCACCAGTGGCTGGATAAAGAAATAGAAGCTATAACAATAAAAGCAATAATAGATGGATACGATGAAACTACAATATTAGAAAACGGACGTTTTAGAGGAAAAGAAAATGGCAATGGAGCATTAACAGTATATTATCAAATGCCTAAGGAAGAAGTACAAAAAGCTTTAGATAAGACAAAAAAAGCTTCATCAGAGCTAAAGGATAGTATAGAAAAAAATGACTTTATGAAATATCTAGACAAAAGCATAAGCTCCTTAAAGGATGCTGTAACATCTAATAAAGATATGATTAAAGTCTTAGAAGAAAAGATTAAAAGTGAGCCTAAAAATGAGCAGGCAAAAAATGAACTTGAACAAAGCAAGAAACAATTAGAAATTACAGAGGAAAGATTAAAGGCTACACAGTATAGATATGACAATAAGGTACCCTATGATGATAAAGATTGGAGAAATCTAACAATAAAGGATTTAGCCATGAATGCGGAGAGAAAAGGCCAAAAGCTTTCTACAGAAGAAGAGTTTAAACAACAAAATACTTATGAGATAAGCCAAGGCTTAACCTATGAGGATTACAAGAAAAACTATGAGGACAATCAACAAAAAGTAAAAGAGGCCATAGAGCTAGACTGGTACAGCTTAAAAAATAACATACCACAAGTAAAGTTTGCTAATGATGCAAGAAACATGGTAGACAATCTATATCTTATGTATGTTTCTGTAGTTATAGTACTTTGTATAATAATAGCAGGGGGAATAGTGTCCTCAGAATATTCTACAGGTACAGTGAGACTTCTTATGATTAGACCGGTATCAAGATGGAAATTCTTACTTTCAAAGCTTTTAACGGTATTTATCATAGGATACAGCACCTTGATACTTAGTGTTCTTATGATAGTATTATCAAGTGGAGCCTTACTAGGATTTGGAGGTTTTGCTACTAAGGTATTGACCTATAGTAATGGGGCAATAGTACAGCAGAATTATTTATTATCTATGATACCTAAATTATTATTCTCAAGTATAAGCTTAATATTTATAGTGTCAGTAGCATTCATGTTGTCTACGGTAGTTAAGAATACAGCCCTAGCAGTAGGCTTAACCACTGTATTGTATTTAGGAAGTTCACCAGCTACTTTTATAATGGCTAGGTTAAAGATGAAATGGGTAGCAAATACTGTATTACCATATATGAATTTGTCTAGCTTCTACGGAGATTCATTCACAGCAGAGATGCTTAAAAATCAATTCAATATAATACTTGACAAGAACTTTGGAGCTATGCAACTGGCTGTGTTGGCAGCAGTGCTTATAGGAATATCCTTTGCAGTGTTTACTAAGAGAGATGTAAAATAGGAATTAACAAAAGAGGATGTATCATAATTGAAAANNTAATTTATAATTTTGATACAGCACCTTTTTTCTTTAAAAAACAAATAATCTATTCAATAAAATGAGGAATTTATGGTAAAATTAATATGTTACAAGGTATACTAGACTATACAAAACTATAATTAAATAATTAGGAGGCAAAATTATGACTATTGAAATAACCTTAATTCTGTTGGTTATAGGAGTATATTTATGTTTATTGTCTATTGGAAATATGAAAAGGGAAATTGATAGAATGAACTTAACTATAAACAAGATTGCCAAGAAGGTTGAGGTAAGCGATGAAATAGGTGATGAAATAAAAATTCTTATAAAGGAAGGAAAAAATGTTGAGGCCATTAAAAGATATAGAATGGCTACAGGTTTAGGATTAGCAGAATCAAAACAATATGTAGATTCATTGATAGAATCAGAACAAAGTCAATCCAATTAATATAATATCCTTATAAAACATATAATAAATCTTCACAACATATTTATTTCAATCATATTATAAAATGTATCAATAATTGGAGTGAGCTTATTGCAATATGCTTTAATTTTAGCAGGAGGAAAAGGAACCCGTCTTTATCCATTATCTAGATCAACTAATCCCAAGCAGTTCCTGAAGGTAGTGAACAATAAAAGCTTTCTCCGTAACACCGTAGATAGAATAAAACCTTTAATACCAAAAGAAAATATCTATGTTGTTACCAATGAGGAGTATTTGGAAAAAATAAGGGAGGAGCTTCCGGAAGTAAACAGGGAAAATATATTTGTAGAACCAGAGAATAAAGAGACTGCTACCTGCATAGGTTTATCTGCCATAAAGCTGTTGAAA
>DINW01000072.1 GCA_002423705.1 Clostridium sp. UBA5530
TTGTAAGGTCCTATAGCTCCATTAAATTGAACTCTAAATCCACGATTAACTTGAAGATCTCCATTGTCATCAACCCATGGAACTCTAAACATTATTTGTCTTTCTGGTTCACAGAATCTTTCTAAAAGATTTGCCTTGATGTATTCAGGATGTTTTTCTAAAACTGGAGCTAGTGTAGGTAGAACTTCTTCTACAGCTTGAATGAATTCTGGCTCTCCTGAATTTCTTTTCTTAACGTTTTCAAGAACTTGTTCAATGTAATTTTTTGCACTTAATGTTTCCATTGACATTTTTATACCCCCTAAAATGAATTTGATTATTCATTTTTTTATTTTTGTGAATATCAAACTTCTTAGTTTACACTATATATATTCTATAAAATTTGCACATTTCCTTCCTAAAAACCATATAAAAATCATTTTTATGAATGTTACTCTTTTTATAAATAAATATAAAAAAATAAGCAATCAAATTTGAAAATGATTGCTTATTTGATATTAAAACTTATTTTTCTATTTTATTTTTATAGGAATAAACCTGATACTCTTGCCAAATAGATTCTAAATTATTATAGGTATTAGAAATTTTATCTTTTTCTCTTAAACCTACAGCTATGATTAAAGCATTAATAACACTTAAAGGTGCTACTAATGAATCTACGAAAGAAGCCATATTACTTTGAGCAATTAGTGAATAATCAGCCTTGGCAGCTAATGGGGATAATAAACTATCAGTAATAGCAACCACCTTTGCACTTCTACTTTGAGCAAATGAAAGAGCTTCTATAGTTCTAGTTGCGTATCTAGGAAAACCTATCCCTATAACTAAATCACCTTCTGTCACACTAAACATCTGTTCGAATATATCACTTATTCCATAGTTTACAACCTTTACATTGTCTAAGATTACATTTAAATAGAATCCTAAAAAATCAGATAAAGCTGTAGAACTTCTAAGACCTATTATGTATATCCTTTTAGCTTGAAATATAAGTTCAACCACATCTTCGAAAGTTTTGTGATTTATCTTTTCTAAAGTAGCTCTGATATTCTCCATATCAGCCTTTAAAACACCTTTTAATGCATTTTCTTCACTTATAAAATCATTAGATAATTCAATTCTTTGAACAGTAGTTAATTTATTTTTTATAAGTTCCTGAAGAGCTTTTTGTAATTTAGGATAACCAGAGAATCCTAGTTCATTTGCAAATCTTACAACTGTAGATTCACTAACTCCAACACTGGTACCTAATTTAGCTGCAGTCATAAATGCGGCTTTATCATAATGTTTTAAAATATATTCAGCAATAAGCTTTTGCCCCTTACTTAATCGTGGAAATTTTGTCTGTATTGTTTTCATTAAATCTTGATTATTATTTTCCAATGCACTCTACCCCTTTTCGACCAAACTATTAGTATTTATTTGGAAATGAAATATTTACTTCATTTTATCATCTCATGAAAATATATTCAAGATACACTTCATTTATAAAACAATTATCTGTTATGGTTTCTTTAAAATTAACAAAATACATTGATTTTACTAGGTTTTTGTATAGCATTATGTATTTATCATTTTTAAAAGAGAATTTTTAAGAAAATTATCCTTCAAAATATAGGTTATTTATAAATTCGTAAATAATAATTATTTAAATGTTCTTTTCTATAATAATAAGTTTAGGTGCTAAAGGTGATCTATTTAAAAAGTAATGCTCAATTACTCCGTAATGATGATTATCTAAAGAAAGAGAGAAATTTTTAACCATTTCATATTCTATCTTTCCGGTTTCATGGCCTACATAAGAAGAAATGGCTAAAATCCCACCTTTTTTTAATAATTTTAAGGTACTGTTTATTGCATTTATGGTGCTATCACCCGTAGTAGTAATTTTTTTATCTCCACCTGGTAAAAATCCTAAGTTAAAAATTCCAGCATCTAAAGACTCTATTATATACTTATCTATGTTTTCATGAGAGTCATTTATTAAAGTTATATTATCATTGGTAAAATTAGAATTAAAATTATCTATACATTGCTTCTGTATATCAAAAGCATATACTTTTTTAAAAATATGACTTAAAAACTCTGTATCTTTACCATTACCTAATGTTCCATCTAAAGCAGTATTAAAATTAAGGCAATAATTTTTTATTATATCATGAGCTAAATCACTTATATTTCCTACATATCTAAACATAATGAACTCCTATTCTAATAGTTTAATATATTCTATTTCTTCTTTATTCAAATATCTCCATTGGCCCTTTTCAAGTTTCCCTAAATTCAAATTCCCTATAGAAACTCGCTTTAAGGAAATGATATCATGGCTTAATGCAGAGCACATCCTTCTAATCTGGCGGTTCTTACCCTCATGAATTGTAATCTTAACCTTAGAGTAAGATTTTTCCTCAGCCAATATTTCAATACTAGAAGACGCTGTAATATATCCCCCTATATCTATACCTTTTTCAAAGGATTCTATTTCCTTTGAAGTAAATATGCCTTCTACTTTTGCAATATAAACCTTGTCTATTATTTTTTTGGGATGTATTAGATTATTATATATAGAACCATCATTAGTAAGAAGTAACAAACCTGAACTGTCGTAATCTAATCTACCTATAGGATAAATTCGCTCTTCTACATTAATTAAATCCATGATGGTTTTTCTTGATTTTTCATCTTTAACAGTGGTTACATATCCTTCAGGTTTATTTAGCATAATATAAACCTTATTTTTTTCTTTTTCTATGATTTTTCCGTCTACTACAATAATATCTGAATCTATATCAACCTTGGTACCCAATTGAGTTACTATTTGACTATTTACACTTACCCTATGGCTTAAAATCAGTTCCTCGCATTTTCTTCTGGAAGCCACTCCGCATTGAGCCATTACTTTTTGTAATCGGTCTTTCATCTATAAATCACTCCATGTTTTTTAATAAGATTATATGTTTTTTTTAGATAAAAATCAAATTACAACTTTACATTTTTAAATTTACTTTACATAATATATATTCCGTAAATATATGCTAAATTATTTCTAATATTACTTAATATGGTTTATGCATGCATATAAAAAAGTAGGGGTATACCCCTACTCAAGATTTTAATTAAAACCAACATCCTCCACCAAGACCACCAAATAAAAGTAATATTATTATCCGTAAAAATCCATCATTTCCAAAACCAGATTGAAAACCGTTGTTTCCAAATCCAGCTCCGTAATTTTGACAACAGCAATTATTAGGATATGGAGTTCCACAGCTAGGCGTTGTAACAAATACATTACAGCATTTATCTTTACTCATAAGATCCCTCCTTCTTAGCTTAAGTATATATATTATTATATTTATGAATATGTCCTTTTGTGACTTATAAAAAAAATAAAAAAGGCTTAAGTAGCCTTTTTTACTAAATTGCTCTTGTATAATTTTTTAGCCAATGTTTTTCCTCATTATTTAATATTCCCTCTAACTTGTTATAAACCATTTGATGATAATCATTTAACCATTGCTTTTCTTCTGCGGTTAACATATTTTCTTCTATAGCATCCAGATCTATAGGACAATACGAAATAACTTTAAAATTCATAAATCTACCGTGTTCTGTAGTATTATGTTCTTGCACAAGCAATGTGTTTTCCGTTCTTATTCCATATTCACCTTCCTTATAAATGCCTGGTTCGTTGGTTATGATCATTCCTTCTTCTAGCTTCACAGTATTAGGAAGTGGACTTATACTCTGTGGACCCTCATGAACATTTAATAAAAATCCAACTCCATGGCCTGTACCACACTTATAGTCTATTCCATGTTCCCATAAAGGTCTACGTGCTAATACATCCAAATTGCTTCCAGATGTACCATATATGAAAATTGCTTTGCTTAAAGCAATATGCCCTTTTAATACAAGAGTAAAATCCTTTTTCTCCTCTGGAGTTACATGCCCCAAAGCTATAGTCCTTGTTATATCAGTAGTCCCATCCAAATATTGTCCACCTGAATCAATTAGGTATAAGCTCTCTGGTTGAAGACTACTTTTGTTGTCTTCAGTGGCAGAATAATGCATCATTGCTGCATTGGCTTTATACCCACTTATACTTTGAAAGCTTGGTTCTATAAACAAATCTTGCTCTTTTCTAAAGGACTCTAACTTGTCTGCTACAGATACCTCGTCCATTGGAATATGTCCTACATTGTCTTTTAACCATTTTATAAATTTAACCATAGCTATTCCATCTTTTACTTGGCAGTTTTCAAGATTTTTTATTTCCACCTTATTTTTTATGGCCTTCATTTCAGTAGTTAAGTTTCGATGCTCTATTATTTTATTTTTCTTGTTTATTGCATTATAAATCCATACATTGGTTTTAGATGGATCTATTAAAATAGATTTATTTTTTATGTTACTCATATCAACTATGATGTCATCATAATTTTTAACAATAATGTTATCTCGTAAAAGCTCTTCTTCAACTTTGTTATCAATTTTATCCTTATCAATATATAATAAATTTTTTTCTCCATCAATAACAAAATAGCTAAGCACTACAGGATTATTTACAACATCTGCGCCTCTTATGTTTAGAAGCCATGCAATATCGTCTAAAGAACTTATTATATAAGCATTTCCATCAAAAGATTTCATGCCATTTTTTACTCTTTCTATTTTCTGTGTTCTAGATTCTCCCGCATATTTTTCATCTAATATAAAAACTTTACCTTGGGGAAGAGAAGGTCTATCATTCCATATTAAGTCTACAAAGTCTTCTTCCGGAACAATATTTAGACCTTTGTCCTTAAAAGTATCCTTCATTTGATTTAAAAGGCTTACAGATATAACCTTTGAATTGAAAGATACTGTAGAGTTTTCTTTCAGAGTATCCCTTAACCATTCTATATAAGTTTTTACTCCCTGAAGTCCTTGCTTATGTAAATTAATCTCTGTTCCATGTATTTGCTTTGCAGCTTGTATATGATATCTGCCATCGGTCCAAAGTTCAGCACTATCTTTTGTAATTACTACATTACCTGCAGAACCTGTAAAACCAGAAATCCATTGTCTTGATTTAAAATGCTCACCCACATATTCACTTTGATGATTATCACTACTTGGAATTATGTATGCATCAATGTTTTTATTCTGCATAATTTTCCTAAGTTCAGATATTCTGTCATTTATCATGTATATACCTCCCAGTAATCAAAATTTTTTTAACTTTTCACTCTTATATTACTATATTATTTATAATGAATTCAAACTTTATATAAAATCCAGAATATTAAAAAAACAACAAAATAACAATAACGTTACTCTTACAGGTTTTCAATAAATATAAATAAATTATACTATATTTTATTTATACAATTCAAATTATTTTGATAATGAGGAACAGTATCTTTTTACAAACACATAAAAATATTAATAGGCTTTTGTAACAAATTTCTTATTTAACAATATTTTATAAGTAGGTACTGTAAATATACTGAAAGGAAGGATATTCTATGAAATATGAAATAGCGGACTGCATAGATGCCGGAACAGAATATTGTCCTTGTCATTTAGCTGAGGCTGGAGAATGTATAATATGTTCCCAGCTTCATGGTAAGGATTTTTGTGATTGCCTTAATTGGAAAGGTGTATGCATATACAAAGAGTATTATGATAATGGAAATAAGCCTAGAGATCAAAGACTAACTTTTAATTGTAAAATTTTAAATAAAGAAGTAAGTGATGACAAAATGATACTGTTTACTATTTTAGTCCCTCATAAGTTAGCTAAAGATTTAACACACCCAGGTAGTTATGTGTTTTTGAGAACTCCGTCAACTATGCAATTTTATGACACCCCCATATCAGTAATGGAAACAAATTTAGAAGAAAATACTATAAAGGTTGCTATAGAGATTAGAGGAATTAAAACAAAAACAATAGAAAATTTAAAAGAAGATAATATGATTTTACTAAGAGGACCTTTTTGGAATGGTATATTAGGATTAAAAAATATCTATTCTGTGAAAGATGGTGTAAGTCTTATAATTGCTAAAGGTATAGCTATGGCTCCTACTGTTCCGGTTTTAAAATATTTATATGGAAATGGTAATAAGCTAATTGTAATCTTAGATAAATCACCTTATACCTCTATATTTATAAAAAAATACTTAGAACTTTATGATTGTGAGATTATAGAGTGTTCTACAATATCTAAAGGTACCCTTTCTAGCGAATTTAAAGCTGCTCTTTCTAAAGTTTTACAAGATCATTCAATAAACTTAATTCATTGCGATGGTCCAGATATTCTACACTTGAAAATGGTAGAACTTATTAAAGAACAGTATAAAATGTCTTGCTCTAATAATACTAAAATGTGTTGTGGTGAAGGAGTATGTGGGGCATGTAGTACTAGATATGAAGGTAGAAGAGTAAAACGACTTTGTAAATTTCAGAGTGATCCGATAAATGTATTTGAAGGGAGAAGATTTATATGAATATTATAGTTATTGGAGGGGGCTGGGCAGGCATTGGGGCTGCAATAGTAGCTAAAAAATCTGGTGCAAATGTTACTTTATTTGAAAAAACAGATTTGCTATTAGGTCTTGGTAATGTTGGTGGAATAATGCGAAATAACGGACGCTTTACTGCCTCTGAAGAGTTAATTGCTATGGGTGCTGGAGAGTTAATAGATATAACAGATAAATTATCTCTTCATAAAAATGTAGACTTTCCAGGGCATAAGCATGCTTCTCTTTATGATGTTAACAAAATAGAGGCAGAAGTAAAAGAATACGTAGCATCCTTGGGAATCAACATAAGACTTACTACTAGAATAAGTGATGTTGAAAAAATTAAGGATAAAATAGTTGGCGTATATACCCATACTGGAGAATTTATAGAAGGAGATGCCTTTGTAGAAACTACAGGTTCTACGGGTCCTATGGGAAATTGCTTGAAATATGGCAATGGTTGTTCAATGTGTATACTAAGATGTCCCTCCTTCGGTCCTAGAATTAGTTTAAGTGCTAGAGCCGGCATTGAAGATTTACAAGGACAGCGGGAAGATGGAACTTTAGGTGCCTTTAGTGGATCTTGTAAATTATCTAAAGAAAGCCTTTCTGAAGATATAAGAAATCAATTAACTGAAAAAGGTGTTGTCATATTAAAGATACCTTCTGAGGATGTAAATTTAGAGAAACTCAAATCAAAGGTATGTCAGCAATACGCATTAAAAGAATTCGCTGAAAATATTATTTTATTGGATACTGGGGATGCAAAATTAATGACTACCTATTATCCTTTAGAAAAATTAAGAAAGATTAAAGGGTTAGAAAAGGCAAAATATATTGACCCTTATGCAGGGAGTATCGGAAATTCCATAAGATATTTATCTGTTGCTCCAAGAACTGACGATATGAAAGTAAAAGGCCTTGATAATCTTTTTGTTGGTGGAGAAAAGGGTGGACTTTTTGTAGGCCATACAGAAGCTATTGCTACAGGAACTTTAGCTGGATAGAATGCTGTTAGATATGTATTAGGAATGCCCTTGCTAATTCTACCTAAAAGTACTACTATTGGAGATATTATATCTTATGCTAATTACAAAATGACCACTGAAGAAGGTCGTAAGAATAGGTATACCTTTGCAGGATCTGATTATTTTAATAGAATGGTTAAAAATAGCCTGTATTCTATAAATATAGATGATATTAAAAATAGAATAAAACAACTTAATTTAGAAAATATCTTTAATATCCCTTTAGTATAGGAAATAACTCCATAACCTAATCTAGGCTATGGAGTTATTTTATTCTCCATAAATATGGAAGATAAACACCTCTTTTTCATTTTCAAAAACTTTAACTGAACCAATTAATTCTTTTGCTTTGATTTTTTCTTGTTTTATATTAATATCGTAAGTTATAACACTATCTTTTATAAAGGGTAACTTTTTATTTTTTATATTTTCAGGCAAATTTTCATCTATTAAGGGTGTTTTGTATTCATAAATTTCCTTAGTGTAATTGTATATTTTTTCTGTTTCTTTCCATCTTTCAGGACAATTTAAAACTACTATTATTATATCACTATTCCCGTTGTTTATAGAAGAAACCAAACATTTACCTGCTCCTCCTGTATAACCAGTTTTAACTCCGTTTGCTCCAGGAATCTGCCATAAAATCTTATTTATATTTCCATAGCTTCTAGTAAAACCCTTATCCTTTCCATCTACAGATTTGGTAGAGGTTATTTCATTAAAAAATGGTTCTTCTTTAGCCTTAATAGTAGCCATAGCTAAGTCATAGGCACTAGAGTAATGTTTATTACTATCTAATCCATGAGGAGATTCAAAAGAAGTATCTATAATCCCTATTTCTTTAGCATATTCATTCATAACTTTAGCAAATTCATCTATAGATCCACTGATGCCCTCTGCTATTGCTATAGCAGCATCATTCCCTGATTTATACATAAGTCCATATAAAAGTTCTCTTAACTTTATCTTTTCTCCCTTTTTATATCCTACCTTAGAACCTCTAATGGAAACAGCATTAGGTCCTATTTCAAACTCTTCATCTAAGTTTCCATATTTTATAGCTACTAATGCAGTAACTATCTTAGTTGTGCTAGCCATAGGAACTATATTATGAGATCCTTTATCGTATAGAATTCTCTTGCTATTTCTGTCTATAGCTATTGCATTTTTAGCATTTGCATTAAAGTTCTTATTTTTCATATCCTTATTTGTTGCACCAGTAAAAAATAAAGTAAAAATAAGAATCATTGCTAACAGCCTAGAAGTTTTCTTCATAAAATCACCTTCTTTTAAATAAAATCCTTATTATTTTATCCATTTTTAAAATAATTATTTTGATTTAGTTTATTTTATTTTTTTTAGTCAATACTATGAATGTAACAGGTTATGGAGGTATTCTCATGTTTTGGCTTTCACTTTTATTGATTCTATTTTTCGCTCCTATCCCTCTAAAGATAACTATACAATATATAGACAATAAACTTCATTTTTTTATCTATAATAAGGAGATTTTTAAAAAATCAGAAAAATATAATAGGCATAGTGGAACTAACTCTAAGTTTATAAAAAAGGGTAACTTCTCCATAAAAGATATAGGAGACTTCATTGCTCTTCTAGATAAATCTTTATTCAAATTTAATATAAAGTTTTCATTTCACTTGGATTTAGGATTGGAGAATGCAAGCACTTTGGCTATCTTATTTGGTATCTTGAACAGCTTTAATATATTTGTGTACAAAATCCTTTCACTTGGATTTAAGATTAAAAAATTTCAATTTAATATAGTACCTAAATTTAACGAAAAACTTATTTACCTAGAAAGTGAAAGTATAATTTATATAACTATAGCAAAACTTATTTATATAAGTTTAAGGTTCTTAAAATTTTTTTATTCAAAAATAAATCTTAAGGAGGTGTAGCTAAGTAAATCTTAGCTAATATTATGGAAAATCATCCAATTGAAAATCTAATGAGATGTACCATGGAGAATATAAGAGATATGGTAGATGTAGATACCATAGTAGGTGAAGCTGTTGTAACTTCTGATGGAACAACCATAATTCCTATATCAAAAGTATCTTTTGGCTTTGCCTCTGGAGGTTCTGAATTTTCCCCCAAAGGAGATACGAAAGATGTAATGATTAACAAAAATCCCTTTGGTGGTGGTTCAGGAGCTGGTGTCACAGTTAAACCAGTAGCTTTTTTAGTTATTCATAACGACTCAGTAAGATTATTATCTGTTGATGCAGATAATACCTATGATAAGATTGTAGATACTATTCCCCAAGTAATAGATATGTTTAAAGATGCTTTTTGTAAAGATAAATGAGTGTGTGAAGTTTTTTCT
>DINW01000048.1:0-35347 GCA_002423705.1 Clostridium sp. UBA5530
TAAATACAATATTACTTATGATATGGTTCTCCGCAACACTTGCAAGTGAGGTTTTTCCATTTTATTCTTGTGTATACAATCTACATAATTATGGTATAATTCTAAAGTACAATTTTATAGCTAAAAGTGGGCTACTGGTATCACTTACCTCTTCTATGAAGGGAGGTGATACATAATGAGTAATGACGTTTTAATGTTACTATTTACTGGTGGATTATTTTTATTAGCACTATTAACATTTATAGTGTTACTTATAGATAAAATATCAAAAAAATAGTAGCCCCTCACGCAATTTGGAAGCTACTATTTTTATAAACTAAAAATATAGTGATACCAGTTGCCTAAGCAACTAGAGTTGTATAAAAGAAGGGTGTTCCAGCACTCTTCTTTTTTATTATCTGCATTTCTTATTTATATTATATCAAATTTTTATAAAAAATAAACATAAATAATTTTTTAATACTTATCTATTCTTCAAATTGGGATTTATTGATTTGTAGTTAATGTGGATATGCTATTATTTATGATGATTTCAACAGCTTTTTCTACACTTACCTCTGAATTAAATTTAATCTCATCAATAATATTCATATAATCTTTTTCATTCCACCAACTCCGCATAGCATCTTCACCAAACTCGTTACAATTAGGCTTAGTTTTATGTCTCTGAATGGTCTCTTCAAAAGGTATATCATAGTAATATGCCTTAATATTTGAACCATATTCTGAAATTGCTGTTTCAAACAGTGTTTTATACCATTGGGTATTCAGAATACCCTCTAAAATAGTAACTCTGCAATTTTGTCTTCCATACTTTAATAACTGAATCAAAAGTGGTAATGCTTTTGTATCAAAGCCATCTCTTTCCATAAGCATATCCCTACGAATGACATCTTGTGAAATTACCATAGTATTTCTTCCAAACTTTCTTTGTAATATTTTTGCTATTGTAGTCTTTCCGCTACCAGAATTTCCTCTAATAATTATAAGTTCTGCCATCTTACTCACCCCATAACTTCCTATTTACCTTTCACTTCAAATATATTACTACATCTATTATAACATATTTTGTTAATTATTCATTACTTGTGATACAGTATTTTCACCTGTAAAAATAGCCTTAGGCAAGTTATATCAATGCCTAAAGCCTTAACCTCATTTACTTATGATATGCTTCACCGTATCATAAATAACGTAGCCTTTCTCATATACAATATAATTAACATTATTTCAAATTCAGGTTTTATCTATATTTTATTATACAAAAGTAGCTAGTAAAACTCTTATTATTTTACTAGCTACTTTTGTAATATATTATTTGCCCAATCAGGTATTTTTTTATCTCTCCATATTATCTTGCCATTTTTTAAATATATAACTTCTCTTAATACTTGTGAATTATCATATATATTTACTTCATCACATATATCGATTACATTATCTGGATTTTTTAATGAATCATAATACCTTCTTTCTATATCCTTATCAGGTATTCCATGGCCACCTTTGCTTACTCTAATTCTAACTCTCTCCTTAGCATTTCATCATTTTATTCTTGTGAATATACTATCTTTTAATAATCTCTGGAGGTACCATTAGCAATGGGTTCTTCTGATATAGTTGCTGAATCTCCTGCATATTATCATCTGGATTACAGGAAAGTTCTGCAATATGATCTAGTAATTTTACTTCCTCCTTTGTAAGTTCTTGGTCTTTTACTGAAACTAGATGCCATGCTTTCCAGTCTAATCCTTTGCAAATTCGCACCAAATATGGTACGGTTTCAACTTTATTCAAAGCTGCAAAATCACGAAGTAGTTGTCCTCTCACAAACCATAAGCCATGGAGAGAATCAATTCCCCACTCTGGACGTATCTCACAACCAATTCCAAAATTCATTGGATCCTCTTTACCCTGACGACATAGCCTCCATGCCTCTCCCGCTGAAATAAATTCACCTTCCTTCAAATTGTGTGGATTAAAGCATTTAATCTGTTTTATCCTTGCATCACTTTTTTCCCCTTCTAGTCCCCATTGAGTTATAAAACTTTGTTGCAGTGGATCAATTTGAGGATCCCATTGAACCCAGTCACTGCCATTCCAAAACTCACAAATCCAATGATCCTCATACTCTCCATTCCATGCAAAATAAACTGCGAATCCACATCTACTTCTAGCAGGAATTCCTTTTGCTCTTAATAACGCACACATTAAGGTAGCAAACTCTCTGCAACATGCTATTACCCTATGTCTTGGATGCCTAGGGATTGTAAGACTACTTCCATCTATCTCTAATGCCTTATCAAGAATATCTTCCATATATGCAGTTTGCTGAAAATATTCATGTTTTTCTTCATAAGGCACCTTATATTGATTAAACCATGAATCATGCACAATTAATCCCTGCACTATCTGACTTATGGCGTTAGGATCATCCACTATCCAATTTGTAAACTCCTTATATTTTTCAATATTTGTAATTATCCCTGGCTGTCTATAATAATTTAACACCTCTTCTTTTACCATGTGGCTCCCCCCCCTATTTGATTGGAACTAATAAACGGAAGCTATTACTATCAGGATCTTGAAATTTTTCCTCGTATACTTCAAGTTCATCATGACATTCAATAACAAACCCAAGACTTTTGGCATAATTTCTTGTACTTATATAAGCCTCTGGTGTTGTAATCTTCTGCGGCACCTGAGCTTGAAAAAACTTCTGTGGACCTATTGTTCGTAGTTTCATTCCTTTAGGTATATATTCTATATGCTCTACGCCAACAGCTGCCATATACACAAAATTATCTTTATTACATGTCTCACCTTGGCATATTCCATACATTGTCATGGGCTCTGTCACCCCCTTAACCCTTGGTAATCTCCGTAAAAATTCACACCATACCGATTCAATTGTTCCATCACTATCCCATGTTTTAGCATTACATTCCAATCCAACTACCTGAAATTGTCTCATATTTAATATAGAAAACCACATTTGTGATTGTTCTTCCACATTCCCTTGTTGTTGTATTGCAAGTGTTTTTAATGGTTGTACTACAACATCACTATGCCGATATTCATTAGGCGTTATTCCATATACCCTGCGAAATGCACGTGTAAATACATCATGAGACTGAAAACCATATTGAAAAGCAATTTCACTAATGGACTTACTAGAATTTTTTAATTCAATTGCTGCCTCAGACATCTTTCTTCTACATAAATACTCATTGACTGTATCACCTGTCAATTGTTTAAATAGACGATAAAATTGAGGTACTGAATATCCTGCTATTTGAGAGAGCACTTGTAAACTCATGGTTTCACTTAAATTCTCTTCCATATAGTCTAGAACTCTTTGAAAAGTCTGACTTTTTGCCATTAAATCACCTCCAAAATTATAATAGCATTTATTTCCACTAATTTCTCGACGATTTTTATCAGTTTAACTATCTTATTACACATTATTAAGTCTTATCCGTAAAAATAGGGTAACTGAAAGCCTTAATCTTTTCAGTTCCCCTCCCTATACTATTGATTCTATTAAAACTTATATGATATAAATCTTTCTTATTCACTTGATACTAAATTTGCATTTAATAACCAAAGAAGGCTAATGTCTTTAACACAATATCTTTTAAATCACTATATTTCCTGGGAAGATTTTCTCTTGCACCAAGCATTTGTAGTGGATTTACTAAATCCCGAAGTTTACTTAATTCATACCAATTATATGGCAAGTCTTTCTTAGAACAATTATTATATGCTTCTTGAAATATTTTAATTTGATTCTGATTAAAATTATTTTCATATCGGAAGAACTGACCTATATCTCCTAAACTATGTCCAAAGCCTGAAAACTCCCAATCAACAATCCAAACACTATTATTCTTATCCATTAACATATTTGCGGGGCGAAAATCCGAGTGAGTAAAACTTATATACTTATCAATTTCATACAAACATTCTGTTTTTTCTGCTATAAGCTTTCTAACTCTTTCTTTGATTGCTTCTCCAATACGTTCACTAGCAATTTCATTTTGAAGAAACAAATCATACCATTTAAAAAATGGTGGATAATCATTATCAAAATCACCCTTCTTTTCAATATCATAGTTATGTATATATGCCGCACTTTCAGCCACCTGGACAATGATGCTATCTTTACACTCACCTCTTTGTATCAGTATGTCTTGCATTGAACTACCATGTATATATTCATATATTAAACATACTCTTTGTGTAATATTACTTTCTGATACAAAAAATAACTTAGGGATATTTAATCTTCCGTAAAATAATTCATTAATAATTTTCTCTTTTTTATAACTAATGTCATTTATTGGACATACTCTTAATAAAAAGTATCCTTTGTTTGTATATACCTTATAATTGCTATTTCTACACCCAACTCTTATTGGGGTACAATTTAATATTTCAAAAGTTCTATCGTATTCTGTGAAAACATCTACTATTTCCTTAAATCATATATTATAAAGGGGTATAGATTGCTCCCATACATTGTCCATTTTAACCTCCATTTCCAATATTTATCTTCCAAATATGTTTAAGACTCCATGAACTAGCATCGTTGAATAACTGTTTTTAGTTTTTAACCCAGTAGCCCCGAAAATCTATAGTATAATTTATGTAAATTATATCATATTTCCCTGGAATTTATTATCTTTCTGAGATATTAATCTAATATCTACTTGCTGTAATACTCCCCCTCCTTAGATTGTCGTTAGCAATAACTACGACTCTATATAATTCCAACCAAAACTAAGTTTCAGTTGATACTTATGGCTTTACTTCTTGTTGCATATTTTCTTAAATTCTTTCATAGAAAAACACCACAAAATTTTAATTTAAATAATGTGGTGTTAGCCGAATTATTCAGTTAATTTTTGCCTGATGTCTACCTCCTGATTTTACTTCACAGCCTTTATTGATGCGGACATAATATATTCTCCAACCTTTAAATTGTGAGCCCATTTTTCAGCATATTCTTTTGATACTTCTTTAGTTTCAATGTTAATATTAATAAAACCAGCCTTTTCTAAATATCTTTTCAATTCTTCAACTGAAGATGCCCCAGTAACTCATCCACAATAAAGCTTTTCATCCTGTTTCATCTCTTCTGTCAATTCTCTGATAAGTACTATATCAGAAATTGCAACTCTCCCACCTTTTTTTATTACACGATAGGCTTCATTATATACCCTTTGCTTATTAGGGGATAAGTTTATAACACAGTTTGATATAATCACATCTGCAGTATTATCTGCCACAGGAAGATTTTCAATTTCACCTAGTCTAAAGTCTACATTTCTGTATCCATATTTCTTACATGTAATCCTAGCTTTGCTAATCATCTCTGGAGTCATATCTACTCCAATAATATATCCCTTGTTTCCTACTTTTTTAGAAGCTAAAAAACAATCAAATCCACCACCGCTTCCAAGATCTATAACAGTTTCTCCCTCTTTAATATTAGCTATTAATTGTGGATTCCCACAACCTAGACCCATATTAGCCTCCTCTGGAGCAGACGACATATCCTCATTGGAATACCCTATTTTCTGCGATATTTCTATGGAAGACTTGTTAAGTTTGATGCTCTCTCCGCAGCAGCCTTCCCCTTTTACGTTCCCTTTAGCTATTTTACCATAACTGTTCCGAACAACATTTCTAATATCTACTTTTTTCAAATCACTCATAAATTTTACCTCCATTAGTTTTCTTTATATTTGCATATATTTTTCAGATTATTTTTATAATCTCTCAATTTCTCGCAATTCATTCCACTATTTTTGTATTCAACTAACTTATTTATATCTTCCCTACATGTGTATACTTTGGTTAGTTCATTGTCCATTAATTCTTTTACAAATGGAAATTGTTCTAAGATTTCTTTGTTTAATTTGTAATATATCCATTGAGCCTTTTTTTCATATTCTATAATTCTAAGGGCACTTAATTTATTTAGGTGTCTTGAGGCATTTGACTGTGTCATGTTCAATATGTGTTCAATCTCACATACACATAACTCTCCATTTCTTAACAAATTCAATATTCTAATTCTATTTTCATCACCTAAGGCTTTTAAAATCTTCACTATATCCATTTCATCTCTCCTGCGGTACATGATTATATTCACTTATACTCATATACTATTCTTGTTAATTAAATTTGTCAATGTCAATTGTAGAAGTTCAACTAAGTTTCACTTGATGAGCATAGAGCCTGTATAGCTTTTCTAAAATACCTTATCATCCCTAGAACTTCCTCGGTGTCGTAGTAATTCTTATGTAAAAGTTCATAAGCTCCGGATAAATTTCCACAACAATGACATATATGATAAAAATTCATTCTATCCTGGTCTAAATTATCACTATTTAAATATTTATAGTTATTATTAAATCTGATTTTCAAGAAACTTTCCTCATATTCTAAATCGAAGTATCTTGCACCTTCTATATCAATAACATAAGCATTGTTATCTCTATCTACTATCACGTGGTTTGGCCCCAATTCTGAGTGAATAAATCTAAAATAATTCCTTTTTTCGGTATTTATCATTAAATCTTTTAGTATTTTTTCTAATTTAACGTATAAATTTGTATTATCTGAATCAACCATTGTAAGATAGTTGATATTTTTCAATGACAAGTTATAACAATATTCCATAGGGTTAAAAACTTCTCCTAGAAGGTTATTTAACTGTCCTGCCTCACTGCTTTCAATGTGATGTAAAATATCAAGGCTATGTTTTAAGGATTTTAAAGCATCATTTAACCGTTCTGGTTGTTTTTCTGTTATGAAATCTAAATCAACACCATCAATATATTCTACAAAAGCATAAGTGGGCCTTTGAAAATCATCATCAATGTAATATAATTCCGGCGTCTTTACTCCATGCTGTGTCATTATTTTATTGTTTAGTTGAAACATTAATGCACTGCTAGACAAAAATACATTGTCAGTTTCATTTTCCGAATCTGCAAAATAATTTGTACTTTTATCCCATACATAAACAACAAATTTAAATCCATTATTTAAGGTTACTAAAAATGTGTNNAAACTTTATTCCCAAAGCATTTTTTGGCTTTCTCTTCAATGATTTTCCCCATAATTTCTTCCATAATCTCTTCCTCCACAATTTTATCTCATATCTACCTACCATCCCATTTAGGCTGGGTATAGCCGTAGCTACAACCCTATATTAGTTGAGCTTAATTTCTATATGTTAATTATATATTATTTTCCAAAAAACACTAGACTTTAATTTAATAATCTGGTATAGTTTTATATGAAGTCTTGATATTTTTCAAGGCTTTTTTTATTGCACTAATTAAATGAAAAAGGCTAAAAATACACTTTAGTACTTTTAGCCTACCGCTGACATTACTTTAACATTGTTCATCAGTTAAATGTAAGGAAAGTGTTCTAGATGAAGCGATTTCCTTAAATCATTCATTATTCCATACGCCGCTATAATTGCAAAACATACTTGTAGGCGCTTTCATTAGGATTATCATAGTAATCATCCTCAATTACATTTATTTTATAGCCACAGTCTTCAAAAACTTTTTGCATTATTTTATTTGAAGCTCTTGTTTCTCCGCAGAAACGTTTCATTCCAAGCTTTTTCATTTCTTCTGTAACATAGTTTAAAAGTTTATAAGCCAGACCTTGTTTTCTATAATCTGGATGAATTGCAATATTCATAATTTTTATGTAATCTCTTTCACCTTTCCAATTGTAAATAAAGATATCTCCAACTATTTTATTGCCATCTAACAATGCATAATAGATTGCTTTTTCATCTTCTAATAGATCCTTCCAATCTTCTTCTTTCCAGTAATCTTTTGGAAAACACAGTTTATCAAAATTAATAATAGATTTTATGTTTTCAGCATTAAGCTCTTTAATAGTAACCATAATTCCCCCCTATAATATAAATCATTTGTATTTCAAATTCACATTGTCTAAATTACTTTTATCTTATCATCTGTATTATTCAGTTACAATATATAGTTAACAATTTTATATATTTAACTTCTCTATGCTATAATAAATAAAAATAATATTGGAGATGATTCATTATGAATGCTGAAATAGAACAATTAACCAAAATTTTAAAAGGAAGTAGCAATATGGTATTCTTCGGAGGAGCAGGGGTATCCACTGCCTCAGGTATACCAGACTTCAGAAGCTCTAATGGGTTATGGAATGAGAAATTAAAGATAAACTTCACTCCTGAGCAACTTGTATCTCATACCTTCTTTATGCGGTATCCAGAGGAATTTTTTAAATTTTATAAAGATAAGTTAATCTACCCACAGGCTAAGCCTAATGGTTGTCATATAGCTCTTGCTAAGCTAGAGAAAATGGGGAAATTGAAGGCTGTAATAACTCAAAATATAGATGGACTTCATCAAGAAGCTGGATCTAGAGCTGTTTATGAACTTCATGGTTCTGTGCTTAGGAATTACTGTATGAAATGTCATACTTTCTATGATGAAAAATTCATCTTGCAATCAGAGGCAGTGCCTACTTGTTCTAAATGTGGCGGTAAAGTTAAGCCTGACGTTGTTCTTTATGAGGAAGCTTTAGATAATCATATTATGACTGAAGCTATTAAAGCCATATCACAAGCCGATACCCTAATAATTGGCGGAACCTCCCTTGTAGTTTATCCAGCAGCTGGACTTATCGATTATTTTAGAGGTAGTAGCCTTGTTCTTATAAATAAGAGTACAACATCAGCAGATAATAAAGCTGATTTAGTTATAAAGGATGATATTGCCACAGTTCTAAGCCAAGCTGTAGACGGACTATGCAGTAAATTTTAATTTAGTGAGGTTAAAAATATGAAAATAGATTTTTATTACTTTGGAATGCAATGCCCTATAATCTATGAAACTTTAAGTCTTCTAGAACTATATAAAGATATGTTCCACATCTCAACATATAATGTTGAAAATGATTATGAAACAGCAGCAAAACTTAAAATGTTTTTCCCTTTTCTCACAGTGGTAAACGATAATCTTAGGTATAGAGCTCCTATAAATAAATTATTTTTAGAAAAACTGCTACACAATGAAGAAATCTTAGAAAAACCTTATGTTATACCTTTAAGTAATAATATCTTCAAAGGTGATATTGTTCCACTTACTAAATCTAATATCTATTTACTTGCTGATAAATGCACTTTAAATAGTTCAAAGGTATCCTGTGAAAAAAAAGGTGCCTTTTTAAGCTATCACTGTGATGATATTTTAGGCTTTCTAAACATTAAGGATTCCAAAGTTATGGGCGGAGTAGAATTTCTACCTTCACAGAAAGTGCCCTATAATATTCCTAAAAATAAGGATTATGCTTTTATAACCTGCCTGTATCACTCTTCCACAGAATATGACTATAAATCAGAACCCTTAAGAGCTTTAGAAAATTACCTAGCTAATAAGTATTCAACAGTATTTGCCATAACTGATGAATTTGGAACCTTCCCAAATGGTAATCTGGATTGGTTTTTAAAACATGGCTATAAAGATGAGAAGATTATTTCTGTAGAAGATGGCTATTGTATCCTTCATCTTGTAAGCAAAACCTTATAGAAACAACTTCTCTTTGGAATTCCTAATAACTTATCTAAAATTACTTGTTAAGTTTGGAATAGTGGTTTTTTATCTTATGTAGTAAAGAGCATTGATTGTTACAGCAAGTAAGCGTTATGTAAAACCATCCCTCTTTAAGATGAAGATATCAATAGAATATTGCTTAGTTTTACTTGTTACACTGCTATTCAATGCAACTTGGTAATAAAAAAAATCATGTTGGTAGATTTATATATACTAATCTTCATAAATCTATATAATTAATTTATAGGTATTGGAGGTAGTAGACTATGAAATTAGTTGTTAACGAAGACCCTAATATAACTGAAGATGAAATAATAATTAACTGCCGTAAGATAGATGGGAGATTGCTAAATATATTAAACCATTTAAAAGCTCAGGATGAAAAAATAACAGTATATAAAAATGGTAGCATATTTATTATAGACCTTAACCATATCCTATATTTTGAATCTGTGGATAAGAAAACCTTTGTATACACTAAAAATCAAGTTTATGAATCTCCTTTAAGGCTATATGAAATTGAAGATAAATTTAGTTTTGGAGACTTTTTTAGAGCTTCTAAGTCCACTATCATAAATTTATCTAGGATAAAGCGAATAAATCCAATGTTTGGTGGCAAAGTAGAAGTTATTTTAGATAATGATGAAAAACTTTTGGTATCTAGACAGTACGTGAAAATTCTCAAAGAAAAACTTAACTATTAGGAGGTATTCAATGAAAGAGTTATTTGATAAATCCTATGAAATAAAATCTTTGTGTGGCACCTTTTATATGGGAATAATGCTATCCTATGGTGTTATATCCTTTATTCTTGGTAAGTATTCTGTGTCTATAAACATAATATGGCAGGTTTTCATATTGGCAGGTTTATCTACCCTATATCAGTATGTATTTTATGGAGAATATTTTTTCCCAAAGTTAAACATAAAGATTAAGGTATTTATTCATTATATAGTATTTCTCATCACTATGATAATTACAAACTATTTATTTAGTTGGTTTCCTATGATTTTAGTGATTTCTGTATTTACTATTTATTTTTTAGCAGTATCCCTTTGCTTCGTAGTGTACAATAAAATTTCTGGAGAAAAGTTCAATAAAAAATTGCTAAACTATAAAAATAAGAATAGTTAGGAGGACGTGTTTATGAATGTAATAAAAATAAATAACCTTACCAAATCCTATGGGAAAAGTAGAGGAATAAACCATATAAATTTGGAAGTCAGGGAGGGTGAAATCTTCGGTTTTATCGGTCCTAATGGGGCAGGAAAATCAACCACTATTAAAACCTTGCTGAATTTAATTTTCCCTACCTCAGGCTCTGCAACCATTTTCGGCATGGACGTATGCAGTGAAAGTCATAAAATTAAAAAGTCTATAGGCTATGTTCCCAGTGAAGTAAATTATTATAGTGAGGTTAAAGTAAAAGACATAATAGCTTATGCTGAAAGCTTTTACCCAGGGGTAGATAAAGAAAATACAAAAAGAATTTGTAGGGAATTAGAACTTGATATGGAAAAAAGAATGGATGAATTAAGCCTAGGAAATAAGAAAAAGGTAGCCATAGCCCAAGCCCTTATCTCTTGTCCCAAGCTTTTAATATTAGACGAGGCTGCCAATGGTCTAGATCCATTGATGCAAAAGAAACTCTTTGAAATACTTCTTAGAGAGAAGGAAAAAGGTGTAACCATATTTTTATCCTCTCACAATTTAGTGGAAGTTGAAAAATTCTGCGATAGAGTTGCTGTAATAAAGGAGGGTGAAATAGTTGAAGTTTTAGATATATCTAACCTTGATAAAAAACTAGGTCTTAAAGTAACCATTGAAGGTAGTTGTATAACAGATTTAAAACCTTTAGCAGATAAAATTATTCATAGTTCTGACAATGAAATCAAATTCATGTATAAAGGAAATATAAATGAACTTATAAAAGCTCTACAGCCATTGGCTTTAGATAAACTATTAATTGAGGAAGAAAATTTAGAGGACTCATTTTTATCTTATTATGATGAAAAGGCAGGTGAATAATATGAATATGTTTAAATTTGAATTTAAAAGACTTACCAAAGCTATGTTAATATGGACAGCTATCTCCATATTGTTAATAGGATTATTTGTGATGATATTTCCAACTATGAAAGACAGCGGTATGCAAGAGATTGTAAATAGCAAAATGGGAGCAATGCCTGAAGGACTATTGGAAGCTGTAAACCTAACTAAGGATGTGGACTTAACTAAACTATCAGATTATATGGCTTACTGTATACAGTATATTGCTATGGCTGCTGGAATATATGGAGCTATATTAGGAACAACAGCTTTAATCAAAGAAGAAACTGAAGGTACCATAGAATTCTTGTATTCTAAGCCTGTTAAAAGAACCGCTATTATAAGTGCTAAGTTATTAGCCACTGGATTAATTTTTCTTATTTTCACTACCTTAGTGGGACTTTTAACCTTTTTAATATCCTTACCTGTTCTACCAGAAGATATTAAGGCTCTTGACTATCTCATGGATTTAAAGCTTATGTTTTTCGGCATCGCCTTAGTAGGATATGTTTTCATGGCAATAGGTTTCCTTATATCCACATTAATAAAATCCTCTAAAAGCTCCATAGTAATTGGAATCGGCATATTTTTTGCCACCTATATCATAGGTATAGCCTCTAAACTCCAAAAGGATTTACAATGGTTAAAATATTTCTCCCCTGTGGAGTATGGTGAACCAACTAAATTAATTAAAGATGGTTTTCAAAGCAATAATCTCTTTCTTGCCTTAGGAATAATTACAGTAACTATCATAGGAACTTATGTAGTATACAATAAAAAAGATATGAAGATTTAAATATATACTATCGGTTTAGTTAAAAAGCTTTGCCATATTCTTATTATCCTTGGCCTATGCCTTTTAGTTATACTATCTTATCTAGAGTATACTTTTAATTATTAGTATACTCTATTTTTATATTTAGAGTATACTATACATTCCTTAATACCATATATATTATTATTTTTTCATTTAATATAGCATATTAGAGATATTATTAGTTTTTGCCTAGGTATTTTTGCTTATTTGCTCTAAATAACCTATTCTATTTGTTGCACAAAACACTATTATGCTATACTATTTAATTAAAGATTAGATTAATTCCAAGTTATAGGGGGATAAAAATGATCAATGTAGCGATAAACGGTTTTGGTAGAATAGGAAGAACTCTTCTTAGAATTGCTGCCACAAAGTCTAAAAATAATTTTAATATAGTAGCTATTAATGCTAGAGCTGATATAAAGACCTTAGCTCACCTTTTCAAATATGATTCTTGCTTTGGTACTTTTACTGGTACAGTAGAAACTACTGAGGATTCTTTAATAATCAATGGAGATGAAATTAAGATTCTCCACTACTCCACTCCAAAGGATATTCCTTGGGGAGAAATGGATGTAGATATAGTTATAGAATCAACAGGTAAATTTAAAACTAAGGACGAACTTCAAGGTCATATGGATAATGGAGTTAAAAAGGTTATTTTAACTGCTCCTGGTAAAGATGAAGACGTTACCATAGTAATGGGAGTAAATCATGAAGAGTTAGATTTAAGTTGTCATAACATAATTTCTAATGCTTCTTGTACAACTAACTGTTTGGCTCCTGTTGTAAAGGTTTTAAATGATGAATTCGGTATA
This sequence comes from Clostridium sp. UBA5530, assembly GCA_002423705.1. Taxonomy (GTDB): domain Bacteria; phylum Bacillota; class Clostridia; order Clostridiales; family Clostridiaceae; genus Clostridium_X. Next base: position 13,332 of record DINW01000048.1, read on the forward strand.
GTAAATGGCTTAATGACAACTGTTCATTCTTATACAAATGATCAAAATACATTAGATAAAACCCATAAAGATTTAAGAAGAGCTAGAGCTGCTGCTGAATCAATAATACCAACCACTACTGGCGCAGCAAAGGCTATAGGAAAAGTCATTCCTGAACTTAAAGGAAAATTAAATGGCTTCTCTTTAAGAGTACCAACACCTACAGTGTCTATCACTGATTTAGTTTGTAATATTAAAAAGGATGTTACCGCTGAAGAACTTAATGAGGCTTTCCTTAAGGCTTCTAGAGGATATTTAAAGGGAATATTAGAGTTCTGTGATGAGCCATTAGTATCAGTTGATTTCAAAGGTAACAGTAATTCATCAATAGTAGACGGTCTTTCAACCATGGTCATGGATAAGAGATTGATAAAAGTGGCTGCATGGTATGATAATGAATGGGGATATTCTGCTAGAGTTGTAGATTTAACTGAATATGTAGCTAAACAACTCATGGAAATGAAAGTCTCAAAGATCGCTTAAATTAATTAGCTTGCAACTTTAACCAATATATATATTTTTCATTCTAAGCTTCAGATTAGTTTTTAATAAGGAATCCTTTATTGATTTGAAGCTTAGAAACCTTTTTTATTTAGTTAAACTTTTAATCCATAAAACTCCTCTGTTTATGGATGCCTATATATAACAAAAATAAGACTATTGCCAAGGGTGATTATTTCACCTTTGGCAATAGTCTTTTTCGATTTTTAGTTATGGTTCTAACATTAGATCTTATAACCTTTATCTGTCTCAATCTTTTTATTCCATCTTCTATAGTTTCTTTTTCTTGAATCATTTCTTCTAAATTTCCATTTATTTTGTCATAATTTTTTTCTATGGTTTCTACTATATCTCTATTAGGATCATCCATAACCCCTTTAAATAATCTTAATACATCCTTATATCCTTGAAGTATCCTATCTAAGGAAGTTTGCCTTGAAAAATCCAAAGTACCAACAAGCCATCCTCCCAAATCTTTTGATGGCAATATCTCTATTATTTTAGCATTAGGATAAAGGCTCTTGTCCACCCTTGCGTATTTATTAAAATACATTACTATTATAATATCACAGCCTATATCATATAAAGGTTGTATTGGCACATTATCCTTAAGACCTCCATCCATGTATACCTTACCTTCTATATCTTCACTACCAAATATCATAGGCAATGCTGTGGTGGCACAAAGAATGTCCTTTATGGTCTTTGAATCATAATCATTTATTTTAAAATACTTAGCCTTAAGTTCTGGAAGCTCTGTACAACACACATAGCATGGAACCTTGGAAGTCTTAATTTTTTCATAGTCTAAGCTGTCATTAATTGTATCCAGCAATCCATCCTTGGATATTACAGTGCCTTCCTCTCTTAAGGTACTAGCCCATTGTATAACAGCATCCATATTTTTTTCTGATATCTTCAGGTATACCATATTCCTCATGATAATTTTTTCATCAATGGGCAGCATCTTTTCTTGAGAGCTATTTAGCCAGACTTTTTCTCCTACGCTATAATCTTTTTGTACAAACATTACTCCATTAAGGGCTCCTATAGAGGTTCCTGCTACAGCTTCAATCTTATCTTCTATTCCTAAAAGCCTAAGGCCCTTCCATGCTCCTATTTGATAAGATCCTTTTCCTCCACCCCCTGCAAAAACTAACCCTACTTTGCTCATCTCTCTCCCTCCCATCTCCTTTATTATTACTATTATATCTGAATTTCATATGAAATTCCTAACCTTATATTATTATTTATAAATCTTTAATTTATTTACTATAACTACTTAACTTATATCTATTAGTTATATTAAGGATTGTTTAAAAATAAAATAAACTATATAAATCTGTTGGAGTGATTAGATGTTTTTTGTAGTACTTACACTTATATTAATTATCTTAGGAGAGTTTTTTTACTTTATGCGTCAAATAGGTGATAACAGAAGCTTCATTCTCCTATTAAAAAGAGAAAATGAAATTCTAAAGGACAAGGCGAAAAATTCTAAAAAGAATTATAGTTCTTTGGAAGTTAAATTTTCTTCTCCTGTGATATCCTATGGTGAAATTATTGCTAATACTATGGTTTTTCTAAGTCCTTTAGATACTTCTCCTATGCTAACCATGGTTAATTCCCCTTCAAAGGTAAAAGCCCTTTGCAAGGCTCAAATTTTTGATGAAATATGGTATGAAATCTCTCTAGAAGTTTCAACAAATATAAACTCTAGAGGCTGGGTTAAAAGCTCATCTATGATTTTTAATGAATCTAAGACCTTGACTAATATGTATTAGCACTACTCAGGAGGTTCTTTTTAATGCCTTTAAGAAGTGGCAATTTACTTGAAGCCTTGTCTATATCTAAAGATATCCTTCTAGAAAAAGGCACATATATTCTAGAAGATATAATTTATATAAATGAGCCTTTTTCCATTGCTGGTGAGGATAATGTCACTATAATTGGTACCTTTATAATAAATTCCCCTGGAGGCTTCTATAATATAAATTTTATCAATAACAATCCCAATCATGATCCATTAATATTCCTTCAAGGTAACTTTTCATTTAAATTTGAAAAGTGCTCTTTTATGGGTACCAGTGGTTTTGGTGTATATTCCACCTTTCCATACTGCAACTTATATTTTATAGATTGTTCCTTCTCCTTTTTAGAATATGCCATTACTACTAGTTTCCTAGAAAACATAAGACTTCTTGAATGCTGTTTATTCAGTTTTGTTTCCAAGCCAATAAAACTATTACATTCCAATTCTAATGAAAGTTTAAAATGTATTTGTCCTTTAAAAAAGTTATTTATTGCTCCTTTTTACAAATATATTCCTAATCTACTATCACAAACCTTTGTAGTTCTTCATATTATAAATCAGAAAGAGAGGAATTGGTTTGGTAATGGTTTTACATTGATGATAAATGATTCTTCACAGTATTCCCTGTGTAACAATTCTATCAAAGGAGGAATTTTAATGGCCCAAATTCTTGAAATATTAACCATAAGTAACGTGAATCCTAAGAGCTTAGATCTCCAGATAAATCAAAAGTTTGATGGCAGTGAAATAGTTGAAGTTTTTGAAAGTGCTACTCCAACTAATATACTTGCATCAACCCTAGTAAAAAGCTCACTAACATTAAGTGAGAATGTGAGAACTTTAATTTTTAGCCCAATTCTTCTTAGTCCTACAGTTGATTATACATTAAAGATAACTAAAGGCAGCGAAATACTATTTAAAGCCTTTTCATTTGCCAGCTTTGGTCCTATGACTGATGTTCAATTGACAACCTTCGGAACTTGTTTAGCAAAATTTTCTTTTCAGTATCCTGTAAATAAGCTTCTAAATACAGTAGTTCATCCTGGTGGCCAAGTTGAGCTTTCCAATATGTACTTTTTATACTTTGGATTAGATACAGATGTATCTGAAGATCCAGAAAAACAATGGTTAGGATATATAGTATTAGATGATACCCATGAGTATGCTTTCCAATCTCCAGACTTAAGAACTTTGATTATTCAATATAATGGTAGAGGTATTCCTATAGGTGACCATAAGGTTATGGTTAATTATAGTAAACATCAAGGTCCAACTAATATAATGGAGGATTTCTCTACTCCACCAAGACTAATTCCAATTATAGAAGAGAACTTCTCTATAACCACCGCCTATGAGCCTACTTCTCCAACTAGTGTAGAAGTTATATCCCGCACTGAGGTTATTGTAACTTTTGACCATGCTGTTTTATTAAAACCTAGCAAGCTAAGTGCTTTGTCAGTAAATGGAGTTCTTGCTAGTGTTGCTAGTCAAAGTTGGGCAGATTATAGCTTTACTAAGATTAGGTATATATTAAATGATGCATCTGCTTTACCTATAGGAGATATACTAGTTACAGTTCATCCTATTTATGATGCCTACGGTTTCTTAACATCCTCTAAAGATTTTAGTGTGAAAGTAGTAGCCATACCTCCAACTATAACTAAAATAACTCAAGTAGAATATCCTGCAAATCCTGCTACTACTGAAATAGACATAACCTTCTCAACAAAAATGAACTTTGTTGACCCTGGTTCAGCTAGTAATAAAAACTACTATCATGTTTATGATTCAACTCTTGATGAAAAGAGTATAATTTCTGTAACTAGATTGGATGATTATAACGTAAGAATGGTGATAGAATTCTTAGAAGCTGGTAACTATCTTTTAACAGCCTCACAAATAAAGGATTTCTTAGGTCTTGAGATGCCTTATACCGAAAGAGGCTTCAAGATAGTAGATAATACTGTTCCCGATGTAGAAGAAATCATAGCAGCTAATGGAGGAACTTCCCTTGTTATAAAGTTTAATGAAGCAATGTCTATCGCTGGTCTTTATTCTGCCATAGATCCTGTAAACTTCATGATTTCTAAACCAGCAGGGGACTACCCTCTACCTAGTATTGCACCATCCTTAGCTATGAGTGGCAATAAGTGGTCAAGGTTTACCTTGCCTGCAGCTTCTCCTATACTACCTTTTGTAGTAGACCCTGCCTATCTAGTTCATATAGGATATCCTAGAATTAAAGATGTACTCCATGTAAACAATGCCTCTGGGAATATATATCCTCTATGTAAAACTAAGCCTATAACTAGGCTAGTAAACCCTCTATCTATTGTTAATGGATTAATTAGAGTAACCTCTGATTCATCTTTTGCTTTTGAATATTCTGGTTCTAATGAATTTTATGGTGGTGCTTTTAAAGCAGACTTTACTGTAACCTTTAATGGTAGTCCTATTCCTATACTAAATACAGAGATGGTAGATTCTAAAACTCTTTTATTTACCTTTGCAGCTAACACCTTTGATTCTTCAAGTACCGCTATAGTATTATCAACTATAGCACCTGTATCTCCAGCAATTTTAGCTACTAAAGATGTATTTGGTAATCCTATTGTTAGTAATGTTTCAAATAATACGGTAGTTAATAGCTTAAGGTCTAAAATTAAAGGTATCAGCTTAGTAGATGTTAATGGTAATATAGCTACCTTAAACTTGAAATTTACTGAGGATCTTCAAGCTACATCTCCTGACGATTTTACAGTTAAGTTAAATGGTTCTACAGTATTATTTAATGATAGTGCTTCAGTTGTAACTTCTAACCCTGATACAGTGGCTTTAAATGTAGTATTACCTGCTCCTTTAGTTTTCACCGACGTTTTAACTGTAACTGCGGATAAACCTACTGCGTTAATCATGACTGTTGATATAAATGACAATAAGATTCAACAATTTGTAAATGAGCCTGCTCAGAAGTTCACAGTTAAATCTATTGCTTGGAAGTATTCTAATCCAGCTGCTATCACTAATGATACATTATCCATAACCTTTAATGGTAAAGTTCTTCCATCTTCCTTAGTTACTGGTTGGGATGGTACTACACCTCGTCCAATAGCTCCTGGTGAAGTTACAATTAAGCAAACTGGAACTACTGCTACATCTCAAATTGCAACTATAGCCTTTAATGTAGCTCCAAATCCAAATTTATTTGGTAACTTCTTAGTATACAGTCCTAGCGCTACACCTTTTGTACCTGTTGGAAGTACAGTAACTTCAGCATTTATAACAGTAGCTTCCTTAAGTGTAGATATAGATGGAAACAGCGTGCTTTCTTTGAAGTTCAACGGAGAAACCATGGCTGTAAATATAGCAGCAGTAACCTATGCGCTATACAATCCAAAGCCATATACCATGAACAGTGCCGCAACACTATATATCAATTTGGACTACACTCCAACTACCAAGCCAGCACTATAATAATCTATATTATGTTTTTTGCAAAAACAAAAGGCAGTTCCTTATCTATAGGAACTGCCTTTTTATCTGATGTAATATTTTAGTAAGGCTAAAATTAAGTTTCACTTAATCTAAACCTGATAATCTACTACAACTCTTTTTTCATATACCTTTCTTATAAACCCTGCTGCTATCTTCAAATGCTCTGGATGATTTTGATACACTTCTAAGTCCTCTTCTGTTTTAAACTCAGAGTATAGCACTACATCATAAGCTTGGTCTCCTTTATTTATGTTAATTCCTACTTCTATATCCCGAAGTCCCTCTATTTTCCCTTTGAGAGACTCTAAGCCTTCCTTTATCTTTTTTGCATTTATGTCCTTATTGTTTTCCTCTGCAAAGTCCTTTAGTTTCCACATTACAATATGTTTAATCATAAAATTTATCAAGCATTCCTAAAAAAGTATTACTTGATTTCCCCCTTCCTATGTTTTATTTTATTATTAATAAATTTTTACTCCATATTTGTCTATTTCTCTTCTAAGTTCCTCATTAACTGAACCCTGAAATACTATATCACAAGAGTAAATTCCTACTATATCATTTATTTCCTCTGATATTGTGCCCCTTAACCTATGAGAGCAATCTATACATAAATCTATATCTGAGTTAATCTTATCATTTCCCTTTGCCCTTGATCCGAATAAAATAACCCCATTTATATCCTTATTACTTTTAAAGTATTTAATCAAATTATCATACACAGACTTTTCTATATTATACATTTATTCTAACACATCCCTAGAAATCTTACATAACAGATCATTAATTGCATCTAGATATTGATCTAATATATTGTTTTTTATAGCTTCATAGTCCTCCTCGTCATATACATGAGCAGTTGCATTCCTAGACAGCAAAATGTTATTCCACACCTCTATATCTTGTATTAACCCCTCTTTAAATGCTTGCTTATAGCAGCCTCTAGGGTTATTTATATCTAATCCTGCGCCTTTAAAAATCTTAGATAACAATTTCCAAGTTAAGTCTTCCAAAGTTTCATATTTTTTTATTATAGAATCTCTGTAAACTTCCTTTGTTATTTCATCAGGGTTTTTTAATTTTTCATAGTTGTCTTTTATATTCTTTAAGTGCACCAGCATCCTATATGCATAGTTATATGTAAGCTTTATAGACTCATCATACTTATCTAATATATTCATAACTTAGTACCACCACCTATATTGCTTAAAATTTGGAGGTTATAGTAACAATACCTATAAATCAATTATATCCAAATTATAAGGTTTATTAAACATTTTATTTCCTTTGGAATATATAAGTTTCAAACACACCTATGTCATCTTTCATTTCTTCATGACTAATAAGATTAAAATATATTCCAAGATTTTCAAAGTCTCTTGAGTGCAACAAATCATTCTCTCTTATTTTATCATTAGGAATATGTCCTTCTCCAAATCCGTTAACAAACAAAATTCCATCTTTTGTTATACTTTTATATAGCTTATCCAATATTTCTTTCTGTAACCTATAGTGATTGATTACTATATTGTCAAACTGTCCCATGTCCTTTAGTTCCTCAGTATTTCTTAAGTCCACCTTTTGGGTGGTTACCAAAACTTTTATTTCTTCTGCATACCTCTCTAGCTTTCTTAGTGCCTCTATGCTAAAATCTATAGCTGTAACTTTAAAATTATTCTGTGCCAAATATATAGCATTTCTTCCGTCTCCAGAGGCAATATCAAGTACAGTACCTTTTTTAAATATTTTTATATTATTCATTAATTTCTTCTCTGGATGGAACTTCTTTTGTCTTAATAAAAACTTATTATCCCAATACATTTCATCGCCCATATACTCCATTGATGTCCCCCTAACTTTATTAAGTCTAGAAATAAAGTATCACTTCTAGACTTATTAGTTTTAGCCTAATTTAATGTCCTTTATCTAAGGTTGATTTTGGAGCAGCTGCTCTAGCTCTCTTAAATCTTTAACTATTTTATACTTAGATCTTACAATAATCTTGTTGTACATCCTAGTTTTTATATCTCTATTTAATACAATGGATTCTATACCTATGGTGTTAGCTCCATCACAATTCTTTACATTGTCATCAACAAAAACTATGTCTTTTTCATTTACCCCTAAATCTTTTATGGCAGTTCTATACATTTCTTCACTAGGTTTTGTAACTCCCAATTCAGATGATATTATCATTGTGTTGAAATACTTCAATAGATCTGCTTTCCTATACACTTCTCTCAAAGATGGCCATGCATCTGATACAACAGCTAGTTTAAATTTTTCACTTAATCTAGGTATTATCTCAGCCACATCATGAAAAAAAGTATATTTGTCAAAATTCAATACCATATCATCTGTAAGTAACTTTTGTTTTTCAGCATTAATGTCTAATTCAGGTAATTCTACTGAAAGTATCCTGAAAAACTGAGAGAAATATCTCCATTCTTCTTCTATGTTGGACACTACATTAATAGAATTTATATATGCCCATGCTTTTCTATAGGCAAGCTGACGTTTACCTTTGGGAATTTTATTAAAATTGTCTTTTCCAACTATGTCAAAAAAGTTTGGTGAATAGCTCCAGCTTCCCGTAACTGGATCATTCAATACCCTTCCTGAATCAATTAATATACCCTTAAACTCCCCCATATCACACCTCTTATTTTTTACCCTTTTATTTTCATTATATCAAAATAATTAGGAAGAGATTGATTTTTATAATAAATTTTCATCAACATTTTGTTAAAACAATGTATCAGCTGTAGTATCAGAGGATTCTATCTTTCTCTCCTATAAAAATGAAATACTTTAATGAGCTATGAAGGAAGAAGATGGTTCTAAAGTACACATCAGATAGGTTCAACTAACATTCAGTTGGAGCCCAAACTTCACCTAAAACTAAGTTTAACTTGATAGAAAAACCCTTTGTTTGTTTCTTAATTATCATCATTTAGGCTTAAATTGTAATAATTCAAATTATCTCTTTTCTCCCACCCTATGGACTTCCAAAAATTATTTCCAATTTTATTGGTAGTAAATACAACCAATGCTGATTTATTTATTTTTTCTTTTTTTAATGCTTCTATAGCCCTATTAACCAACTTTCTTCCTATACTTCTTCCTCTGTAATTTTCATCCACTGCAGTGTGATAAATAAATCCTCTTCTTCCATCATGTCCACACAATATTGTTCCTATAACTTTATTGTTTTCCATAGCAACAAAACTGGTATAAGGATTTCTGTCTAGAAATTTCTGGATTCCTTCCTTAGAATCATCTAGATTCCGCAATCCCATTCCCTCTGTAGACTGCCACAACTTAAGTACATTTTCATAATGAGAAATTTTCATAACTTCTATATCCATAGCCATCCTCCTATAATTTATTTCATATCTACCTACTGTAACACTCCACNNCTCCACCCTCTTTAGGTTGGAGGCAACAGCAACTACTGCCCTAGATAAGTTTCACCTGATGTAAAGCTACTTAAAGACCTTGCCATAAGCTATATCTAAAAGTTGATTCCTATCCATCATATCTGGAATGTAATGAAACTCCATAAATTTGTCCTTGGAAACCAAGTAAAATTTATTTGCATTTTGGTCAACATATATATTAACATTTTCTAGAGTTCTTTCCTTATATTCATCAATTACAAAACCCTTTTTCTTTAGCTGTCTAATTCTAGTATTAAATTGACCTTTTAAAATCCATTGATAAGGGCTTTGGTATAGATTATAATTTAGATCTAGTTTATTCCCATTTCCACTATAATACATAAAAGATGCTAAGACACTTCCCTCATTACTCATATGTGGATTTTCTCCTGGAGCAGTGGTATCATAAAAATCTTCTAATTTTAGTATAACCTTATTGTTATCCACAGTGGTTTCATTAAAATCAATAACATCTGTTAATATTATTGCCACTCCAATTATAATAGCTATCATTGTGGTAATTAAAAATGTTGTCCACTTTAATGGTTCCTTTCTTTTAAGAGAGCTTCTATTTATAAATCTTATTATTTTACTAGAAAACTGTTCTAATATAAAAACAGCTAATAAAAACCTTATAAAAGTTGTTTTCCCTGTTAATATTATACCAAAAGCAAAAAACAATATAGCTATCTTAACCAATGATACATTGGCTATTACTAAATCATATCCTACATACTTTACAGGAATATTATGTTTTAAAGATTTTCTCCCTACAATAGCCCAAATAAAAAATGTAACAACCTGGACTATATTAGCAGTAGTGAGTAAAGTTAATAGAGTTAGCACTACAATAGAACTTTTCTGTGCTAAAAAGTCTATTATACCTGCCTCTTTAATCATATATTGAATTGCTAACACAAATATGATGGCAAATATGTTTTTCAAGATATAACCTAAGGATGTTCTAAAGATAACTCTAAACTTTTCTTTATCCTCTGTGTAAATAGGGATGTTTTCTTCATCCTTTTCACTACAATATATTTGTACTTTGTTCATCTGACATAGAAATTTCCATCCTGCTGATATGCAATATTCTTTAAACTCTAAGGCCTTATCATTATTACTTTCATCAAAAAAGCACATATCTTCCATCATAGCCACAGAATATTTTATCCTCCTAGGCTCCATGGAAACAAATCTTAAACAGTTATATTTTATGCTCTGGAGTTTCCATCCCTTCAGTGCCATCTTTTCTAGATATTGTTCCAAAGCTCTATATTCAAAGGCTACTACAGGAAATAGGGTAAATTTATGGTTTTTTATTATCATAAAAACTGCCTCCTAAAAACATTTCTCCATCTCTTACTAAAATTAGTAATCTTTCGTACTCCTGTTTTAATATATTCATACCCTTTTCTGTAATTATATAGCTTCTTTTTCTTCCCTCTAAGGCAGTTTCCCTTATAAAATTCTCTTTCTCAAACTTTCCAAGCAATGCATAAAGAGTACCTGGACCTACTTTTACTCTTCCTTTAGATATTTTTATAACCTCTTCCATAATATCTACACCACAGCACTGTTGCATCAAGGCAAGTAATATATAATACATAGGCTCTGTTAAGTTTTGAAACTGTTCTCTAGCCATAATTACTCCTTTTAATATCGATACTCGATATATTTACATTAATTGTACCTTATACAAATATATGCTTCAACTATAATTTGTAATGAATTCTATAATTTGTTTTTTGTTTTCTATTGTTTTATCTTATATAAAAAAGAACTAGCTTTTACACTAGTTCTTAGTAATGTTTGTCATATTAATTGTCATTCTATATCTTTTAATAACTTAATAGAAATTAAGTTACTTTACGAATAAAAAGTAAATAGACTGTGTTCAATTAGGTATCTCTTTATTTATAATCTCAACCTACTTTTTCCTTACTGGCACCCAAACTTCACCTGTTGAGTTATTAGCCTTACCATAGTACATCTCAAACTGAGGACCTTCTACTTCTACAAAATCTGATGTTGGGAACCATTCAGTATAAATTCTTCTCCATATATTAGGAATATTGCAGCTATCCGCCGGGAAAATAGCCCACGTCAATGCTGGCACAGACAATATCTCATACTCTTTTGGAATAACCAAATTGTTTGGAACATATTGGCATATCATATATTTGAAAGAATCTTCTTTATAGCCAAATAAAGCTGCATGCAACATTGTATCATGGCTACGACCTAAAAGAGCATTTATATTATCAACAGAGCCGTTGTTGTCACACTCTGTGCAAAATTTTGGCACCTCCTTAAATGCCCTTTCTTGACTTTCTGCCTGAATTCTTCCCGAAACACCAAATACCTGAAAAGCTTCTTTTTGTTCAATACGATAATTCATCTCTATACCTCCCTTAATAGATAGGTGAAAAGTCATTGGTGGATAGGCCTTCAGCATTGTTCCCATATTACGTGCTAGTGTAGGAGCAATACCATGGATAGCTTTAAATGCCCTGGAAAATGCCTCTGGCGATTCATATCCATATTTCAAAGCTATATCTATAATTTTTGTATTACTATTTTGTAACTCACTTGCAGCTAAAGTTAACCTTCTTCGACGAATATATTCCGATAGCGCTACGCCGCTAATAAAAGAAAACATCCTCTGAAAGTGATATACAGAGCAACAAACTATCTTTGCTAACTGCTCATATTCAATTGTATCTGTAAGGTGTACTTCGATATAGTTCATAGCACTGTTCATTCCATCAAGCCAATCCATAACTCTCTCCCCCTTCAAGATAAATATATCATTGTATCTAAACAAAAACCTTGCAATCCATGCACCATAATATCATGGCAAAAAAAGCTGCACTACTTTATTTCAGTGGTCCAATCCTCACAATCCCACACATCAGTCACCACATCTTTATAAAACTCTGGTTCGTGGCATACCAAAAGGATACTACCCTTATATTCCTTTAATGCTCTTTTTAATTCGTTTTTAGCATCCACATCTAGGTGATTGGTTGGTTCGTCTAAAATTAAGATATTAGTTGGTCTGTTTAACAGTTTACAAAGCCTTACTTTGGCTTGCTCTCCACCACTTAAGATATCCATAGTACTTGCAATATGCTCTCTAGTTAATCCACATCTAGCAAGCTTGGTTCTTATTTGTGTTTGAGTATCTTTAGGAAAATCATCCCACAATTCCTTGATTACAGATTTTTTTATAACTTCACTTTTCACTTCCTGCTGGAAATATCCTATATGCTGAAGGATTCCTAAAGTTACCTTACCTTCTATGGGCGCTAATAATCCTATTAAACTTTTTAAAAGAGTAGTTTTACCTATTCCATTAGCCCCTATAAGTGCAATCTTTTCGCCTTTCATCATTGTTAAATTTAATGGACATGTTAAAGGTCTCTCATAGCCTATTACTAAATCCTTGGTTTCAAAAATTAAACTTCCTGAAGGGCTGGCTTCTTTAAAAGTAAAATGTGGTTTAACCTTGTTTTTTTCTATCTCTATTCTTTGAATTTTATTAAGCTTCTTTTCCCTTGCCTTTGCCATAGCAGCAGTAGCTGCTCTAACCTTATTCTTTCTTATATACTCCTCAAGACTTTCAATTTCCTTCTGCTGTTTATTATAATCTATTAATATCTGTGTTTTTCTTTCTTGGTACAATTTTAAGAACTTTTCGTAATTACCTACATACCTAGTTAATTTTTTATTTTCTAAATGATAGACCACGTTAATAACACTATTTAAAAACATATTATCGTGGGAGATTATTATAAAAGCATTTTCATAGTTTGATAAATATTCCTTGAGCCACTCTATATTCTCTTCATCTAAATGGTTTGTTGGCTCATCTAAAAGTAAAATATCAGGCTTTTCTAATAGTAATTTTCCAAGGAGTATCTTGCTTCTCTGGCCACCACTTAACTTTGAAGTTCCTCTATCTAATAACTCCTTAAAACCAAGGCCTGTAGCTATTCCTTCTATTTTAGATTCTATAGAATAAAATTCGTCTTTTTCTAAGGTTTCCTGTAATACTGCTATTTTACTAAGGGTCCTCTGCATTTCTTTTTCTTCTATAGTACTCATACTTTCATATAGTTTATTTAGATTTTTTTCTATATTAAAAAGCTCTGTAAAAGCTGTTCTCAAGTACATCCTAACTGTATCCTTATCTTTAAGCTCCACATTTTGATCCATATAACCCACTGAAACCTTTCTGTTCCACTCTATAGTTCCTTGTTCCGGCAAGATTTCATGGGTAATAAGCTTTAAAAAGGTTGTTTTTCCCTCTCCATTAGCCCCAACTAATCCTATATGCTCTCCATTCAATAAATTAAAAGAAACATCATTAAAAATTTGTCTATCTCCAAAACCTTGTGACATATTAGTCACCTTTAAAATACTCATTTGTTAATTCCCCTCTTTTATTTCATTTCTAACCATTGTTATTTTCCATTGCTCCAAGAGAAAAGGATTCATAACAAATCATCTATTTTAACTTACCATGTTCTAAGACAAATTTACAAGTTTATAAACATTTCTGTAAAGATCTCTATCAAAAAAACAGGTGATACAACCTACAGACTAAGTTATATCACCTGCTTATAATCACGGGGAATATTCTTCCCTATTTTTGTACAATCTTAATATTCTTCTTATACTAGCTTCGCTTAAATAAAACTTATTGGATAGCTCCTTTACAGAAGTTCCTTCTTTATATTTGCATAAAATATCTCTATTTCTAATGTCCAATTCCTTTAAGGCTCCACTGGTTTCTCCCCAAGTTTTTTTATTTTCATTTTTTCTTGGGATATACAAATATTCTCCATCTATATATTCTTGAACTATTTGCAGTATTTCCTTTGGAAGTATATCTTGGGCTTTTTCATATCTCATAAATCATTGCTCCTTTATCTACATATATTTTGTAAATAAGGCACAACAATTAATAAAAAATGTATCAAATTAATCTTTTAACTACGCTCTGAACAACTTGTTTCATGTCTTACAATCGTTGTGCAGAGCTAACTACAGCCATTTTCTTTTCAAACACTTTAAATCACCTCGACAATTATCTATCATCTATGAGTAAGATTATACCTCAATTTAAATAATTTAGAAAGTGAAATTCATTATAAATTCTTCCTCAGTTTAAATTATCCATGAAATTTAGTGATGTACTGCTATTCTTTAATTATTTCAAAGATAAAAATACAGGGTTCTTTTTCCATACTTTCAATGGCTGAAGATACTACTTCCTTGGTTTTTAATTTTATACCTAAAGCATTTTGTATATGATGCCTAAAATGTCCTGCACAACATAAACAATAGGTAGCTGAAATAGGCTTATCTAAAGTTTCCTTGCTTATACATGTACATGCACATTTGTACTTTCCATCTACCTCATACCATATGCCGTCTCTTATATTTCCCTCTTCATCTAAAGATGTTAAATAATTTTCAAAGGGGTGCGCTTCCTTTAATGCTTGTATCTTTTCTTCCAAGGTGAAATCTTTTTCTTCCATACTCTTAGCAAAATTCTTAACATTTTTTTCCCTTGCACCACCAAGACAACATGCACAACTATCAATAACTTCATACCGCTGCTGATAGGTTAGTCTGGCATCAATGATGTTCATGGCATGTCTCATAAATTTGATTTTTTGCTTTTTAGGGGACTTGTCTCCTATATCCTCATATCCTTGGTATATTTCATTTATAATTTTCTCATCAACTAAGTGCTCCCTGAGAGATTTCTTTAATTTTTCTGGATAAGGCATGTTTATCTCTTCCCTTCTTCACTAATATTAGATTTATTTATTTTTTTCACTGGAATATGAAGAAAATACCCAAGTTCATCATCTATTTCAATAACTGGAGCTTCATGAAAGTTAAACTCATATCCAAAATTCATTGGTTTAAAGGAATTTGCAACCTGCCATGCAGATGATATGACACTTCCATGTTCTTCAGTACTATATTGATTATGATAAAACACTGCATATTCTGATGATTTTATATTAACTGCCTGTAACCCGTTTGGAATGATTTCATTATAGTGGTCAGAAACAGCAATGGCGAACATATGCATGTCATAGGGCCTTGGCTTATTTAGGCACGCTCCACAGCAAAATAATCCTTGCCTAATTTCACTAAATTTATCTTCTATACCGTCTTTAATACAATACTCATAAAATTTACTAGGATCTAGTTTCTTTGTATTTATCTTGCCAATAAACTTCATAGAAGGTTTTGTTGCAAAAAACACATCAATATTTTTCTTTTCATATAGTCCTTTATCTAATGCCTCATGAGATGCTCTATGTATAAACCTCTTCATTATATCTGGCTTAGAGTATGAAATAATTCTACTATGATGCTGCCGCCTACACTGTATAGGTAATACTCTAAAATGCTTTTTAAAAGCCCTTGAAAATGCTTCATGGCTTGAATAGCCACTATCTAAAGCAATATTGATAATAGATTCTTTTGAGTACATTACTTCAAATAATGACTTAGTTAACCGCCTTGTTCTTATGTATTCCTTAAGAGTCATGCCAGTAACTATACTGAAAATTCTATAAACTTGCATCAAGGAAAAATTAGTTTCCTCTGCAATTGCATCGAGCTCAATATTATTCTGCAAGTTGTCTTCAATATAATCAATAATTCTTTCAGTAATTTCAAAATAATCCATGGATTGTCCCCTTTATTATCATAAAATATCAATGATTTATTTTCTTGACTTTTCTTAACATTATAACATTAATATTCTATACTAATATTACATTTAAAAATAAAATAGCAGCAATCCATATAGTATTACCGCTACTTTAATTCCTCTATCTTATTAGGTTTAATCTTTATCTAATATCCGGATACCTATCTATCCAATTTTTCTCTTCGGAAAGTACATGTCCTACTGAAGCACATAACACTGTAAATTCCTCTTCTCCATCTACATTAATAAGCTCATCTGCCTTATCTTGATAATATCCTCCTATAGCACAGCACCCACATCCTATAGCTTCAGTAGCTAGATAAAGTTGATGAGATATATGACCTAAATCAATAAGCATGGTTTTATGTGCAGTTTCTTTATATCTCCATTCCCCATAATAGGGGCGACATGCCCAAAAGAATATCGCTCCGGCCTTTGCAGTATAGCTTTGATTTTGACATGAATTAGTAAATACACTTGAAATCCTAGCTGGCAGTTCATTAACTTCTTTAACGTGCATGAGCTGATGGGTTAATGAAAGGTACCTCCAAACACCACTATCTATACCTTCTACGTTGTTTACAGCAATATATGTTTCATAGGCAGGTATGCATCCCCCTGCCGCTACATGGCGAAGATAATTTCTACCTGAGCCATCTTTTAAATAGTCCCAATAACCACCTATAACCTTTTTAACCCCTTGGGTACACCAAAGTAAAAATGATAGTTCTTCTATGGTCATAGGCTCTTCTGAATACTTTCTTCTACTGATTCTATTTGAAGTACATTGAAAAAAATCTACCTTGGGCGCTGTCATTGAATTTACGGGTGGTAGGTCAAATAATATAAAATCATCTGGAACAGATTTTTCCAATGGTGGTTGTGGTACCCCTTTTGCTATATCCGCAGTAGCTATTAAATTATAGTCAGACATTGAAGATTTCATAAAATTCCTATTTTCTTTAAACTTATTCATCTTATTCCCCCTTTAAAAAAGTAATAGCTATATTATAAAGGTATAAGCAATAAATTATAAGTCTGTAATTTTATGTAAGTTTATGGTATAATAATAATATAGAGTAAATTATATATAGATTTCTTTATGTGTTATGATGTTGTATAATTATTATCACTAAATAGTAACCTTAATATCATCCTCTAGCTGTTTTGTAAATATTTCAACTAGCTTCTGTTTCTCATTCCAGTACACGTACCGTATGCTGATATTTAGGTCTAAATGCATTAAGAGATGGCGCCTCTCCATTATTTATAGTTAAATAATTTTTTACATACTTCAAGTACTCTTCATACATTTCATAGGCCTCCTAAAACCTTAAACTATAGTAGATACTTTATTAATTTATTGGCATAATAATACTATTATAAGTTAACTTTCCTTTCAATTATACCATAATTTTCAATCACCTATAGCTTTTAGACCTTATTTTTACCACATGGTGTTCCTAATAGCTTATTATAGTAAATTATTTTACATATAAAAAACAGCTTAAACATTAGTGCTTAAGCTGTTTTTATTAACCATAGATTCACTTGTCATTATACTATTTTAGTTGTCCACTCTTCACAATCCCACACATCTGTTACCACATCTTTATAAAACTCTGGTTCGTGGCATACTAGAAGGATGCTGCCTTTATACTCTCTTAAGGCTCTTTTTAATTCATCCTTGGCATCTACATCTAGGTGATTGGTTGGCTCATCTAGGATTAAGATATTGGTTTGTCTATTTAGAACCTTACAAAGTCTTACCTTTGCTTGCTCTCCACCACTTAATACTACAATCTTACTCTCTATATGTTTTGTGGTGAGTCCACATTTGGCTAAGGCCGCCCTTACCTCATACTGAGTAAAACCTGGAAAATCATGCCATACTTCTTCAATACAAGTATTATAATTGGCTTCCTTGATTTCCTGTTCAAAATATCCTATCTCTTGATAATCCCCAATAGCTACTTTCCCTTTCAAGGGTTTTATTAGACCCATAAGGCTCTTTAAAAGAGTAGTTTTACCAAGGCCATTAGCTCCAACTAAAGCTATCTTCTGTCCTCTCTCCATCTTAAGGTTTAGTGGCACTGTTAGTGGTGAGTCATAACCGATAACCAAGTCATGAGCTTCAAATATTAACTTTCCTGAAGTTCTAGCTTCCTTAAAGTTAAATTCTGGTTTTGGCTTTTCTGAAGCTAGTTCTATTCTATCCATCTTGTCTAGCTTCTTTTGCCTAGCCCTAGCCATACCTGTAGTGGCTACTCTTGCCTTGTTTCTTGCCACAAAATCCTCTAGTTTTGCAATCTCTTGTTGTTGTCTTTCATAGGCAGCCTCTACTTGCTTCTTGTTGGCCTCATAAACCCTTAAAAAGTTATCATAATCCCCTACATACCTAGTAATTGATAGGTTTTCCACATGATAAATAAGATTTATTACACTGTTTAAGAAAGGTATATCATGGGATATCAATATAAAAGCATTTTCATAACCTTGTAAAAATCTCTTTAGCCATTCTATGTGAGCTTCATCTAAGTAGTTTGTAGGCTCATCTAGTAAAAGTATATCTGGATTTTCTAAAAGCAGTTTTGCTAATAGGACTTTAGTTCTTTGTCCTCCACTTAGATCCTCTACATTTTTATCTAGACCTATATCTCTTAGGCCTAGACCACCGCCTACCTCCTCAATTTTTGCATCTATCATATAAAAACCGCTGTGATCTAATATGTCCTGAAGAGTTCCCATATCCTCTAAAAGTTTCTCTAACTCCTCTGGAGAAGCTTCTGCCATTTTATCAGAAATATCAAAAATTTGTTGTTCCATATCAAATAAATATTTGAAAGCATCTCTTAATACATCTCTTATGGTCATGCCCTTTTCCAGTGAAGCATGCTGATTCATATAACCAACTCTTACTCTATTACTCCACTCTACTGTACCCTCATCAGGCATAAGTTTCCCTGTTATTACATTCATAAATGTAGACTTACCTTCTCCATTAGCTCCTATAAGGCCTATATGTTCACCTTTTAATAGTCTAAATGAAACGTCCTCAAAAATAGCTCTGTCCCCAAAACCATGGCTTAAATTTTTTACCGTTAATATACTCATGTTTTCTCTCCTTGTTCTTCACATTCACCCACTATTATATAAAATTCCGAGAAAAATCTCAATTTCTATTTTTTAATATCCCCAATAATTAATGGGAACAATAAGTTAAACATTAATATGGTCCAAGGAGATGAGCTTAATGAAAAAGCACTTATTGTGTTTAATACTTACTTTAACCTTTATAATAAATTGTTTCCCAGGAAATATGTCGAAGGAATCTGCCACTGATTCTACATCTTCTTCATATTATAATTTTTATAGTGACTTAGCCTATGATCCAATATCAACAGAATTTAATATGGATAAAATCTTGGAAATTTCTGAAGGTGGAGATGATATCATGGGAAGTGGAAAAGCCTTTGAGCCCTTCTCTAAAGGTAACAGCTCTAGATGGAGTAGTGGTGGAATAGATCACACACATCAATTTCTATGTGCTAGAGGTATTATTCTTTTAGTAGAGGATAAGAGCTTAGAATATGGAGACCTTATTTATCCCTATGGCCATGTTATTTTAATGGGTGCAGATGCCCCAGATATTGACGAAAATCAATGTTTATATGTACATCATTTTTATCATGCCATTTTAAAAAAGAACTATGCCATGGTGGGAGATACAGCTAAAGATAAATTTCTTCTCCATAGCCAGTTGGCCTTAGAACTATACGCTCGAGATAAACATGAGGCCTTTGACCACCTAGGTAGAGCCATTCACTATCTTTCCGATATGAATGAGCCTCATCATGCTTCTAATCTAACCTTCGCTAATTCTAACCATGGACAATATGAAAAATGGGTAGATGAAAGAAGAAAAGATTTTATATTATCTAATGGTACTATGTATGATGACTATAAAAGTATGAATTTTAATACTGCATTAATAGCCCTGGCTGAAAGAAGTGCTGTCAATGCATATAAAATGAAAGATTATGCTCAAGGTAAAAAAATTGAGACCCATGGAGCATATCCTCTTCTATTAAATGATTATGATTTATGGTATCTTAGTGCAAGAAGTACTATGCTTTATGCCCAAGATGCTATAAGCACCTTCCTATATATATTCTTTAAAGAGCTAAAGGCTAATGCCTTTATACGAATGGCTTGAACTTATCTAGGGTGGTAGCTGCTGTTATCTTCAACCTAAAGAGGATGGAGTGTTACAGCAGGTAGGCATCAGGCAAAATTATCCATAATGAGAAAATCCCAAAGCCTAAATCTTTGGGATTTTC
The DNA here is from genome assembly GCA_002423705.1 of Clostridium sp. UBA5530. Taxonomy (GTDB): domain Bacteria; phylum Bacillota; class Clostridia; order Clostridiales; family Clostridiaceae; genus Clostridium_X. The sequence continues at coordinate 33,705 of DINW01000048.1, forward strand.
ATTGTGGGGATTTTATATATAACTAAAAAGATACTTGCTAATATAATTCGAAAGCACATTTATCAATATTAAAGATATACTTTCACTTTATTAAACATTAGATTTAAGGTTATTGTTAACCACTTATTATAATTGGATTATACCATCTGCTGGTATATATTACAATATATTTTTGTAAAATCTGTACCATATTAGTTTCAACTAAAAAGTACTATATATATTATATTAAATATTATCATTAAAATAAAGGGTATATTTAACATTATTTCAAATTTATTTTCAATTCCTTCTCTAAAGTATGCTGCACCCTCTGTTACCATAACATCTTCTTCTATAATATTATTTTCTATCATTAATGGTATACTAGCTGCTTTATTAGCTAACCTCTTGTTCTTCATAGATTTTATCATTAAAATAATTATAAAAATTACTATAGCTGAAAGAATTATTAAAGGAATTAGCATAGAAATTGCATCATTAACATTAATGACTCCATAAGTTTCTGGAGACACATCTTGAATTTGTTTCATAGATGTAGCTTTATGGGATAATACTACATTGAATCCATTGAATACGAAATGAACAATCATAGTAGAAAATAGGCTGTCAGTTATTCTAACTAAATAGGCAAATAAAAATCCTAGTATTGTGGCATACAAAAACTGTTGCCCACTTAAATGTAACATTCCAAATATAAGTCCAGTCATAATGGCAGCCTTAAATGTACTCTTATAATTATATTCGGTTAAAATTATTCCTCTCATTACTATCTCTTCACATATGGCTGGTGTCAGTGCCATTATCATTACTAATGAAATTAAAGGTATTCCTTGAAGTTGATCTACTACCGCTTGAACATTGTTCTGAAAAAATATGCTTGATAATACTGAACAAGTTGCAGCTATGGGATAGCACAAAATTCCTATTAAAACTAGAAAAAATATCTCACTTCCATAGAGTTTATTTAACCTTAAGGTTTCTTTTATAGGTTTTTTAGTAACTAGAAAGTATATTACCACTGGACATATTAAAAATAATATTTGGCTTACTACTAAGGTCTGCCCTACTGTAAGTTTAGGGCCTATAGTATATGCCATTATAATACTGCCTATAAATTGTGTTGCAATAATTATGAGGGCAAAAGTATTGCCTCTAAATATGGGCTTCATCTTATTATGCATAAAATTTCTCCAATCTATATTTTTTATGTATATTTTATTATAAAGTGGCAAATACTTTAATTGTAAAGTAATTACCCAATCCAATATAACTAAAATTATATTGGACTCTCCCCCATTTTATTTATATAATCTCCTAAATCCCTCTAATCCCTATGGTTAGAGGGATTAACCATTTAATTATCAAATTAAGCTTATTTCAGTTGAGCTTATCTATTGTGTTAGTTGATGTTATCTCTATATTAAAAATGGTAAAGTGCTACAACAGATAGACATCAGATAACGTATCTACTATGTGCTGCCTAAATAAGTTCCCTTCTTATAAGATCCAGTGTATTCATTGCAGTTCTTATCCTTACTTTATTTCTATCTCCTTGGAAGTTAAATTTCTTCACAAAGGTTTTCCCATCATTATATATACCTACATATACTAACCCTACTGGCTTTTCGTCACATCCACCCTCT
>DINW01000048.1:35353-39950 GCA_002423705.1 Clostridium sp. UBA5530
AGTAATACCAACACCTATATTGGATCCTGTTCTTTCAGCTATCCCTCTTGCCATTTCCGTTGCTGTTTCTTCACTAACAGCTCCAAAGGCTTCTAATGTTTCTTTCTTCACCTTTAATGTCCTCATTTTAGCCTCATTAGAATAAGTCACAGCTCCTTCCAAAAGTACTTTAGATATTCCTGGATAGCTTACTAACATAGAAGTCACCATACCTCCAGTACATGATTCTGCTAAAGCTATAGTCTTATTTTTCTCAATTAATAATTGACCCACCACCTCTTCTAGGGATGTTTCTCCTTCTCCATATATATATTCATCTAGCCTTTTTCTTATTTCTTTTTCCATAGGCTCGATTAGCTTCTCAGCTTCTTTTTCATTCTCAGCCTTAGCTGTTATCCTTAAAGTTACATCTACATTTTTAGCATATGGTGCTACCGTTGGATTGGTTTGTGCATCTATTATATCTCCTATGGATTCTGCCATATGACCTTCACCAATGCCAAACAATCTTAAAACCTTTGATACCATGGTTTCCTTTGTGATATTTTCTAGATATGGTTTCACATAATTATTATACATAGGTTCCATTTCTCTAGGTGGTCCAGGAAGAACTACTATTATCTTGTTATTTTCTCCCTTTATTATAGCTCCAGGTGCTGTACCATTTGGGTTAGGAAGCACTACTGCATCCTCTGGAAATAAAGCCTGCTTTCTATTGCTAGGACTTACCTCCCTGCCATTTTTTCTAAAATAATTTTCAATATATTTATAGGATTCTTCATGAATAACCAAGGGTTTATTAAAATACTTGCAAGCCATTTCCTTAGTCATGTCATCCTTTGTTGGTCCTAGCCCTCCGGTTGTAACTATCATGTCGCACTGGGAAAAGGCATCTTCAAAAGCCTTTAAAATTCTCTCTTCGTTGTCTCCTATGACCTTTTGTCTATAAACCTCCACCCCAAGGGCTGCTAACTCTTTTGCTAAAAATTGTCCATTAGTATTTACTATATCTCCTAACAATAGCTCTGTTCCAACAGCTATAATCTCTGCTTTCATTAGGACACTTCCTTCCCTTATGAATTTTTTCATGACATATTTTACTAAACATCTTTATCATATCACAACATAAAAGGCTGTTCAATGTCTATAGCTATACCATAGTATTGAACAGCCTAATATATTAAAAACCCTTCTTCCTTAAACTTGGTGCGCACTATTGATATTATTTAATAGCTAAAAACTACAATAGTAGAGGTGTTTGAGATGACTTCCAATATATTGGTAATTAAATGTTACTACTGAAATTTTGTTTATTGCCTATAATGCAATGGTTATTTTAATGTAACAATAATTACAATAAGGAGGAAGGATTTTTTGCCTAGTTTATTGTTTCAAATATGTTTTAATATACTTTATGGTTCACTCTGCCAATTATTTATTGTGGATTGCTTTTTATTTGTTCTATTGTGATTTTTCCCAGTTTCACTAGTTATAGGTGTTTGGTAATTACATTTTTCCATTCTAGNNAGCTTTCTTATTATCTGGCTGACTGTCCTTTGCCATATGCTTTCCTCCCTATTTGAAAGAATCGTAGTCTATGTTTTTAGCCTTTTCATTTCCAGTTTTGGCTTTACCTTGTATTTCAGGTACTGGTGGCATTTGATTCTTAGGAAATTTATTTTTCTTATTGCTTTCAGTTCCATGAGAATCGCTAACGTCTGGTCTACGCATACCTTTTTTAGCCATGAATGTTGCCTCCTTGATTTTCTTTTGTAATATTATTTTGCTTAAAATAAAGATTTATATTCTAGTAAATTAAACCCAAGAAATAAATTTTATTTTACCGCTTTTATACTCCATTTACCCGTACCTTTTTTTTCATAATAAACATTAAAATTTTGTTCTCGGAGCATGGTACATATCATATTAAAGCTATCTTCATCAACATCATTAAGCTCTAAAGTTAAATCATCTCTTGTATCCACAATTCCCATATAATCATATATATTACTATAATCCATCAGCTCTAAGTTTCCGCATACATCTAATTTGTAGTTTGACATAAAAACCTCCTTTAAATTATTATTCAGTGCTACTATTATATGAAGCTATAGGAATATTTTATCCATTAACTCTTCAATAATTCTAAGTTTATTATCTTAAAATAAAAAAAGTGCTGTAAACTAATTTTTTTAAATTTACAACACTGATTTTTATTTAATTTATTTCATGTCTATGCTTCATTTTTTATAGCTTTGGCAGCATCAACTATCTTTGCTACCTCAGCAGCTGGTACTTCCTCATATCTTTCAAATACCATACTAAAGTTTCCTTTAGCCTGGGTCATTGATCTTAAATCTGTAGCATAGGTTAGCATTTCCGCTTGTGGTACTTCTGCCACAATTTTTTGCAAGCCATCTTCTGGCTCCATACCTAATACTCTACCTCTCTTTTTATTTATATCTCCCATTATATCTCCCATATATTCATCTGGGACTATAACTTCCACATGCATAACTGGTTCTAGCAGAACAGCCTCTGCCTTTTCTAATCCCTTCTTAAAAGCCAAAGATGCTGCTACTTTAAATGCCATTTCTGAGGAATCTACTGGGTGATAAGAGCCATCATGTAAAGTAGCCTTGATCCTTATTACAGGGTATCCTGCTAATATTCCGTTCCTCATGCATTCTCTTAGTCCCTTTTCTACTGCTGGTATAAAGTTTCTTGGTACTACTCCTCCAACAACTTCATCTACAAATTGTAAATCTTCCATTCCATCAGTTCTTGGCTCAAACTTAACCCAGACATCTCCATATTGACCATGGCCACCAGATTGCTTTTTGTGCTTTCCTTGAACATCAGATATTTTCTTTATGGTTTCTCTATATGGTATCTTTGGAATTTGTAATATAACATCTGCGCCAAACTTATTTTTTATTTTGCTAGCTATTATATCTAAATGGGTCTCTCCCATTCCACAAACTATCATTTCTGCATTCTCAACATCTCTGGATGCCCTGAAGGTAGGATCCTCGTCTTGAAGCTTTGTTAATGCAGATGATATCTTATCTTCATCTCCCTTTGTCTTAGGCAAAACTGCCATTGACATAACTGGCTCTGGAAAATTCATTTTATCATATATCACATTAAATGCTTTATTGCATAAAGTATCTCCTGTAGCTGTATATTGAAGCTTAGCCACTGCTGCAATGTCCCCTGCTATTACTTCTCTAGTTGCTATTTGATTTTTGCCCCTTAAAAAAAACATATTCCCTAGTTTTTCTTCTTTATCTTTGCTAGAATTGTACACCACTGTATCAGAGTTTACTTTGCCAGTTATAACTCTGAAAATAGACATTTTACCTACGAATGGGTCTGCTATAGTCTTTATAACCATAGCTGAAAATGGATTTTCTTCATTTATTTTAATGAATTTTTCTTCTCCACTATTTACATCAACAGCTTTTTGGGGTATAGCATATTCTGGTGATGGAAAACATTCCACTATGTCCTCTAAAAGAGTATTAATTCCTATTATTTTTATAGCTGATCCACACATTACCGGAGCAATATCTCCATTAGCACAACCACTGATAAGTCCTTTATAAATTTCTTCGTCGCTTAGCTCTCCTTCACTAAAATACTTATCTAATAGTGTTTCATCCGTTTCTGCAACTGCTTCCATTATCATCTGCTTGCACTCATCAACTTTTTCTAATAATTCTGTTGGTATTTCCGCTGGTTCCATTTCATTGGTCTTTGGATTGTAGATCCTTGCTCTTCTAGAAATTACATTTATAACTCCCTTGAATTCATCTTCACTACCTATGGGATATTGTATTGGTACCACTGATATTCCAAAAGCATCTTTAAGTTGTGCTAGAACTTTCTGAAAATTGCTATTTTCTCTATCTAACTTATTTATAAAAAATGTTCTTGGAAGCTTGATTTTATTTACATAATTCCAAGCTTTTTCTGTACCAACTTGTATTCCAGAAACTCCACAAACCACTATTGTTGCAACATCTACTCCTCTCATTCCTTGAATGGATTCACCTATAAAGTCAAAGTATCCAGGTATATCTACTAGGTTAACCTTTACATTTTCCCATTCAAAGGGTTCTATTGTTGCAGAAATAGAAATAGCTCTCTTTTTTTCCTCTTGGTCAAAATCACTGATAGTAGTACCTTCTTCAACTTTTCCTTGACGATCTATAGTTTTAGTAAAATATAATAGTGCTTCAGTCAATGATGTTTTTCCTGATCCGCTGTGTCCTATTATGCCAACATTTCTTAGGTGCTTGGTTTTATACTCCTTCATAGCAAAACCCTCCTAGCATTAAATTTTGGATTACTATACTATTTATATTCTATATAAATTAGAAATTTTCCTCTTTGAATTCATGAAATCTTCTGAAAATTATAAATAAAGATGTAATACTCTTTTTTATATAGCATATTTTTCTTTTAATTATATTTATTTACTAAAAATATTTTTTTATTCATATTTTTTTCCTATTTACCTTTAGGTTTTATTCAAAAAATAAAAACAGACAACTTTTTCAAGTTATCTGTATATTATCATTATAAAAATGGC
>DINW01000034.1:0-30646 GCA_002423705.1 Clostridium sp. UBA5530
GGCCGGAGGATATTTATTATTAGTAATGGTTCAGGTTTAGGTAGATATGAGATATATAGGTCCATTTGTAATAAAATATATATTGCAAATGGACCAGTGCTATTTCATTTTAAATTTATATCCATAGCCAACAACCGTTTTTATACAATCGCCACCTTGTAAATACGGACGAAGTTTTTTCCTAACCTGAAAGATTGTATTTTCAATAGCATGGAAACAACCATTAGACGGTTCGTGCCATACAGATTCGTAAATCTGCTCTTTACTAAAAGTAACATCTGGATTGGAATACAGTAGGTATAAAATATCAAACTCTTTGGCTGATAAAAATAGTTCTGCATTATCTACGGTTACTCGATGTTTATCTATATCCATACATAAAGCGACGGGTAAATCATTTAATCCAAAAAATCTTCGTGTTTTCATACAGTCTTGCCTAATCTGATTCAATAGTGATGATAAGTCATTGAATTTCTGTGGATCTCTTAACTTAGAATACAACTCAACAAGAATAATCTCCCCGTAAATGTCTTTATTAAAATTCAAAAAATGTACTTCTATGGAAATGGTTTCATCAGTATCGACAGTAGGCCGTTTTCCAATATGAGTAATGCCATGATATGCCTGCTCATTCCAAAAAATAAGAGAAGTATAAATACCTGACGGTGGCACTTCTGTGGTTTTGAATATCTCTAAATTTGCAGTTGGACTGCCTACAAGTTTTCCGATACCTCTGCCATGCACAACCGTACCTTGTAGGAGAATAGTTTTTTCCTTTCCCATTTTCATACCCTCAAATCAATCCATTCATTGATAAAATAAGCAAAGTACAAGTTGCAATTACTAATACAAAAAATAGATATAAATCAATTGATTTTTTTTGGATTTGATTGCTTTGACTTTCGATAAATCCAGATTTTCGTAAAGCTGTAGCTAATGGCTTATGAAGGAAAAATGTAATGCTTGCATTTAATCCGGATTTTAACAAATTGAAAGGCAAAAATGCTGGAATAAGCAATTTCACAACCGCTTCACGGGGATATCCCATATAAATTGGAGTGATAAGATAATTCCATAAGAGCATTACTACTACCATAGTTGCACTTCCCAAAATTAATCCTAATAATGAGCCAGATAGTGTATGTCTTTTTTTATAAATAAATGCTGCAGTGCAGGCAAAGGAACAGGTAGATACTATGTTCATAATGCAGCCCCAAATTCCAGTTTCACTTATGGTCACCATTTCCATAAAAGAAACAATTACAGACACAATACAAGATGTAAATGGTCCCCATATCAGACCGCCTAAAGTAATCACAACATCTTTGGGGTCATATTTAAGAAATAGAACAATAGGTATCCTCCCTATTGTGACAGCAACATAGGAGATTGCACAAAGCATAGCGATAGTTGTTATTTTTTTGTTTTACTGTTCATTTTGAGAATCCCTCCATAAATGAAAATAACATCTGCAAGAGAATGCCTTACAGGTGCTATTTTCAAAGGGATAAAACAGGTTATATAAATAACTTGACAATACAAAATCCTGTTTTATATCTTCTTTCATCCAGACTATACTGTTGGTTTTGGAATCACACCAAATCATGCATTTTCATGCTTGCGGACTATACCGCCAATAGGGAATTACACCCTGCCCCGAAGACATTTTTATTCAGTTGTTTGCCTATACCTTAGCATAGCTTCGTTGAAATAACAATAAATTATAATCAATTCGGAAACTTTTCGGAAGTCCTCATATTAATAATCATTATTCATAGTTAATGCATATTAAACTTAGTCAGTACCTAGTTTTAATGCTTGGTTTAAATCTATTTTTTTAATTTCTTTTATCAGTATAAATATAGTGAGCAACGATATTATAACTAGGGATATAGATAACTTTATATAGCTAGTAGTAAATGATACCACCTTAAAGGGAAGTATAACATCTCTATTTGTAATTCCAGTAAGATTTAGCATAGGAATAAAAATATTAGAGCAGAAGGATCCTATGAGCAATCCCATGATTATGGATGAGCCTGTTCTTAAAATCTGTTCACCTATAAGTATATTTACTATATTTTTAAAAGGAACACCTAGGGCTCTCATTATACCGAAGTCTAAAGTTCTATCCTTTACATATAATGTCCAGTAATTTAAAAATCCAAGAACCGTTATGACTAGTGAGGCTATAAAGCAAAGAGATAGCATACCGTTAATTCCTTCAATCAGCGGTATGGTTCTGAATGAAACTAAATCATTATAAGTTAAATGAAGATTTTCATAACATACACCATTGTTTTGTATGGATTGAAATATGTGCTCATAAGTAGAAGTATCAGACCAGGCTGTTTTTCCAAATTGAATAAACCTGTGGATATGGTTACTATGAGAAAAATCATAATGAAAATTTGATTGCCTCTAGTTCTTGTTATATTTGTAACACATACATAAGAAGTATAATTACAATGATTTTTAACTAATTTAAATAAAAATTTTACAATATAATGATATAACCTAATAGCAACTAACCCAACACCTATGATTAAAATAGTAAAAGAGCAATATAAAGATGGAGAAATTGGAACATTAGCACTATCTACCTTTAAGCTATGAAAAATCTGTTCAAAGGATTTTAGCTTATAAACAGAATATATGCCAATTCCTAAAATTATAAAATCTATATAGAACTTTTGCAATGTGGATGTCTTTTTTCTACTCTGTATTCTCTTTTGCTCTACTATGCTATTTTTAGGATAAAGCATTAAAGGAATAAACATAATTATTAGAAATGCAATGTCACAGACACAGGAGTAGATCCATTCTACCCTAGTAATCCTTATATTTAGAGAAGGCCTATCAATTAATTTCAAAAATCCGCTAGTGGAACTAAGAAGTTTAGTTATTAAACATGAAACCAAAGGACTTAATAGTATGGTTATAAGAAATAAAATTAAGTTTTGACCTAGGTATATAGTGAAAATTTGAAATTTGGAGGCACCTCTGCTTTTTAAGATAGAAATTTCACACTTGTCATGGTCTAGAATCAAACTAGACATCATAAAAACGTAAAAGATTATCATAAGTATTACAGGTGTTTCAATGACCCACAAAATAGTTAGTAGTTCATTTACTTTAGGTATATATTGTTTTAGGGTTTCTAAACCAGATAGGTGTACATAATTCACATTTAGTGATGAAGGGTTGGAACATGCAGAATCTAATGTACCAATAATTTTCTGTAAATTAAGGGCATTGATTTTAGCATAATCAAGAGTGTAAGAGATTTTAATTGAATTTAGATAAGTTGTTGATGGATGGTTTATTAAGGTATTCATACCATTTTCAGAAATGAAGATAGTATCTGGATGAAGTACATTGCCATCATACTAATAAGGATTATCCTTGTCTTCTATATGAAGGATACCTATAATTTTAATTTTTACTTAATCTGAAGAAGGTGGCTTCCTTATAGCATAGTAGTCTCCAACTTTAAGAGAATATCCACGGCTAGTTTCAGAGGAAATCAAAGCTTCTATATATTCATTCGAATCATTGTTTTGAGAAAAGGAGGTTCCCTCTACAAGTGATACATTACTTTCTATACCATTCATGTAACTAGCATTTAAGGGAGAGGAGCGTTCATTTATAGTTTTATTGTTATCATCATAATTAGATAAATATAAGTTTTTACAAACAAATTCAAATTTCCTATATAGATAAGGACTGTCTTCTAGGTCAATAGCTAAAAAATCTAACCATTTTATTGAGGATCTGCATACTTTTTTAGCCATAGCTGATTTGGAATCAGGGGCATCATTAGTAGCGGTTAGAGGCGGCAGTAACTCACTAGGAGAAATATTTTTCTCTCCAAAATAAAATACCGGGATATATCTGATTTTTTGACTTGAGGGTATCTAAATCATTGACTAATACCTTTTCAAAGATAGCAGATGTAAACATAGGAACAGACACAATTATTGATGTAGTTAAAATGAACCCTATAAGGAGGCTTATAAAAAGCCTCCAATTTTTAATTACTTTTTTATAGACAAACTTAAACACATTCCTAATTTGCCAAAACTTCATCGCCTTCTGATAATCCTTCTAAAATTTCAACCTCTTGAGTTCCTTCTACACCTAGACCTACAAGCTTTTCCACCTTATTTCCATCCTGTAACACAGTGACGTAAGAACCATTATTTATAGTTCTAACAGCATTTTTAGGCAACTTTAAAGCATTGTCTTTAGTGTCTAGAACTATTCCTACTTTTATAGGCTCACCCATCTTTTTAGAATTTACACCAGCAAGCTCAACTCTTATATGATTTGCCATTAGGTCAGTAGTGCCTTTGGATATCATAGTATAAAATGAATTTATTCTAATATCGGTTATCTTCCCAACCTGTCCTTCAGGACCCTTAACACCCATACCAACCTTAATATCTGAGACTTCCTTTAACTCTCCTTCTACCATAAGATTAGTGGTATCAGAAACAATAAATAATGGTTTGTTAGTAGTAACAGCTCCCCCTACATATGCATCAGGATATTTAAAAACAATTTCTCCATCCATGGGACTTGTCAAAATAAGTGAAGATAACTGTGTTTTTAATTTATCAAGTTGCATTTTTTGGAGCTCTAGGTCTAGTTTTACTCCTTCCTTCTCTGAAGCGGAAGTACTAGGATTATCGCATAAAGCTTTGTAAGATGAAGCTAGCTTTTCATACCTAAGTTCAGTTTGCTTTATATTAAGCTTTAGACTTTCTGTATCTAATTCTGCTAATACTTGGCCTTTTTTTACCTTATCTCCTACAGCGCAGTTTATTTTACTTAAAGTGCCAGAAGAGCTCTTAAAATCAACTAAGGTATTTTTACTAGGAACAACAAAACCTTTAAAAATCAACTGCTTTTCAATTGCACCTTTAGTGACCTTTATAGTTTTCAAGTTTAAATCACTAGGCTTAATCATTGGAGGTGCAATAACTGTTTCCTCTTTAGGAAGACAGCCCGAGAAGGTAAGAGATAAGCATACAAAAACACTGCAAACTATAAATTTTATATGTTTTGACATATTACCTCTCCTTTACTTTGGATTGGTGATAACAATTTTGCCATCATCTAATTCAACTTTGATTTTATTTCCATCCACACCTAAAGATGTTAGATAATCCTTAGGGATTTGAACTCTGCCAGCTTTATCTAAGATAGCCAGTTCTTCATGAGTGTCCTCATTTCCGTCTAAAGTTAAACCTTGACCTAAAGTCTTTAAATCTTCAGCATAGGAGGTTTTTCTTATAAACTCAGAAGAAGTTTTACCGTCTCTTATGGCAACAACTCTTTGAACCTTGCTAGAAAGCTGTCTATCATGAGTTACTATAACTATAGTTATTCCTATAGTAGAATTTAATTCCCTGAATAAATCTAATATCATAGATGCTGTTTTGGAATCTACAGCGCCTGTAGGTTCATCTGCTAACAATATCTTAGGATTATTTGATAAAGCTATAGCTATGGCTACCCTTTGTTGTTCACCGCCCGAAAGCTCACTAAGCTTATTGTTCTGCCTATGATCTATATGAGTTAAGGAAAGGTATCTTATTGCTTCTTCCTTCATATTTTTTGTCTTTCCACCAATGGATAGAGCTAATTCAACATTTTCACGGGCGGTAAGATAGGGGATAAGATTTCTAGCATTATTTTGCCAAACGAATCCTACAGTTTCTCTCTTATATACTTCAACTTCTTTTTTGCTTAGTTTAAATAGGTCTTTACCATCAACAAACAATTTACCGGCAGAAGGAGTGTCTAGGCATCCAATCATATTTAGCAAGGTAGATTTTCCACTTCCACTGTTACCTATTATTGCAGTTAATTCGCCTTGCTCAATAGTTAAGTCTAGACCTTGAAGGGCAACTACTTCCAAATCAGCGGTTTTATATATTTTAATTAGGTTTTCGCACTCAATTATATTACTCATCTATTATCTCACCATCCTGTAATGTGAAGACCTCATCCGCTATTTCTAGCATATTAGGGTCATGGGTAGTCATAACGATGGTTATCCCTTCAGCCTCCACCATATCTTTAAATATCTTTACTACTTGAAGTCCAGTCAAGGTATCAAGTGCAGAGGTAGGTTCATCTGCAAAGATTATTTTAGGACTGTGGCAAAGAGCTCTGGCAATAGCAGCTCTTTGCATTTCACCACCGGATAATTCCTGTGGAAAGTGACTAGCTCTTTTAGAAAGACCTACAAGCTTTAAACATTCATTAACTCTAGTGCTTCTTTCTGACTCCTTAGGCTTAGATACTCTCAAGGCAAATTCTACATTTTCATATAAGGTCATGTTGGGGAGAAGAGCCCCTGATTGAAATACAAAGCCTATTTGCGTCCTTCTAAGCTCATCATGTTCATAGTCCGAAAGTTCTGTTATATTTTTATCTTCAAAGAATATGTCACCACTAGTAGGTTTGTCCATAGCACCTAATAAATTTATCAGGGTGGTTTTGCCAGAACCTGAACGGCCTTTCAAAATAGTCAATTGCCTAGGTTTTACAGAAATACATACATCCTTTAAAGCATGGATAGTACTGTCCCCGACTTTAAAGTCTCTGCATAAATTTTTAGTTTCAATCAATGCGCTCATATTAATCCTCTCCTAACTTTAGTGCTTGATTAATATTAATCTTTTTAACTATATTTATAAGTATTAATAAGCTTATAAATAATATAATAAATAGGAATACCCCAAGTTTTATATAGCCTCCAGCAAAGGATACAGGTTTAAATGGAAGTATGACTTTCTGAGATGGATCTGTACTTAAATTCAGCATAGGTACAAATACATTTGAAATAAATCCACCTATAAGGGCTCCCATTAAGATTGCTACCCCAGAGATAAAGCATTGCTCATCAATTAGGATATTTATTATCTTTTTCATGGATAATCCCATAGCTCTTAAGATTCCAAAATCTAAGGTTCTATTCTTTATAGATAAGGTCCAGTAGATTAAGAATCCAAGGGTTGTTATGATCATGGATGCTATAAAGGATAAAGAAAGCATTCCATTGGTACCTTGAATTATAGGAGAAGTTCTTGAATTTACTAAATCATTATATGATAAATGAAGATTTTCATAGGATATGCTATTGGCTTTTATGGAATCAAAGACTTGAGCATAGGTAGCATCTTCTTTCTTTTTCATCCATATTTCATAAGGTTGTGTAGCGCACATAGACTCTATATAATTTAAGTTCATAACTACAAACCCGGAACCAAAAGAGGCATTTGGATCATAACCTGGCCAATAACTTATGATTTCACCTACGTAACATTCAAGATATAAAGTTTCATCAAATCTTAAATCTATTCTAGAACCCTTTGAAAGATTAAGATCTTTAGCTATCTCGGAAGATATCAATACTGCTTTAGGTTCCTGGGCTATCAAGTTCAAATAATTATACCAATGATAAGGAAGCAAAGATGGATCAAACCAAGCAGTTTTTCCAAATTCATCTGGAATTACACCTATTACTTGCATTTTTTCATTGGAAAAGGAACCGTTGTAATTTATTCTACCGTTTCTAGTTCTTAGAACCCTTGTGACACTTTCAACTCCATCTAATTTAGTATAAGGAGTAAAGTCTATATCCTTATAGAAGTTACCAGCAGGACCTCCTGCGCCTTCAGGTGCTTTGGATTCTGTGGTTGAATCTTTAGCACTACTATTTGCTGACATCCACCAAGGTCTTACTACCATGTCGGATCCGCTAAGGTATTTTATTTTATTTTCGGCCATAGTATTTATGGTAGAAGCAGCCTTTAAATTAAAAATCCCTGTTGATAAAGTTAAAATTAGAAATATCATAAGGAATCCATCTTTGTTTCTTCCACGAGTTATGTTAGTTAAACACACGTATAAAGAAGGCTTCCAAGAACCTCTTCCTACTTTAAATAAAAGTTTTACAACATAAGGGTATATTCTTAAGGCTACAAGCCCTATACCTAAAATTAAAAGTGTGAAGGAACCATACATAAATGGAGATATAGGCAAATTTCCTGTATCCATTTTAGAAACATTTACTATGGATTCAAAGGATTTAAATTGGTACACAGAATAAATTCCTATTCCTAAAAGAATAAAATCCAAATAAAATCTCTTCCAAAAAGGTTTGTTTTTTCTAGATCTTGCTCGTTTTTGAGCAACAATACTATCTTTAGGAGACAATGCTATAGGAATAAACATTATTAATAAAAATACAAATCCCGAAACTAAGGCATATAGCCATTCGGTTTTAGTTATGCTTATATCTAGAGCAGGTCTATCTACAAATTTTAGAAATCCGCTAGTAGCACCTAAGGCTTTGGTTATAATATAGGATACAAATGGGCTTACTAATACGGTTATTAAAAACAATATAAGATTTTCACCTAAATATACTTTTAGTACCTGGAATCTAGAAGCACCTCTGCTTCGCAAAACAGATACTTCACTTTCATCATGTTCAAGAATCAAGCTTGAAACCATAAAAATGTAGATTATTATCATTAATATTACGGGAGCTTGTATAGTCCATAATGTTATAGAAAGCTGTTTAGTTTTAGGAACATAATTCTTAAAGGTCTCTAAAGCTGCTAGATGAATAGAACCGCCATTTTTACTATCAAGCAAGTTTTTTTGTGAATCTTCCAAGGTACTTATTACTTTGGAGAGGCTATTAACATTTATATTAGAGTAATCTAAATGGTAAGTCCAAGATAAAGAGTTTATATAAAAGACTTCTGAATCCTCTAATAACCTCATCATTGAGTCATAGTTTATAAAGATTTTATCAGCTTGCATAATATTTCCATCGGACCAGAAGGCATTTTCTTTATCATCTACATCAAAGATTCCAACTACCTTGATTTTTGCATATTTTTGTGAAGAGGCTTTTCTTAAAGCATAGCATTGTCCTACTTTGAGATTGTAGGTACGCCTAGTAGTTTCTGATATTATAGCTTCCATATAGTCATCTGTAGATGAAGAAAATCCAGTACCTTCTTTGAAGGTTACATTGTTTTCTATATCAGACATATAATTGACTTTTATATTTCCACCACGTTCATCTTTAGTTTTATTATCTTCACCATAGTTAGATACAGAAATGCTTTCGCAGGTAAACTCTGTTTTTTTGCTCATAACAGGCATTCCTAATGAATCAACTACCATATCTATTTTTGTAGCTAAGGATGAACCTGCAGATTCTATGGCTTTACTGATTGAGGGGTTTTTTGGAGTTATAATCTCCTTAGGAGTAAGGGCTTTGGTTGCAACAAAATTACCTGGATATATTTGATCCTTGGTTTGTAGTGTTTGCAAGTCCGTAGCTAAAATCTTTTTAAAAATAGCAGAAGTATACATTGGAACAGAGGTTATTATAGAGGTAGCTATAATAAAACCCGCCAATAAACTTAGTACGAGCCATTTGTTTTTTACCATTTTCCTATATAAAAAGGAAAGCATAGTATCCCTCCTTTAATTTGATAGAATCTCATCACCCTCTGCTAAGCCATCAATAACTTCATATTCTTGAGAGCTTTCTATGCCAAGGGTAATAAATTTCTCTATCTTATTTTCATCTTTTACAATTCTTACATAAGGAGAACCATTAAAATATTTTACAGAGCTCCTTGGAATTTTTAAAACATTATCTTTGTTATCTAAAACTACTCTTAATGAAATGGAGGAACCTAGTTTTTTCCCAGCTAAATTGTCCATCTTAAGTTTAACAGCAGTAGGTGATTTATTGCCAGAGTCAACATTTTGCTCTAACATTTCTTTAAATGGGTTTAAGGTTATAGAAGATATTTTTCCACTTTCCCCACTTGAACCTGTGGCCTTCATGCCCACCTTTACCCCCGTAGCATCATCAATTTTGGCATCTACTAGTACATTATTTGTATCAGAAATTATACATATGGGATCAGAGGCAGATATAGATTCACCTATAGCTAATTTAGAATATTTAAAGGTAACTTGTCCATCACATGGACTTAAAAGAGTTAAGGAATCCAATTGCTTTTTTACCTTTTCTAATTGCATAGATTGAAGATCTAAATCAAGCTTTAATCCATCTTTTTGGGTTTGAGGAGCTTCAGGATCAGCACATACAGTTTTATAACTGTTATTTAATTTTTCATATTTAAGTTGTACCTGTTTAACAGCCACCTTTACTTCTTCAGTGTCTAACTCAGCAAGAACTTGGCCTTTTTTAACTTTATCGCCTATTGTAAAATTTATCTTTGTTACAACACCACCACTAGAATTAAAGTTTATAACCTCACTTTTCTGTGGAACCACAAAACCTGTAAAGGATACATCTTTTTCTATAGTACCTTTTGTGACCTTAACTGTTTTAGCCTTTATAGGACTAGATTTTATCAATGGAGGTGCTACTGCTTTGCTGTTGTCAGGAATGCATCCAACAAAAGAGAAGGTTGTAACAACAGAAACAGCACAGATAAAAAGTTTAATTTTCTTAGACATTTCTTATCCTCCTTTATGTCTAGATAAATAAAATAATATTATTTATCAACGATTATCTCATCTCCTTCATCTATACCTGACAACACTTCTACTTCTTTATCAGTTTTAATTCCCAAGGTTACAAATTTTTCGATTTTATCATCGCCTTTTTTAATTTTCACATAAGGAACATTATTGTATTCTCTGATTCCTTTAGTTGAAATCTTTATAACATTTTCTTTATTCTCTAAACAAACTTCTACACTGGCATTATCCTTTATAGTGTCCATAAACTTTTTGTCAAATTGGAATATTACATTACCAGGCACTGATTCTCGATTGCCGGAATAATCTCTTTCTCCTGATTTTGGAGAAGTTGGAAGAAGTCCGATGATTTTTCCAACAGCACCATCACCAGATTTTACAGACATACCAAGTTTAAGAAATTCTGTGCCATTAACCTGAGATACAAGAATGCGACTATTAACATCACCTATCATGCATATAGGATCTAAAGGCGCTACTTTCTTCCCTGGAGTAAGTTCACTTTTGCAGAAATCAATTCTTCCATCGCAAGGAGCCACTACGGTTAACTCATTTAATGCATTTTTAGCACTTTGAACATTTAGTTCTTCAGCTTCTAAGTCGCTTTTAGCATTATCCTTATCTAATTGAGAAGACTTTGGATTGTTCACTATAGAGTCATATTGAGACTTAACCTTTGCATATATGACTTCTGCCTGCTTAAGAACAATTTCAGCTTCTGAAGTATCAAACTCAGCCAATACATCTCCTTTTTTTACAGATTGTCCGTTTTGACAGTTTAGCTTTTTAAAAATTCCAGTAGAACGTTTTAAAGAAACTATTTCGTATTTGTCATAGGCTATAGTAGCAGATAGGTTCTCAGTTTTGGCTATGTTTCCTTTAGTGGCCTTTTCGGTCAACACATTTCCCATAGCCATAGGAGTAAACTCTTCTAGAGTTTTAGATGAGTCGTTACAACCAGAGAAAATTAAAGTAGATGAGGCAATCAAAGAAGAAGTTATTAACAGCTTGATTTTTTTATTCACATTTATCCCCCCTTTTTATAGCAATATCACTGTATATAGATAGATACGAAGGAAAAGAAAAAAAGTAACAAAATATTTAAAATATTAATATAACATTTATTTTATTTAATATTTTAAATACTTTAGGAGACTTAAATTTAAAAATAAATCCAATGACATCCTCATGTATATCCTTAATTCTATAGAAGATAAATAATATAAACTGTATAATTGAGTAATAGATAAAATTAGATTTATCTGATGTCTACCTGTTGTAACCCTCTATCCTGTTTAGGCTAGAGATAACAGCAGCTACCACCCTAGATAAGTTCAACTAACATTCAGTTGGAGGATAAATTCCAACTGAATGTTAGTTGAACTTAATAAATATGAACAATTTTAAAATAGAGGAGAAAAACATGAATAAAATTTTAATTATAGAGGATGATATAAAGCTAAAAAAGTACATGAAAGAGTACCTAATAGGATATGATTTTCAAGTTGAATCCATTGAAGACTTTAACAAAATAAAAGATAAAATATTGGAATCAAAGGCAGACTTAATACTTCTAGATATAAACTTACCTATGTTTGATGGGTTTTATTTTTTAAATTTTATAAGAAAAAACTTAAAAACTCCTGTGATAATTGTTTCCGCCAGAAGTGAAGAAGGGGAACAAATAAGGGGAATGGATATGGGAGCAGATGATTATATTACTAAGCCCTTTAGTATGGGGGTAGTTTTAGCAAAAATAAATGCGGTACTAAGAAGATATACAGCTAGTGAAGATAAATTTATTAGTGTAAAAAATATGATATTATATTATGAAAATATGAAACTTAAGGTAGACGATGAATTCATAGAAGTATCTAAGAATGAATTTAAGTTGTTAAAGTTATTCATGAATAACTACAATAAAATTATCACAAGACAGGAACTTTTAGAGGAGCTTTGGGATGATGAAATATTTGTAGATGATAATACTCTTACGGTAAATGTAACTAGACTGAAAAAAAAGCTAAGAGATTTAGATGCAGGGGCAGTTATTGAGACCAAAAGGGGGGTAGGATATGTCCTTCAGTAGTATTTTATTAAGTACTTTTAAAAAAGAAAAGAGTGCCATAGCTTTATACGTAGTAAATACTATAACCATAATGGCTTTTTATTACTTGTTATATGACAGTAGCATAAAGCTATATCCTTTAATTTTGACAACAACATTTCTGCTACTTTACTTAATATATAAATTTTTCTGCTATAGAAATTTATACATATGCCTAAAGCAGGGAAAAGATAATCCTAAATATGAAATAAGTGAAGAAAGTCCTTTTAAAGATATATTTGATATATTAAAGGAAGTACATAGTAGCTATATTTGTAAAATTCAAGGGTTAGAAGCAACATATGAAAATAGAGATAGGCTAATGGCGGAGTGGATTCACAATATGAAAACATCTTTATCAGTAATCTCCTTAGGAGCAGAAAAAGGGATAGAGAGCTGTGATAGACAGGTATTTCAGGATATATTAGAGGAAAAGGATAAGCTTCAAGAAAATTTAGAGGGAGCTTTAAACATATTCAGATTGCAAGAGTTTACCAAGGATTATATCCCAGAAAAAATAAGTTTAAGGCAGTTAGTTAATAGTGCTATTAATGCTAAAAAGAAAAACTTTATTTACAATAATGTATTTCCCAAGGTAGATATAGATGAGAATTATTACATATATACAGATAAAAAGTGGGGTAAGTATGTTATAGAGCAGATTATAACTAATGCTATTAAGTACTCTTATAAAGAAAAATCTTACTTAAGATTTTATTCGGAGAAAAGGGAGAAAGTTACTTTCCTTTATATGAAGGATGAAGGTATAGGTATAAAACAACAGGATATGCCTAGGATTTTTGAACCTTTTTTTACAGGTACTAATGGAAGAGATAACAAGGAATCTTCAGGAATAGGGCTTTATATGTGCAAAACAATCTGTGATAAATTGTGCAATGACATAAGTATAGATTCCAAGGAAGGACAAGGAACCACTGTTACAATAAGATACTTTAATGAAGATATGCCATACCTTTCATGGCTGTAAGGTTAAGTAATCATAATCAATTAGAAAAATTGAAATGTCACATTATACTATAGCTATAAATTACTTAACTAGGAGGAGATCACATGGCAGTTTTAGAATGTAAAAAATTGACTAAAATTTATGATGGATTCAGGGATGCAACAGGGGTAAGGGCTTTAAATGAAGTGACTTTTCAGGTAAACAAGGGAGAATTCTTAGGAATAATGGGACCAAGTGGTAGTGGGAAAACTACTCTTTTAAATATATTATCGGGCATTGATAAGGCTTCATCAGGGGAAGTTTATATAGATGGAAAAGATATTTTAACAATGAAGAGAGATGACCTTGCGGTATTTAGAAGAAAAAATGTAGGGTTTATATTTCAGGATTTTAATTTGTTAGATAGTCTGAACATTAAAGAAAATATAGGATTCCCACTGACAGTAGACAAAATTAAACCTAGCGTTATAGAAAATAAAGTGGAAGATATATTAGAGTTTTTAGATATAAAATCTGTAGAGAAAAGCTATCCCTATAATGTTTCAGGAGGTCAAAAGCAAAGAACAGCAGTAGCAAGAGCATTGGTTACAGATCCTAAACTAATATTTGCCGATGAGCCCACAGGAAACTTGGATTCAAAATTTTCTATGAACATCATGGAAACTTTTAAAAAGATTAATGAGGATAGAAAGGCAACAGTGGTTATGGTAACTCACGACCCTTTTGCAGCATCCTTTTGCAAAAGGATAATATTTATAAAAGATGGAGCCATAAGGCTAGAAATAAATTCTGATGGAAATAGGAAGAAATTTTTTGACAGAATAATAGAAGCCCAAGGAGTTATAGGAGGGGAACAGTAATGACCTTATCTTCTTTAACTTTTAAGAATATCAAGCATAATATAAAGAACTATGGAGCATATCTTCTAGGAAATAGTTTCATCATAGGAATTCTACTCATGTTTTTTAGTTTAATTTTTAGTAATGAATTCATGGCTCTACCTGAAACTAGCCCAATTAAAGAGAACTTTATATCTATGGTTGGGTTGATGATAGCCTTTTCGGTAGCATTTATAATGTATACAACAGTGTCTTTTACTAAGTTTAGAGGAAAAGAATTTGGAGTATATTTTACCATAGGTCTTACATCTAAAAATATAATGAAAATATTAACATATGAAAACCTAGTGATATCATCTTCTGCATTTATATTAGGAGGTACCTTTGGCAGTATTTTTATGAAGCTATTTCATATGGGAATAATGAAGGTTCTTAATATAAAAAACATAGATATAGGTTTTGCCATTGAGCCTTATATAGCAGTAGCTGCAATAGCCGTAATGATATTTTTATTTAGCATAGTGTATCAAGGTGTATTCCTTACTAGGCTTTCTATAGTGGATATATTAAAATCAACATCTAAAAAGGACATTGGTAAAGGAAATTTAATTGTAGGTGCCATAAGCATAATTGCAATAATAGTATCTATGGTGTTATTTCACATGGCGGTGTATCAAAACATTGAAAAGACTCAGATAGCCATGGTAGTATCTATAGTTATGCTAATAATAGCTCTTTATTTTGCAATAGGTTCTGCTATGACATTCATTGAAAAGATATTAAGAAATTTTAAGGGACTTTATAATAACAATATCTTATCTATCAATTCTCTTTCCCACAGATTTGTATCCTATAGGGGGGTTCTATATATCATAACTCTTCTGGTAGCAGGAGGCATGACATTTATATCTATAGCTTATGGAATGTATAAGTCTACAGAAAAGTATATAAATACAGATTATCCCTACGACTTAAGCTTCATAGTGGATAAAGAGGATTTAGCCAAGTATGACTATAGAAATATGGTAAAAGAGGCAGGGGCGGACATATCAGCATATATTGAACTAGAAACTTTACAATTTCCAGACGTAAGGATATTAAATGGGGAAACTAAGGGATATGGACCCAGCATATCTGTAGTAAGCGAAAAAAACTACAGTAAACTTAAAAATGAAAAGATAAAAATAGAAAAATCACATAGTCTATATGGGCATAGGGAAAAAACGGATAAAATAAGTGACTTCCAGTTCCTATTGGATGTGGCAGAGGATTCACCAGAGGGAAATCCTTACGATAAGCTTTTGAGCAATAGATATGATTTAAAGGAATATATAGATAACAGCAGCAAAGAAGATTATTTGTATATAAACAAGGACAATATAAAGGATATAGGTGGGAATATAACAAATTTAGTGGCAAGCCAAGACTATATAAGACTTAACTGTATTATATTAAATGATGAAGATTATGAAAGGCTCAAAGATAAAATTAATCCAGAAAAAATAACCTATGATATTTTAGTGAATCTAAATAACTCCAAGGAAGGGCACAACATTGGTAAAGACCTTGTAAAAGCTATGGAAAAATCACAAAAGGATAAAGTAATAAATTCCATAATAATTAAGGAAAAGAAGATGGGTGAGGAGATAAATAGCAGAGGATTTGCTTTATTCATGTCAACTTTCATGGGCACAATGCTTATACTGGGAAGTGCAGTAGTTTTATACTTTAAAGTGTTCACATCCTTGGAAGATGATAAAATCAGGGCCAACCAGTTAGTGAAAATAGGACTTACCCACAGAGATATAAAGAAAGTAATAAAAAAGGAATTAAGAGCTGTATTTTTATTGCCACCTATAATAGCTATAGGACTTATAAGTTACTATCTTTCAACTTTATACTCCATGATACCTAATGGAGAGTACTTATGGCAGACATCTGTAGCATCCTTTGGATTTTATATATTGGTACAAAGTACTTTTTACATTATAACCACTAAGAAGTACCTAACAAAGATTAAGTAATATATGTTATCATATTACTTATAATGATTTAAATGGAAGGAATATGATAATGAATATTGTTTGTTTATCAGCATCTAATATTAAACATTCGGGCAATAATAGTACATCACTAAAAGCTTGTAAGATTATTAAGAAATCAATTAAAGAGAAAAGGGAACATATAAATGTAAAGATTATATCCCTTAGAGATTATGAATTTAAACCATGCACAGGATGTGGCAGTTGCTTTAATAAAGAAAACTGTCCAAATGATAAGAATTTTAACTATGTATACAATACTATTATAAACAGTGAGGGATTGTTCATAGTAGCCCCTCACTATGCACCAATACCTTCTAAGTTGTCTATGATTCTTGAAAAAATTGAACAAATAGCATTTTTAAAAAGGTTTAATGATGAAAGTTATAGATCACCTTTGTTTAAGAAGCCTGTGGGAATTATAGCTCATGGGGGAGGTACTAAAGAAATAGTGGAGTATTATAAAAGTCCGGTACTAGATTCTATTTGGAATGCTTTATCATACCCAGTAGAAATGAATGTTGTTGGAGTTAATGAAAAAGAAAAGCATGGAATAGTATTCCCAGTAGATAATGTTACAAAAGATGAGAACTCAGTATTTCCAATACAGCAATATGACTGGAAATACATTGAAGAAAAACTTAAGCCATTAGTAGACAAAGTGATTGATGAAATTATAGTATCAAGTGAAACTTAGATTTAGGAGGAGCTTGAACTCCAAGGGAAACAGCAAATAGGTTTCAACAACCTACTTGCTGTTTTAATAATTTTTATAGTTTTTAAATTCAATATCTTCTTTTTTCTTTTCCTTTATTCTGCTTCTTATAGTCCAAACTAGTAAAATGAGTCCGCCTATAAAGAGCAATCCATATATGGATAATATGATAATAGGGAAGATCATCATAAAATCATCTCCTACTCAACAACTACTGCAGTTCCGTAAGCAACCATTTCAGCAGCTCCAGCAGCTACAGCTGAGGACATTAGGTGAAGTCCTATGATGGCGTTAGCACCCATTGCTTCTGCTTCATCAACCATTCTTCCAATAGCAATTTGTCTTGCTTCTACAAGCATATCATTGTAACCACTCATTTCTCCACCAACTAAGTTTTTAAAACTAGCACCTATATCTCTACCTATATTTTTACATCTAATTGTGCTACCTTTTACAAGGCCTTTCACTTCTTTAATTTCTTTTCCTGGAACATTGTTTATAGTTAAAATCAACATAATAGTTACCTCCCCAATATTTTATAGAAGATTATGATATAATTATAATATAAGTTGTATTAAACGCCAATAAGAGATAAATATAAACCTATAATATAAAAACTAGTATTATTTACAAAACTCAATTAATGGTATAAAACAAAAACATACTATGCTATACTAATTATCAAGTGAAACTTCGTTTTGAGTGGAGTCTGAACTCTGGCGGAATGTTAGGTGAGCTTATGTAGAATCCAGTTGATATTAAAATAATATATAAAGAGGAATATATATGAAAAATATAGGCCATAGAAGTAACTGTTACTTTAAATATTCAAAGACCATAGAATTGATAAACCTTGTCATAGGTGTTTTTTGGAAAGATAGCAAGGTAAAACACTATGAAGGGATTTATAAAGAACAATATATAAAAGAGATTAGAAATAAATATAGATTATTAGGAGAAATTATGAATTCATTACCTAATAAAGGTAGTGAAATTTTAGAGTTCTTACTTACAGATATAAATTTAGAAACAGCAGATGAATATATGAAGCATATTATGTCATTTAATCAGGAGGAATTCTTTTATATATTTTACGGAAAATATGTAGATAAAAAACTTATTAAAGATGCATTAAAAAGTGATGAAGGAATAGAGGCACTATATAACAGGTATGAATATATAAGTGATAGTTATCTGGCATTAAGATTTTTATTTCATAATAAGGAGCAGTTTATAGAGGACTTTTTCAAATGCGTAAAAGATCTTGATACAGATGAGTTCCAACAGGCTACTTCAGACATAGATTCACAAATAGAAGAAGAAAGACAATATATAGATAAAGGACTTAGAGAACATGAGCCCTTAGAATTTTCTCAGGTAATAATGGGGAAAATATTTAAAAATAGAGGACCTTATAAAAATTTTATCTTTATGCCTAGTTTTTTTACATCTTATAAAGCTATAAGGTACTTCGACCATGATCAAATATTGATGTACTCTCCTAGTATTAGAGAATTCTCTTCTAAGGATGCTCTTAAGGCATTAAAGGTTGTTTCTGATGAAAGCAGGTTTAAGATTTTAGAAATATTATCAGAGAAGGGGCCTATAATGGGCAAGGATTTGGCAGAAGACTTAGGGATAGCCACATCTACCTTGTCTCACCACATTGAACAGTTGAAGGGAGCAGGTTTTATAAATGAGGAAAGGGTTAAAAACTCTAAATATTACAGTATTAATATAAATTCCATGGATAGATTTATAAGCTATCTAGATAAAAAATTTAAAAAGTAATATAGTATATAGAAGCTGTCTGTCATTGGTTTTCACCAGTGATAGATAGCTTTTTTTATGTCAGAATATTAAGGGCAACTTAGTTTCAGCAACATACGGAATAAAGAATATATTGACAAATTTACAATAAAAACTTATACTATGTATATCAAATTAGATACACATAAAACTAGAATGAGAAGAGGGGATTATATGGAAAATATTCTAGAAGTAAAGGATTTAAAAAGGTCCTACACAGGAACTTTGGGTATGACAAAGAAAAAATCCATAGAGGCATTAAGAGGAATATCTTTTTCAATTAAAGAGGGGGAAATTTTTGGACTCTTAGGTCCTAATGGAGCAGGAAAAACTACTACTA
The DNA here is from genome assembly GCA_002423705.1 of Clostridium sp. UBA5530. Classification (GTDB taxonomy): domain Bacteria; phylum Bacillota; class Clostridia; order Clostridiales; family Clostridiaceae; genus Clostridium_X. The sequence continues at coordinate 19,377 of DINW01000034.1, forward strand.
TTAAGATACTAACAACTTTATTGGCTCCAACATCAGGACAAGCAAAAATTATGGGCTATAACTGTTTTGGAGACGAGGACAATATAAGAGCAAGTATAAACTTTATATTTGGGGGAGAAAGGGGACTTTATTGGAGACTTTCTGCCTACGAAAATCTTCAGTATTTTGGAGATTTGTATAAAATACCATCATCAATTTTAAAAAATAGGATAAAGGAATTAATTACTCTAGTGGGTTTAGAGGGAAGAGAAAATGAAAAGGTTGAGGGATATTCTAAAGGTATGAAGCAAAGACTTCAAATAGCCAGGGGACTTATAAATGATCCTAAGATACTGTTTTTAGATGAACCTACCATAGGATTAGATCCTGTTGGAGCCAAAGACCTAAGAAATATAATCACTGAACTTAAAGCTAAAGGGAAAACAGTATTATTGACAACTCACTATATGTATGAGGCTGATGAGCTTTGTGATAGGATAGCCATAATAAATAATGGAGAAATAATGGCCTTAGGAACTCCAATTGAATTGAAGGAAAAATACTTAGGTGATATAAATGGATCCTTAGAGGATGTTTATCTAAAGATTATAGGGGGAGAGGGAAATGAGTAATCTAAAAGTGGTTGGAGCTACCTTTAAACTTCATTTGTCACAGTCTCTTGCTAGAGCCACCTTTAGGTTTTGCATAATAGTACAACCTTTGATTTATACCTTTATACTTTATATGATGTATAGCCAATCGGGAATTGATAACTATGTGAATTACGTCATATTAGGCAGTGGCTTATGCAGTCTATGGAGTGCTATATGTTTTTCTTCAGCAGGGGACATAGAGAGAGAAAGGTATATGGGGACATTAGAGAATATATTTTGTAGCCCTTCAAAATTCACAGTTATTATGTTGGGAAAAATATTGGCTAATACTTTTTTAGGTCTTACAGGGATGATTCTTAGCATAGTTTTCACAAAGATATTTTTTAATAAAAGCTTATATATAGCAAATCTACCTGAATTTATATTGAGTTTTATACTTATGTTATTTTCCTTCATATCTATATCACTTCTTATATGCCCAATATTTACTTTATCAAAAAATGCTAGAGCTTTAATGAATTGCTTAGAGTACCCTATCTTTATATTAGGTGGATTTGTATTTCCAGTAGAATTATTACCTAAGATATTAAGGCCTTTAAGTTATATGCTATCACCAACTTGGGCAATTGAAATATTAAGAGAAAGCTCTTTAGGAATATCAGACTTTAGTAGATTTTATAAAAAGGCAATAATTCTTATATTAATTTCAATTATATATGTGGCAATAAGTAAAATCTTATTTGCAAGGATAGATAAAGAGACAAGAATAACTGGTTCTTTGGGGGTGAGCTAATGGAATCATTGCAAAGATTATATAGAAATGGACTATATGCATTTAAAGGTATATATGGATTTTTAGAAGTAAAAATTTATTTTTTAGTTAAAATATTAAATCCAATATTGCAGGTTTTATTCTTTTCAATGATAGCTGCCCATGCTTATCAGGGACAAGACATAACTCCATACATAATAGGAAATGCCTTTGTGTTATGCTCTAGTAATGCATTCTTTGGAGCAGGCTGTACATTGATTGCAGAGAGGAGCTATGGAACTTTAAAAAATATAATAGCTGCGCCTTATAATAAGTTTGGCATATTTGTTAGTAAGGCAATGTTTCATGTATTAGATGGAGGATTAACAGTAGCTGTAGGAATTGTGGCAGGAGTGGTATTCTTAGGCCTTAGAATACCAGTGGAATGCATACCAAAGTTTATATTGATAGTAGCAGTAGCAATGTTTACAGCTTGTGCTATGGGGCTTCTAATTGGGAGTATTGGACTCATAACTAGGGATATAAATCTGCTTTTAAATGTAGCATCCATGTTGCTTATGGCTCTTAGTGGAGTAAACTTTCCAGTAGATAGGTTACCTATGGCGCTGCAGTATGTGAGTAAAGCACTACCCTTGACCCATGCCTTAGAAGCATCTAGGAACCTTATGCATTTAGGAAGTGAGGCTAGCGGCGCAATCAATGGACTTATAGCAAGGGAATTTATCATAGGAATAATATATTGCATGGCAGCTTATCTTTTGTTTAAGTTTATGGAGACTATGGCAAAACGCAGGGCTACCATAGATATATATTAAGTAAAAAAATAATTTCATGTAATAGCAATATAGGAACAGTATAACCTAAATTTTACTGATAAAATGTAATTACCACGTGGGAAAAGGTCGGTGATAACATGAATTATAGCAAGGCTATAGAACAGGCAGTAGAGTATATTGAAGACAATATAAAAATTAATCTGACTCCAGAGCTCATAGCTAGCAGATGTGGATACTCTGTATTTCACTTCTGCAGAGTATTTGCCATAGAAAAGGATATAACCTTAATGGAGTATGTTAAGAAAAGAAAACTTGCATTAGCGGCTATTGACATGTTTAATGGCAAAAGGATAATAGACATTGCTATGGAGTATGGATTTGATACCCATAATGGCTTTTCTAAAGCTTTTAAGAAGGAATACGGATTTAGTCCAACTCAATATATAAAGTGGATGGAAGGTTATTTTGCAAAGGAATCAATATTAAAAATTGGAGGTTATATTATGAATCCTAATATTGTTACAAAACCAGCATTCAAAGTTGTTGGATATGGAATTAAAACTAATATTTCTAATGGAAGTTATACAAAGGATGTGGCATCATTTTGGAGCAACTATGAAGGTGAAAATTTAGAAACAAAGCTTTATAGTACTTTAAATCCTCCTAAGCATGGTGAAATTGGATTATGTATACCATGTCAAGGGGAAGATGGAGGAGCTATTTATCTTCTTGGAGTTATGGTAGAGAACTTTGAAAATGCCACAGAAGATATGATAAAGGTAGAGGTACCAGAGGCAACCTATGCTGTGTTCACCACTCCACCAGTAGATACAACTAGAGAAGATAATCCAGATGAGTTTCCTGGGGTAATAAGAAACACATGGAAATATATATTCGAAAAGTGGTTTAAAGATAATGATTATGTATTTGATGAAAGTAAAATGGATTTTGAATTTTACGATGAAAGGTGCCATTGGAGAAAAGACACCGTTATGGACATATATGTTCCAATAATAAAAAAATAAGGCAATTGTTTACTATTGGTCAATATGATAAAATAAATACTAGTATCTTTACTATAATGATTTAGTAGATAAAGTATTTACTTAACCATGGGGGTGTAGTTATTATGAATTGGAAAAAAGGATTTTTGCTCTATGCAGGATTAGTCATATAATTCAGCGGTTAATTGTATAGAGCTCAAAGGATAATCGCTGTCTCATTTATATATGATGAACCTGCAGTCTTGTGAACTAAAATTAAGTTAAAGGAGCAGGATTAAGGTGGAGTATATAAATGCAAAAGATGTTTTGCCGGAAACGTTGATCCTTCAGATACAACAATATGTGGGAGGCAGCATGATTTACATACCTCAAAAGCATATTGATAAGGAATCAAGTAATACCTGGAAAAACAGCAGAAATGAAATTATTCAAAGAAATAATGAAATTAAGGAAAAAAAGATAAATGGTACAAAAATAGATGAACTTATGGATGAATATAATTTATCCTATGATACAATCAAAAGTATAATCTATAGAAAAAAATAGAGGAAAAGCAGTCGGTTAAAGAACTGGCTGCTTTTGTGTATTTACATTTATAATTAAAAATTACCTATTATTTTCTAATAAAATCTATTATATTTTAATTAGAAGATACAAAGTATGAAGAAATTTTTAAACAAACTAAAGGGGGATAACAATGAACGTATATTTAAAGGATATTGATGAATCAAATTGGAAAAAGTGTATTTCATTAACTACAAATAAGGATGGTAAGCATTTTATCGTGGAAGAATTTATCGCTTCAAACGCTGTTTCCATAGCTCAAGGAAAAATTGAAAGGGGATGGACTATAAAGGCAGTGTATTCTGAAGATACCATGGTTGGTTTTGTCATGTATGGGTACTGTTACGAAGAGAACATATATGAGATATGCAGACTAATGATAGACTATAAATATCAAGGAAGAGGATATGGCAAAGCAGCACTTGAAAAAGTTATAGAAGAAATGAAAAAATTTAAAAATTGCAATGAAATTTTTCTATCTTTTGATCCAGAAAATAATATTGGGCAAAGATTATATGAAAGTTTTGGATTTAAGGATACAGGAAATACCGTTGAAGGTGAATTGGTATATAGTTTAAGTTTAAAGTAGAATATCAATGGAAATATTTAATTTATTAGCCTTAGCACAATAGATATAGATAAGGAGATAGAAATGATTAGGGAATATGATCAGACTGATGTTGATGAAATAATAGAATTATTGAGTTTACATAATGAACTGTCAAGGAAAGAACAGGATGAGAAAAGGCAGGAACTTAAAAATAGAAAAGATACATTGCTAGTTTATGAGGACCATGAAAAGATACAAGGCATAAGTTCTATTAATGTTTGGAACAATGCTGATAAAGGGTCTCCATGGCCTAGTAGTGCTACTATAATTATAGTCACAAGAGAAAATAGTGATTTTTATACCATAGCAGATATGCTGTGGGAAAAATCTTATAATAAGGTGAAGGATAAGGATATAGCATTTATTCAAACTTATTATAATGAAAAACAGCAGGGGTGGAGAGCCTTTTATGATAAAAAAGATTTTGAACAATGGTTTGGAATTAGAGGAATGATATATAAAGGAAACAGGTTTAGTCTTACAAAGTTAACTTACAGAAACTATGAGGATAAGGATTTTAATATGTACTATACCTATTTAGGTCAATGCTTTAGTCCTATGAGACAAGCTAACGACATACATCCTTTTAACATTTATAAAGGATCAAGTTTAGAAAGGATTGAAAGATTGAAAAGAGAGACCTTAGAAAAAAGAGATTCTATATATTTATTTTATGAAGGAAAAGAATTTATAGGGTCATCTATAGTAGAAGAGGAAATTGATGACATTTTTGTAATACCAGAGAAGCAAGGCAAAGGTTATGGACGAAAAATAGTTGAGGCTACAATAAATTTAGCACTGGATAGGAATTTTAACAAGATAACTCTAGGAGCTGTAGCCTGGAACAAAGTTGCTATAAATCTTTATGAGAGCATTGGTTTTGAAATATATCAGAGCTTTGAGCATAGAAGATTAGTAGTAAAGAAAGATTAGGATGTAATTAAATATAGGGATTATACATCTACACAAAAAGATTTACAGGGAGGGACCTAAGCTATGAATGAAAATATAAAGGTTGTGTTTTTTGATTTATTTTTTACTCTTATAACACCTAAATACAATGATTTGAAAAATGAAAATGATGTATTGAGTATGACCCAGGAGCAATGGGAAATCTATGCTGAGGATAAAGAACTATATATGAGTAGAGCATTAGGAAAAGAAAGAAACCCTGAAACTATAATTAAAGACATACTTAAAAAGGCTAAGGTTGATTCTAGTAAAGACCAGATAAATGAAATATTGTATCTACGACAACAACGTATGAAAAGAGCATTGGTAGAAGTGGATGAAGAAATTCTTAATGTGCTTTTAGAGATTAAAAATAGAAATAAAAAATTATGTATCATAAGTAATGCCGATGTAATAGACATTATGCATTGGAAGGACTCACCTTTAAATAATTTCTTTGATGATACTATTTTTTCATGTGAAGTAGGATCCTTGAAACCTAATGATAAAATTTATGATATAGCACTAAGAACCATGGGCATCAAACCCAATGAGGGACTTTTCATTGGAGATGGTGGTTCCGCTGAATTAGAGGGGGCTAAAAGCAAGGGCCTTAGCACAATAATGACTACACATTTACTTAAAAGAGACGAGAAAGATAAACAAGTTATAGGAAAATTTGCAGACTATATTGTAGATGATTTTAAGGAGATTCTCAATGTAGGATGTATTTAGTAATAGACCATGGGAGGGAGAAATCATATATGGATATAGACAAATCAGTTTTCAATGAATTTCCTACTTTAGAATCCCAAAGATTAGTATATAGAAAGGTGACTTCACAGGATATAGAGGATATATTTAATATCTATGGTGATCCTGAGGTTGCTAGGTATGACTGGTTTAGTCCAATTGATACTAAAGATAGGGCGTTGGATATAATAAATAACTACAGGACAGAATTTATAAACAAAGAGGAAATTACTTGGGGAGTTGCAAGAAAAAATGACAACAGGATTATCGGCTATTGTAATTTAGGGGACTTTGACCAGGAGGCTTTAAGATGTGAAATAGGATATGGATTTAATAGGAATCAATGGAATAAGGGCTATGGTACTGAGGCAATAAGGACTTTGACTAATTTTGGATTTAAAAGTATGAGACTTAATAGAATAGAGGCTGTAGTTACCCTTGGAAATTATGGATCAATAAAGGCTCTGAAGAAAGCTGGATTTACTGAGGAAGGAACTATGAGACAAAGAACCTTCATGAAAGGGCATTTAGTTGATGATGTGATGCTATCCATAATAAGAGAGGATTATTATAGATAGTTCGGCTTGTTATAACAGATTGTGTGCCTTAGAGGGAGCCATTGAAGGAATTAGATGGCATGATCTCTCAGTGGAAGTGAAAGTACAGCTTAAAGAATTTTACAATGAAGCAAAAGCAATATAGAAATTTTCTCAACTTTAATAAGCAATAGTTCTTAAGATTGAACATTATGGATAAGCTTAGTAAAATTTTAACTATAGGCAGAGAAAACCTATAGTTAATTTTTTAGGAGATGTATACTTATGATATTAGAAACAAATAGATTAATTTTAAGAGAATTTTATTCAAGTGACTGGAGAGATTTGCATGAATACCTTTCTAAAGAATCCGTCGTTAAATATGAACCCTATGATATTTACGATGAAGAAGGTTCTAAGGAAGAAGCCCTGTATAGATCTACAGCTCAGTGCTTTTGGGCTGTTGTTTTAAAAGGTAATAACAAGGTTATAGGAAACATATATTTTGAGAACCAAGAACCAGAGGAATTTGGAACTTGGGAAATAGGATATGTATTCAACCCAGAATATTGGGGAAAAGGCTATGCCACAGAAAGTTGCCAGAAAATTTTAAGCTATGGCTTTAAAGAGTTGAAAGCACGTAGAATAATTGCCATGTGTAACCCTAAAAATCAGCCTTCATGGAGATTATTAGAGGGGCTAAACATGAGAAGAGAGGGTCATTTAAGAAAAAATATATTTTTTAAAAAAGATGAAGGTGGGAATCCTATTTGGAATGATACTTATGAATACGGAATATTGGCAGAGGAATATGAAGGTTAGTTTAATTTAAAAAAATAGAAGATTAGAGGTGGGTGCCCTCTAATTTTCTATTATATATTAATCTCTAGCTTTTAAACTTTCTGTCATATTAATATTTAAAACCTTTCTCTTAAATATGTGTAAGGTTGTATAATAAACAGTTAAAATAAATATTAAAGAAATTAATAACTGCCATAATTTAAGAGATACTATAAAATCAAAGTACATGTTTGTAGTTAGAACATCAAAGAATTTTTGTATTAGCTTTTGTGTTAATGGAATTGACAGTAAGAAACCAATCCATATTAAAAGAGATGTAGAATTTAGCAAAAGCTTTGATAGTTCATTATTATGATATCCTAGTACCTTCAGCATAGAAATATTTTTTTTATTTTCTTCAATCAACATAGAAGTGACTATATATATTACGATGGTCCCTATGATTGCAGATATTATAGCCATTATATATAAAAGAGATCTAAGAGCAGCAATAGAGGTTTCCATACCTGCAATGCTATCCTCCTTTGTTAATGTGTTCATCACTAGACTAGGATCTAAATCTAACTCCTTATCACTGTACAATCCAATATGTGTGTCCTTAGGCAACTTTAGCATATTGTTTAGCTCACTTAAAGGAAGGTAGATATTTTCACTATATTGGATATCGCAAATCTTATTAATTTTAATATTGTATTCTTCAAGATTAGAATTATTCTTAATTTTTATGATGTCTCCTGCCTCTATACCTAACCGCTTAGCTACAGCCCTGGACATTACAGTTTGATCATTTTCTATAACATTACCATTTTTATCGAAAAGGGTTATATACTTGCTATTGTCAGCTACACCATTTAAAGTGATTTTTAGCTTTTCACCATTTTTATCATATTCAAAATTTGAAACCATATATGGTTCTCCAATGGAAGAAGGTTCATATATTGGTTTAGTAAAAATATATTGATATTCATATCCAAATAATTCATGGAAGTTGCTATTAAATAAAACCTTTAGTGAACTATCAAAAACAAAGCCTGTAAGGATGAATAAGGAAGAGGCGGTTATGCCTACTACCATAAGAAAGCTTCTAGACAAATTCCAAGTAATTTCTTTAATCCTAAACCTTAATTTAAAAGTGCCTCTTTTATAAGAAATAAATTTTGTTAAGAAGCCTCTCCTAACACTATTAGAGTTAGACTTTAAAAGAAGACTTATATTAAAATTTAAAGCTTTTTTAAGGGAGAGCACTGTAGCGATAAGGTTCAAAGTTATAGGGACAATCATAAGAGTTACAATATCTAAGATTTCATAACGAAAAGTTGGTCTGGGTATATTATATTCTATGGAGGATAACATAGAAAAAGGTTTAGTTAAAAAAATCCCCAATATACATCCTAAAAAGGAGCCTGTTAATGACACACATATAGGAACCTTTATATAATGACTTATTATTTCCGTTTTTTTATACCCCATAGAATAAAGAGTACCAATATAAACATATTCTTTTTTTAGCATACGCCCCATAGCCACAGCCATGATAACACTAGAAAGCATTAAAATAAAGAGAGGAGCGATTTTACTTAACATGATAAGAGAGTCAATTTCACCATCAAAGGTAGAAATCCTTGTATTTGCAGTTCTAGTTGTCCATTCTAAAATAATACCTTTATCACTTAGGGCTTTTCTAAATTCTTCTTCATTTTGTTCATTAAAGATTACACTATAGTAGTTTTTTTCATTACCATTAGATATAGATTTAAAGGTTTCAGGCGCAACTAGGCAAAAACCAAATTTTTTACCATCACACATAAAGTCGCTTTCATTCTTTCTCACACTAAGGTAGTCGGGAGTTACAAAAATACCACAAAGGTTATAATTCCTGCCATCTAAGGATATAGTATCTCCAAATTTTAATTTCTGAGCTTCATAAAAGTATCTATCAACCATTATATCTGAGGAGGCATTTAAGTCTGTACCTTTATATAAAACTGATGAATTTATTTTCTCAGTTCTTTCTCTTATCCTAAGAGTAGCACCATTATATTGCTTTTCTACATATTTATTTTTCTGCAAAGTTAAATTATAAAGATTTTCATATATTTCAATATCGCTTTCAGATAAGTTTTCAGAGAAAAAGAAGTTTGCATCCTCTAATTTATGTTCTATTCTATTATTAATAACCTGCTGCTTTATATTTGTACTTGCAGTTTTTAATCCTAAAAAGGAAGAAGTAGATAAGAATATTAGTATTATCATCCCAATATAGGTTCCTTTATGCTCCCAAAAGATTCTTTTATTTCTTTTATTAATATTCATTTTCATAGTTACCACTGAATCCTTTCAACAGGAGTTGGGGTAGGGTTTTTCTTATCAATAACAATCTTTCCATCACTTATTTTTATTATTCTATTACACATTTCTGAAATAGAACTATTATGAGTTATAATTAGGATTGTTGTATTAAATTTTTCATTTATTTCCTTGATTAACTTCAAAATATCAAGAGATGATTTATAATCTAAAGCACCAGTAGGCTCATCGCACAATAAAAGTTTAGGATTCTTAACGAAGGCCCTTGCAATGGCAACACGTTGCTGCTGACCTCCAGACAACTCAACAGGGTATCGCCCAGATAAATGCTTAATTCCCAAGGTACTAAGTAAATCCCCAATATTTAATGGACATTTGCAAATGTCTGCTACAACCTCTACATTTTCATAAACTGTTAAGTTATGAATTAAATTATAGAATTGAAATACAAAGCCTATACTGCTTCTTCTGTAATCAGTTAATTGAGAACCTTTTAGAGAAGTAATGTCCTGGTTATCAACATATATAGTACCTTTATCGGCAGTGTCTATACCACCTATAATATTTACTAAGGTTGATTTCCCAGAGCCAGAAGGTCCTAATATGGTCACCATCTCACCCCTAGATACTTCTAAGTTTACTTTATCAATAGCGTGAATTATTTCGCCACCAGATTGATAGCTTTTAGATAGGTCTTGAATTTTAATAAAAGTGTTAGATACATTTAAGTCGGAATGGTCGTAGTTGATTCTTTGTTTTGTCATAGTAAGTTACCTCCATTTAATAATAAGATAGCTCTATGGCATTGCAAAATCTTAATTTATATGTTCCATGTATACATAAAAAATACCTGTGGAACATACTACTGTCCCACAGATGTGNNCTGCTCAGTTTGTACTGTAGATATGGCAAACCTATATTTCAGGATTGCTTTTGCAGTGCAAAGAGTTTATATATATTTTATATTATATGAACCTAATTGTAAATAAGGTTTTCTCCATTGTTTAAATTAATAAAGGTTACATTCCCATCTTCATAGATACAAAGGCTAGGGATACCATCCCCTTTAGGTACTGATATGGAACCTGGGTTTATATAATGAACTCCTTCTATTACATCATGGGTTCTTACATGGGTGTGTCCTGTTATAATTACATCAGCCTTGTAAACTTTAGCAAGGTTTTGTAGGGAGTTCATATCATGATGATGGCCATGATTTACTATAAATCGTACTTCATCCTTTTCATAAACCACATAGTCGCTTATCATTGGGAGATTTAATACCATTAGGTCTACTTCAGATTCACAGTTTCCTTTAGCTATTAGCATTGGAATAGGGCAATTTTTAATTTCTTCTACCAATTGCAAAGGATCATATCCTTCTAAAATTGGATTTCTAGGACCGTGATACAATATATCTCCAGCACAAAGTACTATGTTACAATCTTTAAGGTAGCTTAAAGCCCTTTTAAATTTTTTAGGATATCCATGGATATCAGATATAATTCCTATTTTCATAATTTATCTTTAGTAGGACAATGCATTATTAACGCAAATCCTAACTAAATCTGTCCTCCTTTTGATTCACGAGATTTTTGGCAAT
>DINW01000034.1:30701-44821 GCA_002423705.1 Clostridium sp. UBA5530
TTAGTTTCAGGTGGAGTTTGGCTTAAGATTGCTCTTTTTCCTTAAGATAAATATCAAGAGCTTTAATTCCTCTTTTAGCTAATTTAACAAAGAGTATAAAAGAATATATTGCCATTGCTAAAATAGCGATAAACACAAGTATTCTTATTATAAATGGAACTACGAATAATGGACTACTCACTATATAAACACCCCCAAATTTAAATTCTAAGTATAAAAACATGGATATAATTGTAATTTTATTATAACATATTTTGGATATAATTGAGTTGTTTTGATTTAGATAAATAAGATAAGTAGCAGTTTCAATAAAATAGAATATATATAGGGTATAGAATAATCATTAGGAGATAAAAGATGAAGTATGATAAGATACCTCTTCCATATGCATATGATGCTTTAGAGCCATATATTGATGCAGAAACTGTTGACATACATTATAACAAGCATCTTCAAAGCTATGTGAATAACCTTAATATGCTACTAGAAGGCTATGATAAATTCACTAAGGATAAATCTTTAGAAAACATACTTAGTTCACCGGATAAAATACCAAAGAAAATTAGGCAAGGAGTTATAAATCAGGGGGGAGGAGTTGCTAATCATAATTTATATTTTACTATACTTTCTCCAAATCCTAAAAAGGCTCCAGAGGGAAAGCTACTACTAGAGATAAATAAAACCTTCGGTAATTTGGAAATACTAAAAGAGAGTATAAGCAAGGCTGCAATAGATCAATTTGGATCTGGGTATGGATGGCTAGTGAAAAATAAACATGATAAGCTAGAGGTTATGAATACTTTGAATCAAAACAGTCCACTTAGCCAAGGGCTAAAACCCATATTAACTATAGATGTATGGGAACATGCCTATTACTTAAAATATAAGAACTTAAGAAAAGATTATGTTAAGAATATATGGAACATCATTGATTGGGCAAAGGTAGAAGAATTATATAATCAGTAATATAAGATGGCCTACATCACTTTTATTTAGTAATGTAGGTCATTTATTTTATGCCATTGCTTCATCTAAAATTTAGTTTAAAAATTATTAAAAAACATATTGACAGAAATATTAAATCAGAATATAGTGTATATATAAAGTATATACACTATATTCTGTTATAACAGTTAATCTGATGTCTACCTGCTGTAACGCTTCAATCTCTTTAGGTTGCAAATAACAGCAGCTACGACCCTACATAAGTTCAACTGACAATTTGGATGAAGCCCAAACTAAGTTTCAATTGATTATGAAAAAGCGAGGTAAATATGAGAATAGTAATATCAAATAGCACAGGTATACCTATATATGAACAGATAAAAGAGCAGATAAAGGCTGCAATATTAAGCAACGAACTTAAAGAGGGAGAGATGCTTCCATCTATAAGGCAGCTAGCTAGAGAATTAAAGATAAGCGTAATAACTACTACACGAGCTTATAATGATTTACAACAGGAGGGTTTCGTGGCAAATGTTCAGGGAAAAGGTTGTTACGTTCTTCCCCAAAATAGTGAAATGATAAAAGAACAGATATTAAGGGAAATAGAAGAAGCTTTCACCATAGCTATAACTAAAGGGAAAATTGCAAAGCTTACTAGAAAAGATTTGGAAGATATATTTAATATCATGTTGGAGGGCGAGGAATATGAATAATATTTTAGAGGTTAATAATTTATCAAAAGAGTTTAAAGAATTCAAACTAGATGGGGTTTCCTTTTCACTGCCTAAGGGATACATAATGGGTTTTATAGGGCCTAACGGAGCAGGAAAAACTACTACCATAAAGCTTATACTAAACATGCTGAGAAGAAATGCTGGAGAGATAAAGGTATTTGGGCTAGATAATATAAAGGATGAAGGTGCTATAAAAGAGGATGTAGCAGTTGTATTTGATCAACCTTACTATGTAGAGGATTGGGATTTAAGAGATGTGGAGAAAGCCCATAAGATGTTTTATAAGAAATGGGATAGCCCAGTTTATTATAAATACCTTAAAGAATTTGGACTGATAAAGGAGAAAAAGGTTAAGGAGCTTTCAAGAGGAATGAAAATGAAACTAATGATAGCGGTAGCATTTTCTCATAATGCAAAGCTTTTGATACTAGATGAACCAACAGGTGGCCTGGATCCTGTAGCTAGGGATGAATTTATAGATATTTTAAGCAGATATATTGAAGATGGAGAAAGAAGCGTAATTTTTTCTACTCATATAACATCGGATTTGGAAAAGATAGCAGATTATATAACTTTTATAAGAAAAGGTAAAATAGTATTCTCAGGAGAAAAGGATGAGCTTTTAGAGAAATACTGCCTTATAAAGGGGGGCAATGGAGATATATCCTATGAAGATAAAAACAATATTATAGGTATAAGGGAACATTCTACGGGCTTTGAAGGACTTATAGAAACAAAAAACCTTAAAGGATTTTCAAATAGAGTTATAACAGAAAAGGCTACATTAGATGAAATTGTAGTATATATGAATAGGGAGGGAAAAGAAGATGAATAAAGCTATAAAGTGCTCTAGTTTAGATTTTCTTACAATAAGGCCTTATGCTCTTAAAAATATGGCAATTATGGCAGCAATGATTGTACTTATGTCTATTATGAATAAAGACACTATGTTTCCATTAATGATGTGTGGTATGTATGGAATCATATTGCTTAGCTATCCCTTTGTTATTGGAGAAAAAAATAATATGGACAATTTTTATGGAACCTTATCCATAAATAGAGACACTATAGTTAGAGGAAGATATATATTCTGTATATTATTTGGGATAATTAATGTTGTCATGGGAGTTGTATTATGTCTAGGAGTTAATGCAGTGTTTAGCCTTAATACATCCATTGGAGAAATACTGTTTGCAGCATCCATAGTATTTAGTATATATATAATAATGGCAGCCATACAAATGCCTATGTATTTCAAACTAGGCTATTCAAAGGCTAAATTCTATGCCATGATTCCTGTATTTGTAATTCCTATGCTAATAGGTATGCTGAAACCAGCCGTTGAAGGTGGTGGCTCTATAGTTGAATTCGGTAAAAAAATAGCTGTGATAGTGGACAAGAATCCTAGTTTATCGGCTGTGGTAGTGGTAGCATTTGCATTGCTCTTAATGGAGATATCAATGATAATATCTTCTAAGCTTTATCGAGATAAAGATAGATAAAGATGGATAAAAGTTAACAATGTTAATAGATTAGGGGGGAGCTACAGTGGATAAAATAATTATCAATGATAATTTAAGACTGAGAAAGTTCAATAAGGAAGAATACTATAAAGCTTTNNTTGCCTTGGTATGAGGATGAACAGGTTCAATACTATACTAACGGTGTGAAGGCACCCTATGGAATAGAAACCATAGGGGACATGTATGATTACCTATCATCTCATGGACATTGCTACTATATAGAAGTATTGTGCAAAGATCAATGGAAGGCTATAGGAGATGCTTCTTTAGTTGAAAACACTTCTGATGATGTGCCTATAACTATAGGGCATAAGGAATATTGGGGAAATGGAATAGGGAGAGAAGTATTGCAAAAGCTTATAGAAATTGCAAAGGATTTTGGACGGCAAGAATTAAAGGTAGAAATATATGATTTTAATGAAAGAAGCTATGGACTATATAGAAAGTTAGGATTTAAAGAGGAAGAACCTACGGAAAAGGGACATATATATAGATTAAAACTTAGATAAAGGGCACGTACCATAATTGAAAATTTAAAATTCATGGGGCTATATCAAAATAATTTAGAATTTTGATATAGCCCCTTATGATTTAGTGTAGCTCATTTAGGTTTTTCCAATATCTTTTAGGCATATAATTTCTTTGAAGCCTAGGATTTAGTCTTTCTTTTATGGTTGTGGATTTGTAGAAACTTTTCCACAGGGAAGCGTAAATTTCGTCTTTAGAGCTGTGGATTATTTTCTCTGCCTGTGAGTTACTGAAAGGCACTATGATAGCCTCTTGTTTATTATATACTATTGCTGTCTCTCGCTTAGCGTCATGGATTATAAAATTTTCATCGTTAAACCGCATGGCAAAATGGTCCACAAGGAGAGGCAGTATATTGTTATCTGGTTCAATTTTAGAGTAAAAGGTTAAAGGACCTATTTCTGTAAAACGAACAAATCCAGTGAATTTATGAGCCTCTAGAGTAACTCTTCTAGAAAATTTATCAACTAGAATTATTATATTGTTATTTTTAGCTAAGTTTATGGAAGAACCATATTTAAAGGCTAATTTTAAATATTTAAACCCTAAAGTAAAAGCTTCATTATCATCATAAAGATATAAATAATATAAATTTTTTAAAGTATCACCATTAAGCTTGTTTTTTACAGAATTATATACTTTAGAAGCTTTATCTTCATCAGTAGTTATGGTTACCTCCATATTTAAAAAATTAGCGACATGGCTATATATGCTATGGATTTCTATCTCCATGGATTTCAAATAGAAACCTTCATAAATAGAGGTTAAAAATCCTTCAAAAGAGCCATCAAATATTAAAACCTTAATCATATCACATTTCACCTGACCTTGAAGATATTGATATTGAGGGGATAACAGTCTGTGAAAAGAAGGAAAGCTGCTCAGTAGAACTATCAGGATTTTCATTTAAATTTACCTTGGGACTTAAAGCGGTATACAAGGTGTCTTCTCTAAAATGAACGTCACCATAGTACCTCCCACTGCAGGTTATAAAGTAAACAGCTCTCTTAAGGACAATGCCCATCTTTTTTAGATCCTCGAAGGTTAAGGGACCAAGTCTCCTAGCACTTATTATTTTTCTAGCACTTCTAAAACCAACGCCAGGAATTTTTATAAGGACATCATAGGAAGCTTTATTTATTTCCACAGGGAAGAAGTGGAGATTTTTAAGGGCCCAAAGAGCCTTTGGATCTAAGTTCATATCAAAATTAGGATTATTTTCATCTAAAAGTTCCTGAGATTTAAATCCATACAATCGTAAAAGCCAATCTGCTTGATATAGTCTATGCTCTCTTACGGTAGGAGGATTTTTTATATCAGGAAGAAGTTTACCTTGGTTTATTGGAACATAAGCTGAATAGTAAACCCTTTTTAAGTTGAATTTATTATAAAGATTCTCAGATAAAGACATTATTTTCAAATCTGATTCTTTAGTGGCACCCACTATTAATTGGGTACTTTGACCTCCTGGTACAAAAAGGGGTGATTTAGTGAACCTTTTTCTTTCTTCCGTATTTTGAATTATGGATTTGTTTATAAGGTTCATAGGAGACAGAATGTTTTTCTTCTCTTTTTGCGGGGCCAGAAGCTTTAAAGATTCATTAGAAGGAAGTTCTATATTAACGCTCATTCTATCTGCATAGGATCCTGCTTTTTTAATTAAGGCTTCATCTGCACCAGGTATAGCCTTTAAATGAATATAACCATTAAAACCCTCTTTGAGCCTTAGCTTTTCTACAACAGAGGTCAGCATTTCCATGGTATGGTTAGGGTTTTTAAGTATAGCTGAGCTTAGAAAAAGACCTTCTATATAGTTTCTTCTATAAAAATTTATGGTTAAATCTACTACTTCATCTACAGTAAAAGCTGCCCTGGGAATATCATTAGACTTCCTATTTATACAATAGGCGCAATCGTATATACAGAAATTGCTCAGTAGGATTTTTAGCAATGATATGCATCTTCCATCAGGGGTAAAACTATGACAAATACCACAGCTAGCCCCACTGCCTAAAGATCCTTGGGAGGCTTTGCGATCTGAACCAGAAGAAGAGCATGAAACATCGTATTTAGCAGCATCAGAAAGAATTTCTAATTTTTCTTTTATATCCATAAAACATCACCATTATTATTATACCAAACTTATGTTCGGTTTAAAACATATTTTTTGTAAATTTCTAAAAAAATTTAATCTGATGTCTACTTGATGTTAAAGCCACCTGAAACTAAGTTTCATTTTATAATGAAACTTAATATGTTAAAATAGATATATAAACAATAAGCAGGAGTTAGATATGAAGATAGGATTGATAAGACACTTTAAGGTTAATTGTACAAAAAAGGTTTTTATGAATTCACAGGACCTTGTAGATTATGCAAAAGCTTATGACACTAGTGAAATCATAGAAAACAAAATAGACTTATATCATAATCAATGGGATAAATGCTATTGTAGTGATTTATACAGAGCCATAAAAACTTCTGAGGTAGCTTATGATGGACAAGGAGTTCAGGATCCTCTTATAAGGGAAGTTACCATAGACCCGGTAATTCATTGCCGNNTTTTATATACTTAGGGGTATTTTCATCATCTGGATCATAATAAGAAGATGAAAATTCTACTCTCTTATCTTCTAAAACCTTCAAAAGTTTATTTTGGAGCATATCATCTAGAGTGCAATGGTATTTTAATATTGGAAGGTCCCAAAGGGAACTTAGAAAGCATACTGAGAAAAGAGCTGCGGATTTTTTAGATAAATTAGAAAAAGGCGATGAAACTAATGTACTTGTTGTGAGCCATGCCTTGTTCCTTCATATATTTCAAAAAGAACTGCTGAAGAGGGGCTATATTGGAACCTTGGTGGTAGCACCTAAAAATGGAGTTCTTTATGTGTATGATAAATAAAAGACACGGGTTAAAATGATTTATAATCATTTTAACCTATGTCTTTTAAATTTTCTTTTTATCTTTAAAAAATATTATTACATAGTTCACTAGAGCTATGAAGGCGCTTAATACCGCTATATATAATAAATATAAACCTATATTCAAATCCATAGCTTGTGCCAAAATTGCCACATAGAACAATACTGTTGCTGCTTTCCCAAAAAAATTAGAAGGAATAACTGTGTCTTTTTTGTAGAGAAATATTCCTGACACTATCATGGCTAATTCCTTTGCAGCTATAACGATGAATATCCATAATGGAATCATTTTGGTATATGATAAGCTAAATAGTACTGTTAGTAGCATAAGCTTATCTGCTAAAGGATCTAGGACTATGCCATATTTAGTTACTAAATCATATTTACGAGCTATATATCCATCCAGCACATCTGTGATACCAGCGACTAAAAATATAATGGCACCGTAAACCAATCCCTTTGAACCGCAATTGAAAAATACGGCTACGAAAACTGGAATTAATATTAATCTTATAGTGGTAAGAAAATTAGGTAAGTTCATAAATATTTTGACAGTATAAGATAACTGTCAGCACCTCCCCCATTAAAGGATAAACAAGTATATTATAACATATAACTGGTTTATAACATATAATTCCTATATAAATAAACAAATTTTTTCTAATGAAATCAAAAATATATGAAAACACGAACATTCCAAAGATATTGACTAATATTGATTGCTTTGATAGTATGGTGAAGTAAAGGGAATAATCATAGTATAGCATACCTAACATTCTAAAAAATAAAGGAGGGATAGGCTACCTTGAAAAGGTTCAATGTAGCCAAATG
The DNA here is from genome assembly GCA_002423705.1 of Clostridium sp. UBA5530. Taxonomy (GTDB): domain Bacteria; phylum Bacillota; class Clostridia; order Clostridiales; family Clostridiaceae; genus Clostridium_X. The sequence continues at coordinate 38,188 of DINW01000034.1, forward strand.
TATGTCATCATTTGTAGTTTTAGGTGCCCAATGGGGCGATGAAGGAAAAGGTAAGATGACTGACTACCTTGCAGAGAAGGCCCATGTGGTAGTTAGATTCCAAGGAGGAAATAATGCAGGCCATACTGTAGAGGTAGGAGATAAGCAGTATAAGCTCCATCTAATACCATCTGGTATATTGTATGAAAACAAATTAAACATAATTGGAAATGGTGTGGTGGTAGATCCAGAAGCTTTATTAGAAGAAATTAATTATTTAGAGGAACTGGGCGTAAAGATAACACCAGATAAACTGGTTATTAGTGATAGAGCTCATGTAATAATGCCTTATCATAAGGTTCTTGATGCGTTAAAGGAAAAAGCAAGGGGAAATAATAGCATTGGAACCACAGGAAAAGGTATAGGACCATGCTATACAGATAAATTTGAGAGATGTGGAATAAGAATCTGCGACCTTTTAAATAAGGTAGTATTTAAGGAAAAACTTACAGAAAACATAGCATTAAAGAATCAATATATAATAAAAGTATATGAGGGAGAACCTCTAGAATTTAAAGATATTTATGAAAAATACTTAGAATATGCGGCAAAGATAAGACCTTTTGTAAAGGATGTATCTGTAGTTCTTAATCATCAAATGGAAGAGGATAAAAATATACTTTTTGAAGGCGCTCAAGGAATGCTATTAGATATAGATTATGGAACATATCCATTTGTAACTTCCTCTAATACCACTGCTGGTGGAGTTAGTAGTGGTGCTGGCATAGGACCAAACAAAATAAATGATGTAGTAGGAATAGCAAAAGCATATACTACAAGAGTTGGAAAAGGACCTTTCCCTACAGAACTTTCTGATGATATAGGTGAGTGGATAAGAGAAAATGGTCATGAATATGGAGTTACTACTGGAAGAGCTAGAAGATGCGGATGGTTAGACCTTGTAATATTAAAGACTGCTGCAAGAGTATCAGGCTTAACTTCTTTTGTAGTTACTAAGATGGATACTTTAGCAGGCCTTTCTAAGATAAAGGTTTGTGTAGGTTATGAGTTCAATGGAGAAGTAATAGACTATTTCCCAGCATCTCTTGATGATTTAGCTCAATGTAAGCCAGTTTATGAAGAAATGGAAGGCTGGGGAGACGATATAAAGGGAGTTAAGAGCTACGAAGAACTTCCAGCTAGTGCTAAAAAATATTTAAACAGAATAGAAGAGTTTACAGGCGTAAAAATTTCAATAGTGTCCATAGGGCCTAGAAGAGATGAAACTATAGAAGTAAACAATATTTAGTATAGTGAAAACAATATCCTTGGAAAGATGATTTTTCTCTTTCCAAGGATATTATTTTATTATTTATATGCATTTACATTTAGCAATTTGTCTAAAGTTACTATATTGTAGCCTTTTTCTTTTAAAGAATCTATGATTAGGGGGAGTGCATCTAAAGTTCCTTGACGATTTGCATTAGAATGCATCAATATGATTTCCCCAGGTCGAACATTATCAATGACATTTTTATATATGTTGTTTTTGTCTCGCTGAGACCAGTCTAAAGTATCTGTAGACCAAAGTATGTTCTTTATACCTAAGGAATCTGTTATATGAATTTGATTTTCCTTTATAGAACCATAAGGAGGTCTTAACAATGCAGGCGCCTTTCCGGTGATTTTTTTAATTTTTTCTTCATTAGCCAAAATTTCTTTTTTAAAGTCATCTTCCTTTAATGTTGATAGGTCTTTATGACTTAGGGAGTGATTTAAAACCAAGTGACCATCATTAAAAGCTTTTTTCACCACATTAGGGTTAGCATCTATGTTGTCACCTATAAAGAAAAAGTTCCCTTTAACCTCTTTTTTGTTTAACACATCTATTATGGCTGGAGTAAATTTATTATCAGCACCATCATCGAAGGTTAATGACACTTCCTTTAAATTGGATAAACCATTTATTATTAAAGAATCTTTATATTTATTAGCTAATATTCGTATATCACTTCTCCACTGTGTTAAGTTTTTTAATTCTTTTTCAGATAGGGTGGAGCAAGATCCAATAATTTCATAATAATCCTTCAAAGTGGCATTATCTTCTGATGGAGATTTAGCATAGCTAGCAGGTTCGACCTTTTCTGATTTAGTTACAGTATCCTCATTGGCTTTAGAATTGTTAGATGTGCTACAGCCATTAAAAAATATTGCGAAACTTAAACAGATAATAATATAAAAGTATTTTTTCATAGTACATCCTTCCTTTAAAGTAATATAATAATTATATTGCAATAAAGAGATTAAAGTTTACTGGATTATTACAAAGTTGAGGAATTGTTAAATGAAGGGAGAATTTTCATGGGTAAAGTGTTTAAGAAAACGTATGAGACTTATTATCATGATGTAGATTGTAGAAAGGAAGTTTTGATAACTTCTCTTGTAAATTATTTTGGAGATATAGCCTTAGCTCAGAGTGAAGAGTTAGGTATAGGCATGGACTTATTGAGAAGAAAGAATATGGCATGGGTGTTGTATAAGTGGGATATAGAAGTTATACAATATCCTGTATATGGGGAGAAATTATATGTAGAGACAGAGCCTATAGCAATGAGCAGGTTTTATTCCCATAGAACCTTCAAAGTTACCAATGAAAAGGGACAAGTTTTCTGTAAAGCTCTATCCATGTGGCTCATGATAGACACAGAAAAAAGAAGATTAATAAGACTTCCGGAGAGTTTTTATAATATTTATGGGGTAGATAAAAAGGACAAAGCTCAAAAGGATGAAATGGAAGAACTACAAAGGGAAGATTTTAGTGAAGATTTTAAAATAAGATATAGTGATATAGATACTAATCTCCATGTTAACAATTGTAAGTATATAGATTGGGCCTTAGAAGTGATACCCTTAGAGGTTATTAAAACAAAGCATTTAAAAAGGCTAAAAATCATGTACAAAAAAGAAGTAGCATATGGACACTGTATTAAATCTTCCTGCGAAAAAAAGGATGAGACTCATTATATTCATAGAATTATTAGTGATGAGGGACAAGAGTTGACCACAGCGGAAACCTTTTGGCAGTAATAACATATTAAACTTAAGTTAACTATCTAGGATATAGGTAGAATTATATGAACGTTCACATATATAATATTACATGTTGAGTTAGATCAAGTGAAACTTAGTTTAAGGTAGTGTGTTACAGCAGGTAGACTCAGATAAAATAACGAAAGAGGGAGAGGAAGTATGAATAAGGTTATAGTAAGTGATTTAGATGGAACACTATTAAATGGAAGAGGGCAAGTATCTGATTATACGGCAGATATGGTTAAAAAAGCAGTAGAACAATCCAATATTTTTTCTATAGCAACAGGAAGAACTTATGAGCAAACCACATTAGTAAGACAAGCTATTGGTGATGAAATTCTTTGCATATGTTGCAACGGGGCTATAGTATATGAAAATGGAAAGGTAATAAGCAAGTCTCCTTTAAAAAAGCATCACCTTAAGGAACTTTTGGATATAGATTTATGTAAATATGAAAAGGATATATATATAAACGGATTCTCACAAAAAGATTGGCTAGCCATAAAAGAAGATAAGTTCATGAAACAATTCAGTGTTGCTAATAAAGTATCTTATAAAGTCTGTTCAAAGGAAGAATTCGGTGAGGAGGAATGTTTAAAAGTATTTTTTGCCAGTGAACATCACGAACTTCTTGAAGAACTTAGAAAAGAAATAGTGAATAAAATGCCCCAGTTAGAAGTGAATTTCAGCTGTTCTTCTTGCTTAGAGGTAAATGAGCAAGGAGTTTCTAAATATAGTGCTTTGGAGAGATTTTGCATAAGTAAAGGTATTGATGTAAAAGAAGTAATAGCCTTTGGAGATGGATTTAATGATTATGAAATGCTGCTAAAGGTTGGTAATCCTTGTGTTATGGACAATGCTCCTAAAGCATTAAAAGAAGCAATCAGTCACGGTACAATTATTGAAAGTAATAAAAAAGATGGAGTGGCCAGATATTTAAAAAAAGAAATATTAGTTTAAGGTGTGTTTAAATGTTATCACTATGGCAATAATTAAGCCAAAAGGATAAAGGAGAGAAAATAGTGATAGCAAGTTACATAAAAAGAAAGCTAGATATGAAAGTATTGCTTTTAGGTATAGCCTTCTTTTCATTAGGCTTTACGGGAGGAGCTATATCCTTTCATTATAAGCATATAAATCAATCAGTTCATGGTATTACTAGTGTCCAGTCCACTGATGATGAAAAAGAAAATTTTCAATCTAAAATTATAAAAGATGATATCACTATGGTGGTAAATAAGGATAATGAATTAGACCAGGATTACGTACCCAAGGATCTTAGAACAGTAAATGTTAACTTTTCTTTTAAGGGTAATAGTGAAGAAAAAACTATGAGAGATGAAAGTGCTACAGCTTTAGAAACAATGATAAAGGACAGCCAAAAAGTTAAAGTGAATCTTATAGCAGTATCAGCTTATAGATCATATAAAAATCAAGAGAATATTTATAATAATTCTGTGAAGATTCAGGGAAAGGATCATGCAGACAAATTTAGTGCAGAGCCTGGAAAAAGTGAACATCAAAGTGGATTATCCATAGACTTAAGTTGCAATTTTGTGGGTAATAAGCTAGTACAAAACTTTGATAAGACAAAGGAAGGAATCTGGCTTAAAAACAATTGTTATCTATATGGATTCATTATAAGATACCCAAAGGATAAGGAAAAAATAACGGGTTACAGCTATGAACCTTGGCATATAAGATATGTTGGTAAAACATCAGCTAAAGAAATAAAAGAAAAGAACCTGAGTTTAGAGGAATATGTGGATAACTTATCTAAAAAATAATCATAGGCTATATCTTGATTTATATCTTCAAGATATAGCCTATATTTGGTTACATGAAAATTAAGTTACCTTGAACAATTTCTTGCTACGGCCATGGCGGAACTCCACGCCCATTGTAGATTAAAACCACCACAATCTCCATTGACATCCAAAATTTCTCCACAGAAAAACAGTCCTGTGGACAATTTTGACTCTAAAGAATGTGGATAAACCTCTTTCGTATCTACTCCACCTAAAGTAACCTGGGCATTAGAAAAAGAGTTAGTATCACTAACTTCAAAGGTCCATGACTTTAAAAGTTCATATAGATTATGTTTTTCTTCCCAGGAAAGCTCTATGGCAGCTTTATGAATAGAGTCTATTGATGCCTCTTTTAAAATAACTGGGATAAGCTTTTTATTTATTATTCCAACTAAGCAGTCTGATACGCTTCTATAATTAAAAACAGCAAAATGACTTTCTAAAAAATCCACCATAGCGTGGTATTCCATGTGTGGAAGAAGATCTACCTTTATAGATACTTTTTTCTTACTATGAAGGGCTAAGGATGCTATAGTACTGAGCTGCAATATAGGAGGTCCAGATATTCCATAGTCCGTAAATAGAATTTCTCCAATTTCTTGTCTTTGGACAATATCTTCTATTAAAATTTCTGCTACGCCATCAAATTTTATTCCAGACAAAGCTTTTAAACGAGGATAGTTCAATTTAAGTTGCACCAATCCAGGGAGAGGAGTGAGTATACTATGGCCAAAGGTTTTAGCTAGAGTATAACCAGAGCCATCACATCCAGTATTAGCTAAACTTTTCCCTCCACAGGCTAATACAAGTTTGTTGCAAGAAAAAGAGCAGTTAAGATTCTTTGCATTTATAATAAAGTTAGATCTATCTTTACTTATAGAACTAACCTTGTGATTTGTGTAAACAGGTATAGTTCTGTCTTCTAAAGCCATTCTAAATATATCTATAACGGAAGAGGCTTGTAAAGACATAGGGAACATTTTATTGTTTTCTAAGGTAACTATAGGTAAGCCTATGCCTTGAAAAAATCCTATGGTATCATCTACAGAAAAGCTACTGAGGGCCTTTGTAAAAAAATCTTTGTTTTGGCTATGATAGCTAATAAAAGGAGCTTGGATGGATTTATTGGTTATATTACATCGTCCATTGCCTGTAGTTAAAAGTTTCTTGCCAATCCTATCGTTGCCTTCAAGTATAGCTACATCTAAACCAAAATCCTTGCAGGCTATAGCACACATCATACCTGCAGCGCCACCGCCTATAATTATAACCTCATGATGATTCATATTATTTTACATCCTTCCTTAACAAAACATTAGTAATATGCTATAGTGAATTTAGATATAATTATATCATAAGGATAAAATAATAAATATATAGAGAAAAATCATGAGAAAATCAAAATAGGAAGTTTTTTCAGAAGGCTATAACGTTGTATAATATAAGGCCTTAGCTATATTTCCAAGGTAACTAGAAAAAAATAAATAAAAAAACTTTTAAAAATTATATTGACATGTGAGAGTATTTTAGGTATTATAGTCTATGTCAGGTTCGCAAGAACATGAAAAAAGGCTCCTTGGTCAAGCGGTCAAGACACCACCCTTTCACGGTGGTAACAGGGGTTCGATTCCCCTAGGAGTCACCAATATAATGTGGGCGCATAGCTCAGCTGGGAGAGCATCTGCCTTACAAGCAGAGGGTCACAGGTTCGAGCCCTGTTGTGCCCACCACATTATGGCCCAGTGGCTCAGTTGGTT
>DINW01000034.1:45057-45270 GCA_002423705.1 Clostridium sp. UBA5530
CTTATATCATCTCCATAAAACTTGGATATATCAAAGTTTCCTAATAATCTAGAGGTTATTCTTTCTGAATAAGTTTGAAGAAGTTGTTCCATAGGTAAATTGGTGGATATTAACATCTTATTTTTGCCTAATATTTTTTTGTTTATAAGATTGAACAACTCTCCCTTAGAAAAATCATTTATGTTCTCGGTGCCTAAATCATCTATAACCAAT
>DINW01000030.1 GCA_002423705.1 Clostridium sp. UBA5530
TGCAATGGGGACAGCATTCCACCACCATATTTATTAACTTATCTTTAATGCCTTCAATAAAATCCATAATAACAACCCTACCTTCATATCAATATTATTTTAATTATTGACATGAAAATAGGGTTTTAATCACAATTTTCGAACCAATATTCTTATTTTTATATATGGACAAGCCATCCCTATATCCATCAACAGTTTCTTAAAAAAGAGTAAGAAGGAGGAAAACTGTGATGATTTTTTTGCAGGAAATTAGTGACATAATTTCGAAAACTTTTAACACTAGTTGCTCTTATCCTATTTTAATTATCCCATTTCAAGTTGCTACATTTTTGCATAGTATTCAGTTTGAGTTCAAATTCCACCTTAAACTAAGTTGCACTTGATATCTAATATTTTCATTAAATCCTTCAATTGCTCTTTCTTTGTAATACGATAATTAAGCCATCCTCCTTTTCCACATGGATATTTATTTTCCCAAATATTCTTGGCATAATCACCTAATTCACTATAAATAGGTTGAATTGCATCATTGGGAATACGGATTAATACCATAAAAGCATCCATTTCTGCAAAGATATCGCATATAAGTTTGCTTTTATAACTATACTTCATACTCCACCCATATTTGTTTCCATAGGGAAACCGAATACAACCTTTTATCTTAAACTTGTCCTTTAGATATTCATCCACAGTGACCCACAACTCACCTGCAACACCACAATAACAAGTCATTTCATAAAATGACGGTACTTCTTCCTTATTTAACATTCTTTCATACAATAATCTTCACCTCCTCAGCACCATCAAGAGCTATTTCTTCTTAATTGGTAGCCAAAATTTGTACTCTACCTGCAATTTGTCAGCATTCTCATCTAAAAACCATTCTTTGGGAAAAATATGTTCTTCTATATATGTTCGTTGAGAAAAATCCATGGTATAGTCTTCCATATCCAGCATGCATTCATAGATAGTCTGAGATGATTTTTTCATTGATCCCCCAATATCTATGTTCCCATCACCATCAAATTCATTCAATACCACATCTCCAACAAGAAATAGCCCCTTTGGTGCATCACATACCTTTGCTCCAGATATGCAATTATTCTCGCCTTCTTCACCATATAATAACATCATAGCAATATATTCATGTGAATTCTCTTCAATACCTTCTGGATGATGTCCACAAGGTGCACACCCTATGTACCTTCTAGCTTCATAATCATTGAAATTCTTAACTGCCCACTGGCGCATTTTGTTCCACGCTTCTTTCTCAGGCTCCTCACAATTCACTTGAAAATATACTACTTTTAAGTTACTTAATTCTTCAATTTTAACCAATGGTTTTGACCCCATCATCATGTCACCTCCATTTATCTTTATTTGAAAGGAAATTGGCTGAAATACTTTAGATATTCCTAACTTCCGGACCACAGTAGGGGGCATACCGTGAAATCCTTGAAAAGCTCTTGTAAATGCATCTGGTGATTCATATCCGTATTTTGAGGCAAGGTCAATCACCCTAATATCGGTATTTTTCAAATCTTCCGCAGCCAGAGACATCTTTCTACGCTTAACATAATCACCAATTGTCATATCTGTCATGAATGTAAACATCCTTTGAAAACGTGTTAAAGAAGAACAAGCAATATGTGATACTTCTCCATAGTCAATCTTTCCTTCCAAATTTAGCTCTATATAACCTAATGCAGCATTCATCTTACTTAACCATTCCATGGATAATCTCACCTCCAAATTCAATATAGCATAATCTTAAGAATAATACCTTGCAAAAAAAGTATGATAATGCAAGGCCTTATCCAATGTCTACTTTCCCTGCTTTTAAATTTTCATTGTAATTTTTCATAGTTCACCTCACCAATAATTAAAAATTCCTGACAAAAAAAGCTGGATAAAAGAAATAACAATGTTATATCTCTTATCCAGCATATAATTGATTATATACCCTCCGAGCTCCATAAATATAATATATCACCAGGCAAAAACCTAGTCAATATTTTCCTTCAACTCTTTTAATTCCTTTAGAATTTTATTAATATCTTTTTTTAAAGCATTTATCTCCTCTTCATAATTCATAGTATTACTAGAATTCCCATTGTTGTTACTAGTACAAAATGGATTAGTCACATTTTTATTTTTTATATTATAATATCGTCCTGGACCGCCTTGAAAATACTGTTGCTGAGCATTATATACCAATATAGCCTGCCCTACTAACTGTAACCAATTACCTATCGCATTTTGAACATTAAAGGGAAGGTTTCCCGCCATTATATTTCCTACAAGCTCTCCAATTAAAGCAAAGACTTCTGGATTTATATCTTGAAATCCCCCTGGTATATCATTGCACCCTTCAATATTGCTATTAGAATTGGTTGTTGTAAATCCAAAACTCTTTAAAAATTCCTCAAAGTCCACCTTATCACCTTTAAACATATAACTCTTTTATTATAGTATTCATTATAAGTAACCTATATAACTTAATAATTCTAAGTTACATAAAACTTCACTTGTACCATAATTTCTAACCAAAATAAAAGCTAAGGATTTTTACTCCTCAGCTTTTTTCTCCAAATCATTGATATCTATTTCTCTATTTTTTAACCTATCGTGTACTACTGTTGAAAATACTGTGTATATTATTCCAAAAAGAGGTATACCAATTAGTATTCCTATTATGCCAAAGGTGCTTCCCCCTATTGTTATAGCTAATAATACCCATATAGCTGATAATCCTATTGAGTTTCCAACTACTAGAGGATAAATCAAATTTCCCTCTATTTGTTGTACTACAATTATAAGTACTATAAACCATAGTGCCTTAACTGGATCTACCATAAATATTATGAAGGCACCTGGTATTGTACCAATTAAAGCTCCAAAAATAGGAACCAATGCAGTAATACCTATAATTGTACTTATTAATGTGGCATATGGCATTGAAAATAAAAGCATGCCTACAAAGCATAATGTTCCTAATATAACAGCCTCTATACACTGTCCTGATACGAATTTGGAAAACTTCAAATTCGATATTTTAATTACAGCCATAATTTTATCAGCTTTATTTCTTTCTATAAATGCATATATAATCTTTTTACTTTGCAAACAAAGTTTCTCCTTGCTTAACAGAATGTATATGGCAATTAAACATCCCATTAAAAAACTTACTATGGTTGAGGTAATCCCTACTGTTACTCCTACAACTTGGGTAATTAAGCTACCTGTCGCTTGTCCTACCACTTTAATAATATTTTCCCCCATGGATAACACCTTAGCCCATAGATCATTTAATATGTCTACATTTACCATGTACTGCCCCATTACCTCTTCTAGTGATTTTATATAATCTGGTATGTTCTTTGCTAAGGTAGATGTGCTTTCAACTAGCTGAGGTATTATAAATAATGTAAGTCCTATTAACAATCCTATTATTATAGCAAAAGTTAGAAGTAATGCTATTGGTCTTATAGGCTTTTTATTCTTTACACTTTTAAACATGGGTGTTACAACCTTGTCTTCTAAAAACCTCATAGGCAAATTAATTACAAAAGCAACACACATAGCTATTAAAAAAGGTCTTAGTATATGTAGTATTTCTCCTATTGTACTTCCTACCACTTTTAAGTTCAACAATACATAGGCTAGAACTACTATATATGTGGCTAAAAGCATATTGGCTTTAAATTTGGGATCTCTTGTATATTTCATTACTTTAGCTCCTTACTCCTTTTAGTCATGTATTTTTAATTATATCATATCTATATAGGTACATATCAAATGAATATTTTTTAACATTTGTTAACCTTATTATATTTAAAGAAGCATAACGCAATCAACATTACCTTAATTGCTTGTGCTTCCATTACTTTTTAAGAAACAAATTTTATATTTTTACATCATTAGCTATTTTTAATATATTTATATCATTACATGTTATTGCATAATTTATAATAACATCCAATGCCCATGCCATATCAGCCTTTAAATTATTAGCCTTAGCTATGTCAAGTATCTTCGTTACCGCTTTAAGACCTTCCTCAGAGTCCTCCTGTTTATCAGCTATAGAATGTATTTCTTTCAAACTTTTTAACTGATATTCATAGTCCATAATTTCTTCACTAACCTTAAGTCCCTCGTAGAAATATTTTTTAGCTTCCTCATACCTTCCCATCTGTTTATTAATCTTTCCTCTATTTTGTAATGTTTTATTTAACAGATCAGGTATATTAGCAGAACTCTTTAAGGCTAAATCAGAATATATCAGTGACGTATCTAGGTTACCTTTATTCATATAACACATGGCTATATTGTTATATACCTTAATTTTTGAATTAATATCAATGTCCTTATGTTTAATTGTATCTAAGTAAATTTTTATAGCTTCATCAAGCCTCTTCATATTATGGTAGTTTAAGCCCTGGAGTATTCTAAATTTAACATATAGCCTATTTTCTAGCTTCTCCTTTAACATATTTTCTATATATTCTAAGGATTTCTCATATTTACCTATATTATGATAAGTTAATGCAAGATTGTATATGACTTTACTTTTTATATCAAATTTATTATTTATATAGCAGTAATTTAAAGCTTCTTTATAATAAATTAATGCTTCTTCGTACTGGGTTAACTCCATTTTTACAATACCAATACAATTATAAATATTTTCCTTTAATATATTGCTATTTATCTCGTCTATTTTATTTAGACATAAAGTATACTCCTTAAAAGCCTCTTTATATTGCTTATCTATAAGAAGTATATTAGCCAACTTTTTTAACCCATTGATTTCAGCCAACTTGAAGTTATTATCATGGGCAAATTTTACTATTTCATTACAAGACTGCAAATTTTCTATAGTCTCAGATATTCCTTCACAGATTTTACACAAATCCTCTTCTTCAGTTCTAGCTATAAACTCCTCGTCCAAATTGAGATCTATATTTCTTTCCCTTGCATAATCCAGAGCATTCTTCATTACAAGTATGGCTGCTTCTCTGCTCAAGTTTCTTTTACCACTTTCAATCATACTTATATACTCTCTAGTCAACCCATTATTAGCCATATCCTTTTGGGTTGCATTTAAAATTCTTCTTATTTCAATAAGTTTCTCATTGCGGTTTTTTAACCTTATTTCCATATAAACTCTCCTTTAAAACATACTAACTCTCATATCAATATGCCGTTTATCTACAGGTTGAATTAATAAATAATCCCAATATTTTTTGCTTTGTTATTCTATATTAATAGTTATACATTAATATCCAAATTCCTTCTTTTAAATGATTTTTATTTATAAAAAAAAGAAATTCAATATAAAAACATATCTGCTTCTTATATAGAACTTCTTTTCATCGTGTAAGCTTTTTAACAATTCTCAGTTATAGTCATAGTGTTATATGATATCTCTGGTTGTGGGGTAAGTCCTCCTTCTAGACTCCCAATGGTATTAAATGCCCTTATAAAGAAATAGTATTAGTATTAACTCATCTTTGGAAATTGACTATTATAAATCCTAGCATATTCCCCATTTCTCTTTACCAATTCTTCATGATTTCCTTGTTCAACAATATTTCCGTCCTTCATAACTAAAATATTATTTGCTCCCTTTATGGTAGATAATCTATGGGCTATTATGAAGGTAGTTCGCCCTTCCATAATTGTCTCAAAGGCATCTTGTATCTTTAATTCCGTTCTAGTGTCTATATTGCTGGTAGCCTCATCTAATATTAGCATAGGGGGATTCATCACCATTGCCCTTGCTATGGTAAGCAGCTGCTTCTGTCCTTGAGATAAGTTATCTCCTGNNCCTGAAGAGGATATCACTGTGTCATAGCCCCTAGGAAGTCTCATTATAAAGCTATGGGCATTGGCTTTTTTAGCTGCTGATACTATCTCTTCTTCAGTGGCATGATCTTTTCCATAAGCTATATTATTTTTTATGGTATCTTCAAATAGAACAGTATCCTGAAGAACCATACCAAAGTTTTTCCTCAAAACATCCCTTGGTAATTCTCTTATATTAACATGATCTATTGTAATTGATCCACTATCTCCTTCATAAAACCTCATAAGCAAATTTACCAAGGTTGTCTTTCCTGCCCCTGTCTTTCCTACAATAGCTATCTTACTACCCTCTTTAACCTCTAAATTTAAATTTTTTATCAATGGTTTTTCCTTACTATAAGCAAAAGATAAATTTTTAATATCTATTTTACCTTTGCATCTATTTATTGTAGTTTTGCCTAAGTTATCTGTGTCTTCTTCCTGCAAATCCAATATATTAAAAATACGCTTTGCTGAGGCTAAGGCACCTTGTATTTGAGTAAATACTCCGGTTATTTCATTAAAAGGTTTAGAAAATAAATTAGAATATATTAAAAAACTGGATATATCCCCTATGGTAATAGTGCCCTTAATTGCAATAAAGCTCCCTATTACGCCAACTATAGAGTAAATTATATTATTTACTAGCCTAGTGGATGGATTGGTTAAGGATCCATAAAACTGTGACTTTACCCCTGCTTTATATAACTGTTCATTTATATCTTTAAACTTTTCAAAAGATGGTTCTTGGTAGTTAAAAGCCTTTACTGTCTTTTGCCCTGCTATTATCTCTTCTGCATAGCCATTTAGGGTTCCTAACTCCTTGGCCTGTTTTGCAAACATCTCATGGGAACGAGTAGTTATAAATTTAGCCACAACAAAAGTAAGAGGTGCTGCTAAAACTACTACTAAGGCCATTATCCTATTAATAGATATCATAAACCCTATAGATCCCACTATGGTTACAACTCCCGTTAGTAGCGCCCCTAGTCCCTGAAGCATACCATCAGCTACTAGATCTATATCATTGATGAACCTGCTTATTATATCCCCATGGGCATTATTGTCATAAAATTTTAAGGGCAACCTATTAATTTTATTAAACAAATCATGACGCATGGAGTTCACTGCTTTATAAGATATTTTATTTGTTAAGTAAGTTAAAAACCAAGAAAATAAAGCTCCACATCCGTAAATTAATACTAATATTATTAATATGTTAAAGATTTTTTGAAAATTCACCATAGATTTTCCTATCATATTATCTATGGCTTTTCCTATAAATATAGGTCCCATAAGACTAGCTACAACACTTACTATTGCACTAATAACCGCTCCTAATAATAAGTATTTTTGCTTCCCTATATAATCTATTAATCTTCTTAACACCTTTTTATTCATTATTTTGCCACCTCCTTGTTTGAAAGTTGAGATAAGCAAATTTCTCTATATATTTCACAGTTTTTTATTAAATCATCATGGTTTCCTAAGCCCACTATATGTCCATCATCTAAAACTACTATTTTATCAGCATTTTTTATAGCACTGACCCTTTGGGAAACCAATAGCAACGTTGCCCTATTCTTTTTTTCTTTAATAGCTTTCCTCAAAGCAGCATCTGTTGCAAAATCTAAAGCACTTGAAGCATCATCTAAAATTATTATCTCAGGATTTTTAACCAAAGCTCTAGCTATTGTAAGTCTTTGCTTCTGTCCCCCTGAAAAATTGGTTCCTCCTCTAGTTACCTCTGTATCATATCCTTTAGGAAGTTCCTCTATAAACTCATGGGCTTGAGCATCCCTTGCAGCTGCTACAACTTCTTCCATTGAGGCTTTTTCATTGCCCCATCTTATGTTTTCAGCTATGGTTCCAGTAAATAATTCAGGTTTTTGAGGCACTATGCCTATGTTACCTCTCAGTTCTTTTAAAGAATATTTCTTAACATCTATGCCGTTGATTTCAATTTTCCCTTCAGTAACATCATAAAATCTAGGTATCATGTTTATAAGAGTGGATTTTCCAGAACCAGTTCCACCTATGATTCCTATGGTTTGTCCTGGTGTTATTGATAGGTTAATATGACTTAAAGCCATATCTCCTGTGTCATTGTATCTAAAACATACATCTTTAAATTGAATTTTTCCCCCATGCTTACTTCCTTCACTATATACTTCATTTGAAATTTCTTCGATGGAGGATGTTGTGTCTAAAACTTCATTAATACGATTAGCAGAAGCTGCAGCCTTAGTGAATATTACAATAAGGTTAGCTACAACTATAAGAGCTAGTAAAATTTGAGTTATGTAATTTATAAAAGCTACTATAGTGCCTGGTGACAATTCACCAACATTGATTTGAAAGGCTCCTATCCAAAGAAGTATAATTATGGCTCCATTCATAATTAGTGAAGTAAGGGGATTTAGCAATGCTGATACTCGTCCTACTCTTATAGCCGTATCTGTAACATTGTCATTATCTTTTTCAAATCTTTGCTTTTCCTTAGAGGTTTTGGCAAAAGCACGTATAACTCTAACCCCTATTAAATTCTCCCTTAAGGTTAAGGATAGCTTATCTAATTTTTTCTGATAATTCTTGTATATAGGTGTTGTCCTAGTTATAAAAAAATATAATATTATAGCAAAGAATGGCGTGGTAGCTATTAAAATGAAAGATAGTTTTATATCCAACATCATTGACATTATAATTGCTCCTATAACAATAAATGGTGCTCTTACTACCAATCTTATAAGCATAGCTACAGCTAATTGAAGTTGATTCACATCATTAGTTATTCTATTTGTTAGGGATACTACACCAAAGTTATCTATGTCCTTATAAGATAGTGAGGATATATGCTGAAATAAAGTGTTTCTAAGGGTTGTACCAAATCCTTGAGATGCTCTGGCAGCAAAGTATTGGCATACCATGGAACTACAAAATCCCAATACTGCCATAGAAACCATAATAGCTCCCATCTTCAGTACATAAGTTTCATCCTTCATAATAACACCATTATTTATTACTAAGGCCATTATTGTAGGCAGTAATAATTCTAATATAGCCTCAAATAATTTAAACATAGGCCCTAAAATACATTCCTTTTTATATTCCTTTAAAAAATGTGCAAGCTTAAACAAAATTCTCATTACCTTTCTTATTAATATATTGAATAAATTCTATTTTACAACTATTATTGTATCATAGGCATATCCATATTAATAATATTTCATTAGTATGACTGTTATATGAAAAAAGTATGGTTAGGAGTTTGAAAATGGATATAAGACAACTAAAGTATTTTTTAACCATTGCAGAAGAAGGACAAATAACTTCCGCAGCTAAAAAACTTAATATGGCCCAGCCACCTTTAAGTCAACAGCTTAAAAATCTTGAAGATGAATTGGGTGTAAAACTCATAGAACGTGGTTCAAGACACATTGAATTAACTGATGCAGGAAAGCTTTTAAGAAATAAGGCTGAACAGATTCTAAATCTTACAGACTCTGCTTTAATAGAAATAAAAGATTTTAAGAAGGGTCTAAATGGCACCTTAACTTTAGGTACTGTTTCCTCTTCTGGAACCATGCTGTTAAATAAACGAATATCTTATTTTAGAAAAAATTATCCCAAAGTAAAATTTGAAATTTTTGAGGGAAATACCTTTAAGGTAATGGAGTTATTGAATAACGGTATTATAGAGGTAGGAATTGTTCGTACACCTTTTAATCCTTCTAAATTTAATTGCAAATATACCGAACCTGAGCCAATGATAGCTATAATGAATAAAGAATATTTTATTGACTCCAATAGGGATTTTATTTTTCTAGAAGAATTAAAGGACAAACCTCTTATAATATATAGAAGATTTGAACAACTAATTTATCAAGTATGCATAGAGTCAGGTTTCGAACCGGAAATTTTTTGCAAAAATGATGATGCTAGAACCACTGTTTTATGGGCTAACGCAGGTCTTGGCATCGGCATAATCCCCAAGTCAGCCTTTCCCCTTGCATACAATGCTAATCTATCTTTCAAAGAGATTAAGGTTTCCACACTTAATACTCAAATAGCTGCTATATGGTTAAAAGATAAATATATCTCCTCCATGGCCTCAAAGTTTATAGATTACTTTAGTGGAGTATACGATTGATTTAAGGCAATGTAATACCTGGAGCAAAGAGTCTAGAGCATTACATCAGATACACATAAGATAAATAAGCACTAACCATTAAAAACTGGTTAGTGCTTATTTTCATTATAGATGTTCTTCTACTTCTTTACCTAACTTTTCCGCCTTTTTTTCAGCCACAAAGTTATCCAAAACTCTCTTTAATGGCCACTCCATGGATGTTTCTGTTACTACACCCTTCATTACTTGTGCTATCTTCATCTTCTTCATATTATCTATAAATGCACTTACTTTAACATTTGATAGATCGTTAAAGATAATAGCTTTATTTTTTACGCAGTCCTCACAGTCTTCCAGTATATTATTTTCTAATATATCCTTAATTGGAGTATTTCCATTTTTGTATGTGGCTATTATTTGGTCCTTGATACCCATGATTCCTCCATAGGCCTTCAAAACCTTAAGCTCTTTTTCATTGAAGTTACATAAAATCATGCATGGTCTTCCCATATATTTACCTCCTGATGGCTATAAAATCTCTTTATAGTTATCTTCTTTAAATCCTATAATAACCCTTCCGTCCTTTACCAATATAGGTCTCTTTACTAACATACCATTAGTAGAGAGTAACTGAGCCGCCTCTTCTTTAGTCATATGTTTAATTTTTTCTTTTAGATTCATCTCTTTGTATAAAACTCCTGAGGTATTAAAAAACTTTTTAATATCTATTCCACTCATATCCATCCATTGAATTAACTCTTCCTTAGTTGGGTTATGCTCAACAATATGTCTATCCTCAAATTTTATATCATTATCCTTCAAAAACTTTGAAGCTTTTTTACAAGTAGTTCACTTAGGGTATTGTATAAAAAGCGTATCCATGTAATTTGCACTCCTTATTAATTAATATTTATTATTAATTAATATATCATACTTTTTTATTTTTTTCTATATATTTTTAAAATCATAACCTTTTCTCCATTTATATCTAGCTCTCCATTGAATCTAAATCCTATTCTCTTATAAAGTTCAACAGCTAGGTTATTTTCCTCATATATGCTCAAAAAAATTTCATCTTTATTAAATTCCAAAGAAATCTTCTTAATAATAAGGTCTAAACTCTTTTTCCCATAACCTTTTCCCTGATATTTTTTATCTATTAAAAATCTATCTAGCCATAGCCTGCCATCATTACCCTCATCTTGAAATAACCCATACATAGCGAAACCTACCAATTTCTCATCATCATATATTCCAACAGGATTCCATAGAGATAATTCTTCTGCTTCCTTTAGGCACTGTGCTGTAGTTTCTATGAAGTTCTCTTGGCCACTAGCCACTCTTAAATTTAATATATCTTTATAATTTTCATTATTTACTTTTTTAAAGTTTATACTCATATAAATACCCCTCTTTATGCCTTAATTCCTTACTCCCTATTATATCAAATTTAACTAATATTCAAGTGAAGTTTTGCTTTATAGCATAATTTTACCCTTAAATTTTAAAGTTAACTTATCTTGTAAAGAATCCCTGTTCTATTATTACCCCATTCTATGTTATAATAACAAAATGAATACAAAGGAAATGGGGTAGAAATTATTGATAACTGTATCAAACATTAGCTTAAGATATGGCGGTCGTAAATTATTTGAAGATGTAAACTTAAAATTCACTCCTGGTAACTGCTATGGAGTTATAGGTGCCAATGGCGCTGGTAAAAGTACATTTTTAAAAATTTTATCTGGAGAAGTAGAACCAAATACTGGGGATGTTTCTTTGGCGCCTAATACAAGAATGTCTGTTTTAAAACAGGATCATTACCAATATGATGATTTTCAAGTTTTAGAAACTGTCATCATGGGAAATGAAAGATTATATGCAATAATGAAGGAAAAAGATGAATTATATGCTAAAGCTGACTTTACTGAAGAGGACGGCATGAAAGCCTCTGAACTTGAGGGTGAATTTGCTGAACTTAATGGTTGGGAAGCAGAAGCTGAAGCCTCTGCTCTATTACAAGGCTTAGGAATAGGCACTGAAATTCATAGTAAAAAGATTTCAGAACTTATAGGTGGAGAAAAGGTTAAGGTTCTTTTAGCTCAAGCTTTATTTGGAAATCCAGGGGTTTTAGTACTAGATGAGCCTACAAACCATCTAGATATTAAGGCTATAAACTGGCTAGAAGAATTTTTAATAAACTTCCAAGGAACAGTAATCGTAGTGTCCCATGATAGACACTTTTTAAATGCAGTTTGTACTCACATGGTAGATATAGATTTTAGTAAAATCAAGCTTTATACTGGTAACTATGATTTCTGGTATGAGTCTAGCCAACTAGCTCTTCAAATGGCTAAAGACCAAAACAAGAAAAAGGAAGAAAAGATAAAAGACCTTCAAGACTTTATTGCTAGATTTAGTGCCAATGCTTCTAAATCTAAGCAAGCTACTTCCCGTAAAAAGTTATTGGATAAAATCTCCTTAGATGATATTCAACCATCTAGCAGAAGATATCCTTTTGTAGGCTTTAAACCAGAAAGAGAAGTAGGTAATGACATACTTATGGTAGAAGGGCTTTCAAAGTCTATTGATGGTATAAAAGTTTTAGATAATGTAAGTTTTAGAGTAAACAAAGATGATAAAATAGCTTTAATAGGAAATGAAATAGGTATAACTACTCTATTTAAAATACTAGAAGGGGAAATGGAACCTGATAGTGGAGAATTCAAATGGGGAGTTACCATAACTAAAGCTTATTTTCCTAAGGATAACTCTGATTATTTCAATGACTGCCACCTTTCTCTAGTGGATTGGTTAAGACAATTCTCTGAAGAAAAGTCCGAAAGCTATATTAGAGGATTCCTAGGTAGAATGTTATTCTCTGGAGAAGAAGCCTTAAAAGAAGCTAGCGTACTTTCAGGAGGTGAGAAGGTTAGATGTATGTTATCTAGAATGATGCTTACCAGTGCCAATGTATTAATGCTAGACCAACCTACTAACCATCTTGATCTTGAATCTATAACTGCTGTAAATAATGGTTTAAGAGATTATAAAAGCAACATATTATTTGCTTCCCACGATCATCAGTTTATTCAAACTATAGCAAATAGAATTATAGACATAAAAAATGATGGTTCCATTGTTGACAGATCCATGTCTTATGATGAATACCTTGATTTTTGTGATAATGAAAAATAATTTTTCATAAGAAAAACTATGTGAAAAGCAATATGCTTTCACATAGTTTTTTTATTCCTTCATAGGGGACTTGTCTTACTATTGCCTCTAGTTTTTACCTTATTTATATTCCCCATTATATAATTCTCTAAATCTTGCATTAGCAAAATTATCGGTCATTCCACCTATAAGATCTGCTATATTTCTCATAAATACTTTTTTCTTTATAAAGTCATTTTTTCTGTTTTCTGTAGAAATAATGCCCTTAAAAATCAGTATCTCTTTTTCTACTGCATCCTTATTGTCTTTTCTAATATCTACGGTTTTTATGTTCATATCCTTAAGCTCTCTTTGTATTCTTCTTAAGGTATGATCTGGCAATTGCTTAGGGTTATTATAATAGGCTTGAAACAATTTTTTAATTATGTACATAGCCTTCCCATCAAAACAGTTCACCTCTTGGGAATTTATAACCTGCAAATTTATAACCTGTTCTAACTTGTCTATTATCTTTTTACCATCCTCTGAAAATCCAATAACCTCTTCCTTTATTATGAAATCATCATTAAAGTCATATTTTTTTAAATAATCCTCCATATGTTTTTTAGAGGTATTTACAATATCGTTGATTAAAATTCTTATTATCTTAGGGGTCACACTTATCCTGAGCATCTCCTGCTTATCTATAAGTTCCCTTTTGGAATCCTTTATCTTTCTTAATGATTCCCTTATCACCTCAACTACTGGATTCATAAAATGATATTGCTTTAATTCGTCATACAGTTCATATATATCCACTAGTTTCCCTGCAATGCCATCATCTAAATCATGGCCCCTTTGTGCTATTTCATCTGCCCAATAGACAATTTGCCCCTCCATGGTGCTGCAAAAATTATTTTCTAAGTAAAGTTCCTTTTTATCTCCTATTATTAAGAATTCATCTATGTCAAAGCACCTTTCACAGCACTGGCTACATTGTCCATTTTTACATTTCTTTGTTTTTGTGTGTTTTAATATGCCTTCTAAAACTTGATATGTTAAATCCAAACCTTCACACTCTAAATATTTTTCTTCTGAATAGTTGGCTAGTTTTAAACTCTGATAATTATGCTTAAATCCGCCCAAATTCTCCGGTATATGATTAGAATCTAGCTTAACCTTGCCAGTTAAAATTAAGTCTATCTGCCTTTCCCCTTGATGACCAAAGGGAGTGTGTCCTATATCGTGACCTAAGGCTATAGCTTCTACTAAATCTTCATTTAATTTCAAACTTCTAGCAATACTTACTGCTATTTGATTTACTTCTAATGTATGAGTAAGTCTGGTTCTATAATGATCTCCCTTGGTTGGGCTATAGACTTGAGCTTTGTCTACAGCTCTTCTAAAGGCCTTTGAATGTATTATTCTATCCTTATCTCTTTGAAATTCAGTTCTATTTTTGTCAGGCTTTTTAATTCCAATGGCTCTTTTAGCCATGTAACTTTTTTGAGCAAGGGGATGTAGTCTCTCTTCTACTTCTAATACTATATCATCAATGTCACCCTTTTTAAGTTTTTTATATTTCCCCATTACTAATGAGGATTTCTTAGAATTATGTAAATTTGAACTTCTTAAGTCATATATTATATCGTAAAATATATCCTGGGTCATATTCCTCATAAACATATATGATTTTACATCTTGAAGTCTCTCATTATAAGAAGACATGTTTTGAAAAAGATTTTCTATGTAAGTTATCTGCATTGATTTTAGCCTTACTCCATTAGATATACTTATCTTTACGGAGTCTTCACCTATAAGGTCAGCTTCACCTAACCACCCCTCCATAATAACTCTAGTTCTAGAATCATAGCCTAGAACTAGGACCTGTAGATTCTTTCTTTCCTTACTATTAAACCAATAGAACACCTTGTCTTCCAGAGCTTCAGGTGTATCATAAAGGTATCTTTCTTTCATTTCTAAAGCATTTTTTATACCTTGTCCTGATCGCCTATCAACCATATATTTTAAAAATAATACCTTCATACAATCACTTCTTTCATATAGAGCTATAATAAAATGTTATATATTATAATTCAATATAAGTTTTATTTTACCTTTAAAGATTTTTGTATCATATAGTATTTCTATTTCCATGTCATTGAAGTATTTTTATTATATATAGCTCTTTTTTAAGAAACTGTTGATATTTCAAGGACATGCTATCCCCATCAACAATTCTTTAAAAAAGAGTAAGAAAAAGAAAATAGAGTTATATAACATTAACCTCTAGCTAATCTCATACAACTCCCAATTACTTTATTATCTATTCTTAATATGAATATTACTTCTTACCCACTAAAATAAAGGTTTTAGGTATGCCCTTATCAAAGGTATCGCTAGACCTATTAGGCTCCTCTGTAAGAGATTTGATAATCAATCCACCTTGAGCTACAGAGGTAACTATTTCTCCTAAATTCCATTTTCTTAAAAGCACTGTTTCCCCATGTTCTGACCCATCTGAATATTTAGAGTAAGATACCTTTTTTTCTTCTAAGGATTCATCAAAGTAGTCTCCTGTTACCTTATGCTTTCTTATCTTAGCTGTGGATCCTCGGGAGGAGATAAGTTTAGTAGATACAGGGTGAAAATCCCTAATTACAAATATTCCTTCTTTTTTTAAAAGTCCGTAAATCATATCCATGAAGGGTTCTAAATCACTGAAATAATGAAGTATTCCCATCTCTGCAAACACTATATCATATTGCTCTTTTACCTCATTCTTTGGCAACTTTAACACATCACTTACTATGTATCTTATATCTACAGAACCAGCCCTAGCTAAATCTATAGCATATCTTTTGTTTTCTTCTGAAAAATCTACCACAGTAACCTCTGCTCCTAACAAGGCTAGAGCCACGGCTTTAGTTCCATTAGAGCCCATTAAATTCATTATCTTTTTACCATTAACTTCTCCAAAGCTACTATGAAGATGTGATATAGTTTTAATTGGATCCTTAGCTATTTTCTTTATTGCTTCACTTGGTTCACCAAACCTAGTAACCCATGCATTATAGTTATCTTTATTCCAGGCTTCCTCATTAGAATCAATACAAACTTTTTTATCTATGTTATCCACTGAACCCACTCCTTGGTTACACTTTTCGCTGTTGACTATTAAATTAAACTTAGCTTGGTAAATTATATCATAATTTCTTTTCGCTAACTAGATAAATTATTTTTTAATTCCCTGTTTTATTACCTCTACTATATAGCTTATAACCTTATCATCTTCCATATTGTTGGTGTTTAAGTAGATTTTTATTCTTTCCTTATAATAGTCAGAGGAAAATGAAAATTGATACATAGACACCATATTGTCTATCAAAAATGCCAATACATTATCATCTATGTCCTCTCTTATTTCACCATTTTTCTTTGCACTTTTTATAGCCTTCATATAAAGTATAGAAGTAATCTCCTCCAATTTATGAGAAAGAGCTCCTGAGAATCTAGCTACACTTTGAGTAGTCAAATCTATATATATTTGATTTATCTCTGGCCATTTTATAGCATAATCCCTGGCTGCCTTTAAAAGATTTTCTATAAATATGAATATGCTCTTATGTGGATCTATATCTGCGATTACACTAGTAAGCAATTCATATATATTATCTACTATTGCCAAAAACAAATCTTCCTTTGATGCAAAATAGCTATATAAAGAACCTATACTTATTCCTGCCTTCTTGGCTATGTTATTAATATTTGCGCCATTATATCCATTAGATGCAAATTCTTCTATGGCAACTTTAAATATTTTTGCCCTTCTTTCTTCTGATGTATTCTCAAAGGTAGCCTTGTGAAATTTCCTAGATATATCTTTTTTAACTGTAACAACTGACTCAGTCATTTTCTAATGCTCCTCTCACAAGAGAATATTATGTTAATTATAGGGATACAGCCAAATATTTATCTGCTATAACGCTGTCATGAAACTAAACTTGACTTTATTATAAGGCTGTATCCTCTTAATATGTCTTTACTTATAATATTTTTTAAATTTGCCTCCCATTACTTTAGTTACTATTAATCCTAAATGTCTAATGGCAAAATAATTCCCTTTAAGATCAATTAGTTCTATAAGATTCCCATCTGGATCTTGCAAAAATACCCATTCTACATTTCCTGTTTTCTGTGGAGTTGAGAAAAATTTCACTCCTTTAGCCTTTAGCTCTTTATAATATTTTCCTATATTCTTAGCATCCAAGGTTAAATGGGTGACTCCTGTTTTATTCCAAAGAACCTTTGAACCCTTCTCTGTTTTAGAAAATTCAAATATCTCAATGATTCCACCCTTAGGACATCTTAAAAAACCTAAGTGAATTGATACATCCTTAACTCCATATAAATCTGAAAGGTTATTTACCTGTTCTTTAGTCATAAATTGCTCATCTATTAACTTGAATCCAAAGATATCATCATACCATTTTACTGCTTTCTCGAAACTGGATACTGTTATTCCAACATGGCTTAATGACTTTACCTTCATAATATTTCACTCCTATTTAGCATAATTTCCAACAATCATCATAAAATCTCCAAGTTGAGCCCCAAATTCTGGAGCCCCTTCCATAATCAACTTTTTCTCAATGGTAGACTTAATTAAATCGTCGGTGGACATAAGAATTCCTAAGGCACTATCTACAGAATCAAATCTCATGGTAAAGAAAGGCTTAGCTCTTCTATATTCCCCCTTTGATGCCTTGGTTCTTCCTGCTTTAACCCTAATGTAAGCTGATAACTCTGGTCTTCCATTGACAGCCCAGGCATATACCCTATCAGGACTTCTTTGAGCCCATGTGGATATTTCCGGATGACCCGATTTATTTAATTGAGATATGCCTGAAGATAATATATAGAAATTAAGCTTTACTAAAAGAGATTTATCTTTTTCATCCTTAGGTGGTACTTTAGCACTTAATAGGCTAGACATTCGAAGGAGCACCTTAAAGGTATTTATTAACAATGATGGATTTTTAAATCCCTTTATTTTAGGCATCTTCTTGGTTTTCCCTTTAAAAAACAAATTCAGGTGAGGTATTGAACTAAATTGCAGCTCTACGTCAGCTTTCTCTGCTAATCCCTTTGATACTTTCCATTGACCCCTATCTACGACTAAATAAGTTCCCAGTTTTTCTTCCTCATTTAACACACTAACTTGTATAACTCCACTTTTATTTTTAAAGGCTTTTATAAAGTTTTCTTCACTTTCTACTATAACTTTTAGAAGGGGAATTACAGAATTTAAAAAGATATTACAGGAGTATATGTCATCTTTACTAATCATAATTACATCTCATCCTCCCAATTATCATCCTCCTGAAAATCCATGCCCATTACTTCTCTTACACTATCTAATATTCCATTACTATCTATCTTATAATGAGACATAAGATCCTCATGGTACCCTATTATAGAAAATACATCTGGTATTCCTAGTTTCCTAAAGGCGCAGGTTTTTCCGCTGTCTACTATAACCTCTGCCACAGCACTGCCAAGTCCTCCATATATAGTATGATCCTCAACTGTTATTATTCTTCTAGTTTCTTTAACAGCTTTTATGATAGCTTCTCTATCTATAGGTTTTATTGTATGCATGTTTAAAACTCTTACATTTATTTTATCAACTTCCTTTAAAATTTTAGCTGCCTCTACTGCTTGGTGAACACATGAGCCACAAGCTATTATAGTCAAGTCTGTTCCATCTACTAGGGTAACAGCCTTTCCTAGTTCAAATCCATATTCTGTGTTATCATATACAGTTTGATCAAAGCCTCTATTTATCCTTATATATACAGGCCCTGGAGTTTCATAAGCTGCCCGCACTGCATTGGCTGTTTCAAATCCATCTGCTGGCACTATTACTTTTAGATTTGCCATAGATCTCATTATGGCTATATCTTCTGTGCAATGGTGAGTTGAGCCTGCTTGGCCAAAAGAAAGACCTGCATGAGTGGCTATGATTTTAACATTTAAATTTTGATAACATATATCTGTATGGACTTGATCTAAAGCTCTCATGGAAGTAAATATAGCAAAAGTAGATACAAAGGGTACCAGTCCCGCTGATGCCAATCCTGCTGCTATACCAAACATGTTTTGCTCAGCTATTCCCACATTAAAAAATCTGTCCTTAAACTTGTCTCCAAACATACCTATTTTAGTTGATTTAGCTAAATCTGCTGAAAGTCCTACTATTTCCTCATTTTTTTCTCCTAATTCACATAATACATTTCCATATATTTCGGCGGTAGACATATTAGTTGCATCCAACATGGTATAGGTTAATCCTGCCATTATTGTACACCTCTCATTCTCTCTTCATAATATTTATCTAAGCTTATTCTAGCCCTTTGACTCTTTTCCTCATCAAAGCTTCCATAGTGCCATTTATAATCCCCTGATATAAAGTCTATGCCACAACCCTTAATGGTATTAGCTATTATGACTACTGGTTTTCTAGTTTCTTTTCCAGCATATTCTATAGCCTCTGAAAGCTCATTGAAATTATGTCCATTTACCTCTCTTACTATAAATCCAAAAGCTTCCCATTTTTCTTTAAAGGGCTCTAATCTCATAACCTCTTCCGTAGGACCATCTATCATACATTTATTTCTATCCACTATAGTTATAACATTGCCCGGATTATAGTTAGAAAGTGCCATAGCAGCTTCCCACACTGCACCCTCATCACATTCTCCATCTCCTAATAAACAATAGGTTTTATATTTTTTATTTTTTATTTTTGCCCCAAGGCCTAAGCCTAAAGATATTGACAATCCATGACCAAGGGAGCCTGTAGATGCATCAACTCCTAACACCTTTCTTGAATCAAGATGCATTCCAAGGCTTGAGCCTGTGTGGTTATACTCCTTTAATAATTCCTTATCAAAGTATCCCTTGTCAGCAAGAACCGGAGCAAAGCCTACTCCTATATGACCTTTACTTAAAATAAACCTATCTCTGTCTTCCCATTTAGGGTTCTTTGGATCCACATTTAGATACTTATGATATAAAATTGTCAATATATCCATAGAGCTTAAGGAACCACCAATGTGGCCACTTCCTGCCCAAATAACAGTATCTAAACATAAATGTCTAAGGTAATTAGCCTTTTTTTCAAGATTTATTAATTCCTGTTTGGTTAGTGACATGATATCCCCCCATTATTCATTTTATTAAACCTTTATCTAAGCTCTGGATGAGCCTTTCTTACTACTGCAAAACTTTCATTGGCAACTTCTAATGTATGTTTTATATCTTCCTCTGTAATTGAACAGTTCATAAATAAGTTATGATGATTAGCAAAGAATACTCCCCTTCTAACACATTGAGATATCCATTCTTGATGAAGCATCAATGAATCATCATTGGTTATTCTCATATACCACATAGCTGGATTTCCTGACACTTTAAGGTTGAAACCGTTGTCTTTAGCTGCTTTTATCAAACCATCTGTAAGATTTTTACCCATGGTTTGCATATATTTAGGACCATCTATTCTCTTTAACTTATTTATACATGCTATACCTGCTGCAAAGGGTACTGCTGAAAGCCAATAACTTCCAGTATAAGTTACATTAGAAACCGCATCTCTTAGAGAATCCTTACCACAAAGTACAGATATATTATGACCGTTAGCTATAGCTTTACAGAAACATACTAGATCCGCTTCAAAACCAAAGAAATGATCAGATCCTGCCATGTCTAATCTAAATCCACAGCGTACATCGTCCACAGCTAAAACGATTCCATTGTCAGTACAAAGCTTTCTTATCTTTTGCCAATAATCATCCTTAGGATATTCATTATCTTTAAATATAGGATGATGATATGGTGTTGCCATAAAACATGCTATTTTCCCCTTATTTTCATTAACTAACTTTTCAACTTGCTCATAGTTGTTCCATTGAACAAAAAGATTATTAGACACATCGGATTCAGTGATTCCTGGGTATCCTAACTGTTGAGTCCAAGGTGCTACCCCGTGATATCCACCTTTAACAAGGATAACCTTTTCCCTACCTGTAGCTGCTCTAGCTACCAGTAAGGCTAGACTTGTCACGTCCCCTCCATTTTTAGCAAAGAAAGCCCAATCTGCCATGTTTATGGTTTCTACCATAAGATCAGCAAAATCAACAATTACAGAGGAAGGTAATGTTACACAATTTCCTTTTTCAGCTTGTTTTATAGCTGCTTCTTCTACCTCCGGATCATTATACCCCAGCACATTGGGTCCATAGGCACACATATAATCAATAAACTTATTCCCATCTATGTCCCAAAAATATGATCCCTTAGCATCACTACAGAAAAATGGGTAGGCACTAGTTGGGATAAAGCACCCGTTAGAAGGTCCTAAATGACCATAAACACCAGTAGGAATTACTTTTAAAGCTCTTTTAAAAAGCTCATTATTTTTATCATATTTATAGGTTTTCATATAGCTCCCCCTTTCCTATTTTAAATATGTTGGCACTTGTGCCAATAGTTTACTTAAATACTCTACCATTGGAATATATCCTTTCATCTGTAGTCCCCCCGTTGCTATACATGAAAAAGAATCAATTTTCCCATTTAATAAAGCATTAGCAGTATTTAAAGAATCAAATATCATAAAGGCTCTAGGGGTAAGAGTTTTTCCTTTTCGTCCCTCTAAGTTACCTTCACCATCAGAAATTATTTGAATTGCTATATCAGATTTTGCAATTTCAATAGATATAACTCCTTCTGGTATTCTTTTAGCATTAAGTTTGCCTATTCTATCACTATTACCTATCTCTACTAAAGTCATAAAAGCAGTATAAGCTGATAAAATTGTGTTTGTCTTAAAATAAGTGGAATCTTTTAAAAGTTCATCGGTGGGCTTTAAAAAGTATGTCAATCGATTTGTGAGTTCAGTGAATTCATTTTTTAGAAAATTAATTTGAGTTAGTCCTTTAATAGGTATGGGATTTGCCTTTCCTTCAAACATATCATTTAAATGCTGAGGAGATTTGAAGTACAATTTCATTTTGCATGGTATCTGCCCTTTATTGAAGGTACATGTTCCATCCTTAAACCTTAAATATGCCCTAGGGCCATTCTTTACAATGAATTGTATAGACATGTCTTTTCCTTCTAAGATTTTTCTTGTGTTTTCATCTAATTTCCACAATTCTTCTAAATTTCTTAAGATAGCAAAAACGTTGATATTGGCCAGAGTTAATGGCTCTTTCATAAAAACCCTCCTCTTATAGAATGAGCACTTGCTCTATATTAAAATTTATTTATTTATACATCTTTATGCTTTAAGATATAGTTTTATGTTACTAATAGGTAGACATGAAATAAAAAGAGGCTATAATAGACCAAGGATCGGTCCATTATAGCCATAGTAATTTCTTATGATTCTATTTTAGTAATTCTTTTGTATGTTTTTCTACCATTTCTGGAGTAACATCTTTTCTTCTTGCAACTCCACTTTCTATAGCAGCCTTAGCAACATAAGATGCCACCTTAGGAGCTATTCTTAAATCAAAAGCATTTGGAATTACATATTCCTCATTTAATTCATTTTCATCTACAAGCTCTGCTATAGCATAAGCTGCAGCTATCTTCATGTCATCATTTATTTCACTAGCACGAACATCCAAAGCACCTCTGAATATTCCTGGGAAAGCCAAAACGTTATTAACCTGATTTGGGAAATCAGATCTTCCTGTACATATAACTCTAGCTCCTGCCTTTTTAGCTATGTCTGGAAGGATTTCTGGATTAGGATTTGCCATAGCCATAATTATGCTATCCTTATTCATAGATCTTACCATTTCTTCAGTTACACAATTAGCTACAGAAACTCCTAAGAACACATCTGCATTCTTTAGTACATCTTTAAGGCCACCTTGTTCTATGTTAGGATTTGTGATTTCAGCCATTTCTTCCTTGTACTTATTCATTCCTACTGTTCTACCTTTATATATGGCACCCTTTGAATCACATAGAATTATGTTTTTAGTTCCCATACTCAATAATAACTTTGTAATTGCGGTTCCTGCTGCACCTGCTCCATTAACTATAACCTTTAAGTCTTCAAATTTCTTATGAGTTAATTTTAAAGCATTTATAATACATGCTGCTGAAACTACTGCTGTTCCGTGTTGGTCATCATGGAATATTGGAATGTTGCATATCTTCTTTAATCTAGACTCTATTTCAAAACACTCTGGGGCTTTTATATCTTCTAAATTTATTCCTCCAAAAGTAGGTTCCATAAGCTTTACTGTGTCAATAATCTTATCAATGTCCTTA
Source organism: Clostridium sp. UBA5530 (assembly GCA_002423705.1). Lineage (GTDB taxonomy): Bacteria > Bacillota > Clostridia > Clostridiales > Clostridiaceae > Clostridium_X. The sequence goes on from DINW01000030.1 coordinate 23,486, forward strand.
GTATCTAAACATATTGGGAATGCATCTACCCCACCAAAGGACTTAAATAATACAGCTTTTCCCTCCATAACAGGTAGTCCAGCTCCAGCTCCTATATCTCCAAGTCCTAATACAGCCGTTCCATTGGTTACTACTGCTACTAAATTCCCTTTAGAGGTATAATCATATATTGTTTCATAGTCTTTATTTATTTCTAAACATGGTTCTGCAACTCCTGGGGTATATGCCATTGTTAAGTCTTCCTTATTCTTTACTGGTACCTTGCAGTGTAAAGCAATTTTCCCCTCATTATCTTTATGAAACTTTAATGCTCTTTCTCTTAAATCACTCATTATTTTGCCCTCCTGAATAATATTTTTCTATAGTATGCCTGGTTCTGTCATAGCTACAGTGTCTAATATATTATTAAGTTCAGCTTCTTTTAAAAGCCCCTCTTCTAATATTAACTCTCTTACTGATCTTCCTGTCTTTATGGCATTTTTAGCAATCTCTGCTGCCTTTTTATATCCTACATGTGGGCAAAGTGGAGTTATGATTCCTACACTGTTTTCTACTAATGCTTTACATCTTTCTTTATTAGCTGTTATACCTGAAATACAGTTAGTTATAAAAGTATCTAATCCATTAGTTAAAGTCTCTATTGATTGAAATAGGTTGTAGAATATAACTGGTTCAAAGGCATTTAGTTCAAGTTGTCCTGCTTCTGCTGCCATAGTTATTGTAAAATCATTTCCTATAATATTAAAAGCTATTTGATTTATAACTTCTGGAATTACAGGATTAACCTTTCCTGGCATTATTGATGAACCATTTTGTTTTGCTGGAAGATTTATTTCTCCAAAACCTGTTCTTGGTCCTGAGGACATAAGCCTTAAGTCATTGGCCATCTTTGATAAATTAACCGCACAAGTTTTTATAACAGATGACACTGCTACAAATCCATCTAAGTTTTGAGTCGCATATATTAAGTCATCAGCTTGTGTCAATTGAAGACCACATACTTCTGAAAGAGTAGGTACTATTTCTTTTAGATATCTCTTGTCAGCATTAATACCTGTTCCTATGGCTGTTCCACCCATATTTACAACTTTCAATTCATCTTGAACCTTTTTAATTCTTGCTATATCTCTATTTATAACTGTACTATATGCCTTAAATTCTTGTCCAAGTCTTATAGGCACTGCATCTTGCATTTGGGTTCTACCCATTTTTATAACATCATCAAATTCTTCAGCTTTTTTCCCCAAAGCCTCATCTAATTTTACCAATTGTTCTAGTGCTTTAGCAAGAAGTTTTAATGTAGCCATCTTGCCAGCTGTAGGAATTACATCATTAGTAGATTGTCCACAATTCACGTGGTCATTAGGATGAACTATGCTATAATCTCCTTTTTGACCTCCTAATATCTCTATAGCTCTATTAGCCACAACCTCATTAGCATTCATATTCATGGATGTACCTGCTCCTCCTTGGATAGGATCTACTATGAATTCCTCATGAAGTTTTCCTTCTATTATTTCATCACAAGCTTGGACAATTGCATCTTTTATTTCATCTTTTAAAACTCCCACTGAATTATTAGTTATAGCAGAAGCCTTTTTTATCTCTGCAAGGCTTTTTATAAAGTCCTTATTAAGTCTAGTTCCTGTTATTCTAAAATTTTCTGTTCCTCTTAAAGATTGTACACCATAATATGCTTCATTTGGTACTCTTTTTTGTCCTATTGAATCACTTTCTAATCTAAAACTCATTTCAACCGTCTCCTCAAACCTTCAAATTTAAGCAATAAGCCCATATATAACCTTTATTTCTTATATGGTTATCTTACCATCTCATCCTTGTGCTGTCGAAGACCTAATTCCTCCTTAATCATGGCCTTAACTCAATTTTGAATTGTTTTTATTCATTTTAAGAAGATTACCTCACTATTTTGCAATTTTTATTTCTTTTTCCGTACAATTGACTGTTTTTTATTCATTCATTACTGTGTTATGCAGTTTTTATTATGATTTACCTTATGCGTATCTACCACATGTAGTCATAGGTTAAAATAAATATCCTCCGGCCTA
>DINW01000067.1:0-15184 GCA_002423705.1 Clostridium sp. UBA5530
CTTCTTTACTCTCAAACATTAGATCCCCAATAATAATTACTCCATTTTCCTTTAACACCCTTATCATTTCTTCTATTGCAATATATTTTTCATCATCATTTAAATGATGAAATGCATATGTTGAAATAATAACATCAAAGGATTTACTATCATATGGTATTTTTAAAAATTCACCTAACCTTACCTTTAAATTAGGGTATTTTTCTTTTGCAATTGATAGCATTTCCCTAGATTGATCTATTCCTATTATTTCATAATTATTATTTAAAAATTTGCTAGCTAAATTACCTGTTCCTACACCTATTTCAAGTATCTTAGAATTATTTCTATTTAAATCTTCTACTAAATCATATACCCCTTGCAATATTAATTCATAATTTTTATATATTTTTAAGTCCCCATTATCCTTCTTAACATCATCATCATAGGACTTTGCCCAACTATTAAAATTCCATTTATCTTGCCATTTATTTTTTATATTATTTAATTTATTGCTCTCACTTATTATTTCTAATAAATCATCTTTAACTTTATATTGGTCTGTTTCTTGATAAATTTTATCTATTACTTGCTCCAAAGATTTTCTTATTACATTAAGTCTATGAATTTCATCATTAACTATTTTCCATTGGTTATTGAAATGAGTTAAATAATTTTCTTTTTCATCACTTTTTAATATATTTTGTATAGAATCAATACTTAATCCAATTGACCTATACAGTAAAATAGATTGTAACCTAACAATATCCTCTTCATTGAACTTTCTATATTTATTATCAGATTGCCTTAAGGGTACTAGCAACCCTTTTTTCTCATAAAATCTAATTTTATTAGTAGTAATATTAAACATTTGGGCTATTTTACTAATAGTATACTCTTCTCTCATATCTTAATCTCCTTGTGTTAATTCTTATTATACTCTCATAATAAACTTTCACCTTAGACTAAAGTCAATTAAAATATGCTATTTTACTTCACCATCCTATGCCCTTTTTAGTATAAAGGAAAGTAAAACTAATACCCCTTATACCATGAAGGAATCATACTTTCCATTCCATCATACCATTGTAAAATATTTTTATTTAAACTTATAATAGAATCTAGTCTATCAGGGGCAAAATACTTAGCCCATACTATGGAGGTTATTGCACTTGCAGAAATGTAATAGGCTAAAAGTAGCCAAAAATCATCAGGTGGATTATTACCAAAATACCCATTAATTTGCCCAGAAGCGAAGGCAGGGCATTCAACTCCTATGCGATTAAATTCATACCATGGATCTCCATAATTATCAAAATCAACGGTATGCCAGTCAATAATGAATAACTTATCGTCCTTACTCTTTATCATGTTTCCCATATGATAATCCCCGTGATGACAACATTGAGGACGTTTTTCTAACAGCCGTCTATTGGATTTAAGAAAAGAAATAATCTTTTCGTTTCCCGAAAACATTACGCCTTCTTTAAGAAAGGCATCTATTCGCTGATCTATTACTGCAAAGTATCTGGTATTCCATTCTTCAGCATCTCTTTTAATATCAACAGAATGAATCAGCTTAAGAGCTTCTCCCGACTGAACTCCCAATAAATACTGTTCATTTTTATCCATTAGAGGTACTATTTTTTCAATTTCACTTCCCTCAATCCATTGAATAATTATGTACACGTTTTTGCCTTGGTTACAGATACCAAAATCCATTGCCTTTGGCATAGGTACATCTTTTGCATATAACTTATTCATAAGTTCATATTCCTGTTTTTTAATGTCATACTGAGATATATCTGCAATACGAAGTAGTAAGTGTTGATTTTTATTTGTTTCAATGTAGTATTCCTTATCTCCAGACATGCCCTTTTTGATAGGTATAATCTTTTTAAATGTATTGTACATTGGTATATCTTTCATAAGCTCCCCCTATAACTTAAAAACCCCATATTAATTTCATATTTTACTAAATTAATCCTAATCTAATTTTGCTATGAAGTTCCCATAATGCCACCCTATTACTATCGTATCTAAGTTTTCTAGCAGCAGTATCATAGTCTACCCATTCATATTCTGTATGCTCCTGTGATATCTGTAAATCTATATTAGAAATTTCAACAGCAAAGGAATATTCAGGTATAACCAAACAAGACTCCCCCCAAATTATACGTGCTTTTTTAAAGCATTCTGTAGCAATACTACATTTAGTTTCTAAAGCTGAATATTTTTCTTTTTGTGGGATATGAGCTTCTTCAAATGTTTCTCTTTTTGCAGACACTAATGGTGATTCATCCTCATCCTCTCCTCCACCTGAAATAAATTGCCAAACATCCATGTCACTTCTCTTAAATATACAATATTTCACTTTACCTTCATCCTTTTGATATGGTAAAACTAATACTTGATATTTTGCTCTTGCCATAAGCATGCCCCCTAGAATATATTATTTAAAATTAATCCAACTGCTAAATTACTATTTCTCTATTACTCAAACTTGTTCCTAATTTTATTATAACATATTTTGTAAATACAATATTACTTATAGTACTTCTCTCCGTAACTGCTTCAAATGAGGTTTTACCATTTTACTCTGTATATATACTACATAAATATGGTATAATTCTAAAGTATTATTTAGAAATTCCGTGGTGGATGACTACGGGGGTTTTGGAATTTATTAATTTTTTACTATTCTAATATTTTACTGTTTCATCATTTTCAGAGGGATAACTAATTTTTGTTCCCCAAGATACTACTTCGTCACTGAAACCGCTAAACATAACTCCTGCGCTAAACAATTCTGCTCTGTTCTTTTCACTAATTTCATTCAGTTTTTTCCATTCAACTGCACGAATATAATTTTTCTCACTAAAAGCATTATATTCTTGTGTAATCTCCCCACCTATCCTCTTTATTAAAAAAGAATAATTATATTCGTGCGCAAATCCATTATAATATTTTGATGCTAACCTTATGATTTCTCCCTTTATTCCTGTTTCCTCAAACAATTCTCTAATAGCTGCTTCTTCTGGAGTTTCACCTTCCTCGATTCCACCACCAGGTAGTTCATAATCGGTTATATTGCCAAAACATGTTTTTATTAATAATATTCTGTCCCCTTCTACTAATATTGCTTGTGACCTCAATCTTCCCATAATTACCTCCATAAATAATATTACTGATTCAAAATGTCTTTTATATCCTGCCAGTTTTCTGCTTTCAAATAAATCATATCCCTTGTTGGTAAATCACGTTCACTATAATAACGATTGTACCATACAGGATATATACCTGTTGAACTAGCTCCTTTTAAGTCGCAGAGAACATCGTCTCCAATATGCCATGCTTCTGCTGCTATGTTTCTTGCTTTCTGTAAAGCAATGTTAAATAGATGCTGTTTCGGTTTAATAAATCCGTAATCGGCACTCGATATAATAAACTCCATATTATTATCTGGAAGAATTTCATCTAATCTACGTTTAATTATTGTCTCCTGAAACAGATTATTTGAAATAATAGCAGTTCTAATATTCTGTTCACTTAAAAAGTTCAAAAAATCCTGTACTCCATCACAAGCTATATACTGATTGCTATGTTTCCAAAATAGCTCAGCAGCTTCTAAATAGGATATACTAAGTAACACACCATGCTTCTCAAGTAAATAGCGCAATGTAGTTGAAAATGGAATTTCAATAGACAAGTTTAATGCCCCTTGTCTAGTATCAATATGAAGTTCTTTTTTGTAGTCATAATACTCAGCTACTAACTTGTCTGATGTAATATTTTCATCATTTCTTATTGCCTTTGCAAGTATAGCCTTAAACCCAAAATCTTGATTATACTTTTCATTTTTCTCATTAACCACCAGTGTATTACCCCAATCGAAAAAAATAATTTTAGGTCTTTTTCCCATGATATCCCCCCATAAATTTAAATTTATCTTTTACCTTAAATGTATTATTTAATTTATTATAGCATATTTTGTAAAACCTTACTTAGTTCTCACCGATTGCTTTTTTGTTATAAAAATAGCCTTAGGCAAGTTATATCAATGTCTAAAGCTATCAACCCTCTCTTACTTATGATATGGTTTTCTGTAACCACTGTAAATTAGGTTTTTTATTTAATAATATTGTTCAACATCAAACCGATCTGCATTCATTACTTTATTCCATGCTACTATAAAATCTTCTATGAACTTTTCTTCATTGCCATTAGATGCATAAACCTCTGCAACTGCACGGAGTTGTGAATTTGAACCAAATATAAGGTCAACTCTTGTTGCTGTCCACTTTACACTTCCTGTTTGCCTATCATAACCTACAAACATTTCCTTAATATCAGGTATAGCCTTCCACTCAGTATTAATATCAAGAAGATTTACAAAAAAGTCATTTGTAAGACATTGATCTCTATGGGTAAATACCCCCTCTTGTGATTGGTTATAATTAGTGTTTAACACCCGCATACCCCCAATTAATACTGTCATTTCTGGAATAGTTAGTGATAACAGCTGTGCTCTATCTATTAATATTTCATCTGATGTTACTTCATAGTTGTCTTTCATATAGTTTCTAAATCCATCTGCCTTAGGTTCAAGGACATCAAATGACTTTATATCCGTTTCCTCTTGGGTTGCATCCGTACGCCCTGGAGTAAAAGGAACAGTTATATTGTACCCTGCGTTTTTTGCAGCTTGCTCTATGCCAACACATCCACCTAATACAATAATATCAGCTAAAGAAACCTTCTTATCCTTTGAGTGTGAACTATTAAAACTACTTTGAATTTTTTCTAGTGCTGTTAGCACCGTATTAAGTCTTTCTGGCTCATTAACTTTCCATTGTCTTTGTGGCTTTAAGCGTATTCTTGCCCCGTTTGCCCCTCCACGCTTATCTGACCCACGAAATGTTGATGCAGATTCCCAGGCTGTTGTTACAAGTTCTGATATTGATAAGCCGGAAGCTAAAATCTTTTTCTTAAGCTCTGAAATATTCTTTTTATTAATCAATTCATAGTTAGCCTTTGGCACTGGATCTTGCCAAATAAAGCTTTCTTTTGGAACTTCTGGTCCAAGATATCTTGATATTGGTCCCATGTCTCTATGGGTTAATTTGAACCAACCACGAGCAAAATCATTCTCAAACTTTTTAGGATTCTCTAGATAATTCTTTGCTATTGTTCTATAAATAGGATCATAAATAAGGGCTAAATCTGCTGTGGTCATCATAGGTCTATGCTTTTTTAATGGATCATATGCATCAACTACCATATCCTCTTCATCAACATCTTTAGCTAACCATTGATGTGCTCCTGCTGGACTTTTAACTAATTCCCATTGATATTTAAATAATGTTTTTAAGTATCCCATTGTCCACTTTGTTGGCTCAGCCTTCCATGCACCTTCAATGCCACTACTTATGGTATCTGGTCCCTTACCAGTTTTATAGTTATTTTCCCACCCTAAACCTTGCTGTTCTATAGGTGCTGCCTCTGGCTCTGGTCCAACATAGGTGGGCGATGCAGCACCATGACATTTACCAAAAGTGTGTCCACCTGCTATAAGTGCAACTGTTTCTTCATCATTCATGGCCATACGAGTAAATGTTTCTCTTACTTCTTTCACTGATTCCTTAGGGTCTGGATTTCCTTGGGGCCCCTCCGGGTTCACATAAATTAAACCCATTTGTACAGCTGCTAGAGGATTTTTTAGCTCTTTGTCCTCTTTATTCCGTTCATGTCCAAGCCATTGTTTCTCGCTACCCCAGTAAATATCATTCTGTGGTTCCCAAACATCCTCTCTTCCACCACCAAAACCAATTGTCTTTAGTCCCATAGATTCAAATGCACAGTTACCTGTTAGTATCATAAGATCAGCCCAAGATATTCTATTTCCATACTTCTTTTTAATTGGCCACAGTAAACGACGTGCTTTATCTAGGTTTATATTGTCTGGCCAGCTATTAAGTGGTGGGAAACGTTGCAATCCTTGCCCTCCACCTCCTCTACCATCGCCAATTCTATAAGTCCCAGCACTATGCCAAGCCATACGAATAAAGAATGGTCCATAGTGACCATAATCAGCAGGCCACCATTCCTTAGAATCTGTCATCAGCTTATATAAATCACTCTTTAGTTCATAATAATCTAACTTTTTAAACTCTTTAGCATAGTTAAAGCCTTTAGACATAGGATTGCTTAGTTCTGAGTTTTGACGAAGAATATTAAGATTAAGCTGATTTGGCCACCAATACTCATTAGTTGTTCCTTCACCTGCAACTGCTTTCCTTGTTCTTCCTGTCATTGGACATTTCATTTCTACCATAACATTATCCTCCTTCCTCTTTACCTACCTGCACCCTTACTCAGTTTATCTAATTTTTACATATAGATAATGTAGCCTTCCTCATATAAATACTATTACAGTAAATTATATAAATATATATCTAGCTGTATGAGTGAATTGGTAAATAAGGTTGAGAAAATTGGAATTTTAGGAAACTGAAATTTATTGTTGCTTATTAGCCTTCTCCCATGCCTTAATAAAATGTTTTTTCATAAACTTTTTCAAGCCATAATACATACATTCCCTGTGTTCAACAGATTGAATATCTGAATTCTTGGAAATGCAGTATAGATACCCAGAAACTCCTTTGTAGAAAGTTTTTAATTGGTCAGGGAATTGCTCTTCATAATATGCAACCCTCCTATGTAAATTCCTATTGACCTTTCACTTTAAGCTCATTATAACATAATTTGTAAATTCAATTTTACTTATAATACGTTATTTTTAACAATAAAAATAGTCTTAGACAAGTTATATCAACGGCTAAGACTATAAACCTCATTTATTTATGATAGGGTTAACCATAACTATTCTAAATGAGGTAGACCACCTGGGTGATTCCACCTTTTATTATTTGTTATGATTTTATATGTGATTACCTTGGTAAATGTGGTTACTGCTATCATTATTAAAAACCAGCCTTATATATGTGAAAATGTAACCCATTGATTTAATGGATGTATTTTGCTGTTAATGACTCTTTACAAGAATGTAACTCAGCAGGTGTTCCTTCAAATATTATTTCTCCACCTTTTGTCCCACCATCTGGTCCTAGGTCAATGATCCAATCTGCCCTTTTGATTACATCTATGTTATGTTCAATAATAATAACTGTATTTCCATTGTCTACGATAGCCTCAACAATATTTATAAACTTCTCAATATCAGCCATATGAAGCCCTGTTGTTGGCTCATCCATAATGTATACTGAGCTTTCTTTGTGCAATTCACTGGCAAGCTTTAATCTTTGGCACTCTCCTCCTGATAATGTATCTAAAGTTTGACCTAATGTTAAATATCCAATTCCCATGTCATTAATAGACTGTAGCTTTGTTTTAATAGATTTTAACTTAAAGAAATCAATGGCTTCTAGAACTGTCATATCTAGAACTTCAATTATGTTTTTCTCATGAAATTTATAATCTAGCACTTCTTTTTTAAACTTTTTACCTTCACAAACATCACAAGTGCTTTTGATATTTTCCATAAAAGCAAGGTTTGTTTCTATAACCCCACTTCCACTACAATTTTTACAAGCACCTTCTGAGTTTGAGCTAAATAATGATACATTAATACCATTTTCTTTTGCAAAAGCTTTTCTTATGTTATCCATAATTCCACTGTATGTAGCCAAACTGGATCTTGAATTTGCTGTAACAGGACTTTGGTCTATTAATACAGCCTCCTTATTTTGCTTTAAAAACTCATGCTTAATTAATGTGCTCTTTCCTGAACCTGCAACACCTGTTACTACAGTTAGAACACCTTTAGGAATGTTAACAGAAATATTCTTCAAGTTGTTTTTCTTACAATTGACAACCTTTAAATATCCCTTATGTTCCCTTACATTTTCCTTAATTGAAAGAGATTTTTTCAATGCATTACCTGTTAAAGTTCCAGATTCCAGCAACTTCTCATAACTACCGTGATATACGATCTCTCCACCGCCTCTTCCTGCTAAAGGACCTACATCTATAATATAGTCAGCAATCTCAATAACGTCTGGGTCATGCTCAATAACAATTACAGTGTTACCTTTGTCCCTCAGCTTTTTTAGAAGATTGTTTAGCTTATTAACATCCCTTGGATGAAGTCCTATACTAGGCTCATCAAATATATACATTAAATCTACAAGGTTACTGTTTAGATGCTTTACCATTTTAATACGCTGGGATTCTCCCCCTGATAATGATGAAGTTTCTCTATCTAATGTTAAGTACCCAAGCCCTATGTCTATTATATTGTTTGACTTTTCCATTATACCTTTAACTAAAGGTTGTGCCTCTGGATCTTTAATGTCTTGTATGACTTTAACTAGTTCATCAACCTGCATACTTATTAAATCTGCAATGTTATACCCATTAATTAAGCACTCATAAACTCTTTCATGAAGTCTCTTCCCCTTACAAAGAAGACATTCACCCTCAATTAGCAACTTGCTAAGTTTCTTTTTAGCCACTTCTGAAACTTCCCCTTCTTTCTTTAAGTAAAGTCTATTAAATTTGACAAGTAGCCCTTCATAGGTTAAATTCATTGTTCCCACTTCATCTATCTTTATTTTCTCTGGTTCTCCATATAAAAACTTTTGTAACTCATCCTGTGAATAATCACATATCTTTTTATCCCTATCAAAGAAACCAGATTCAGCGAACAGCTTCCAATTCCAAGAGCCAACACCAAAACCAGAAAGTAGTATTGGTCCCTCATTTAAAGACTTATTCATATCAAGCATCTCATCCATATTTGGAACTAGTTTTTTGCCAAGGCCCTCACATTCTAGACACATACCATTAATATCATTAAAAGAAAACATATTTGCTTTTCCAATATATGTACTTCCAAACCTTGAATATAGAGTTCTAAGGAAGGAATTTATATCTGTAATAGTTCCTAAAGTGGATCTAGAATTTCCACCTAGTCTACTTTGATCAATAATGATTGGTGTTGAAAGGTTCTCAATATGGTCTGCTTTAACACTGCCATACTTAGGTAAGAAGTTTCTTATAAATGCACTAAAAGTCTCATTTAATTGACGTTGTGCTTCCTTTGCAACTGTTTCAAAAACAATTGATGATTTCCCCGACCCAGAAACACCTGTGAAAATTGTTATCTTTCTTTTTGGTATTTCTAATGACACATTCTTTAAATTGTTTTCTCTGCACCCTTTCAGGTAAATAAATTCGTCCTTCATATTACTCCTCCATTTAGCTCCTCTTGAACCTTAATTTCATGATGATATATTCCTTCCATAAAATCCTCTAGAGGTTGTGATAAAATCTCCAAAATAAACATAATTAATTTTTTAGTATTTATCTTCTCTAACTAAGTATTCATTCTTATCTTGGTCTTGAAATTTAAACATCTTTCCATAGGGCATCATCATTAGCTCACCTACAGAAACACCATTTGATTTAATTTCCTCATAGGTAATTTCTATATTATCAGTACTTAATATTATATTGGGATGACATACATTAGCATCAGCATTTTGAGCTAGCATTGCTTTTTTATCATATAGAATAAAAGATGTGAATTCATCTTTACTTGGACCAACTTCTAACCATGTCATATTTGCTCCCATCTGTTGTTCAAGTTTTATCACGAAGTTCATTTTTTTAGTCCAAAATCTTTTAGCATCTTCTTGGTTATTAACATAAATTGTTATTTTTCCTATCTTATTTATCATATTTCCCTCCTAGACTTTTGTACTATAAGTATATTAACTTATTTAATTATAGTATTGTAAAAATCCAACATAATATTACAATTGCTAATATTTATTATACAATTAATATAGAACTTAATAGCAAAGTAAAAAAGCACTCATGAACCTGAAGTGCTTTAATTCTTAATTAAATATCTAATATACCTTTTATATTTAAATGTTTAGATGAGTTGTGGCAGACTATACTACATACTCTGCTTATTTTACAATACTTATTTCTAAATATGCTACTAATCTTGAGAAATCATACTCTGTAAAAACTCCACGTATATTATCATAGAAAACACCATTATAATATAAAAGAAAATGCCCATGTTCACTTAGAATACAGCATTGTGGTAATTCTACAACTTTTCCCTTTGTGTACTTCATTTTGTCTGACCGCTTTATATCATATAAATCTAGTGCCTGGAATAACTTTTTGCCTGACATTTTATTTTTCCCACACTTTGTATATTTAACAACCTCTTCAACAGATATATTTTTAAGTAAAGCTATACAGGTTTGGCCACAAAATCCCTCTAAAGGTTGCGATAGCACTTTGGTATCCATAACTCCTCCTATCTACAAAATAAAATTTTGCATAATTTTTAAAATTAACGCTGTGTCATATAATTTTCTATTTCTTCAGACGTTAACTTTCTTACTTCAGTATTAGGATATTCTCTATATTCATTAACAGAAAAAACAGGAGACATTTTTTCACATAGCTTGCCTTTATTCTTTTTTAGATAACTATATAATTCTTCAGTACCAGTAAAAATTTTATATGAAGCTCTACCTTTACTACTCTTTATCTCATAAATTCCACATGGTTTCTTCATAGTATAATCAGCAGTTCTTAAATAAAGTTTAGCAATCTCTAAAGATTTAAACGGAAAGTTCCATCTTTGCAACCCTCTTTTTGTATCATGCTCTATGCATATACAACGCCCACACGTTCCACAAATATATTGTGTATGTTTTTTCAAACATTCTAATGGTTTAAGTAATGGCGTTATTCTATTATTATCTACATAGCACTCCCCACACATATATTATCCTCCACCTCAAACTACAATTCAGTATATATTAACCACACTTATTCATAATTACATTATAACATATAATGTAAAATAATCATTCCTTATGATAGGATATTTTTAAGTATGAAAACAGCCTTAACCCAGTATTACCAAGTTTAAGGCTAAAAAGGCATTTACTTATGGTCTGGTTCAGCGTAACATGTATAACGTCGACTTTTTTAAGTTATTACTTAATATTAGACATAATTATAGGCTTACACCACTTTATGTAAGCCACTTTTCATATTTAATTAGTATCTTCTATGACTTTCTTATTCATTAAAATAATAGTTGAACAGTTCTATTGACTTATTCCACCCCTCCTCCTGAAATGCTTTAAATAAATTTAGGGCGTCTTCTTCATTCATAGAACGTATTAAGACATCTTCGTTTTGTAATATATCATTTTTTCAAATTTTCTCATTTAATTTCTAATTTTTCTAGTTCAAGCATTAATTCTAAAAACCAAGTTTCAGCTAAGGGCATTTTCTCATCAATATCTTTAAGTGATGATATTTTTGCAAAAAATTCAAGCTTTTTTACTTCTGACTTCGGGATATGCTGAGAAATATGTATCAAATAATAATCCGCATGAGAAGGTGTGTGTATCAGACGTAGCATATCAATTAATGGTTCTAATACATATCTATTGTAATAGGCATATGCTTCAAGATACATACCCCGATGAACATATTTCGTTACTCTGCAATGCTGGCTGTAACGATATTTGCAATTTTCAAGGCGAGCTATATTGAAGCCTTTATAGTCACATTCGTTATAGTCTTTATACTGAATAACTTCTGATTTGTCAAAAATCACCTTAGCTGCTTCAATTTGATTATCTTTTATGTATACAAACTCCTCTTTATTTCTACTGTGTAACTGCCAACAGAAATCAATCATAAGGTATTCGCTGCTACCTTTTAAGTGATAAATTCGCTGGCGAAGCTTGGGATGACCATGATTCATCACATATTTATAATCTATTTCTGCAACTTTTGATAGTATATTTTCAACCTTATCAATTGCCTGCTGTTCATATTCATCTTCAATATCAATATAAATGTCTAAATCAGAATATTCATCTGCTTGTCCAATAGCATCGGCACCCTCAAGCCACATAGCATGAATATATTGTATCGGCTCTAATTCTTCTTTGAGCTTTTTGATTATCGTTTCACTATTAATCATGCCCATACCTCCAAAAGTATCTTTATCTGAATTGTAAACTATATCATTCCATAGTAAAAGGTAAATAATCACTATAGTTATTTTATGCACAAAACCTCTCCATGTCTGAAAACTTGCAGAGGTTTTTGTATGTTAATACTATTTTAAATATACAATTTTCTTTATTGTATCATAGGAAAGATTGTATTTTATCATAAGTTACTCAATACTTCTACCATCTTCTTTTTCTAATTTAATTTGTTTGTTTCTATTAATAATTTCTTGTCTTGTACCACTTCTGCTTCCCCAAGAATTCTTTAATCCTTCTGGTTGTGGAATATATAATATCTCACCAGCAATATATTTCTGAATCCTTTTATATCAAGGCTTTAAAAAGCCAAGATTTTTTTAAGCCTAAATCTTAAAATAGCTCACATGTGCGGTTTTGATATTACTAAACCTCTGCCATTATATACTGTATTTCAAAGATTCATTAAGAACCTTGATAATAATACTCTTAAAGATATAATGAAGAATGGAGTAAACTCATTAAAAAAGCTTGAAATCATAGATAATTCGGTGGTTTCCGCAGATACTGCCCCTATATTAGCTTTGTATTTATAACAAATCTCCATTTTAAGCTATACGCACAAATCCAAGTACCCTCATAATCAGTATCAATTTCTTGCATCTCATCATCATAGAAGAATATTGATGCATCTTTTAAGATTAAGGACGCACCAAATATATCCCCAAAATAATTATCTCCTGGTGGTCTTAAATTCATCGCTGTCATACCTTCAAAAACCATTTCGATATTATTACTTATTTGACTATCTATTTTTACTATTAGTTTTCTTAGATTCGTAAAACCCATACTTTTTTTTGAATCAACATAGCCCCCACTAATATAATTCATTTCTTTAATAATTGAATCATGAAAACACCCCGTATGATTCATCAGAATATTTATATCTTCTTGGCTCTCAATATAATTCCAGTCTGAATCTTCAATATCACTATATAGGTTATTTTGAAAAATACTACCTACTAATGGAATAGATTTGCCTTGTAATAGATTAACCATAGTGTCCTTGTCATTCCACAGCCATGAAAAACCAATATACTCAAAAAATCTAATAGTCGAATCTAATAGTCCCTTATATTCTTTTAACTGTATATCTACCGATTGTGATTTTTTATAAATCCAATCACATGGTCTATCTAAAATAATTGAATTTACAAGTACTTCACGCTTATTATCCGCCTTGTCCAAATAATCATAAAACACAAATTTGCTTCCCATATCCTCTGGAGTCAATACTAATAGCTTTTCATAGTAACCGCTGTTGACTATTGCATAAACTTCCGATTTAAAATAACTATTTCTCTCTTTATCGTATACACGAACCCTCATTTGCTCCCCCCTAAATACATAATTCTCGATACCTCAATATATTTATTGTAGAACTGATTATCAAAGTTGTATATAAAAATAATTTTGTGAAGATGTATTAATCTCAACTAAAGTAGTCTTAGGCTAGTAATATCAATGCCTAAGACTATAAACCGCACTTACTTATGGTACGGTTCTCCGTATCACTTGCAAGTGAGGTTTTCAATTAATTATAACATATACCATTTTATTTTATAGGAATATAAATATCAATTTCTGATAAATGATTATTGGCTCCTTTAAACCTTTCATCATATAATTCAAAATCATCTCTCATATCAATCTCTACCTTAGACAAAGGAATCCATGTACCCCAAATATATTCATAAGTTTCCTGTAACTTACCTATACTTCCCTTATGAGTAAATACTACATATTTCCCCTGCGGAATGACTTTAGCAATCATACCCTCTGGTATATAGTCAAA
This sequence comes from Clostridium sp. UBA5530, assembly GCA_002423705.1. Lineage (GTDB taxonomy): Bacteria > Bacillota > Clostridia > Clostridiales > Clostridiaceae > Clostridium_X. The sequence continues at coordinate 13,897 of DINW01000067.1, forward strand.
AGAGGTAACTTCTATTCCCACAATTTCACTATATGCTACCTTTTCACCAAATTGATTATTTTGCCTATCATTTTCGCAAATTCCATAATATCTCAATGGTTCCGTCCTATTTATTATTTTTGAATTACTACAATTAAAGTCATTCCATAAATTAGGTAATAAGTTATTTTCCAGTGTAGTCTTTCCCTTTATACCTATAACTTTAACTTCAGGTATAACTTTAATTACTGGTTGAATGGTAATATTATTTAAGATATGCTTTAATCTTTCATTATCTATATATTTCTTATTTCCTTTTAATACATCAATTCTATTTTTTCTATATTCAGTAGGACTAGTATCATATATTTTTTTAAATGCTCTCGAAAATGCCTCTGGTGATTTAAATTGAAAGTCCAATGCTATATCTATAATCTTTTTATCTGTATATATTAAATCTTGTGCTGCTTTTGTAATCCTTCTTTTCCGCATATAATTTCCAATACTCTCGCCTAACAATCCTTCAAATAAACGTGTAAAATGATAGTATGAATAACCAATAGATTTAGCTACGTCCTCTGTTTTCAAATCTTCATTCAAGTTTTCTTCAATATACATAATTGCTTTCTCTAATGATTTAATATAATCCATACTCCATCACAAAATCCTTTCTTGATTATATACTTCACATTATTCTACTAACTCAATCCATTTTTTATTGTCTTATATTAGTTCATAAAAATCTTTTGCTGGTTTATCCTTTATAATTTTTACTGTATATTCTAAATAACTTTGTCTATTATCTATTTTAAAAGTATGCCAATCATTCAAAGCCGTTGATCCAAAACATACATCTACAATTCCATCGTTTAAATCAAATACCATTCCTCTTAGTGTTCCAAAAAAATCTTCGTAATAATGACAACATAACCCTTCTGGATACATTGTAGATAATAATGATTTAAGGTTGTCTTGTGAAACTATTTCTTTATCATTTAAATATTTATTGATTAAATTATATCGTACTACTGAGTTTTTCATAGCCTTAGGCTCATATTTCTTTAATTCCTCTAAATGAATATGATTTGTAGAGAATAAGAATTGTTCTTTTGTATTAGCTGAAATACATTTAATTGCTTTTTTACCGTCAAGACTTTCAATTAAAGCTGCATTTCCCATTTTATCAGCAACCATAAGATTTATATTATATGCTATTGGTACTCTTTGCATATACTTTATAGCTTCATTGACATCCTTACAATTTTCTAATATTGATCTTATAACTGCCCAAAATTGTAATCCCACAATT
>DINW01000067.1:15212-27923 GCA_002423705.1 Clostridium sp. UBA5530
CATAGATGTACCAATATGAGCATATTTTCCTTTAATCCTTGTTGAACACAAAGTAAGTTCTTCCATTTCATCATTAAATTCATAATTTCTAGCTAATAATACATGATTGTTTTTAGTCTTCTGAGGTAATACAGCCATTTGACTGCAACCTGGCTTAAGAAATGACATTACATAATATATTGCTTGAAACTTATTAAATCCTAATGCATCTGTAAAACCTTCAATCTCTTCATTAATTCCTGGACAATATTCATCAAACATTTTTATAATTTGTATTTGTTCATCTTTTGAAAAAGGAAACTTTGGTATCTTTTGCATCTCTAGAAACTGTGGCATAGTTTTTATTTTTTCTCCCAATATTTTGCCCACTTCATAATTTGTACCTTCTAATTTATAATAACAAGCTTTTAAGTTTTTCATAACTACTTTTCTCCTTAACCTTATTTTATAATATAAAGTTATCATTTCGAGAAAATGTATGCCTGATATTTTCTGCTATTCATAGTTTATATATATAAATAATTTTTCTATAAATATATGAAAATTAAAATAGGACAAAAAAATCAAATAACTTAAACTTTTTGAGCTTAATATTAGGTGGCAAGATTATCTCACTATCATATGTTTGTATGATTTTAGTAAAAACCTCATTTATTTATGGTACGGTTCCCCCTTCATTATCCTAAATCCCCTATATACCTGTTCTAGTAACATAACTCTAAAGAGCTGGTGGGGAAATGTCATTTTAGAAAAACACAGTTTATAGTTGGCTCGTTTTAGCACATCTTCTGAAAGGCCTAGACTACCACCTATTATGAATACTAGATTTGAGTTTCCTTCAACACCGCAATTGGCTATAAATGATGAAAATTCCTCCGAAGTCAAGGTTTTACCCTTTAGATCCATAGCTATTACATAGGCATTATCTCTTACTTTTGACAAGATTAGTTGGCCTTCTTTTTCTTTTATTTGCTGTTCTTCCTTTTGTGATGCATTATCTGGGGTTTTTTCATCTGGCACCTCTACTATCTCTAACTTGCAGTATTTCTTTAGCCTTTTAGAGTACTCATCTATAGCATCCCTTAAAAATTTTTCCTTTATTTTACCTATAGTTAAAATTGTTATGTTCATGATTTCTCCTTTACTTACAAATAAAGGCCTTACTTTATAAAGTAAGGCCTTTAAAATTATTAAATTTTATCTAATTACTTTCCACAGCACTTCTTGTACTTTTTCCCACTTCCACAAGGACATGGGTCGTTTCTTCCTACTTTATTTTCGTTAACAATAGTCTTAGAAGATCTCCAATCCTTTTGAATTTCTTTTCTCTTATCTATTGAGAAAATTCCTTCCCATTGAGGTAGATTATACAAGTAATCTGCTTTAGCATCTAACATGTTAAAGTATAACTTCTCTAAATCCATATCTAAAGCTAAGGCTGTATTTGCTTCTACTGCTTCTAAATCTAATGGAGACTTCAAACTATCATTGATTCCATCTATAAATCCCATAACGAATTCACTAGTTGTATCAAATTCCTCAGCTAAATCACCAATTGTAGTATTCAAGGTTTCTTTATGGTTTGCTAAGATTTTGGCATATATTTTTTTCTCTATTGCACTATATTCATCCCAAAACGCTTGCTCTCCCTTTGTCTTCACATAGTTTACCACCATATCAGTCCATTGTGTATATAAACTCATATCCTTCATTCTCCCTTTTTAAAAATAATTCAACATATCTTAATATTATAACGAAATAATCAATAATTTCAATATATAATAATTACTTTTTCTCTAGAGGCTTTAATCCATCATCTTTTCCTATAGGTTCCATGATGCTATAATTTCCGCCTAGAGTTTCTACTTCTTTATTTTCTATAATAAATTTAACTCTATTGATAGTTGGCAACTGGCATAAAGTATTTACTATAGACTTTATACATGTTTCTTCCTTAGTAGGACTCATTTTCATTATGGCATCCTTGCTAAGATTCACTATTGCCGCACCGTCCTTTACAGAAAAGCTTAAAAGTCTAGTCTCTTTAGGCAGTATTGGTTTAAGCTTACTTGTTAAAGATGGTCCCGCTATAAGATAATTCATAAGACTTTGTCCTAAAAGTTCTTCCTTGTCAATAAGGATTTCCTCCTTACCTATCTTAGAATTGCCTTCTTCCTTAGTATCATCAAAATATAATTGTAAATCCAAAGTATCTGTTTCTTCATTTAAAATTTTTATATTTTTAAGTCTTTCCTTGTTGTTTATACTTACCTTATCTAATTTAGTGCATCCTGTAAAGACCAAGGAAGTTGTGGCTATAACTATTATAAAAGCTTTTTTAAAAACACTATTCATAATTATATACCTCACTATAAAGCTTTAATTTTTTTCTTTTATTATATCTATACTATTGCCATAGATATAACTTTACATTATATGCTAATAGTTTAAAGTTGGTGCTGAAATTTAAAACTCAATATAGCTACTTGGTTCATTTCTATTAGCTAAAGATAAAGTAACATCCTTATTAAGAACTACTCCCCGTTGTTCCAATAATGTGGCAACAGTCTGATAAGCCAAATCTGGGTGATTATTGGTGTTGCTTAAGTGTCCTAGAATAATAGTCTTATGGTCATCCTTTAAGATATCCATTATAGCATTACCACAAGCATCATTTGATAAGTGACCTATATCGCTTAAGATTCTTCGTTTTAAGCTATAGGGATATGGTCCAAATTTTAGCATTTCTACATCATGATTGCTTTCTAGTAGTATCACTTGAGACTCCTCAATATTCTTTTTTATTTCCTGGGTAAAGCAACCCATATCTGTTGCTATACTTATCCTTTTCTCCTTACTTATAGCTGTATATCCCATTGGATTGGCAGCGTCATGAGGTATTGGATAGTTTACTATATCCATATCTTTAATGGTTACACAGCTTTCACTTATAATCTTTATATTTTCTTCCTTAACTTTTCCTAAGGATCTTTCCATAGCACACCATGTCTCACTATTGGCGTATATAGGAATATCGTATTTTCTAGATAATATTCCTGCACCCTTAATGTGATCTATATGCTCGTGGGTTATAAAGATACCGTCAATGTCTTTAGGATTTACTTCTATAGATTTTAATGCAGAATCTATATGTTTTCCAGCCATACCTACATCCACTAGAATTTTAGCCTTATCTGAGGATATAAACATGCTATTTCCACTACTACCACTATACAAAGAACAAAATTTCATATTATTCCTCCAACATGGTTTCTCTTGTTATCTCTGCTCCTAAAGCCTTAAATTTATTCTCTATGTGAGGATAACCTCTATCTATATGATCTATATTGTAAACCTCTGTAGCTCCCTCGGCTACTAAGCCTGCTATTACCATAGCTGCTCCTGCTCTAAGGTCTGTAGCTTTAGTTATAGCTCCCGTAAGCTTTTCTACTCCATCTATAATTGCAGTTCTTCCTTCAACCTTTATGTTTGCTCCCATTTTCTTAAGCTCATCCACATGTTTTAATCTGCACTCATATATACTTTCATTTACTATACTTCTACCCTTTGATATAGACAACAAAGTGCTCATTGGTTGTTGAATATCTGTAGGAAATCCTGGATAAGGTGCTGTCTTAATATTTACACCCTTTAAATCCCTATTGCTATCTACTACCACATAATCATCACCCTCTTCAACATTAGCACCCATCTCCGTAAGTTTTGCACTGATAGATTCTAAGTGTTTAGGAATGATATTATTTATTTTCACGCGTCCACCACATGCTGCAGAAGCTATCATAAACGTTCCTGCTTCAATTTGGTCAGGTATAACACTATAGTCGCATCCATTAAGTTCTTTAACCCCTGTTACTCTAATAACATCAGTTCCTGCACCTTTGATATTAGCTCCCATAGAATTTAGGAAGTTTGCTACGTCAACTACATGTGGTTCTCTGGCTGCATTTTCTAAAATAGTAGTTCCCTCTGCTAAAGTAGCTGCTAACATTACATTGATAGTCCCACCTACAGTGACTACGTCAAAAAAGATGTTAGCTCCTACTAATTTTTCTGCCTTTACTATAACCGCACCATGCTCTATTTTCACTTCAGCTCCAAGAGCCTCAAATCCTTTTATATGTTGATCTATAGGCCTAGCACCTATAGGGCACCCCCCTGGAAGTTCAACCTTGGCTTCCTTAAACCTTCCTAGTAATGCTCCTATTAAATAATAAGATGCTCTCATACGTCTCATATCTTCGCTACAAGCTTGAAAGTTATTTATGGCAGTGCTATCTATAGTAACAGAACTACCCTCTCTTTTTACTGAGCATCCTAAAGATTCAATTATTCTTTCTAAACAATATATATCTTCTATATCAGGAATATTATCTATAACACATTTTCCTGTACTTGCCATAATAGCTGTTGGTAATATCGCTACAGCAGCGTTCTTTGAGCCACTGATATTTACTTCTCCATTAAGAGGTCTTCCTCCATTTATAATAAGTTTTTCCATCTACTCCACCCTTATCCTATAATTTCGTATTTATCTATCCTTAAACTCAATGTCATATCCAATAAGTGTCAAATATCTCTGATTCATAAATTTCATTAAACTAACATTTATTATATTTTATTGAAAGCATTAATAATAGTATTAACTTTTTACCCTTGAGTTAATACTATTTTTTCAAATTTAAAACTCTTATTCTAAAAACTTCAAACATATATTAATATAAATTAACTATCATTTTATCTAACACTTATTAGTTAACTAATAAGTTCTTATATTAAAAAATCATATTTAAAGATTAGCATACTTTCATAAATTTTATTATATCATAATATCTATTGTTTTTTACACTGTTTTTTTGTGTTATTTATTAATAATTGTTGGTAATTGGTATCTTATTAATTATATCATCTAAATATATCATTAGTGAACCTTTATTTCATCATCTTTTGTTGAAACTTATATATAATTTTCCTTTAAATTTTTCTATATATGCTTAAATAATCTATGTTATAATTAAATATGGTAAGTCATATCACATTTTCTAATTCCCCTCTTACCATATTTTAAACGGATTTATGTGAAAAAAGGTTACATAATTATTATAATAATAGAATTTATATCCTTATGAAGGGAGGCATTGTATTACAGTATTACTAACTTGTTGTATTCTGTAATAGAAGTATAAATATGAAGTATTATATTGTAGCATTATTAGATGAGGATTCTTCTAAATCTGTAGAACCAATTCAAAGAAATATATCAAGAAAATATAGACTACCTCGCAGCAATTCAACTTTTCATATTCCATTGGGAGTTATAGAGAATCCTAATATTGATAAGTTCGATGCTGTGGTATCCAATATTATAAAGCCATATAAAACTTTTAAGGTTGAATTAGGTACAGTTTTATATTCCGATGATCCTGGTAAAACCTTTAGCCTTCAAATCCAAAACAAAGGCTATATTAAAAGACTTTCCAGAATAATAAATGATACCCTAAAGCTTCACGGCTTTTTAGTTAAAGATATAAGTGATGAAAATATGTATTTAGCTTTAAATAATATCAATTGTATTAGTAAAGATTTAACAAAGACTTACAGTACTCAATTAGATTGTGGAAGTAAGATGGTTAAAATTAACAGGATAGAGCTTTGGAAGTCAACTTCTTCCAGAAGAGAGCTTATTATGCGAACATACCCACTAAAAACCTTCTAAAAACATTGTTAAAAAATAAATTAGCAGGGTAAACGATTACCGAACTTTTCAATTTTTGTTTTATAGTCTAAAATATTTAGTATAAATTGAAGGTTACAGAAAGGCGGCCTTGCTATATGAACTTAAAAAACTTATTTGAGTTACAAAAACAGCTTAATGAAGAGATTGATTACAATCAAGAATTAAGCGACTATGTAATATCTCGACGGAAAATGCTAGCTCTTCATGTTGAAATTGGAGAATTAGCTAATGAAACCAGGTGTTTTAAGTACTGGAGTAACAAGAAACCTTCTCCTAAAAAAGTAATATTAGAGGAATATGTTGATGCTCTTCACTTTATTCTAACCCTAGGGCTAGATCGAGATTACACTGATATAGATTTAAATCCTAAGGATAGCGAATATTGTCTAACAGATCAATTTCTTAATCTATACATAGACATTAATGATATGATGATAACTGCCTCTAAAGACCATTACATAACCTTATTTGAAGATTTTTTGACTCTAGGTATGTCTCTTGGCTTTAGTGATGCCGAAATAGAAGAAGCTTACTTGAAAAAAAATAAAATAAATCATATTCGTCAAGCTAACGGATATTAAATTCTTACTCTAGTAATATTTACTAGAGTTTTTTTATTTTTTCCGGAAATACTAAATAATGAAGTGAAACTTAGTTTTATGTGGAATTTGATTGCAAATCAATATTAGTTGAACTTATTTTGGGTCCTAACTGCTATTATTTCCAGCCTAAAGATCATGGAGGGTTACAGCAGGTAGACCTATCTTAGTATTTTTATAAGGAGTAGATGTTTATGTTAGGAGCTATATTTGCTATAATAGCTGGTGCTGCTATGAGTTTTCAAGGTGTTTTTAATACAAAGCTTGGTGAAAAAATTGGAATTTGGGAAACCAATATGGTAGTTCAAGGCTCTGCATTTTTAATAACCTTAATCATAGTTTGGCTTTGGGGAAAGGGAGACCTTAAAGAAATATCCTCCGCTAATAAAATCTATCTATTAGGAGGAATTTTAGGGGTAGTTATTACCTTTTTTGTAATGAAAGGTATCACTAACCTAGGTCCCACCTATGCCATCTCCATTATCCTAGTGGCTCAACTTTTAACTGCTGCTGCCATAGATGCTTTTGGACTTTTCGGATGTGAAAAACTTACCTTTGGTGTTTCTAAAATTATTGGTGTTGCAATAATGATTGCAGGTATTGTAATATTTAAATGGAAAGGTTAAAAATTATAACTAAGAAGGTTTGTTTATGGAACTATCTGCTTTAGTAAAAAAAATAGGTTTTAATTCAATATTTTTAATGAGGCTCTTTAAAAGAAACATTGAAAATTATTTTGTTCCTGCTGAAGAACCAAATCATGACCCAATAGGAATAGATTCACTGCAATGGATTGGACATTCTACTACTATAATCAATATAAATGGTATAATAATAGTAACAGATCCTATCCTTGGTTCTATATGGCCCTTTAAAAGGAAGGTACGACCTTCTATGGACTTATCTCACATCCATGTAGACTATATTCTTTTGTCTCATGGTCACATGGATCATTTAGAGTACACCTCTCTTTTAAGATTAAATAGAGATGCTACTTTAATAGTACCCAAAGGATATGGATTTTTAAAAAAATTTGGATTTAAAGATGTAATAATAGCTGAAGAACATGGTTGCATTTCTCTGGAACACAACTTAAAAATACATACATTTCCTGCTAATCATGATGGAAGAAGATACTATCTAGGCAATAATGGCTATACAAACGCTTACCTTATTGATGGAGGAGATATTAAAGTATTTTTTGGTGGTGATACTGCATTCACAGAGGAATTTAGTGGACTAGAAAGTTCTGTGGCTTTACTGCCCGTAGGTTGCTATGTTCCTAGTACCTTTGAAAAAATGCACTGCACTCCTATCCAAAGCTATAATATTTTTAAATCTATGAACAGTAATTACTTTATACCTATTCACTATAATACCTTTATAATATCCTTAGATGATGATAAAGAGACCTTGGAAACTCTTAAAAATCTTAAGGATGATAAAGTTCTTATTACTGATATAGGTAAAACAATAAATTTAAGGGGGATGTAAATGGATTTTAAGCAAATTGAAGCCTTTATTAGCGTAGCTAAGCTTAAAAGCTTTTCAAAGGCGGCCAACAACATATACTTATCTCAACCTACAATAAGTTCCCACATATCTAGCTTAGAAAAGGAGCTAAATATACAGCTTTTTGATAGGACATCCAAAGAAGTTAACCTAACCCCTGCTGGAAAATGTTTTTTAGAGTATGCTTTAGACATAATAAATACAAGAAATACCGCAATAAATTCCATAGGAAATTTTAATAATACTGTTTGTGGTACTTTAAATTTAAGTGCTAGTACTACTCCTTGTAATACAATAGTACCATCTTTAATAGAAAACTTTTCCGCTTTATATCCTCATATAAAATTTAACATAAAAGAACAAAGCTCAGGAGAGATAATAGAGGCTATAGAGGATTTACAATGCGAAATTGGAATTGTAGGGAACTACATAACAAATGATAAAATAAAATGTTTTAAGCTTATAGAGGACGAGCTAGTGGTTATATCCAGTCCTACAGTTATCATGGAAAAAGAAGTAACTATAGATGATTTGATGAAATATAAATTTATTATGAGAGAAAAAAATTCTGCCACTCGAAAAACATTTGAGGACAAGCTCAATGAAAAGGGTCTACATCCTGAAAGATTAAATGTATACTGTGAGGTTAACAGTTTAGATACCATAATACAATTTGTTAAAACAGGTATTGGTATTTCCATAGTATCTNNAAGATTATGTGGACAATGGCAAGATTAAAATTTCTACTTTAAAAGATGTGAAACTCTCAAGAGGAATTTACTTAATTTTGAACTCAAAGCGAACCTTAACACCTACTGCTAGTGCTTTTTTAAAGCTATGCAAAGAAGAATTTAAGGTTCCCTTAGATGACTATATGCTAGTTTAATAGTAAAGCAGTGCCAAGATAACCTTTCATCTTGACACTGCTTTTTTATGTGATGTTCACATACCATAATACTCTATTGTCTTTAGCTCTAAGATAACAACACATAAACCCTGGCCATATGTGTTTAAAGCTCTAGTTCCCTCAAGTTTCACTTGATACAATAAAATCTATCAACATTTGGAAAATGATTCATATAATATATACTGAAATCATTATGAAGGAGTTAGCCATGTTTTCTTTTAAGCATAAGCTCCATGAAGAATTAAAAAAATCTATGGATAAAAAAGTCTATAAATCCTTTAGAGTTTTGATAAAGTATAAAGATTTAGAACAAAACATATTGAATAAAATAACCTCCTATAAAGGAATCCTATATAATTCCATAGAACCATTAAAAATCATAAGCGCTTCTCTTACTTGCCGGGATATAGAAAGACTCATAGAATATCCTGAGGTTGAATATGTGTGTCTAGACACCTTTTGCTTTTTATGTGGCGCAAATGGATTATCTGTAAAAAGCGCTAATAGAACCTCGTTAAACCCTCAATATGGTCTAAGTGGAAAAGGTATAGGAATTGCTATTATAGATAGTGGTGTCTTCCCCCATAGCGATCTTAATAATCCAAATAAAATAGCTTTGTTTTATGACTTAATAAAAGGATTTAACTATCCCTATGATGATAATGGTCATGGCACCGCTTTAAGTGGAATAATTTGTGGTAATGGTGCTTCCTCAAAGGATAATTTTCTTAAAGGTGTAGCTCCTCAAAGTCACCTCTGCGTATACAAAGCCTTTAGTGGTAACGGAAGAGGCTATGTGTCAAACATTCTATACAGCATAATGAAAGTTTTAGAGGATAGCTCTCAGTTTAATATAAAAGTTCTATGCTTACCCTTTGAACTTTTGGAAACTAATGCCTTTATTGAGAATTTATTTTACAAAATGCTGGACTTAGTAGCTTCTAAAGATATTATTTCTGTGGTTCCTTCAGGAAGCAATGATTCTATTGAAGGATCTTTGATGGGCATTTCCACCTTCAAAAATGTAATAACAGTAGCTGGGATAGATACCTTTAAGGGTGGATATTCAAAATATAACTACTCCCCCTGTGGACCCATTCAAAAGATAGATAAGCCTGACCTTAGTGCAGCTTGTGTAAATCTAGCATGCCTTAATACTTCTAAAAATTTTATTCCCGAAAGAAATGGTGTTAAGCTTTATCCTCCTCATTTAGAAGTTCCCTATACCACCTATACAGGTACTTCCTTGGCCTGTGCCTTCATAGCTGGGGTTTGTGGACTTATATTTGAAAGCAACCCAAAGCTATCTATTAAAGACGTATCCTCCTTACTAAGAATAAGCTGCAGGGATATGAATCTTCCTAAAAATATTCAAGGCTCTGGAATTCCTGATATAAATGTTCTGTTTTCTTCTAACTAAATTAATTAGGTTTAAAAGGAGATATTGTAAGCAAAATGTTGCCGTAAATATCTCCTATATTATTAAACTCACCTCATGTGTAACTATTGTCTAACTTCATTTAATATAGTTTGCAGGGTTTTGTGGAATACCATTAACCCTTAATTCAAAATGAACATGGGGACCCGTGCTTCTTCCAGTACTACCAACATAGGCAATGACTTCTCCCTTATTAACCTTATCTCCCACTTTGGATTTTAAAGAGCTGCAATGACCATAATAGGTCTCTATGCCATCCCCATGGCTTAATTTTATTATATTACCATAGCCATCTATCCATCCTGAAAAGATTACATCTCCATCTAAAGCCGCTTTTATAGGATCTCCCGTATTTCCTGCTATATCTATACCATTATGCTGTTGTCCCCATCTCACTCCAAATCCTGAGGTCACAGCACCCCTAGTTGGCACATCTAAAAATGCCACTTTGTCTTCTATGGGATTTTTAGACCCCTTCAACACTACTTTTTCTTTAGGCTCAGTCAAGATTTTCTCTTCTAATATTTTCTCTTCCACTCTAGCATTATTTATAAATGTAACTTCCTTTACTACTTTCCTTACTCCCTCTTCTCCTTGTTGTTGAACCTTTTCTTCTCCTTTAAACAATTCCGATGAGGCTCTTATAACAGTTGGTGGAAGAATTTTTTCTTCTGATTTCTCTTTAACTTTTATCTGAACTTTAATACCTTCATCCTTTGTACTTTCATTAAAGACTAGTATGTTTTTATAAACTGTATCTTCACTTGGTATTTGTGAGGGTTTAAGGGAAACCTTCTCCAGATTCAATTTATTTAATATGGCTTTTCCTTCTACCTTATCTTCAGGAAATTCATTTTTCTTAATATAGTAATCTATAACCCTATTTAATATATTTCTTGCACTATCCATATTCATAACAGTACCTAATGTTTTACTATTAAAGGTTAAGTTATAGCAATATATATCTGAGTCTAAAGCTGTCATTATATTTTTTTCTATTTCCTGCGGTTCTCCTAAAACTTCATCTTTTACAAATACCTTTTCAAAGGTTATCTTTTTATCAACTTCTTCAGCATTTTTAGTTAAAATATTTTTTAGAGCTTCCTCTGAGCTTTGAAGTTCCTCTTTATTCTTTATGTATCCAACTAATTTATCATCTACATATACCCCATAAGCTAAGCTATCTTCTCCTATGAAAAATACTGCTAATAGTGGTAAAACTGAAGCTAATACTATGATTATCAGCTTCCCTAAACTAATATTACTGCTCGATTCCAATATAAGTCCTCTCCTTTGTAAATATAGTTATTTTGGTATCTAGCTCTTCATATGGATTTTAGATTAGATACCTTGTAAAATCACTCTTTTTTAATCTATCCTCTTTTGTCCTAATATATTCATTTTTAACCAGGAACAAATTCTAAAACTGAAAATTCCCTATCCTTAAGTTTAACTTTAGTTCTTGAGAGATATTTTTCCCTTTGTTATAATGGAGTAGTTAAGTAAATCTAAAAGGAAAGGAGGCTATATAATGAGTACTCTTATGTTTAAATCTTCTCCTAATAGCTTCACCCCTGTAAGCAATATATTTCTTGAAAAATATATGCCTAAGGCTAGAGGAGAGTTTGTTAAAGTCTATCTGTTGTTGCTTAAATACAGTTTGAATGGAGAAATAGGTGTAAGTTCTTCCATCCTGGCTTCTGCTCTGAATTTATTAGAATCGGATATAATGAATGCTCTAAATTATTGGAGTGAAGAGGGTGTTCTAAAGCTAGTGCCTGTAGATAAGTATGGAAATTTTAATATAGAATTCATGAATTTATCTAGTGATGATAATTCATCAAATGGAAATGTGAACCTTTTAGAGGAACTTAATAAAAATGCTTTAAAAGACACCTTACAAGAAATTGAAAAACTATTAGGAAGACCTCTTTCTCCTCAAGAAATGTCCACCTATATAAGTTGGCAAAAAGACCTTAATTTTTCTTTAGAACTTATACTGGTTTTAATTGAATATTGTATGTCTAAAGGTAAAAGTGATTCTCGATACTTTGAAAAGGTGGCCCTGGCTTGGCATGATGCCGGCATAAAAAGTATGGAGGATGCTCAAACATTTATAAAAAAACATGAAGATTCTTGGACTAAGTATAGAAAGATTCTAAACTTCTTAGGTATAAAGGATGCTGAAATCATGAAGCCTCAAGAAGAGCTTTTAGATAAATGGGTGAACAAATGGGCTTTCCCTGTAGAAGTAGTAGAAAGAGCTTGCAAAATTTGCTTTGAAAGATTGAATAGAGCAGACTTTAAATATATTGATGGCATCTTAAACAGTTGGAACAAGGATAACCTAAAAACTATTCAAGCTATAACCGCTAAAGATATTAAAAAGCCTTCTGCTAAAAAATTATCTCCTACTAATTCTAAAGGCAACTTCAATAACTTTGAACAGAGAAGCTATGATTTTGAGTCCCTTGAAAGAAAATTATTAGGATGGGATAAT
>DINW01000067.1:28052-28673 GCA_002423705.1 Clostridium sp. UBA5530
GAAGAAAAATTGAAATGCCTGAAGAGGGATTTAGAAAATCTCAGAATAAAAAAATCTGAGCTCCTAGTTTCTAATGGCTATCCCATGGACTACTTATCCATGCATTATAAATGTATGAAGTGCAAAGATACAGGCTTCATAGGAATTAATCGTTGCACCTGCTTCAAGCAAAAACTAGTAGATTTATATTATAAAGACTCTAATTTAGCAGATTTACTAAGGGCAGAGAATTTTAATGTATTTGATATGAGTTTATTTGATTCTCATAGAACAGGGAAGGAGAAGGATTCTCCTAGAAAAAATATGGAGAATATCTACGGAAAATCCTTAGCTTATGTAGATAACTTTAAATTTCATAATGATAATCTTCTCTTTTATGGTAATTCAGGTACCGGGAAAACCTTTATGAGTCACTGTATCGCAAAAGAACTCTTAGATAAAGGATATCTAGTAGTATACAGAACTGCCGACACCTTAATTCAAGACTTAAAGGAAATCCGTTATGAAGGAAGTCCTCTACTAGAAGATTTAATTTATAATTGTGATTTATTGGTTATAGATGATTTAGGCACCGAGAACATAAATGATTTTTCTAAGGGAGAGTTGTTCAATCTTATAAAC
>DINW01000067.1:28764-28940 GCA_002423705.1 Clostridium sp. UBA5530
AAAATCTTAAAAGACTAAATGGCAAAGATCATGGCAAACTACTTTAAGGTAGCTTGCCATATTTTTATTTCATGTGTATCTGGTGTAACTCTAAATAAGTTATATTATTTTTAATTTTATCAAATAAAAAAGCTTGGATAAATATCCAAGCTTTTGGAGCTGGCAATAGGAATCGA
>DINW01000022.1 GCA_002423705.1 Clostridium sp. UBA5530
ATCTGATGTCTACCTACTGTAACACTCCACCCTCTTTAGGTTGAAGTTTATAAAAAGTGAGCTGGGTTGTTTTAGCTCTAAATATCTATATATTTTTAATATGATGGAAATTATTAGATGATATTATGTACTTATTTTTATTTTTTATAATCCAATGGTGGATGCCGGTATCTTCTGTGGGAAAGCTTATGTTGCTTTCTATGGGTAACTGAAGGAAACTCCTAAAAAGCATATTTATGGTGCCACCATGAGATATAATAGCTATTTTGGCATCCTTAGAATTTTCATTTATTATTTTAGACAATATGGTTTCAGCACGCATTCTAAATTCTATAGAGGATTCCATGTTGTAGATTTTGGTATGTGGATATTTTACTTTAGGCTCAGGAAACAATTCTTTAGCTTCCTCTATTGAAAGCCCTGCTATTAGACCGTTATTAAATTCCATGAGTTCATCAGCATAATTAATTTCTATATTAGTAACCTTAGATAAAATCTCCGCGGTTTCTTTAGCTCTGTTTAAGGGACTGCTCCATATGCAATCTATAGGCTGGTTATTCTTCATCCAAGCAGCCATAGCTTGGGCTTGCCGAACTCCTTTAGAAGTAAGATGAAAATCAGCTCTTCCTTCGTGAACACCTAAAATGTCAGCTTCAGATTCACCGTGGCGAATTAAGAATATGTCCATATTAGATTCCCCCTTGCAATATGTATAAAATAGTTAATAAAAAGTCATTAAGTGTTTCATATATATTCAACAAAGGTGAATAAAATCCTTTAATGACGGAAGTGAATTACTTCACAGAGGGTTTATCAGATGTCTACCTACATTAACACTCCATTCTCTTTAGGTTGAAGTTAACAGTAGCTACCACCCTAGATAAGTTCAACTAAAATTCAGTTGGAGTCCAAACGCCACCTGAAACTAAGTTTCACTTCATAGGAGAATTTCAATATTACTATTGACATAAATAAAATATAAACATATAATAATTTTAATTATTGATTATTAAAACAAATTTCTATGAAGAGAAGAGTACCTTGTATCACATCTTTCAGCGAGCAGAAGTATAGTGAAAGTTCTGCAAGATGTATATTAGGGAAAAGAATCTTGGAGAAGCTCCTAAGGTTATGTACTGAGGTGAGTCGGTGGCAACGTTATAGCTTTGAGGGGATAGTTTTTAACTATCAATTTGAGTGGTACCGCGGATATTACCGTCTCTTAATATTTAAGAGGCGGATTTTTTATTGGGAAATTTCCTTTGATAATATTTCTGGTTCTTTAGCTAAGAGATAATAGTAGATAGATTCAACTAAGGTTCCCTTCATTGAAATGAGTATATTAAGGAGGTATAAACATGGATAAACTAATCAAAAAGTTAAGCCAAGTAGTGCAGGATAAGTTTGAGGCTTTAGGATATGATAGACAATACGGAAATGTTAATGTATCGAATCGTCCAGATCTTTGCCAGTTCCAATGTAATGGGGCTCTTCCAGCAGCTAAGAAATATAAAAAAGCACCTATAATAATGGCGGAGGAAGTGGCACAGGCTCTAAAAGAGGAGGATATATTTCAGGAGGTCACAGCAGTAAAGCCAGGCTTTATAAACATCAATGTAAAAGATAGTTTTATAACAGAGTACATCAATGATATCTATAAAGATTCAAAATTAGGGGTAGAGGAAAGCAAAAATCCTAAAACTATAGTTATTGACTATGGTGGAGCAAATGTGGCAAAACCTCTACATGTAGGCCATCTACGTGCTGCTATAATAGGAGAATCTTTAAAGAGAATTTCTAGATTTTTAGGTCACAACGTTATAGGAGATGTTCACCTAGGTGACTGGGGACTACAAATAGGAATGGTTATAACAGAGGTACAAAGAAGGCATCCAGAGCTTCCTTATTTTGATGAAAATTATACAGGAGAATATCCTAAGGAAGCACCTTTTACTATAAATGAGTTGGAGGACATCTATCCATCAGCTAGTAAATTAGCTAAGAGTGATGAAGCTGCAATGGAAGCAGCGAAAAAAGCCACTGTGGAGCTTCAAGAGGGGAAAAGGGGATATAGGGCTCTTTGGAAGCATATCTTAAATGTTTCTGTAACAGACCTTAAAAAGAACTATGGAAACTTAAATGTGGACTTTGACCTTTGGAAAGGGGAAAGTGATGCAGAAGAGTATATACCAGACATGTTAAAATATTTAAATGAAAATGGTTATACTTATAGGAGCGAAGGGGCTTTAGTAGTAGATGTAGCAAAAGAAGATGATAAGCAGCCAATGCCACCAATAATAATACAAAAGTCTGACGGAGCCTCCATGTATGGAACTACTGACCTAGCTACAATANNTAAGGACTATAATCCAAATGAAATAGTCTATGTAGTAGATAAGAGACAAGACCTTCACTTTAAGCAAGTGTTTAGATGTGCAAAGAAAACAAAGATAGCACCAGAAGACTTGGAGCTTAATTTCATAGGCTTTGGAACTATGAATGGAAAAGATGGAAAGCCATTTAAAACAAGAGAAGGCGGAGTAATGAGACTCCAAGAGCTAATATCATTAATAAAGGCCAGTGTAGCAAACAAGATAAAAGAAAATAGGGATATGAGTGAAGAGGACATAGAAGAAATATCAAGGATAGTAGGATTAGCAGCCTTAAAATATGGTGACTTATCCAATATTCCAACTAAAGACTATATCTTTGACATAGAAAAATTCGCATCCTTTGAGGGAAATACAGGACCATATATACTTTATACTGCAGTAAGAATCAAGTCTATACTGAATAAAGCTAAGGATGAACTACAGAGCAGTGAGAAAGTTATACTAGAGCCTAGTTCTTCAGTAGAAAGAGACTTAATGCTTACTTTAGCTAAATTCAATGAAGTAATTGACATAAGCTATGGAGATAAGGCACCAAATAAACTTTGTGAATATGTGTATGATCTTAGTAATATGTTTAATAGATTTTATCATGAAAATAAAATATTAGTAGAGGAAGATAAAGCTAAGAAAGTTTCATGGCTAAACCTTTTGAAGTTAACAGAAAAAACTATAGAAGCTGTATTAGATTTATTAGCAATGGAAGTTCCAGAGAAGATGTAGAGGTTCACTTGATCTGCACCCCAAATGTTATAAGAAATGCTTAACATTTGGGGTGCATTTTAATATGAAAGTATTATTAGTCAGAAAGCAAATTATGCTTACATACTACAGCTTTTATAGCCATGTAATCTATGTTTTCTGGCAGCTCCTCTTTTATAGGCTTAAGCTTAGCAATACCTACTTTTTTAATAGCGTCTAATATTAAGCCCTCTGAGCCTTCAGGTATTAGCAAGTCTAAATTTACATTTTCCCCTTCTTCAGCACATTGAATAATGTGAGATTGCACTGTATTCAATGATATTCCTCTTAGTTTTGATATTTCTTTAATGCTATGGCCTTCATTGTATAAGTTAAGGGTTATTATATGGCTCTTTTCTTTTTTTTCACCAGCGGGTGTAGGGGTAATAGATGGTGAAAATTTAGAAGCCTCAGGATCTAAATTGTTGGTCTCCATGTAGTTTTTTATAACATCTATAAATTTCTCTCCATACTTTTCAAATTTCCCAACCCCAATACCTTTTATATTTAGGAACCCTTCTTGTGTAGTTGGTAGTTTTTCGCTTAGCTCTTTTAAGGTAGAGTCATGAAAGATTATATAAGGAGGAACCTGTAACTCTTCAGCTAAAGATTTTCTATAGCTCTTTAATTCATCAAATAGGCCTTTGTTAGATTGGGTTTTCCCTGAAGGAGTTTCAAACTGTTTTCTAAAGGCTAAGGAAATAGAATCTTTATTTTTTAAAGTATTTTTGGCTTTAGTTCCAAGGATTACCCTGGGAAATTCCTCATCAGTGGTAGAGAGATACCCCTCAGCTATAAGTTTATTTATTACTTCTTCAATAAAGGTTCTATGATATTTGCTCATAAGCCCATGGGTAGAGACTTTATCTAGGCCTAAATTCAGAATACGCTGGTTTCTAGAACCTTTCAGTATATCTATTATAAGATTTATACCAAATCGTTCGTTGACCCTATATATAGTAGAGAAAATCATCATAGCCTCGGTGGTTACATCCTTCAATTGACTTTCCTCATTACAATTACTACAGCTGTTGCATTTGTCTTCTAGTTCTTCTCCAAAGTAATTAAGAATGTATTCCTTAAGGCACTTTGACGTATAGCAATAGTCTACCATAGCCCTAAGGTTATTATATTCTTGCATCTTTATAGAAGGTGGGAGGGTTGAATTATCTATAAAGAACTTTTGAGTTTGAACATCTCCTGAAGAAAATAGCAGTATACATTCACTGACTTCTCCATCTCTTCCTCCACGACCTGCTTCCTGATAGTAGGCTTCAAGGTTCTTTGGCATATTATAGTGAATGACGTATCTAACATTGGATTTATCTATACCCATACCAAAGGCATTGGTGGCAACCATTATATTTATATCATCAAACATAAAGGCATCTTGCATGGATTTACGATTTTCTTCAGAAAGTCCACCATGATAAACGCCGCACTTTAGACCTTTGCGACTTAACAAGGAATAAAGGTGTTCAGTAGTTTTTCTGGTGGCTGCATATATTATACCCACATCATCTATATGAGAATTTATATAATCCAGTATAAAATTTTCTTTGTTTTCACCTCTAAAAACCTTAAAGTGAAGATTTTCCCTGTTAAAGCCAGTACAGTAATTATTGTGATTTTGAAGGTTCAACAGGTTTACAATATCCTCTTTTACAATATCTGTAGCAGNNGCAGTAGCTGTGCATGCTAAAATTACTGGCCTTGTAGATAGTCTGCTTATAAAGACAGGTATATTTCTATAGCTAGGTCTAAAGTCATGACCCCACTGGGAAACGCAGTGAGCTTCATCGATAGCCATAAAGGATATATTTAAAGCATTAAATTCTATAAATCTTTCTAGGGTTTCTAGTCGCTCTGGAGCAATATAAAGCAACTTATATCGACTTTCTTTAAGGCCTAGCTCCCTTTCATTTATTTCCAAGCTACTTAGGGTGCTATTTATATATGTAGAGCTTATTCCCATACTGTTTAAGGTATCTACTTGATCCTTCATAAGGGATATGAGAGGAGAAACAACTAATGTTATTCCTTCAAATATAAGAGCAGGTATTTGATATATGATGGACTTACCTCCACCTGTTGGCATGAGGACAAAAGTATCTTCTTTATTTAGTATACTATTTATAGCCTTCTCTTGGCCTTTTCTAAAAGAATCATAGCCATAATATTTTTTTAAAAGCTGCAAGGGCTTATCTATATCAGTCAATGTTAGTCACCTCATTGTTATTAATTGACACCACCCCTGGGGTCGTTCCATTTTTTGTAACGACCTCAGGGGTGATTGGTTATTTTCTCAAGTTAACTATAACATTAAAATTGAAATATTTGCAACCACCCCAGGGGTACTTACTTATTTTTTAAAAAAAGTATATAATATTGAATAAGATAAGTTCAACTAACCTTCAGTTGATAATGGGGGGATATATAATGATAAAATATATAAATAACTTAGAAAATGTCAGTGAGAATAACTTAAATGGTTTTTTTGTGGATTGGCCCAATGCACCAAGCACAAAAAAACATAAAGAGATTTTAGAAAACAGTTCTTACGTTTGGTTAGCTATAGATGATGAGAACAATGATGTTGTAGGATTTATTACAGCTATATCAGATAAGATTATCAGTGCATATATACCTTTATTAGAAGTGCTACCGTCATATAAGGGTAAAGGTATAGGAACTAGATTAACGGAACTTATGCTAGAAAGCTTAAAGGAATTATATATGATTGATCTCCTTTGTGATGAAGATGTTATGCCATTTTACCGTAGGTTAAATATGTTTGGAGTCAAGGGAATGTGCATACGGAACTATTCAAGACAAAATGCTGAATAGATTATTTATATAGAATTGAGAATTTAAATTTTATAGAGGATAGATTAATCTGATGTCTACCCTGTTGTAACTTTCCATACTTTTAGACTGGATATAACAGCAGCTGATAAGTTCAATGGTAATAATAAATAATAGATGGAGAACATAAAAAGATGACAATAGAATTAGAGAAATATTACAACAAATTTTGCGAAGATAAAAGATTGACAAGAAAATATGGACAAGTGGAATATATAACTTCTATGAAATATATTCATCAGTATCTAGGAGATAATAAAAATGCAAAAATCTTGGATGTTGGAGCAGGCACTGGAAGATATTCTGTGGAACTAGCCAATGAAGGATACGATGTTACAGCTATTGAACTTGTGAAGCATAATTTAGGAGTTTTAAAATCAAAGAAAAGTACAGTAAAAGCATATCATGGAACAGCATTAGATTTATCAAGATTTTCTGAGAATATATTTGATATGACCTTAGTGTTTGGACCAATGTACCATTTATATAATTTTCAGGACAAGGTAAAAGCTCTGAAGGAAGCCAAAAGAGTAACAAAGGTGGGAGGAGTTATATTAGTTGCATATTGCATGAATGAGTATAGTGTATTGACTTATGGATTTAAGGAAAACCACATTCATGAATCCATTAATAATGGAAAACTTAGTGAGGATTTTCATGTTATATCAGAGGAAGAAGATCTGTATGATTATGTAAGAATCGAGGATATTAATAAGATAAGTGAAGCAGCAGAACTTCAAAGGATAAAGTTAATTGCGGCAGATGGGCCGGCTAACTATATGCGCCCTGTTTTCAATGCTATGGATGAGGAAACATTCAAGGTTTTCATTGAATATCACTTATCAACTTGTGAAAGACCAGAGTTATTGGGAGCAAGTGCACATACAGTAGATATATTGAGAAAGTAACAAAGAAGATTAGAATTCTTAATAAACCTGTATGGTATAATTATATATTGGGGGTGGAAGAAATGAAAATGATTCATTTGGATTTAGGATTTTTTAGGGGTAATGTTGAATCAGGAAAAAAGCTCTATGCAGAATCAGTCTTATAGACAATGGCGATAGCTGCATAGAGAATTCTTTAATCGCTTTTTCATTCTAATTTTGAAATGTTAATAAGTCTGATTTTGCATCTTTACTTAATTATTTATAAAGTGAAGGAGCGAATTAGAATGAAATATATAAATGCTACAGAAGTATTACCTTCTGACTTACTTAGTGAAATTCAAAAATATATAGCCGGTGAGATATTGTATATTCCTCAACCGGAGGGAATAAAGAATCCTTGGGGAACCCGAAAAGGTACAAGACAAGAGATTATAAATAGAAACAAAGAAATCAAGTTAGAAAAACAAAAAGGTAAAAGTATTGATGAACTTATGACAAAGTACAACCTTTCTTATGACACAATAAAAAAAATTGTGTATTTAAAATAATGCTGAAATAAAACCCTCTGCAGGATAGAATCTGTAGAGGGTTTGTGCATAAAATAACTATAGTGATTGTTTATCTTTCACAGCAAAATAACATGACCTATAATGTAAATAGAAATAACTGATTAGGGGAGAGTCTAATGAAAAAAGTTGAAGATTTACTTATGTGTCCTTTGTGTAAATGTAGTTTATCTGAAAAATTAGAGTGTGAAAAATGTGGAAGTGAATTTTCATATAAACACGGTGTTTTTGACGTTATTTCTTCAGTGCTGTCAGATAATCAGGAGATACTGTGGAATTTAACAGATTACATCATTGAAAATGATACTGAAGCTACAGAACGTATGGAGGAAGATCAGGAGAGCATTAAGGATTATAATGCACACAAGAACAAGGAAACCATTGAAGCACAGAGAATACAGAATGAATATATGATAAAATTGATAGAAGGATTTTCAGGGGTAGTTTGTGATCTTGCTACAGGAATGGGGAGGATGCTTGAGAAAATTCTCAATGCTAAGAATAAAAATTTCTCTATTGTTTGTACTGATCTAGATAAGCGTATGCTAATGTGGACAAGAAGAATGAAGAAAACAGATGACAGTAGAGTGTCTTATGTGGCAACAGATGGACGATATATGTCAATAAAAGATGAAAGCTTTGATTATATCACTTCATTAGCTGCATTGGGAAATATTCCTGAAAGCGATAAAGTTGTAAAGGAATTATACCGAATACTTAAGCCTAAAGGCAAAATTGTTATTCAAAGCAATTATATTGAAAAAGGTAGTAAAAGCTTTGAACTTGCCAAAAGCAAAGGTCTTGAAAGAGGATTGGTTGAAGAGTATTTGATTAATGATTTAAAAAATGCTGGCTTTGAAAATATTACATCAACGGTTGTAGCAGAAGCTGTATGGGAAGAAAACCCATATGACTTGCTTCCAGTAGCAGGAGACAACCAAAGATATTGTATAATCCAAGCTCAGCGTATAAAGTAGCAATAATAGAATATTAATAAAAATTTCAAACTTACAAGAGTAATATAATAAGTCCTTAGCTAATACATAGATTATTATATTAAATAAGTAATTGAAATTCAGATAAAAATGTTGTACAATATTAAAAATGTAATTTCAGGAGGAATATTATGACAACACTTAAGGCATATAATAACAGTTTAGTCCATCACCATCTCTAGAGGCTTGATTTGCGGAAAAAGCAGATACAAGTCTATTTCATGAGGCTTGTATCTCTAGAGGATGTGTGATTAGTTAAGTGTAATCATAATCTGTTGAACCATGTAGGATACATGCCTACATGTTTTTTTTTGCATATCAAGAGAAACTAATGTTTAGATGGAATTTGAACTTCAACTGAATTGGGGCAGAAAACGTAGTATTGATAGGAGAAGAGGAAGTAGCCCAAAAAGAGATTAAAATAAAGAATATGAAGAATGGCAGTACCATTAATCTTAAAATAGAATAACTAGTTTAAAACCATAATAATTCATATAGATTATTTAGAAGATTTCTAAAAGAAACTATTCCCATCTTTAGATATTGGAAATAATATAGTTATATAATGAAATTGAAAAGAAGGTGAAGATTTGAGGGTAGGCATCATAGCAGATACTCATATATCATCAAAATCTGTGAAGGAGTTTAAAAACTTCCTCAATAAGACATTATTAGATGTAGAATTGATAATACATGCAGGCGATGTAACCTCTGAGGAAACATTAAAGGTGTTAAAGGATTTTAAACCCCTTATTGTGGTTAAAGGTAACAATGATAAAGAAAAATTGGAAAGAGAGTTAGAGGATAAAAAAATAGTAGTATTAGATTCCTATAGGATTGGGGTTGTTCATGGTCATCAGGGAGAAAAAGAAACTTTAGAAAATGCTATGATGGCATTTCAAGATGATGAACTAGATGTGATGATTTTTGGACATAGCCATAAGCCTTTTATAACTACTAAAGGAAAAACTTTAATAATAAATCCTGGCTCTTTTACCCGAAGGAGAAAGGAAAGATGGTTTTCATATGTAATACTTGATTTAAACAAGGATGGAATAGAAGTTCATATAAAAACCTATACTAAATGGAAATAAAAGGGGTCACCCCAGGGGTGGAGGAAAGATATACCTCCACCCCTGGAGTGATAATTTTACAAACAAATATAATAAATGTCTATTATAATATAGACAAAAGATGAAATTGGATGTAATATAAATATAGGAGGGATTGAAATGAGTGAAAAGACAAAGGATCCTATATGGAATGCTACTATAAATGAAATTAAAAGAGGGTATATAGAGACAGAAGGACATATTCAGTGTTTGGTGTGTGAAGAAACTTTCACTATTGGTAGAATATATAACATCAATGGAGAATTTTATGATGCTAAAAAGGCTGCAGAGCTTCACGTAGAGGATAAGCATAATTCAATGCTTAACTATATACTAAATATGAATTCCACCTTTACAGGAATATCCGATATACAAAAACAACTAATATCTATGTTTATAGAAGGACTATCAGACAAGGAGATTTCAGACAAGTTAGGAATAGCGCAATCAACCATAAGAAATCATCGTTATAAGCTAAGGGAAAAGGAAAAACAAGGAAAACTTTTTGTGGCAATGATGGGGCTGTTGAAAGACAACACTAAGAAAACTATAAATAAACTTGATGAAGGAACTTTAAGTGATGCTCACAAAACTGCAACGACTTTAGATGATAGATTCAATATAACTGATGAAGAAAAGGAAAAAGTACTAAGAACTCATATGGATGAAGCAGGGGCATTAAAGACTTACCCTATAAAGGAGAAGAAAAAAATCATAGTGCTAGAAGAGATAATCAAGAGTTTTAAGAGGGATATTCCGTATACAGAAAAAGAAGTAAATAAAATATTAGGCAGAATTTACGAAGATTATGCCACCATAAGGAGAGCGCTTACAGAATATGGATTCTTAGAAAGAACTAGAGATGGATCCACTTATAGGGTAAAGGAATAATAAGATGCCTTAGGCATCTTATTATTGACTTAAAGTATTAGTAATAACTTTAGCAGGGCGTTTTGCATAGGCTAGGATTGCCCCTAAAAATAAGGAAAGAAAAGCAGCCATTATAACTCTATATTCTGGTGGAAGAAGAAAAGTTATAGTATGAGCTGGAATCCAAAATATAGGTATAGTTTTGAATACTACAAACTGTATAAAACCTTTCCAATCTATTGTGGATAATACTTCATCCATCTTTATGCTATGAATTTTCTTTAAAGAACCTTCCCCTAGGTCTATATAAGTGTCTGTTATTCTATGAGCAGCCATAAAGGTTGGTGCAAAGATTAAATTCATAAGAGCACTGGTTAAAAGAGCAGTTAAGAATTTGTCTAGAGAATCAGAATAACCATAAGGTAAAAGTCCTTGGGTTTTAGCTGATACCACTCCACCAGAAAATAATTGGAATACAAGGGCAAATGCCATGCCGATGAAACCCCATACTATGAACTTGTAAACTATTCCTTTAGGACATTTAAAAGTACCGGAAGAAATCCTCATAGATACAAGTTCTCCTATAGTAGCCAGAATTGATACCTTCAAGAATCCCATTAGGTATGGATGGAGTTTAGTAGCTTCGCCAAAAGCTGAAGTTGTAGCTATGTATATAAATAAGCCTATTATAATTAACATAGCTAAAGACCAAGTAATATCTCGTTTTTTCATAAAGTACCCCCTAAAAATACATTATATACCTTTAAATTATACTATATAAATAAATTAGTATAAATAACTAATTTTGTAACAAAATAAAAGACTGAAAAGCCTTGCATTAAATATATATATATATTATAATAACCTTTGTAACAAAATGCATATTATATGGAGAGATGTCCGAGTTGGCTTAAGGGGCACGCCTGGAAAGCGTGTGTAGGGGAAACTCTACCGAGGGTTCGAATCCCTCTCTCTCCGCCATTTTAATTTTGCCGTGCTAGATGGGGAGTTAGCGGTGCCCTGTACCTGCAATCCGCTATAGCAGGATTGAATTCCTCATTGAGGCTATAAAACGTAGGGTCTGGCTTGTATAAGTGACGTTGAGAACCGGGTCCCACGCAATGGAAGCCCATGAACCCCGTCAGATCCGGAAGGAAGCAGCGGTAAGTGGATACTTCTGTGTGCCGTGGAAAAACCTAGTTTGAGTTAACTGTATGAGTAACGCTTATGGTTTATAGTCGATATGAGGTGCACGGTTTACATATGCAAATAAAGAGATGTGAAACACATCTCTTTTTTTACTTTAAATCTGCAGGAAACTTCAAACCTATATCTTTTCTAACTTGCTCCATGGCTTCAGATACTATTAAAGATAAAGACATAGAGTTAATAGCAGATTCATTTTTACTAGTGTTGATTAAAGAAATAAACTCATCAATTTCATAAAACATGTTTTTATCTACCTGATGGCGAGATATATTTTCTATATCGCCATTTTTATAATGAATTTTTACTGATTTAATATTACTGATAGAATCTATTATGATAGAACCATTTTCACCTTGAATCTCGCAAGGTAAATAGGAATTAGCTATTTTAGAATACATTATTATACCATCCATATCTTCATACTTTGCTAAAACACACCCTTCACCATCAACACCTGAGTCCAAGAGCATACCAGTAGCTTTTAGACTTTGTGGTTTTCCAAATAACTTCAGCATAGGATAGATACAATAAATTCCTATATCCATGAGGGCCCCATTAGAAAACTCAGGGTTGAAGGCATTCAATATTGTCCCCTCTTTATACTTGTCATATCGTGAGGAATACTGACAAAATGAAGCAAAATACCTTCTTATTTTACCGATTTTATATATTTTATCTTCTATAGCCTTAAAATTAGGCAAGAAGCTACTTTTTAAAGCTTCCATAAGAAGCACACTATTGTCCTTAGCAGCTTCAATCATGGTCTTTAGTTCTTTGGAGTTAGAAGCTATAGGTTTTTCACATAATACGTGTTTCTTATTTTTTAGAAACAGAACAGTTTGACTCATGTGAAAAGAATTAGGACTAGCAATATATACTGCATCTATTAAATCACTATTTGCCATAACGTTCAAATCAGTAAATATATTTTCTATAGAGTGCTTATTGGCAAAAGCTTTTCCCTTATCATAGGTTCTTGAGTAAACAGCAGTTACTTTAAAATCTTTATGCAAACTACCACCATATATAAACCAATCTGTTATAAAGTTAGTTCCTACTACACCAAATCTAATCATATTGATGCCTCCTATCAAGTCTTTTACATAAGTATAACATGGGTTAGAACATTCACTATAGAAACAGTTGAAATTTTTTAAAATTTGGTACAAAATTAAAATTAACACCAATGAAGTGAAATGTAGGTTCAGGTGGAATTTAAAATCCTACTGAATGTTAGTTGAACTTATCTAGGTCCTAGCTGCTGTTATCCCCAGACCCAAGAGGATGAAAAGTTACAGCAGGTAGACATGAGATTAATTATTGAAAAAATATATGCAAATATATAGGGAGGATTAAAAATGAATGGTGTATTTCTTCAAGGCGGCGGCGCAAAAGGGTCATTTCAAGCAGGAGCAGTTTATGCAATGTATGAAAAAGGAATAAATATGAATGTGTTAGCGGGTACGTCCATAGGAGCTGTCAATGGATACTATATATATAGAGATAGCATAGAGGTTATGAGAAAATACTATACAGAAGTTGATCTGGTTAAAACTATTAGTGGAATTAAGGTATCTAATACAGTACCAAATGATTTTATAATAGATGAATTACAAGGATTAAGTAAGAAAAATCCTTATGTTAAATCTTTTTTTGTAAATTATGATAAGGTTGAAAACAAAGAATTAAAAGAGAATGTTGTAGATATAGTTAAGGTTAAAAAAGAAGAAGCCTTAAAGGCTGTAAAGTATAGTTCTCTATTGCCCTATGTATGTCCCAAAGGGGTTAATGAGGTAACTTTTGATAGAGCGTTAGAGTGTTATAACCCTGAGGAACTGTCCGTTAAATTTTCTGAAAAGCTGCAAGGTGGGCATTACGATGGATTTTCTCTAGATGGAGGAATGCTAAACAATAATTTCATGGAACCTTTTGTAACCAATAAAGTAGATAGGCTTTATCTTATAGTTCTTCATAACAATTTTGAGATACCTAAATATTTATTGGACAGCTATGATAGATCACAGATAATTTTAATAGAAAGAAAAGAATTATTTAAGGCAAATGATACTTTGAATTATAGCAAAGAATTCTTGATTCAATTATTTAAAGAAGGATATGAGGTTGGCAAAAGAATACTTTAAAGTGAAACTTAGTTTAGTGGAATTTGAAGACACCTAAATAATTAGTTCAATTATCTAAGTCACAGCTGATGTTATATCCAGCCTAAAGAGGGCGGAGAGTCATAACACGAAAATATAATTGAATTAAATTGTGTTAAAGAAATAAATTTAATAAAAAATAATTATAAATAGACTTTGTAAAGCCCTAAAGGATCTAAGGATTTTTTAGAGCTTTATTTGTTCAGTTGAAATCACATAAATTCCTTTAACTTTTAACCTAAAGTTAGATTAAAGCCTTAAAACATAAGGCTTCGATCAGAAGATAAATGAGTAAAAATCAAGAAAAATAACCTATTGACATAATGGAAAATAAAGGTAAAATAATAATTAAAATACAATTATTACAAATGAAAACAATAAATGTAACACAACCTTCTTCAAAATCACTTGTTACTATATATAAACCTTTGAATTATAAGGGTTAACTTTAATAAATAACAATGTCATTCATAAACATAAGTGATGTAGAAGTTATATCAAGCAACAATTTTAAAGAAATATAAAAAAAGTAACATAAAAAGGTAATGAGGTAAGGGCATGTATGATGTATTAAATGTATATCTAGAAAATGGTTTAAGAGTAATAATGCATAAGATTCCTTATGTAAGAACAGCCTCCTGCGGAATTTGGGTAAAACAAGGAAGTAAGCATGAAAATGATGATAATAATGGCTTGTCTCATTTATTAGAACATTTGATGATAAACCCGGATAATGATTTAAATCCACATCTACAGGAGCTTATAAGAGACATAAGTTCAGAGGGGGTTGTTTATAATGCAGGAACTACAAAGGAATCTACAAGCTTTTATATGTATGGACTAGCAAAGAGCATACCACTGTGCATAGAAACTCTGGCAAGTATAGTTACAGAAAATAAGACTTTTAATATAAACTTATTAGAAAATGAGAAGAAGATAGTTGCTCAAGAAGCTATAGGATTTTTTTCTTCTTTTAATCAGATAAAAGAAAGAACAAGTCAAGCATTATGGGGCAATATGGATGTTGGACGAGTCATAGTAGGTAACATTGATAATGTTAACAATGCTAAATTGGAAGATGTTGAAAATATAATAAAACAAGCATATACTCCTGAAAACTCTACACTAATTATATTAGGTGGAATAGACTATGATAAAACCTTGGATTTAGTAGAAAAAAACTTTGCTCAGTGGAGGGATGAAAATACTAGACCTTATAAGGAAATAGTCAATAGCGAATCAGGTATATATTTTAACTCCACTAACAATGGAGAAAATTCAGTGGTTTCCATAGGATTTAGGATACCTGGATACATCCATAGGGATAGATTGAATATAGAGGTTATATCTCAAATATTAGGAGCAGGTGGATTAGATTCAAGGTTAGTTCAAGAAATAAGAATGAAGAGAGGTCTTGCTTACAATTTGGGATCCTTTGTAAGTACTTATGAAAATAAAGGAACCTTAGGATTCACTACAGTTTGTTCTCATAATTCCGTAAAGGAAGTAGTGAAGATTATGATAGAGGAATTTGAAAAGTCTAAAACTCAGGGATTTACAGATAATGAGGTAAATAAAGCTATTAAAGTTTTAGAAACAAAAACCTTATTTGATATAGATAATTTAACTGCCCACCTTAAGTTCCTAGGAAGATGCTCTACATATGGACAATTATTCTCTTTGGAGCAAGAGGTAAGAAATATTCAAAAAATAAGAAAAGAATCTATACAAAGATCAGCATTAGATATCTTTACAGAAGAGAATATGGGCCTAGCAGCAATAGGGAATTTCAACATAGATGAAACTATTGAACTACTTAAATTGGCATAGGAGGGGATGATATGGCTGACATTCCATGTATAGTTGATATGTCTCTTATAAAAGAAGATTCCAAATTAAAGGAAGATATATTGGAAGGAAAATCTTTAGAGATATTACTTATATTATTATCTGGGGCTAAGACCGTTAAGGAAATAGCTAGGGAATTAAATTTACCCAGTTTTTCAGTGCAACTTTATATAACCAGATTATTAGAAGGAAAATTAATAAAAATAGTAGATACAAAAGTAGTGGATGGAAAGATAGAGAAAACCTACGAATTGATATCTACGGATATAGAGATATTAAATTACTTAAAGAATAACTGTAAAAATGCTAATAACAGCGAAACTATAGAGCTATCAGCACAACATTTTGCATCTATGACTCGAGAAATTATTCGAGGCATAGATGGATATAGAAATAAGCCTCATAAGATTAAAGTAAATTTCATAAAGACTGATGTGAAAACTATGGAAAGTTTTAAGAAAGATCTAGAAGAGCTTATAGCAAAATATGAATCCCTAGAAAATCTTGAAGCTTCAGAGACTTATGGATTTATAAGTGTTTTATCACCTTACAAGTTAAAATAATATTTTAAGGAGTGGTTTTTATGGAAAAAGGTATAAAAAAACAGAGTAAAAAAATTATAAAGACTGAGGAAGAACAGGTTTTACAGCCAGATTTGACATTAAACATGGACGAAGAAAAGCCAGGCATATCCTATGAAATCATAGGAAATATAGGAAGTGATCCTTCTAATAATAATGGAAACTAATCATTAATAAGCTATTATGCACATGCATAATATAAAAAAATATAAAATTAAAGGGGGAAATGAAAATGGATGTTAAAAACAAGAAACTATCACTAGAAGATGTTAAAGTTGAGGATGGGAAGGTAATAATATCTTCAGAAGAGCTAGCAAATGCTATTCAAGAACAAAAAATGAATCTTGAGGGAAATGAAGAAGCTGGAATGAAGCAAGACGAAATGGAACCAGGATTACAAATCGGTTGTGGATGGCCATGCAGTGGTGATATGGTTCAAAATTAAATAGGGAAGTTGAATAAATGGGGTTTACACCCCATTTATTTACTATTATGTGAAGAGGTGATATGGTGATTAAGGAATCTGTATATAATAGAGAAACAAAAATTAATGATGACTATCTAATGTACAATACTTTTACTAGGAAGTATATGAAATATAATCAGGCAACAAGATTAGGTTTAAAAAAGTTAATGAGCACCTTAGACAAAGGGGAATTTACAGTACAGGAGTTTCAGGTTATAAAAAATCTTATTGAAAGAGGTTTTTTAGTTAATGATAATATAGATGAGGTAAATAACATAAAAGATATAGAAGGTAAAGTAAAACTTAGCAAGGGTCTATATTATTTAGTTTTACAGCCTACCTTAGATTGCAATTTCAGGTGTCCATATTGCTATGAAAAGCACAAAGCAGTATCTATGGACGAGGAAGTTGCACAAAACGTGGTTTCCCTTATAGACAATGTATCTAAAGAAAATGAAAGACTTTTAATAGGATGGTTTGGTGGAGAGCCCCTTTTAGAAAAAAATTTAATTTTAAGTCTTAGTAAAAAAATAAGACAGACATGTGATAAAAATCAATGTAGATATCAATGCTCTATGACTACAAATGGATATTTATTAGATGATGAATTTATAGAGCATATAGATGAAGTAGGGCTTAAACATATACAGGTTACTTTGGATGGCAATAAAGAATATCATAATAAGATGAGACCTTTAATTAATGGAGAGGGAACCTATGAGGTTATAGAGGAGAACCTAAAAAAACTAATAAAAAAAGATATATTTTTAACTTTAAGGATTAACGTTAAGGAGTACAACTATGAACATATAGGTGAAATATTTGATATTATTCCACAAGATGAAAGACATAAAGTTCAAATAAATTTATGCAATGTGTTTCAGGAAGATACTAAATTAAGTATGTTTAATATATATATGGAAGCCCTTGAGAAAGGATATAAAGTGGGTGTGTTTACTAATAGATTTAAGACTTGCGAAGCTAATATAAACAGAACTATAGTTATAGACCCTGAGGGAATGTGCGCACCTTGTTCAGTGGCGGCAGAAAATAATTTTTATTATGGAAAATTAAACAAAGAAGGAACCATAGGTTTCATTAATAAAGATGGATTTAATGAATTTAATGAATTTTCACCATGTAACACTGAAAATTGTTCTAAGTGCAATCAATTAGCTATGTGTATGGGAGGATGCAAATATTCTAAGTTTTTAAATCCTAAAGTATGTAATGGTAAGTTGCCAGATGGCTTATCTTTAGATGAAAAAATCCTGTTACACTATTATTCAGATGTGAAAAATAAAAAGCCTATATATGAAGCTGTACTTTAAGGATAGTGAATTCGTAGGCAGGGAGAAAGAGTATGAAAAAATATATTCTTAAATTTAAAGGTTTATTTATTATAACTTGTATACTTCAAATAGCCATAGCAGCAGCAAATGTAATGTGTGCTTTTGTTCTTCAATACATGGTAGATTTAGCATCAAAAGGTGATATAAATAAATTTACTAAGGGGGTTATGTTTTTTATATTTTTCTGTTTAGTATGTTTCATTATAGATTTACTATTTTCAGTTTGTAAAATTATATATAATAAGAAAACGATGGTGTACATTAAAGAAGACATATTTTCCAAAATCATGGTAAAAGACATGAGAAGCTTTAATGAAGAAAATAGTGCTAAATATATATCTATTTTAAGCAATGATGTAACAATGATAGAAAATGATGGGATAGATACCATGTTTGCCTTGATAAATAATGTCTTTAGCTTCTGTATGGCATTGGTATCAATAATTTATATAAATATATATGTAACCTTAGCAGTTCTTATTCTTGGAACCATATCGTTTGTATTACCTCAACTTTTTTCAAAAAAAATAGCCAATAGAAGAGGAGAATATTCCACATCCTTAGAGGTATTCATAGCAAAGACAAAAGATATACTTACTGGATTCGAAGTAGTAAAAAACTTCAACATATTTGATAAGGTATTTAAGCTATACTCACAGAGCAACAGGGAGTCTGAGGACAAAAAGCAGGAATATTTATTGTATAGCAGAACTATAGGGTGCATATCAGGAAATATAGGATTGCTTTTATTTACAGCCCCTATTGCAATAGGGGGATATTTTGTAATAAAGGGTGAGACTACAGTAGGCACTATGATAGCCTTAGTTCAACTTATAGGAAGAATAACCATGCCTATAGGATCCAGTGCTCAAATTATAAATAAAATCAAATCTTTAAAGCCTATAATAGAAAAAATAGATAAATTGACATTAGAGGATGTGAAAACAACAGAAACTTATTCCTTGGAAGGATTCCAAGACAAGATAGAACTACAGCAGGTGGACTTTAGCTATAATGGAGAGAAAAATGCAATAAATGATATTAGTATAGAATTTCATAAGGGCAAAAAATATGCACTAGTAGGTGGTAGTGGCAGTGGAAAGTCTACTGTTATAAAGCTATTACTAAGATATTATGATGATTATAAAGGAAATATACTGATAGATAGCAAGGAAATTCGGGATATAGATATAAATCATATCTATAAGCATATTTCTGTTATTCAGCAAAATGTATTTATGTTTGATGGGACTATAAAAGATAATATAGGACTTTACGGAGATTATACTGACTCTTGTATATTGGAGGCTGCAACTATGGCAGGTCTAGCGCAGCTAATAGATAGACTACCTAAAGGCATCTATGAGGATATTGGGGAAAATGGATGTAAACTTTCGGGAGGAGAAAAGCAAAGGATAGCTATAGCTAGAGCTTTGATGAAAAAATCTTCTATAATGATTTTAGACGAATCTACATCTGCCTTAGATAATGAAACAGCCTATAGCATAGAAAAATCTCTATTAGATTTGAAAGGAGTCACTTCCATAGTAATAACTCATAAGTTAATGGAAGATATACTATTAGATTATGATGAAATAATGGTTATGAAGGAAGGCCATATAGTGGAGATAGGAGATTTTAATGAATTAATGAATAGAAAAGGATATTTTTATAGCCTTTATAATGTTGCAGAAGCTTATAAAAATAAAGAGGAAAAACAAATCTGTTAAAAAGTTTTCAGGGGTGGCGTTAAATTTTCATAGCTGCCCCTTATTTTTAATACTATTATTAATACAAGGGAGGTAACCTATATTTATTTAAATTACTCATAGGTTTTTTTTATGCATTAGGTTATAATTATAAATGATAACTAATTTTATAAAGAGGTGAAGAGTTCTTGGCATATACAGCTTTATATAGACAATGGAGACCTAGAACCTTTAGTGAGGTGGTAGGTCAGGAACATATAACAACTACACTAAGAAACCAAATTAAAAATGGTAGTACACCTCATGCATACCTTTTTTGCGGAACTAGAGGAACAGGAAAGACTACAATGGCGAAAATTATGGCAAAGGCTTTAAATTGTTTAGACTTAAAGGATGGAGAGCCATGTAATAAATGTGAGGTATGTAAGAGTATAAATGCAGGAACTAATATAGATATAACAGAGCTTGACGCAGCTTCAAATAATGGAGTAGATAAAATAAGGGATATAATAGAGGATGTACAATATCCACCTAGGGACTGTAGAAATAAAGTGTATATAATGGATGAAGTACATATGTTATCGGCAGGTGCTGTTAATGCCTTTTTAAAAACCTTAGAGGAACCACCTGAAAGGGTAGTTTTTATATTAGCTACCACAGATCCTCAGAAGCTTCCTATAACTATATTATCTAGATGTCAAAGGTTTGATTTTAAGAGAATTAGAACCGAGAACATATCAAGTAGGCTAAGGATGATAACTTCGGAAAAGGGAATATTAGCAGATGATAATAGCTTAAATTTAATAGCTCGTATGTCAGATGGAGCCATGAGAGATGCACTAAGTGTGTTGGATCAGGCTATATCTATGGGAGCAGGGAAGGTTCAATATGATGATGTAATAAATATGCTAGGTCTTGTAACCAATGAAAATTTATTAGACCTTACAGATTGTGTAATAAATAAAGATACAGAAAAAGCTATGAAGATAATAGATGGCATAGTCCTTGGAGGAAAAGAGATATATACATTTATAAAGGATTTAACTACACACATGAGAGACTTGCTCATGGTTAAGGTAAGCAATAATCCCCAAGAGGTACTAGACATGTCTATGGAAAACATAGAGCTCATAAAGAAACAAGGAGAAAAAATAAACATAGAAGAAATAATGAGGTTTATAAGAATTCTTCAAGATGCCGAGGAGCAAGCCAAGTGGAGCAAAGAGGCTAGGATATACTTGGAACTAGCTGTAATAAAGATGTGTAGAATTGAATTTGACACTTCTCCTGAAGTTATGCTATCTAGGTTAAATAAATTAGAAGAAGCCTTAAGCCAAGGAACAATTACCGTTAATACTTCCAATGAAAATGAAACTGGGAAAAGAGAGTTGCCTAAGGTGGATGGCGCTAAAAGGAGTCCTAGGGTGGTTCAGGAAATAATAGATGATGAACCATTAGCTGCCTACAATGAGGACTCCGCATTAACCCTGGATAAAGTTGAAAAGGCATGGAGAGATATTATGGATACTTTTAAGAGCAGGAGACTTATGGTTATTTATGCATCTTTAATAACAGGTAAGCTTTCCAGATGTGAAAAAGGTGTTATTGAAATAAAATATACAGAACAATTTTCATTTAATAAGCAAAGACTAGAAAAAGATGAAAATAGGAGAACCATAGACAGTGTATTTAGTGAAATACTTAGAGAAAAGGTAAAAGTAATATATAAAATAGAACAAGGGCAACATAGAGAAATGTCTAAGGAAGAAAAACTAAAGGAAACTTTTAAAAATACTCCTATCGAAATTATTGAAGATTAATGGAAAATCAATTATAGTAAAGCTAGATAAAATAATATATAATAGAGGATATTCTATAAATTTAAGGAGGTTTTCATATGGCAAGAGGAGGATTCCCAGGAATGGGAGGAGGAGCTAACATGAACAATCTTTTGAAGCAAGCTCAAAAGATGCAAAAGCAGATGGAAGATATGCAAAAGGAACTTGAAATTAAGACTTTTGAAGGATCTGCTGGCGGTGGAGCAGTTGTGGCTGTAGCTAACGGGAAAAATGAAGTTGTAGATATACAAATCAAACCTGAGGTAGTGGATCCAGATGATGTTGAAATGTTACAGGATTTAGTACTTTCTGCTTGTAATCAGGCACTTAAGAAGGCACAAGAAGAAACTTCAGAGGGCATGAAAAAGATAACTGGTGGAATGGGAATGCCAGGACTATTTTAATATATCTTTTAGATTTAGGCATACTATTTAGGTATGCCTAAATTTCACCTTTTATTTAATAGGACATTGAGGATGTGATGAAACAATGGATTTTTATCCAGTGGCAATAGAGAAACTAATTGAAGAATTTGCAAAATTACCAAGTATAGGGTATAAGACCGCACAAAGACTAACCCTCCATGTACTAAACTTACCTAAGGAAGAGGTTGAGGAATTTGCAAATGCCCTTATAAAGGCAAGGGGGACTATAAAGTATTGTTCCATATGTGGGAATTACACGGAAAAGGATCCTTGTCCTATATGTGGGAATCCCAACAGAGAGAAATCAGTTATATGTGTAGTTGAACAACCTAAGGATATAATGGCAGTGGAGAAAATAAGGGAATATAATGGGGTATATCACGTGCTCCATGGAAACATATCTCCTATGGCAGGAAGAGGGCCTTCAGATATTAATTTAAAGGATCTTATAACTAGGATAAACGATCAGGTAAGGGAAGTTATAGTAGCTACTAACCCTACAGTTGAGGGAGAGGCTACAGCTATGTATATTTCAAAAATTTTAAAGCCATTGGGAGTGAAGGTTACTAGAATAGCCCACGGTATACCTGTAGGTGGGGATTTGGAGTATGCTGATGAAGTAACTCTATCTAAAGCCCTAGAAGGTAGAAAAGAAATATAGTCAAACTTAATAAAAAAATAAAAGTTGTGAATATTAATTCCATTTTATGTAAATAATTATTATCAGATAAAATAATTATTGTGGAGGATAAAATTCATGACTTTCATAAATTATATAAACATGATACCTAACATTAAACACCACAACATGGAAGATAGCGAAAAAAAAGAGCAACAAATAATTCTAAATGCTATATCAAGCACATTAAAGGAACTGGAATGCACAAGGAATTTATTTGAATACACCAATGAACCTAAGCTTGTTGAAATGGCTATATATTTAGAAGAAGCACTAAAGGCAAAGTATTCCTATCTGTTGGATGAGGCTAAGAGATTGGGAATAACCTATAAAAATATAACATAATATTTAATATAAAAGCGAGGATGGTGATTTCATGAATGCATTTTTGGGATTTGTCATAGGACTTGTTATACTATATGTAATATTTAAGCTATTTGCATGGCCTATAAAAATGTTGGTAAAACTTATGGTTAATGCTATATTAGGTGGCATACTACTTTGGTTAGTAAACTTATTCGGTGGAGCTTTTGGACTAACAATAGGTATAAATCTAGTGACCTGTCTTATAGCGGGAGTACTGGGTATACCTGGTGTAATATTCTTAATAATATTTACAATTTTCTTTTAGAAATGGATGTTATATAGTAAATAAAAAAATAGACTGCTGAAGGGGGCTTTAGCAGTCTATTTATATAATTAGATGGGAGAATGGATAATGTGTAATTGTAATAAAGGAGAAGATCTCCTTTATAAAACTGGGGAGTTTTGTGTTCACTTATAATATATGAAACTAGCTCCCTAGAGGTTACACATTTTTTTGCTTTATTTGAAGTTAATTCTATTGAACATTTATATCACCTGAGGTGGTAGACACATCAATTTTATATTGGTCTCCATTATTGATGGATATAGCCCTTTTTGATATAGAACTGTTAAATTTGTTAGAGGACTTAAGATCCCCTGAGGTAGTTTTACCAGTTAAGCTGAATTCTAACAATCCTACAGAAAGATCCACATCACCAGAGGTAGATTTAGCAGAAAGAGATCCTTTAACTGGAGACGTAGCAGAAAAATCAATTTCTCCAGATACTGTTGAAATGGTTGAGGACCCATTAATGTTAGAAACTTTTACATCTCCTGATGTTGTATTAACCTTTAGGGAATTTCCATTGAACTGTTCAAGGAAATCTATATTTCCTGAAATGGAACTAATAGATGCAGAATTAGCAGTAAGTCCTTGGATTTTTCCATCTCCAGAGGTTGTTTGCAAGGAAAATTGTCCAAGATTTAAGGATGAAACTTTAATATAGGCATTACCTGATACGGTAGAAATCTTTAAATTATTGTTATAGGATTTAGGAATATAAACTTTTAATTTTGAGTCCTTTATTAAATTTGAAGTATTATTTTTATATTTAATAAACAAGTTTATAGTATCCGATGAAGATTCAACATTCAAGGTAGCACAGTCTTTATCTCCTGTAATATAGAACTCTGTTTTAAGCTCATCACCATCAATAAGTTCAATATCAATATCAGATGATACTGAGTTTATTGATATTGAAGATATACCTTTAATTGAAGAATATTTTTCATCCTTAAATGAATCCTTTGTGTCCCTTGAGGCATCCCAATGGTTATAATTATCTTCAATAGAGTTCTCTATATGGCGACCAAAATCTTCCCAAAAATCTCCATCAAATATAGATGAATGAGCATAGGTATTCCTATTAAAAAGGGAGGACATATGCACACCATATTGACCTAATAAAAACCATGATATACCATAACAAATTAACATTATTGATAACAGTGTTAGGATAATTCTTTTAAATAATGGGTTCTTCATAAATTCACCTCCAATTATAACCTTTCTTTAAACCATCTAAATAATTTTCCAAAACCGTTGAAAATTAGCTTCGAAAGCCATAGCATTACCATGAATATAAGGCCACCTAAAGCTATGGTACCAAGTCCAACAAATATAAGAATAAATAGGGGGATAGAAGCGATAGGTAGAACTATGAATGAAGGAATGGAGCCTGCAATGCCTCCTATTATCATGGCAAAGCCTGCTATTATCAAAGCAACAGAGGCGGCAAATATGCCCAAAATACATCCCAAAACTCCCAAAGTTGGACCAGTGGCAAAAAGTATTAATATTACAAGAAGGATAATAGCTAAAATTTTGTCGTCAGAAGAAGTTGGTTTTGGGGTTGGAGATTTTGACTTTTCATTGGAACTACTTTCCTTAGAATTGTCTTTATATGAAACTATATCCCTAGATGGGGTTCTGCTATCTACATACTGCTTTGCTGTTACTATTGGATCCCCTAACTCCTCAATGATTTCCTTTTCTGTTTTTCCACTAGATAGTCCTATATTAAAATGTTCCTCATAGTCATAAAGTATTTCCTCTATTTCTTTAGTAGAGAATCCAGTTAAATTTGATTTTAACGTGTTCATGAATTGGCTTTTAGTCATTATTTAAATCCCCCTTTATGATATTATTAACCCCATTAACAAAAATGTCCCATTCATCAATTAGTTTATCACGGGTTATCATACCTATTTTAGTTAGTCGATAGTACTTACGAGGAGGACCCTCTTGAGATTCTTGCAAATAAGTTTCAAAGTAACCCTCTTGATTGAGTCTTCGCAAAATAGGATATATAGTACCATCTGAAATTTGTATGTTTTTAGAAATTTCATTTACTAACTCATAGCCATAATAATCCTTTTTGGAAAGGAGGCATAAAACACATAGTTCTAGAACTCCTTTTTTTAACTGAGAATTCAAAGTATCACCTCACTGAATTCATATAAAATATGAATTAATAATTATTTATCTCATGTCCTTTACTGGGACACTTTAAGATCTTTAAGTTAGAGATAGTAGTTGATAGGACCTAGATAAGCTCAAAATGACTAGGTATATTATCTGTAGCTATAGTATAACAAATGGTATTGCATAATGCAAGATAGTAAATATTAATTAAGACATAATTTTTTTATAGGATATTTAAGATAAGGTTGCTTAGAAATTTGTTAACTCCACCTGAATGTTAGTTGAACTTGATGGATACTCCAGTGTAACCAGCTTAAGAATAACAACAAGTGAAATGCTATAGGCGAATTCTATAATGAAGTATAAAGATATTGAATATACGTATAGAGGTTGCAATAAAACGTAGTGAAATATAAAATTAAATAAACTATGGGGAGTTATATCAGGTAGACATCAGATAAATCGGTAATTAAATTAAGGTAAACAGGAAAGGTAAATGATAATGGATTTAATTAATGACAACAATAGGGATAATTATATAGTAGAAACAGCATTGTTGGGACAAGGATTATACTCTATAGATGATATAGAGTTAGCACAACGGTGGCCTAATAATAAAAAAAATTTAGTATGGTTTCTTGAGGGAAAACTTAAGATAGGTAGTATAAAAGATTTTATAATATATAGGAAAAAGAGCAAAGACGAAGGATGGCCTAGAATTGACCAAGAAAATCTAGAAAGAGCTTGTAATGAAGGGTGGAATGGGTTAATTACAGCATCAGGGGCCATGGCTATAGCTGATAAAAGAAATTATAGAATAGTAGTGACAGCAGGCATGGGAGGAATAGATGCTCTAAAGGCAAGAAGAATGTCTAGAGATTTAGTGGCACTAACAAAGTTTAATATAATTCTCCTTAGTACATCTCCAAAGGATATGTTAGATATAGAAGCTACTATTAAATGGCTTATGAAAAGAGATGTTAAAGTGTTGGGTTATAAAAAGAATTATTGCAATGGGTTTATATTCAAGAGAGGTAAAGTGGCATTAAATGGAATATATAATGATGAAGTATTATGTTCTGAAGACATAAAGAGTGGCTTGCTAATATTAAATGGAATATGCCAAGATAATCGGATTGAAGATAAAAAAGTTTTACAGGAAGCAGTATATAATGCTCAAATAGAATGTTCTAAATCAGGATATTTTCATCCATTGGTTAATAAAAACATAGACATAGCAA
Source organism: Clostridium sp. UBA5530 (assembly GCA_002423705.1). Classification (GTDB taxonomy): domain Bacteria; phylum Bacillota; class Clostridia; order Clostridiales; family Clostridiaceae; genus Clostridium_X. Next base: position 26,728 of record DINW01000022.1, read on the forward strand.
CAAAAGGGTCATCTTCCAGGCTACAGCTTAAAGCCCTTATAGATAATATGGCAATAGCAGAAAGAATGCAGATAAAAATAGATGCAGACTAATTAAGAAACCATAGGGATAAAAGGCAAATATTATGGATAAATAAAAAACACTAATCCTAGTGTGTCAATCTGCGTAAAAGGATGACAAAGATAGAATAAATGAGAAATACGTGATTAAATTAGTATAATAAGTAATAAACATGAAAAAGAGACATAAATGGCTGATATAATAAGTCATGTTCCGTTAAGGGATGCACCGGAAAAACAAAAACGACT
>DINW01000075.1 GCA_002423705.1 Clostridium sp. UBA5530
GATTTATATTATAGGTTAAATGTTATTCCCATAATGATTCCAACCCTTAAGGATAGAGAAGAGGATATATATCTTCTTAGTAGTTATCTACTTGATAAATACTGCACTAAGTATGATATGGAAATTAAAGAGCTATCTAAAGAAGTAAAAGATATCTTTAAGGAATATAGATGGCCAGGTAATGTAAGGGAATTAGAAAATGTCATAGAGTATTTAGTTAGCATTTCAAAGGACGCAACTATAACCTGTAGCTCTTTGCCAGAATCATTTAAAGACTCAAACATAAAAACTAATAAATGTACTATGAGTTTAAAAAGCAGAGTAGATTACTATGAGAGAAACTTGTTAAAGGATATGTTAGAAGAGTACGGAGAGGATGCTAAGGGGAAAAGCATAATATGTGATAAATTATCTATAGATCTTTCCACTCTATATAGAAAGTTAAATAAGCATAATTTGCAATAATGCGAAAGTGTTGCAATATTGCAAAAAACTATCTGTCAGCACCCCTGGGGTGGTTCCATATAAAGGAACCACCCCAGGGGTGCATCCTTTTTTTGCATTATTGCAAAAAAATATCCTTATAATCCTTTGAACACAATGTAATGATGTTGGCATGATAATTGCTTTATATTTAAGTATAGAATAGTGGGGATTTTACAATTGGAGGGATAAATTATGAATGCATTGACTATAGATGAAGTTAAGAAGAAACTACTACAGATTATAAAAAATGAGACGAAACCAGCAGTAGGATGTACAGAACCAGTAGCTGTAGCATTAGCCGCTGCCACTGCTGCAAAATATTTAAAAGAAGATTTTAATAAAATAAACATAAAGGTAAGTAAAAATATATTTAAGAATGGAAAAAGTGTTACTATACCTAATACCCATAAGTGTGGTATTGATATAGCAGCGGCTTTAGGTGCAATATGTGGAGATAGTGAAGCTGGACTTTTGGTTTTTAAGGATGTAAATAATGAATATGTTATAAAGGCTGAACAACTTATAGCAGCTGGACAAGTAGAGGTTACTCCTATTTATGGGGGAGATACTGTTTTTGTAGAAGCCAATTTACAGAGTGAAAATAATAGTGCTACTGTAATAATAAGGAGAGCTCACACTAATATTGAAAAAATAACAGTAAATGATAAGGTTATATTTCAAGAAGTAGAGGAGGAAACTAAAGGTGTAGAATCAGATTTTATCAAGGATTTTACTATAAAAGAGCTAAGGGAAATCGCGGAGACCATAGATATTCATGAGCTATCTTTTATAAAAGAAGGAATTATCATGAATAAAAGAGCTGCCATGGAAGGCCTGAAAATAAAGGAAGGTCTAAAATGGGGGGCATCTTTGTTAAAACTTCAGGAAGAAGGCATAGTTGGTAAAGATTTAGCTAATACTGCCAGAATACTTACAGCAGCAGGTTCTGATATAAGGATGAGTGGCGGAAACTGTCCTATAATGACCAGCGGTGGAAGTGGAAATCAAGGTTTAGGAGTAATACTTCCTATTGTAGTTGTAGCAGAGGACAAAAACATTTGTGAGGAAAGGTTGCTAAGGGCTATATTTTTAGCCCATGGAGTCAATCTTTTTGTTAAAAAGCATACAGGAAAGCTATCGGCTATGTGTGGATGTGCCATAGCGGCAGGTATTGCATCTTCAGTAGGAATAACATGGCTTCTAGGGGGCAACGAAGAGCAAATAGAAGGAACTGTTCAAAATATATTGGCTAATCTTACAGGAATGGTTTGTGATGGAGCTAAGGAAAGCTGTGCTATAAAACTGTCCACTTCTTCAGCAGAGGCTGTGATAAGTGCATATTTAGCCCTTAATAATACTGTAGTACCATTTAAAACTGGAATCATAGGGAATGACGTAGAAAAGACTATAATGAATTTGGAGGTATTGTGTAAAGATGCTTTCGTAAAAGTAGACGATGCTATGATAGACATAGCTTGCAATTAAATAAATCTATTAAAGAAAAGAGAGTATTGTAGATGTTATAAGCTGAAGCAATACTCTCTTAATTATTAGATGAACTTATGGAAAACTCAGCTGATGTTATGTCTAGTTTAAAGATAGTAAAGTATTGCAGAGGGTAAAAACATAGCAATGATGAAAATATAGTCAATTAATGTCGAAACAGACCTTGAATTTTTAAAAAATCTATGATACATTTACAAACATAAAGGACTAATAAAGATTAAGTAAAACTTAATTTGGTTCTACACCAAAGTATCAGATTAAACAAAATCATTATATTTTGTGAGGAGATAACTATGGTTTTTAAAAAAATAAGAAGGCATTTTTATATGGCTATATCCATAGTTTTTATATCTATGATTCTACTTATAAGTATGAATTATATACAAAGATTAAAAGAAGTTAGTATCACAAGCATTAACAAATTTTATAATAATATTATTGACTTAAAGAAGCAGAATATTGAAATCATAATAAAAAATATAATTAAAGATATAGAGATGGAAAGACATCATTTTGTAGAAGACACAAACAATACAATGAATGACAGCTTCAAAGAAGTAAATAAATATATTCATGAGAATAAAACCTCATTGGATAATGATAAGCTAAACCAGATTTTGGAAAGAATATCTGATTTTTATCCAAACTATGATGTGATTGTGTGGAATAAAGATATTGGAAAGATAAGTTATTCCTCCAATAAATCCTTTATAGGTAAGGCGATAAAGGATGAAAATCACTTTGAAGAAATTATGGCAACATATCATATTAAAAAATATGAAGAATTAAGAGAAACTAATTTAGTGCTAGGCCTCAGCGTTCCAGATTCATTTATAGATAATAGAATTAAGGCCTTTATTCAGAAAAAGGTAAAGGAATATGAATTTAAAAATTCTACTGACAAAATATCCATAGTTGAAGTCAAAGATCATGAAGGTAGTGAAAAAAACCAGAGAGTAACATATTATAGTCTCTTAGATGATGAAGAGGGACTAATATCAATTGATGAGAAAGATGGAAATGGAAAACTTTTTCGTAAGGAGCAAATGGAGGCTATAAATAACTACGGTGAAGGCTTTGTAGATTATTACGAAAATAAAGGTGGCTCCCTAATACACAAGCTTTTATATAGCAACCTATATGAGAGATACAATTGGATAGTTTCAGCAGAAATTGATTTGAGTGCTTTAGAAACAGTGATAAATAATGGAATAGAGGATCTAAGAAAACAAGAAAATGAACAATTTAAAAAATCCATTATTATTGCTATATTAGGGTTAGTATTTCTAATATCCTGTACCATGATTATAGAGAAAATTTTATATAATAGATTTTATGGATACTTTGATGAAGTAAAAAGAAAAAATTCTATATTACAGTTAGAGAAAAGTCTAGCTGAACAACGATATTTTAAGATGAAAACAATAGCCAATATAGATCCTCTAACTCAAACCTATAATAGAAGAATTTCAGAGGCCTACTTAGAAAAAAAGTTTACAGAGTTAGGTACAGATAATGATAATGATGCTATAGTTCTTGGGGATATAGATAACTTTAAAAAGATAAACGACTCCTTTGGTCATATGGTGGGAGATAGGGTATTAGTTGCTATAAGTAAAATATTAAAATCCAATACTAGAGAATCAGATATCATATGTAGATGGGGTGGAGAAGAGTTTTTAATAATTATAAAAAGTGTAAGTGAAGATTCAGCTTTTAAAATTGTTGAGAAACTTAGAACAGATATTGAAGGATTATTGGTAGAAGATAAGATCAAACTAACTATGTCATTTGGGATATCTAGCTTTTCTCATAATGATTCTCAATTCTATGATGCAATAAATAGGGCGGATAAGGCTCTTTATCTTAGTAAGAATACAGGTAGAAACAAAACTACTATTTATAAAAACTATGACTTTGTATAAAAATAGATATAAAGTAAATAAAATAAATTAGATGAACATATTTACAAATTCATTATAAATTGGTACTATTAATTTAAGAATTTTATTAATAGGGGTGGATAACATGCCAGATAAGGGAAAAAGCAAAGGTGGCGGAAAGAAGCCAAAGGCAACCGGAAAAGACAAGAAAAAATAAGCTAGATTTGTTGCAAGATACCCTATGAACTCATAGCTATTAACTTGGCTATGAGTTTTTATGTCTACCTGCTATAACACTCCGCCATCTTTGGGTTGGGATAACAGCAACTACGACCCTAGATAAGTTCAACTAATATGAAAGTGAAAAATATGTAAATATAAATAAAAATAAGGAGTCTAAAAAGACTCCTTTTGTAAGTGTGCCTATTTGCATTCTACTGCTAATGCTGACAAAGTAGCATTAGTTACAGTTAAACCAGGAACTATATCTATTATTGAATTAGTGGAAATCTCTACAGAATAAGTGCAGCATCCTGGACATGAGCCACAATCACAATATTGGAAAGAGAATGTCTCAGCTTCTAAAACTGTTGCTAGAGTAGAGAAAGTATAGGTTCCTAGCTCTTGAGAGAATCCTCCCTCACAGGATTTTGTTATTACAAAGTTTAAAGTTACAGATATTCCAAGTGGAAGATTGATTTGACCAGTAAAGGTTAAAAGAACTCTTGGGCTACACATTCTAGTTGTATCTAAAGAAGTACTTACAACAGGTAATGGTCTAGATAATACTGTATTGATAATTGGTAAAGGACCAACACCACCAGATCCACAGCTTAAAAGTGCTTCGCCTGGTTCAGGATGACGACGGCAATATCTTCTTTCTTCTCTTTCTCCTCTTTCACAACCGTCAGAATATCTTTCTAATCTTTCTGCTCTTTCTCTTCTTTCAGAATTATTTGGACAACTCATAATATAAACCTCCTAATTTATTTTCTTTTGTTAATTTTTATATCATCTTTTGTACCTTCCTAAGAAGGTTCTTACTTTACTATATGAAAGAAAATCATAAATGTGATAAGAAAATAGGGGAAATAAGAAGTTTTAATTCATATTTAAGAAGATGTTTCCTTGATTTTCATATGATAAAAATATACAATAAATCTAAATAAATGCTATGGGGGATGGGGCTATGACAAATTATGAGAAAATAATGAAAAGAACTGAATATTTTACAAAAGATAGATTGGGAATGTTTATACACTGGGGATTATATTCTATACCTGGTAGGGGAGAATGGGTAAGAAGCAATGAAAAAATATCTATAGAAGAGTATGAAGAGTATTTTAATGAGTTTAATCCCACAAACTATGATCCTAAGTCTTGGGCTAAACTGGCCAAAGAGGCTGGGATGAAATATGCTGTGATGACAGCAAAGCACCATGATGGATTTTGCTTATTTGATAGTAAATATACAGACTATAAATGTACAAACACAAAAATGGGCAAGGACTTTATTAGAGAATATGTGGAAGCTTTTAGAGCGGAAGGACTTAAGGTAGGAATATACTTCTCACTTATAGATTGGCATCATGAGGATTACCCTCATTATGGGGATAGATATCATCCTATGAGAGAAAATGAAGAGTATAAAGGAATCCATCACAACTTTGAAAATTACCTTACATATATGCACAATCAAATTGAAGAACTTCTTACTAACTATGGCAACATAGATATAATGTGGTTTGATTTTTCTTATGATAATATGGTAGGAGAAAAGTGGGAGGCTAGTAAAATAGTAGATATGGCGAGGAAATACCAGCCTAATATGATAATAGATAATAGAATGGGCAGCGCTGGTAATAATATGATGGCAGGTGGAATAAGAGAAGAAGAGCCATCTATATATGCGGGAGACTTTGCATCACCAGAAAAGATAATACCTATAGAGCCTTTAGTAAATAAAGCTGGAAAACTTATACCTTGGGAAGCCTGCATTACTATGAATAATCATTGGGGATATTCTTCTGATGATAAGGATTTTAAAAATCATGACACCTTAATAAGAACCTTAGTTAACTGTGTTAGTAAGGGCGGCAACCTTCTTTTAAATGTAGGTCCTAATGCTAAGGGAGAAATACCAAAGGAAAGCATTGAAATTTTAAAGAAAATGGGAATTTGGATGAAATACAATGGGGATAGTATATATGGATGCGGCATTAGTAGCTATGAAAAACCTCAATGGGGTAGATATACTCAGAGGGGGAACAAAGTCTATGGTCATATTTTAGAAGAACCTATAGGACCTGTGTACTTTGAAAACATGAAGGGAAAAATAAAAAAAGCTAGATTACTAAAGGATAATTCAGAGCTTAAGGTTGAAACCCCTTGGAATGCTGAAGAATATGAAAATCTTGAATTTATAACGGTACCTAGTCATTGCTTTCATGATAAGTGTCCAGTGGTTATAGAACTTACTATGGAATAATAAGTAATAGTCAAAGGAGAGAAATTTATGGATAGAACCATAATGCATATAGATATGGATGCTTTTTTTGCAGCTGTAGAGGTTATGGATAATCCTAAACTGAAAGGAAAGCCAGTAATGGTGGGTGGAACTAGTGAAAGAGGGGTAGTAGCCACCTGCTCCTATGAGGCTAGAAAGTTTGGTGTGAGAAGTGCAATGCCTATATTTAGGGCTAAGGAGCTTTGCCCCAACGGCATATTTTTGCCTACACGCCATGATAGGTACAAAAAAGTTTCCAACTATATATTTAGCATATATCATGAAGTGACCCCTTATGTAGAACCATTAAGTATAGATGAGGCATTTCTTGATATAACTCATCTTAAGGAGGACCCAATAAAAATAGCAAATTATATAAAATCTAGGATTTATAAAAGTACATCCTTAACTCTATCCGTAGGAATATCCTACAATAAATTCTTAGCAAAGTTGGCTTCAGATTGGAATAAACCCAACGGACTTATGATAATTAATGAGGATATGGTACCAGGAATATTATTTCCTCTTTCTATATCAAAGGTATATGGATTAGGGAATAAGTCTGTAAAAAGGCTTCAAAATATAGGGGTATTTACAATAAAGGATTTATATGATCTTCCCTATGATATGTTTGTAGAGCTGTTTGGAAAATCCGGTATAGAGGTATATCACAGGATAAGAGGTATTGATAATAGAAAAGTAGAGATAGTAAGAGAACGAAAGTCCATAGGAAGAGAAACAACTCTAAAAAGTGATACTGATGATAAAGAAGTTCTAAGAATATACTTAAAGGAATTTGCAGAGGATATGGAAAGAGGATTAAGAAATAAAAATATGGAAGGTAAAACAATAACCCTTAAGATAAAAACAGCATCTTTTGAAAATCATACAAGAAGTAAAACTCTCCATAAATATATTGAAAGTAGTGAGGATATACTGAAAGAAGGATGGGAATTACTACAGGGGGAAGATCTTAAGGAACCTATAAGATTAATAGGATTATCTCTAAGTACTTTAAAGGAAAAAGCCTTAGAGCAAATGAGCTTTATTTGAAGGTTTGTAAAAAAACTATAAAATGAAGCTTATTTTATTGAATAAAACACATTGGGATGTTAGAATATTCATGAATGGGTGGTATCCTAAGGGAACTGCACCAGAATTGTCATCCACAATGCCTTAACTCTATATCAATAGGGAGGGATGGAATATAGACGTAGGATTTATAGGAGCTGGAAAAGTTGGATTTTCCATGGCTAAGTATTTCCAAAGCAATAAAATCTCTATCAGTGGTTTTTATAGTAGAAACTATGATAGTGCAGTGGAAGCTGCAAAATTTACTGAAAGTGAGGCCTTTAATTCTATAAGGGACCTTGTGAAAAATAGTGATATAATTTTTATATCAACACCTGATAATGAAATTTATAAGGTATGGATGGATGTAAAAAAGGAAAATATAAAGCATAAGATTTTATGCCATTTTAGTGGCACTTTATCTTCTGAAGTTTTTTGCGATATACATAATTCTGGAGGGTATGCCTATTCACTTCACCCTATGTTTCCAATTTCTGATAAATATGATTGTTATAAATATATGAAAGAAGCAGTATTTTCCTTAGAAGGATCCCAGGAGAAGCTTTTTGTCATAGAAAAATTGATAAAATCTCTAGGAAATCAAGTTTTCATCATAAACAAAGAAAGTAAACCATTGTATCACTTAGCCAATGTTTTAGTGAGCAATCTTTATATAGGTCTTATAGAGGCCTCTTTAGAGTACCTTGAAAAGTGTGGAATAAATCAAGAAGAAGCACTGATGGCATTAAAACCCCTTATATATGAAAATATAAATAACATATATGACAAGGGAATATCTAATGCTTTAACAGGGCCTATAGAAAGAGGGGATGATGCTACAATAAAGAAACATTTGGCGGTGATCAATAAGGACCATATAGAAATTTATAGGGGCCTTAGCAATATATTATTAAACCTTGCTAAAAATAAAAATCCTTATAGAGATTATGGAAAACTACAGGGTGTGTTAAGAAAAAATCATACTTTACAAGGAGAAATGGAAGATGAAAAACACGGTAGCCACCTTTAGAGAAGCAAAGAAATGTAATAAAAAGATAACTATGGTAACAGCCTATGATTATTCTATCAGTAAAATAGTAGATGACAGTGGAATAGATGGCATATTAGTAGGAGACTCTTTAGGAATGATAGCTTTAGGATATGAAAATACATTGATGGTAACAATGGAGGATATGATACACCATATTAAGGCAGTTATGAAAGGTGTAAAGAATGCTTTAGTAATAGGAGATATGCCCTTTATGTCCTATCAGACTTCAACATATGATGCTGTGATTAATGCCGGAAGATTAATAAAAGAAGGTGGATGCCATGGGGTTAAACTGGAAGGCGGTGGCGCTATGGCACCAGCAATAAAAGCTATAGTAAATGCCCAGATACCAGTTATGGGACATATAGGTCTTACTCCGCAATCTGTAAATGCTTTTGGGGGTTTTAAGGTACAAGGTAAGGATGAATACAATGCTAAAAGGATAATAGAGGAAGCCAAAGAAATAGAGGAAGCAGGGGCTTTTGCCATAGTATTAGAATGTATTCCAGCTAAGTTAGCTAAAATCGTAACTGAAAAAGTGTCAATTCCAACCATAGGAATAGGAGCTGGGCCTAATTGTGATGGACAGATACTAGTTTATGCTGATATGTTTTCTTTGTTTTCTGATATGAAGCCAAAGTTTGTTAAGAACTATGGGGAGCTGGGTGCTTCTATGAAAGAAGGATTAAAATCATATATTGAAGAGGTTAGGACCGGAGTATTTCCTCAGAAAGAACACTGTTTTAAAATAGAGGAAAATGTAATAGAAAAATTATATTAGTGGGGTAAAAATATGAAGATAATAAAAAATATAGATGAAATAAAAGATATAGTTAGGGAATGGAAAAAACAAGGATATTCCATAGGATTAGTGCCTACTATGGGATATCTTCATAAAGGACATGGATCTCTTATAGAAAAGGCTGTAGAAGAAAATGACAAAGTAGTAATAAGTGTTTTTGTAAATCCAATACAATTCGGGCCTAATGAAGACTTTTCTAGCTATCCTCGAGATATAGAAAAGGATGCTAAACTTTGTGATACATTAGGTGCAGATATAGTATTTAATCCAGAACCCAAAGAAATGTATGGAGAAGATTTTTCTAGCTATTTAGAGGTTCAAGGAATTACAGAAGGATTATGCGGAGCTAAAAGGCCAGGACATTTTAGAGGTGTTACTACAGTAGTGGCAAAGTTGTTCAATATAACAGAAGCCAATAGAGCTTACTTCGGAGAAAAGGATGCCCAACAATTAGCTGTGATTAAAAAGATGGTAAAGGACTTTAACATGAATATAGAAATAAGGCCATGCCCCATAGTTAGAGAAAAAGATGGACTAGCAATGAGCTCTAGAAATACTTATCTAAGTGAAGAGGAAAGAAAGGCAGCATTAGTTTTGAATAGGTCATTAACAAAAGCAAAAGAGGCTTTGAAGGAAAATGAAAGATCTACAGAAACCCTTAGGAAAATTATAAAAGAACAGATATGTAAAGAGCCTTTAGCAAGGATAGACTATGTAGAAATAGTAGATTCCATTAGCTTAAAACCTTGTGGAGAAGTTATTAATAGAAACATACTAATTGCAATAGCTGTTTATATAGGAAACACTAGACTTATAGATAATTTTACTTACGAGGTGTAAAACCATGATGTTAAATATGTTGAAATGTAAAATTCATAGAGCCACAGTGACACAAGCGGAACTTAACTATGTAGGAAGTATAACTATAGACTTGGAGCTTATGGATAAGGCTGGATTATATGAATATGAAAAGGTACAAATAGTAGATATAAATAACGGAGAAAGATTAGAAACTTATGTTATAGCAGGAGAAAGACATAGCGGAATAATATGTTTAAATGGAGCAGCAGCCAGATTGGTACAAAAAGGGGATAAGATAATAATAATGAGCTACTGTGAATTAACACAGGAAGAGGTTGAAGATAATTACAANNAATGAAGAGAATTAGAGATTATGGAATAAAAGTTGGGAACATGGCCACGGGGAAAAGAAATCTTATAACCGATGTAAAGGGAGTGAAGGTTGGACATTGCACCATAAACCATGGTGATATAAATACAGGAGTCACATCAATAATACCTCATGAGGGGAATATTTTCAAAGAGAAACTTTATGGAGCAGTTCACGTGATGAATGGCTTTGGAAAGACCATAGGAACTGTACAAGTAGAAGAACTTGGCACTATAGAAACTCCCATAGTTTTAACCAACACTTTAAATGTAGGGAAGGTAGCAGATGCTTTGGTAGAGTACATGTTAGACCAAAATCAAGATATAGGAGTGTCCACTGGAACTATCAATCCCATAGTATGCGAGTGTAATGATGGATATTTAAATGACATAAGAGGAAGGCATGTATCAAAAGAACATGTTTATGAAAGCCTGAACAATGCCAAGGAAGAATTTTTGGAAGGGGCAGTAGGTGGAGGTACAGGAATGACCTGCTTTGGATATAAAGGAGGCATAGGTTCTGCATCTAGAGTATTTCAATTAGGGGACAAGAGTTACACGTTAGGGGCCATAGTCATGTCCAATTGTGGTATTAAAGAGGACTTCATATTAGATAGAAATAAGGCTATAGATAGTTTTGACTTTGTAGATAAGGAAAAAGGATCTATAATTGTGGTATTGGCTACGGATGTGCCAATGGATTCTAGGCAACTAAAAAGAGTAGCTAAAAGAGCTAGCGTTGGAATAATAAGGTTAGGTTCATTTATGGGCAATGGTAGTGGAGATATTATATTGGCCTTTAGTACAGCCAATATGATAAATCATTACGAAGAAAATCCTATTGTAAATATAGAGGTTATAAATGAGAATAAAATTGATTTGGTGTTTAGAGCCGCTGCAGAAGGGGTAGAGGAGGCCATATTAAATTCTATGGTATGTGCCAATAGGTTAATAGGAAGAGATGGTCATAAAAGAGAATCCTTAAAAGAAGTTTTAGAAAAGATTTAGTAGCAGAAAGAGTTATGTGTAAAATAATGTCACATAACTCTTTCTAATTTTTAGATTAAAATATAGAATTAACTACTTACTACACAATATTACAAATAATATATAAAAAAGAAGAATATGAAAACAAAAAAATTAGTGATGTTAAAATGTTGTCAAAAATATAATTTTATTATATTATTAATAATAATGAAAAGGTAATTCTTGAACCAGAAAATCTTTTCAGTTATATACTGGTGAATCTAATTATGCTTGTAGTTCAGATAATATTAATGAACGTAATGGGATAAAATATTATTATAATCTCATATCAAGTGTTAGATGGATAATGTTACTATTCATCTAACACTTTCATTGCCTTGTAGACTTAGAATTATTATGAAGTGAAACTTAGCCTTAGGTGGAAGCTTGGACTCCAACTAAATACTAGTTGAACTTATCTATGGTTGTATCTGTTGTTATGTCCAACCCAAAAAGGTTGGAGTATTACAGAAGATAGGCATCACATAGAAGTACTTAGGACAAAGGATAGGAGAGTGGGTTTATGAAAAAATTTAAAATGTTTGTGTATGGAACTCTTATGGAAGGATATAGAAACTATGATAAGTATCTTGATGAAAAAGTTTTATCAGCTAAAAGAGCTTATACATTAGGGAGATTATATCATTTAGACAAGGAAGACTGTCCTGCTATAGTAAAGGGAGATCAGAAGGTATTTGGTCAGATACTTGAGTGTGTAGATGATGAAAATTATACTGTTTTGAAAGCTGTAGATTCTATGGAAAAGTATTTTCAGGGAAATGAAAAAATCATGTATGAAAGAGTTACTCAAGAGGTATTTTATGAGGATGGAACAAAAGAATCACTGGGAATATACTTTTTTGTAAATCAGGATTATTTTAATGAAAACCATACCATCTTTATAGAACATGGAGATTGGGATAAATTCAAAAAAGATCAAAGTATATCAAGGGAAAATTAGGCCATGGTGAAGTTTGAACTCTATGACAAAATTAGTTGAACTTATAGAGAATCTATCTGCTGTTACTTCTAAACTAAAGAGGTTGAACGTTACAGTACCTAGTATTAAACAAAAAGATTAATGCATGAATTTTGTATATTAATCTTTTTTTACGTATATAACTTTAATTAATTATCTGTTGGTTAATAAATATGTGTATAATAGTAGTTGATTTATGTATAATATCACCATGAAAAATAATAATATAAAGTGAGTTATGAAATAATAAAATAATAAAGCAAATAGCCTTGAAAAAAGGAGGGATTTTTATGGTAGATATAACCTTTCTAGGCACAGGAGGAACTATGCCTATGCCAGATAGACATTTGTCTTCTGTACTTATGAATATTGGAGGTAAGAAAGTACTTTTAGATTGCGGGGAAGGCACTCAAATAGCTATAAGATCTATGGAATTAGGATTTAAAGCTATTGATGTTATATGCATTTCTCATTTTCATGGAGATCACACAGCAGGAATTCCGGGGCTTTTAGCTACTATTGCCAATAGTGGAAGAGAAGAGCCATTGACCATTATAGGACCTAAGGGAATAGGTGATGTAGTAAATGGACTTAGAGTAATAGTACCCTATCTTCCTTATAAAGTTAACACTGTTGAAGCCTCTGAAAGTGAAATAGAACTTTGGGGAAATTTAAAGGTTATATCATTAGAGCTAGATCATACTTCTCAATGCGTCGGGTATAGATTTACTTTTAAAAGAAATCCTAAGTTTTCAGTAGAGGAAGCAGAAAAAAATAATATACCTAAAAATTATTGGAATAAGCTTCAAAAAGGCAATACTATAAAGGTAGAGAGTAAGATTTTTACACCTGACATGGTATTAGGGGAGGAAAGGCAAGGCATAGATATATCTTTTATCACAGACAGCAGACCTAGCATGGATATTGCTAGATTTATAGAAAAAAGTGACTTGCTTATATGTGAAGGGACCTATGGGGATGACAATGATATAGAAAAGGCTATAACAAATAAGCATATGACCTTTAGAGAAGCAGCTAAGCTAGCTAGGGAAGGAAAGGTAAAAAAGCTTATATTAACCCACTTTAGTACTGCTATGGTGGAACCAGATATGTATTTAAGTAATGCTAAAGATGAATTTGAAAACACCATTTTAGGTTCCGACGGACTGAAGGATACCTTAAGCTTCATTGAAAATGATGAGCATATATAATATGATATGAAATAGGTTTACAACTCTTTCAGTTAAGGTTATAATTAAATGTAACATTTTAATGGATAAATTAAAAAGCTATGAAGAAGAAAAGTATAGAAAAATTCTTTTTTTAGAGAGTCAAGGATGGTGGAATTTTGACAAAGGGATTTCTAGAAGAAGCTTTGGAGCTATGGCTGAAATAGATTATTTAGTAGTAGGCCTATGGGATGATATACCTTAAAATATCTTAAAGAGGTTTAGACGGTTATAGGTCTAAACAAATTAGGTGGTACCACGGATATATAAGTCTTTCGTCCTAAAATGATGATAGACTTTTTTTATTTTTTGATACAATAATATAATTTATGAAAGGATGATATAACATGGATTACAAAAAATTGGCGGATAATATGCTTCCAGAAGTGGATAAAAGTCCAAAATATTATTTTGATAAGTATGAGAAAAGACAGCTAAAGGAGGGCGCAAAGGTTACAAGATATGCTCCATCTCCCACAGGATTTCAACACATAGGCGGAGTGTTTGCTGCTTTAGTTGCAGAAAGAATAGCAAAGCAAAGTGATGGCGTTTTTTATCTTAGAATAGAAGATACAGATCAAAAAAGAGAAGTGCAAGGTGCCATAGCGGATACAATAGCTACAATGCATAATTTTAATATAGACTTTAATGAGGGTATGATCAATGATGAGGAAGCTAAGGGAAATTACGGTCCTTACAAACAAAGTCAAAGAGGAGAAATATATATAACCTTTGCTAAATCATTAATAGAAAAGGGATTAGCTTATCCATGTTTTTGCTCAGAAGAGGACATTAATGAATTAAGAGAAGAACAAACAGCTTTAAAGGAGACTCCAGGATACTATGGAAAATGGGCAAAATGCAGGGATTTATCCACAGATGAGGCTGTAAAAAGAATCAACAATGGGGATAAGTTTGTTATAAGATTAAAATCTCCAGGTTCACCAGATAAAAGAACTGAAATTAATGATTTAATAAAAGGAGAAGTTTCCTTTCCTGAAAATCTTCAAGATATAGTTATAATAAAGTCCGATGGACTTCCTACTTATCATTTTGCTCATGCTATAGATGATGCTCTAATGGGAACAACCCATGTAACTAGAGGTGAGGAATGGCTATCTTCTCTTCCAATACACATACAACTATTTCAGGTATTAGGTTTTGACCTTCCACAATATGCTCATATACCAACCATAATGAAAATGGATGGAGAGTCTAAGCGAAAGCTAAGTAAGAGAAAGGATCCGGAAAGTGCTGTAAGTTATTATAAAGAGGAGGGATATCCACATCTTTCAGTGATAGAATATCTTTTAAATATAATAAACTCTAACTTTGAACAGTGGAGAGAGGAAAATCCTAAGGCTTCTTATGAAGAATTTCCAGTGGCTCTTGATAAGATGAGCAAGAGTGGAGCATTATTTGACATCATAAAACTTCAGGATGTAAGTAAAAATGTTATATGCAGAATGGAAGCAGACATGGTTTATGACTTATATACTGCTTGGGTAAAAGAATATGATGAAGCAATGTATGAATTAATGAAGAAATATAAGGATAGAGCTAAGGCTATATTTAATATAGATAAGGACGGTCCTAAACCAAGGAAGGATTTTGCTAAATGGAATGAGGTAAAAGAAAAAATTTATTACTTCTTTGATGAACTTTTTTATAAGGAGACCAAGGAAACTATAGAAATTCCAAATAAATTAAACATAGAGGAATGTAAGAGACTTATTTCTAAATATAAAGAAATTTTTGATATATCAGGAGATCAAAGCCAATGGTTTGATCAACTTAAGGAGTTTGCCATAGGGGAAGGATATACAGCAGATAGAAAAGCCTATAAGAAAAATCCCGAGAACTTCAAGGGGATGGTAGCTGATGTGGCTGGAGCTGTAAGATGTGGCGTAACTCATAGATCCAATACTCCGGATCTTTATACCATAATGAAAATTTTAGGAAAAGACAAGGTAAAAGAAAGATTTGAGAAATTTTTAGAAATATAATTTAAGGTGTTTTGCCATAAGAAGGATAGCTGAGAACTTTTAGTTCAATAGCTATCCTTTTGTCATAAAAATATAATGTACACCTTTAATATTGATGATCATAGGGAAAATGTAATTGTATAAAATCCAAAAATTAGATATAATTTTTTTAGAAACTATTTTAGCGTAATAGGAAGGTGACCCAATGTCCAATTCTTTAATAACTAAAAAAGCTTTAGGAAATTCTTT
>DINW01000021.1:0-19461 GCA_002423705.1 Clostridium sp. UBA5530
ACACTTTTATGTCATTGTACATCTATTGGCAAAGATATGATTAGTGCTTTAATATATAAATATGAGTTAATATTGGAGGTTATAAAATGAGATATGATATAGATGAAATAAAGAAAATAAACTCCATGCCAGAATCCTTAATTGATTTCTTAAATTATTTAGATGTAATTAAAGGAAAATCGCCTAACACTGTGAACGCTTATAAAGCTGATTTAATTATGTTCTTTAGATTTATAAAGATATATAAGGGTTTATGGATTGAAAAATGTGAGTTTGAAGAAGTACCAATTAATGATATAGATAATAGAATAATTAGAAGCATAAAACTCAGTGATTTATATGCCTTTTTATCCTTTACAGAGAAATATAGAAGCAATGGAACCTATGCTAGAGCTAGAAAAGTAGCCACTTTAAAATCCTACTTTAAATATTTAAATGGAAAAAGGAAAATTATAGACGAAAATCCTGCATTGGAATTAGAATCACCGAAAATAAGCAAAAGAAATCCCATATATTTGACTCTTACAGAAAGCAAACTCCTACTTCATTCCCTTGATGAAAATCATAAGAACTATGAAAGGGATTACTGCATTCTTACTTTATTTTTAAATTGCGGTCTTAGAGTGTCTGAACTATGCAGTATAGATATTTCTAGGATAAAGGAAGATACTTTAACTATAGTTGGCAAAGGAAACAAAGAAAGAACTGTTTATTTAAATAAAGCTTGCCTTAAAGCTATTGATGAATACTTAAAAATAAGGGACGGTAGCAAAGTACCTTTAGAAGAAAAAAATTTCTTATTTATAAGCAATAAAAATAGAAAAATCAGTGTTAGAACTGTTGAAAGATTGGTTAAAAAATATACTATGGAAGCAGGACTTACCAAGAGTAAATACACCCCTCACAAATTGAGACATACAGCTGCAACCTTAATGTACAAGCATGGTAATGTAGATATAAGGAGTTTACAACAAATATTAGGTCATGAAAATATTTCTACCACTCAAATCTATACCCATGTAGATGATGAGGCTTTAAGAGAAGCGGTAAAATCAAATCCTCTTAGTGAAGAATGATTTGCCCCCTCCTCTTACATGGATTTTGTGTTTGTTTAATAAGACCTAAGAATTTTAATTGTTCTTAGATCTTATTTTTAATAACCCTGGAAATTCTTCTATAAAGTTGTTATCATCAACTATTAGATCTGTTAATTCTTTAATATCATCGATAAACTCCCAGGTATCATTCCCCTCTTTATAATCAGCATATATAGGTTGACATGATATATATTGGTCGTTATCTAAGTCTTGCATATATAATTCGCTTTCCTCTTTATTCTCAGCTACCTCTTCGATTTTAACACTTCTCATGTCCAATCCATCGATACCTAGACATTTTCCGCAGTTATCGCAGATTTTATTGGTATCATATTCACATTTAAAGCACTCATCGCAATCCTCTGTACATATTTTATTCTTATCAAAGATACACACACTCATGAAACCACTCCTCCTCAATTTATACATTATAACAAAAGAACATATTTAAATCAAATTTTTATAGAACATAAGTTTGATTTAAACTATAATTATGATATAATACTATTAAGAATGAGAGGTGTAAATTATGGCTGAAGTTAAAATTAAAAAGCAACTTGAAATATACGAATTTTTAAAGAAATACACTGAAGAAAAAGGATATCCACCTTCCGTTAGAGAAATTTGTGAAGCGGTTTCTCTAAGGTCTACCTCTACTGTACATGGCCATTTAAAAAGATTAGAAAAGAAAGGCCTCATTAGAAGAGATCCTACTAAACCTAGAGCACTAGAAATATTAGAACTATCTCATAATAACAAAGAAGTTATAAATATACCAATTGTGGGAAGAGTTACAGCCGGAACACCTATATTAGCTGTAGAAAATATAGAAGATACCTTTACATTACCCTCAAATTTTGTAAAGCATGATAAAGAGCTTTTTATGCTCAAGGTAAGTGGAAACAGTATGATTGAGATTGGAATCAATAACGGAGATTTGGCCATTATAGAAAAAGCTCAGGACGCTAGTAATGGAGAGATTGTAGTAGCATTAATCGATAACGAAGCTACTATCAAAAGATTTTTTAAAGAAACAGATTATATAAGATTACAACCTGAGAATTCTTCTATGGATCCTATAATAGTAAAAGATTGTTCCATACTTGGAAAGTTAGTAGGTATATATAGAAAATATTAAAGGTGGTAATAAAAAAACCCGCAGGAGCCTATGATTCTGCAGGTTTTTTATATTATAAAGTTACTAAAATTACTTTGAATTTAGTACTTTAGATAAAGCTATTAGTACACCTATTTTAGCATGATCAAAGGTAAGACCTCCTTGAAGATAAGCTATATAAGGTTCTCTTATTGGAGCATCTGCAGACAACTCTATAGAAGATCCTTGAACAAAAGCACCTGCCGCCATTATAACCTCATCACTATACCCAGGCATAGCCCATGGCTCACATTCTACAAAGGAATCTATAGGAGATCCCTTTTGTATTCCCTTGCAGAAATTTATAAGATTATCTTTATTTCCAAACTTTATAGCCTGAATTATATCACTTCTTTTGTGATTATACTTAGGTAAAACTTCAAAACCAGCTAGTTCCATTATTCTAGCACAGAAGACAGCACCTTTTACAGCTTCCATTGCTACGTGAGGAGCTAAAAACAATCCCTGAAAAAGAAGTCGCATTACACCAAAAGTAGAACCGCACTCCCCTCCTATTCCGGGAGTAGTTAATCTATAAGATGCTTGTTCCACGTATTCTTTTTTACCTGCAATATAACCACCTGTTGGAGCTATGCCGCCTCCAATATTTTTGATTAAGGAACCAGCTATTATATCTGCTCCTACATCTGTTGGTTCTTTGCAGTCAACAAATTCTCCATAGCAATTATCCACAAAGATAATTACATCTTGTCTTTGGGACTTAATGAAGGATATTACTTTTTTAATTTGGTCTATTGAGAAAGATTCTCTCCATCCATAGCCTGTAGATCTTTGTATATGGACTAATCTAATGGACTTGTCTTCTAAGAGAGCTTTTTTGATTTTTGGAAAATCAAAATTATTCTCAAGCAAATCGATTTGCTTGTAATTAACTCCATACTCCATTAGGGAACCTATGTTCTTCTCTCCTGTTATGCCTATTATACTATGTAATGTATCATAAGGAGCTCCACCTACTGTAAGCATAGTATCTCCTGGACGTAAGTTTCCAAATAGAGCACAACAAATAGCATGTGTTCCATTAACAAAGTGAGGTCTAACTATAGCACACTCTGTATGAAAAATTTTTGCATATACCCTATCTAAAGAATCACGTCCTATATCACCATAGCCATATCCTGAAGAGTTGGTAAAATGACTATCGCTTATATGCTCCTCTTGAAGAGCTTTAAGGACCTTTAATTGATTATATTCTCTTATCTCATCGTAGACTTTAAACTGTTCCTCTACGTCAGTTAATGCCCTTATATATAAATCAAAAACTTCATTGCTTATTTTATATTCTTTAAGAAACATATCTTTTGTTATGTCAAGCATATTAAATCCTCCTACAAAATCAAATTTAAGCAAAAAAAAGAATAGGCATCAAGCCTTAATTGCCTATTCCTAATTATACTATTTTTCATTGTCTATGTTATTATTAAATAATATGGGTTTAGCAGGGGTAATTGTGCTGATAGCATGTTTGTATATTAACATTTGCTTACCATCACACTCTAAAACCACAGTAAAGCTATCAAAGCCTCTAACATTTCCTCTAATTTGAAATCCGTTGGTCAAATATATAACAACAGGTATTCTGTTTTTACGAGCACCATTCAAAAATATATCTTGAAGATTATTAGCTGATTTGTTCATAAAAATTCCCTCCAAACAACTACTTTCTTATATTATAACTCTATATTTATCTCGTGTCATCTAGTATTTTATTTAAGATTTCTTCCTGGGTAAGAATATCCTTATCAAGATATACTACTCTATTATCTTTTCTAAACCAAGTAAGTTGCCTTTTTGCATAATTTCTACTTCCTTGTTTTATCATATCTATAGCTTTCTCAAAGGATATTTTACCATCTAAATACCATAATATTTCCTTATAACCTATTCCTTTCATAGATTGCATATCCTCTTTTAATCCTATGGATTTTAGAAATTTAACTTCATCTAAAAGTCCTTGCGATATCATACAATCTACTCTTTTATTTATATTTTCATAAAGTTTTTGCCTATCCATAGTTATGACATAATAATATACATCATAGGGAACATGATATTTTGATGTGCCTATGTTATAGGTGCTAAATGGTTTCCCTGTAATATGATATACCTCCAAAGCACGAATAACCCTTTTAACATTATTATAGTGAATATTAGCAGCACTGACTGGGTCAACTTCTTCCAGCATACGGTGGATAAATTCATTACCTTTTTCTTTTGAAAGATTCTCTAGGGACTCTCTATAACTGGAATCTTTATATCCATCAGTAAAGGACAAATTACATACTATAGAGTCTATATATAAACCAGTACCACCAACTAAAATTGGAACTTTACCTCTGCTATATATATCTTCTATAATTAAGGAAGCTTCGTGTTTAAAGTCTGCTACAGTAAAGCTTTCTTTAGGGTGGATTATATCTATCATATGATGGGGAATCCCACCCATGTCCGCCTTAGAAATTTTAGCAGATCCTACATCCATAAATTTATATATCTGCATAGAATCGCAGGAAATTATTTCACCATTTAAGTGCTTTGCTAACTCTAAGGATAAGCTAGTTTTACCAACAGCTGTAGGACCACTTAATATTATAAGTTTATTTTTAGTCATAGCTACCTCCTATTGAATTCGCTTAAATCTTTTTTCTAGTTCATATAAATTAAATTTGATAATAGTGGGTCTACCATGAGGACAGGTGTATGGATCATTAATATATTTTAATGTGTCTATAAGGTGAATCATTTCATCTATAGTTAATTCCTCATTTGCCTTTACAGCTTTTTTACAAGCCATTTGAGCTATTTTATCATATTTAATATCCTCTGTGTTGCCGCTTCCTAAATTTTTAATATCATCTAGTGTCTCGAAGAAAAAATTTTTTAAATTAGCTTTACCTAGTATATAAGGGCACTCTTTTATATTTAAAGTATTATCTCCAAAAATATCTATGGAAAAACCACTCTTTTCAAATATGTCCTTATTTTCCATAAAAATTGAGTAATCTTCATAAGTTAATTCCAAAACTAATGGAATTAAAAGTGGCTGAGCCATAACCTCTCCAGCTTTAATTTCTTCTCTATATTTTTCAAATAAAACCTTCTCATGAGCAGCATGTTGATCTATTAGATATAGTTCTGAGTTATACTCCCCAAGAATATATGTTTTATTGAACTGACCTATTATTTTAATAGGTGGAAGCTTAGGAGACACATTATTAAAATTGGCAGCACTTTTCAAGTCAGAAGGAATATCCACTTGTTTTTTTATATTACAACATTTTACTGGACCTTGAACTTTAGCCGTATCGGATATAAAAGTGGATTTAGTATCAATAGAGTTCATAGCTTGATACAGTGTGTCATTAGGCTTTGTTTCTGAAATAGTACTATCTTTGTCATTAGATATAATGACTTTATCTTCATAAGGCTCTTTACTTAAATAAGAAATATTTTCGTAGTTAGTATCAGAGGTACTTTTCTTTTGTTCTTCAGGAAGAACAAAAGAATCATGGAGAGCTTTTCTCAAAGCTTCATGAATAGAGTCAAAAACCAATTTAAAAATCTTTCTTTCATCGAAGAACTTTAATTCCACCTTAGTAGGATGTATATTCACATCTATCAATTCAGGGAATATATCTAAAAATAATATAAAAAATGGAAACTTGTTTATAGGCAAAAAAGACTTAAAAGCATTTTCTACTGCAGATACTATGGAACGATTTTTTATATATCTTTTATTGACAAATATGCTTTGATTATTTCTACTACCCCTGCTTAATTCTTCATTACCGATATATCCATAAACTGTAGCTTCATCTATATGGCCTTCAAAATACACCAGATTGTCAACTATGTTTTTACCATAGATAGCCCTTATACAATCTTTAGTGTCATCAGTGCCATAAGTTCTGATAGTTTTCTTTCCATTATTATATAGACTTATAGATATATCAGCATGAGATAGTGCTATTTTGTTAACTATATCTGTAATAATAGCTCCTTCTCTAGAAGTACTTTTAAGAAATTTTTTTCTTGCAGGTACATTGAAAAAAATTTCTTTTACTTCTATTATAGTACCATCATTTGAGCCGGAATCCATAATATTATCAATAGTACCACCATTTATAGTTATTTCTCTTCCATATTCAAAGTCTTTAGTTTTGCTTGTAAGTTTAGTGTGAGATACTGATGCTATGCTAGCCAAAGCTTCTCCCCTAAAACCCAAGGTATATATCCCATATATATCTTCTATGGATCTTATTTTACTTGTAGCATGGGGTAAAAATGCCTTGTCAATATCTTCAGGATGAATACCAATACCATCATCTATTATCCTAATTAGCTTTTCTCCGCCATCTTCTATTTCAATTGTAATATTTTTAGCCTGTGCATCAATACTATTTTCTAAAAGTTCCTTTACAACAGAAGAAGGTCTTTCTACCACTTCCCCTGCCGCAATTTTATTAGAAGTTTCCACATTAAGAAGATTTATTCTACTCAAGGATTACCACTTCCTAACATAAATTTTTAGCTTTTTTTATGATATCATAAAGAGTATTCATAGCTTCTAATGGATTCATAGACATAACATCCAAATTGCCTATTTCATTTATAAGCATATTTTTTTCTACATCTTCAAAAGCCATCTGAACTTGAGTTTTTGAATTTTTATTACATTTATGCTTATCTTCCTTTGTAATAGATATCTCGGATTGGATCTCTTTTAAACTAGATTTCTCTTTATACTTAAGATCATCTTCCTCTAACAGAGCTAAAATTTCCTTAGCACGGGTTACTACTTCATTGGGTAGCCCTGCTAATTTTGCAACCTCAATACCATAGGATTGGTCAGCTCCGCCTTTAACAATTTTTCTTAAAAATATTATGTTGTTATTAAACTCCTTAACTGCTACGGAATAATTCTTTACACCTTTAATATGATTTTCTAAATCTGTAAGCTCGTGATAATGAGTAGCAAAAAGAGTTTTACACCTCAAATTTTTATTTTCACATATATATTCAACCACTGCCCAAGCGATACTAAGTCCATCATAGGTACTTGTACCCCTTCCTATTTCATCTAGAAGAACTAGACTTTTAGATGTAGCATTTTTTAATATATTAGCTACTTCCCACATTTCAACCATAAAGGTACTTTTCCCTCCAGATAAATCATCTGAAGCACCTATTCTAGTAAAGACTTTATCACATATAGATATATTAGCTTCTTTAGCAGGAACAAAGGATCCCATTTGAGCCATAATGGTTAATAACGCTACTTGACGCATATAAGTAGACTTACCTGCCATATTGGGTCCTGTTATTATTAAAAGTTCATTGTCTTTGCAATTCAGATAAGTATCATTGCTTACAAAAGATCCTTTATCTATTACTTTCTCCACCACTGGATGACGTCCTTCTAAGATAAATATTTCATCGCCGTCATTTATTTTAGGTTTTATAAAGCTATTTTCTAAGGCAACTTTAGCAAAGGTACATAAGCAGTCTAAATCCCCTATTATTTTAGATGTTGTTTTCATACGGGGTATATGTTTTTCTATAGTATCTCTCATAGACACAAATATATCATATTCTAAAAAGCATAATTTTTCCTCTGCCCCAAGAATTTTATTCTCTACATTTTTTAATTCTTCTGTGATAAATCTTTCTGCATTAGATAGGGTTTGCTTTCTTATATACCTTCCCTCGGGAATAGAACTATAGTTCGCTTTACTTATTTCTATATAATATCCAAAGACTTTATTATACCCGACTTTAAGAGATTTTATGCCTGTAACTTCACGTTCAGAAGCTTCTAAAGCTGCAATCCACTGCTTGCCGTGAAATTTAGCCTTTCTATAATCATCTACTTCATTACTAAAGCCCTCTTTTATAATGTCCCCTTCCTTGAGTGACAAAGATGGATTATCTTTTATAGCTTCATCTATCAATGAAAATATATCTTTCAGTTCATCTATATTAGTATACATGTTCTTCAAGATAGGGGAGTTAAAATTTTTTAGGTTTTCTTTAATAGCAGGAATATTATTAATAGAATTCTTCAGGGTTAAAAGTTCCTTTGCATTAACACTCTTAGAGGCTATTTTACCTATAATTCTTTCTATATCATATATGTTCTTTAAGGCCTCATCTAAATCTTCTCTTAGTGAGATATTATTTAAAAGTTCTTCAACACCATCTAATCTTTTATCTATATCATCTTTGTTTATAAGGGGTTGATCAACCCATCTTCTCAGTGTTCTACTGCCTATGGCTGTAGAACACTTGTCTATTACCCAAAGAAGACTTCCCTTTTTCCCACCATCTCTAATATTTTCTGTAAGCTCCAGATTCCTTCTTGAATTTATATCTATAGTCATAGTATCTTTGATGTTATAGAATTCTATAGCATTTATATTTGTAAGTGATACTTTTTGAGTATCAAAAATATACTTAATAAGACCATTTATAGAGTTTAATGCTATTGGGTCTACATTATCTACTGAAATGCTAGGAAATCTTTCAGTAAGCATTTCCTCATCTATAATATTAAAGTAGCCTAAATCCCTTTGGGTTAAAGCAGGAACATGGGGAAGGTCTAAAGATTCAATTGACATTCTGCCATCATCAGAGCATAATATTTCCTTAGGCTTAAATTTAGATACTTCATCTAATACAAGATTTAAATCATTTCTAAAAGAGGTAGTATAAAATTCTCCTGTTGATATATCTGCAAAACTTAAGGAAATAAAGCTATCTTCTTCATAAAAACTCATAATAAAATTATTTTTATTTTCTTCTAAAAAATTCTCATCATTAAAAGTTCCAGGAGTTATGATCTTTACTACATCTCTTTTAACAATTCCCTTAGCTAAGGCTGGATCTTCCAACTGTTCGCATATGGCTACTTTATAACCCTTTGATACTAGCCTTCCTATGTAAGTATTAGCAGCGTGATATGGAATACCACACATAGGAGCTTTATTTTCTAAGCCACAGTCCCTTCCCGTTAGAACTAGCTCCAATTCTTTAGATGCTACTTCTGCATCATCGAAAAACATCTCATAGAAATCTCCAAGTCTATAAAAAAGAATACAATCCTTATACTTTTCCTTGGTAGTTATATATTGTTCCATCATAGGAGTTAACTTCATAAAACAACCCTCCTTATGTCTATAGATTTAATATTATTCATTATTTATTTCTTCTCCAATTAATGAGAATGAAGAGGCTTTTGTTATCCTTACGTTAACTAATCTGCCTATGCTATCTTTAGAACCCTTAAAATTAACAAGCTTTCCAGTTCTAGTTCTTCCCATTAATTTTGTAGCATCATTTTTGCTAGTGCCTTCTACTAAAACTTCTAGAGTCTTACCTTCACATTCTAAGTTCTTTTTAGCACAAATCTCATTCACTACATCCACTAGTTTATTAAACCTTTCATGCTTTACATTATCATCCACTTGATTAAGCATCATATCAGCAGGGGTATATTTCCTCCTAGAGTATATGAAGGTAAATGCAGAATCATATTCTACTTTTTTCATCATATCTAAGGTGCTTTCAAAATCTTCATCTGTTTCTCCTGGGAATCCTACTATAATATCAGTTGTTATAGCAACCCCAGGAATTTCTCTTTTTATCTTGTCTATTATTGCTAAATACTGATTTCGATCATAGTGTCTATTCATTTTCTTTAATATACTATCGGAACCACACTGAACAGGAAGGTGAATTTGCTCACATACCTTATCACAATCTCTTATAGCATAAATAACATCTTCTGATAAGTCCTTAGGATGAGAAGTCATAAATCTAATTCTCTCAAGTCCATCTATATTATTAACTCTTCTTAATAGTCCAGCAAAATCTATAGGTTCATCTAAGCCTTTTCCATAAGAGTTAACATTCTGACCAAGTAAAGTGACTTCCTTATAGCCTTTTTTTACTAAATCTTTTATTTCATCTTCAATATCCTTAGGCTTTCTGCTTCTTTCTCTTCCTCTTACATATGGAACTACACAGTAAGTGCAGAAGTTATTGCACCCATACATTATAGTTACGAAAGCTTTAATATCACTTTCACGGTCTAAAGGGAGTCCCTCAATTATTTCCGTTTCTTCATTATAAATTTCACAAACAGTTTTTCCTTCCTGTTTTACTCTGTTTAGATATTCTGGAAACTTATAAGAATTATGAGTTCCAAATATTATATCTACAAAGGGATATTTTTTAATAATAGTATCTGACATACCTTTTTGTTGCATCATACATCCACATATGGCAATTATAAGATTTGGATTTTTTCTTTTCGCTCCCTTTAATGCCCCTAAGTTTCCAAAAACTTTTAATTCAGCATTTTCCCTTACGCAACATGTATTAAAAATGACTATAGATGCATCATCTCTACAATCACATTTTTCGTATCCTATGGCTTTAAGCATACCAGATAATTTTTCTGAGTCTTCTTCATTCATCTGGCATCCCCAAGTTTCTATATAGTATTTATCTTTTAAGTTATTATTCATATTTCTTCTCCTTATATTTGAATTTAAACAACCGTATCTAATTAATTATATATAATTTAGAGAACTTTTTAAAGTTTTTTTGTTTTTTATGTCAATATGAATAATAGTTTATAATGTAAACCTTTAAATTTTTGCATAATTAATTAATTTTTTTTATATATATAATCATATTGAAATAGTTTGCTAAAGCTATCTTGAAATAAAGGAATAAGGCAGTATTTGTAGAATTATTATGTATTGACGTATAAAAAATAAATGTAGATGGGGTGCTATTTTATGAAAAAAATGTTTGCAGAGAGGATAGACCAACTAAAGGCTTCAGAAATTAGAGAGCTTCTTAAATTAACTGAAAAGCCTGAAATTATTTCATTTGCTGGAGGACTTCCTGCTCCAGAATTATTTCCATTAGAGGCTATAGAAAAAGCAGCCGTAAAAGTTATAAGAGAGCAAGGACAAGCTGCTCTTCAATATAGTACTACTGAAGGTTATGCTCCACTAAGAGAAACTATAATTCAACAAAGATTAAAACCTATAGGAATAGACTGCTCTTTAGAGAACATAATGATAACTAGTGGTTCTCAACAAGCTTTGGAGTTTACTGCTAAGTTATTTGTAAATAAAGGGGATGTCATCATATGTGAAAGCCCAAGTTACCTAGGAGCTCTTAATGCATTTAAGGCTTATGAGCCAAAGTTTGTAGAAGTTCCAATGGATGATGATGGAATGATAATAGAACAATTAGAAAAAGCATTAAAAGATAATGAAAATGTAAAATTCATATACACTATTCCAGACTTCCAAAATCCTAGTGGAAAAACTATGACTGTGGAAAGAAGAAAAAAATTAGTTCAGTTAGCAGAAAAATATGATGTTATAGTTGTAGAGGACAGTCCTTATGGAGATTTAGTATTTGAGGGACAAAGATATCCAACAATAAAAAGCTTTGATAAAAATGGATATGTAGTTCACCTTGGAACTTTCTCAAAGACTTTCTGTCCTGGATTAAGAATTGGATGGATTTGTGCAGACAAAGAAATATTACAAAAATATATATTAATAAAACAAGGTGCAGATCTACAATGTAGTACATTTGACCAAAGACTTGCAGCTACATATATGGAAGAAAATGATTTAGATAGTCATATTAAAAAGATTACTGATGTTTATAGAGTACGTAGAAATCTTATGTTAGATTCCATAAAGGAATATTTTCCTAAAGGAATAAAATATACTAATTCTAAGGGTGGATTATTTACATGGGTTGAGCTTAAAGAGAATATCGACGCTGCTATGCTTCTAGAAGAAGCATTAAAAGAAAACGTTGCATTTGTTCCTGGAGCTTCATTCTTCCCTAATGGAGGTCGTAAAAATTACTTTAGATTAAATTACTCAAATATGAGTGACGAAAAAATAGTAGAGGGAATAAAAAGATTAGGTGCTGTAATAAAGAAATATTATTAATAATTATTTCTCCTTAGGGAAAACTATCCCTTAAGGAGGGATAAATATGTATGATGCTAAAAAGCAACAAAGTAAATCTATGTCATCTATGATTAAATGTGATACTATAATGGATAGAGGTTTCTATAGTTGTAGTTCATATAACCTAGCGTATACTAAAACTCATCATATACCTAGGGAAACAATTTTAAATAATTCTTATAAATAAAACCTATATTTTAAGGGGGAGCAGTTATTATGAACTTATCAAAAAGAGTTGAAGCTATGCAATTTTCACCAATTCGTAAGCTTGTTCCATTTTCAGAAGAAGCTAAAAAACAAGGAAAGAAGGTATATCCTTTAAACATAGGACAACCTGATATAGAAACTCCTCAAGAATTTTTTGATGCAATTGTTGATTTTAAGGAGAATGTATTAAAGTATGCTAATTCTCAAGGAATTGATGATTTAATTCAAAGCTTCATCACTTATTACAAAGAATGGGGAATTAACTTTGAAAAGAATGAGATGATGGTAACCAATGGAGGCAGTGAAGCTATTCTTTTTGCACTAATGACAATTTGTGATTTTGGAGACGAGATAATTATTCCAGAACCATTTTATACTAACTATAATGGATTTAGCGATGTAGCTGGAGTAAAAGTTGTTCCTTTTATAACAAAAGCGGAAGAAGGTTTCCATCTTCCTAAAAAAGAGGTTATTACAGAGAAGATAACTAATAAAACTAGAGCAATATTGATATCCAATCCTGGCAACCCTACTGGAGTTGTTTATACTTATGAAGAAATAAGAATGTTAGCTGATATTGCTAAGGAATATGACTTGTTTATAATCGCTGATGAAGTTTATAGAGAGTTTGTCTATGATAATCTAAAGTATACATCTGCTTTATACATGGAAGATATTTTAGACAGAGTCATTTTAATTGACAGTATATCTAAACGTTATAGTGCATGTGGCGCCAGAATAGGTATTATAGCTTCAAAAAATAAAGAGCTTATCAATCAAACATTAAAATTATGTCAGTCAAGATTATGTGCTCCAACTATTGAGCAGGTTGCAGCAGCTAATCTAATAAACACTCCTAAGAGTTATTTCGAAAAGGTAAAAGCGGAATATGAGAACAGAAGAAATATTCTCTATACTGCTTTAAAGGAAATACCAGGTGTTGTTTGTGAAAAGCCTACTGGTGCTTTTTACGTAGTAGTTAAGCTTCCTATAGAGAATGCAGAGCACTTTGCTAAATGGCTTCTTACTGATTATTCTTATGATAATAAAACAGTTATGGTAGCACCTGCAGAAGGATTCTATGCTACTGAAGGTTTAGGGAAAAATGAAGTTAGAATTTCTTACTGCTTAAACTGTGAAGATCTAAGTGATGCAATGCATATACTTAAAGAATCCTTAGTAGAATATAAAAAGAGTTTTAAATAATTATAATAGGGGATAGATTTTTTAAGTCTATCCCCTATTATAATTCCACATTATAATTTCTCCTTCTTCTTTAAAACCTAAGGATTTATATAAATTTAATGCTATATGATTATCTAGACTAGTTTTTATCTTTATCTTTTCAAAACCTAGGGATTTACCTTTAGCTAAAAGGGCTTTTATTAAAGTTTTTCCATAGGATTTCTCTCTATACTCCTTTAAAACCCCTACATTTACTATGATTCCCATAGAATTTTCTTTGATAATTTGACCATAACCTATATACTTATCTCCTTCTTTAACAAATACGCCTCCACCATATATATAGTAATCTTGCTCTTCTTCAATGTAAATATCCTTTAATGTCAATGGAGTTCTATTTTCATTATGAAAGACTTTGTTTTGAATATCACACCTTATACTTTCATGGTGGTTCTCAATGAATCCTTCGATGTTTTCTTCAAAGATATAGTTAAAAGTTTTCACATTGTACCATAATTCTATGGATTTATTGTATGGTAAAAAATCCAATTTGTTCATAAACTCTACAATTTTTTCTTCACCAGAGGTAGTATATATTAAACTACTTACCCCATACCTATCTAATAAGTCATTAAATACTTCTTTATTAAATTTTTTCCTATATTCTTCAGTTATATAAAAGGATCTTACAAAATAGGTAGCTTTATCTAAGGAACTTACCCATAGATATCCGCAAAAAAAATTATGGTCATATATGAATTTTACATTCATTTTAAGTAGTAATTTATCTATGAAAGAACATTCATAGTAATCTAAAAATAGGTCCTCATTGAGCTTATTGAATTGAAAAATTTTAGATTCTAATTCCATTAGTAAGTTTAATTGTCTTTTCCTTATCCCCTTTAATCTCATCATGATTAGCATTCTAAACCTCTTTATAAGTTAAATATCATATAATATTATACTAAGCACTTAATAAATTATTACAAAATAATATACGTGTCCATATGTCCACGTATACTATTAGTTATAATTTATTTAATGCTATTCTGTGGCCTTGATGCTCAAAGATATTCTCTTATTGTCTATATCAACCTTTATTATTTTAACCTTAACGTTCTCTCTAATAGAAAGTACATCCTCTGGCTTTTCTACCTTATCATGGCTTATCTGTGATATATGAACCAAACCATCTACTCCAGGCTCAAGCTGTATAAAGGCGCCAAAACTAGCAAATCTAACAACTTTGCCTAATGCAATATTTCCTTCAGGATATTTAACCTCAATATCCTTCCATGGATCTTCAACTAGGCTTTTAATACTTAATGATAGTCTTTTAGTTTCTATATCCATATCTATAATTTTTACTTTTATAGTTTCCCCAATTTTTAAAACATCCTTTGGATTGTTAATTTTACTCCAACCCATTTCAGATACATGTAACAAGCCGTCTACGCCATTTATTTCCACAAAAGCACCAAAACTAGATATTCTTTTTACAACTCCATCATAAATGTCATCAATTTTAAAGTTGTCCCAAGCCTCCTTATCAATCTTTTCCTTTTCTTCAACAAGGATTGCTTTTCTAGAAACAACTATTTTTGTTTGTCGTCTATTTTCAGATAGCTCTACTATTTTAACTTCTAAGTCTTCACCCTCATATTTAGATAAATCATTAACATGGTATAAGTCTACCAAAGAAGCTGGTAAAAATGTACTTATACCTTTATATTCAGCCATTAATCCACCCTTTATTTCCTTCTTGATAGTGACTTTAATAACTTGCTCATTTTCAAACATTTCCTTTAATTCTTTTAAGGAACTCTCCTTTTGCACTTCTATTCTAGATAAAACTACATTTTCATTTTCATTGCGCCTTTGAATGACTTTAGCTTCAAGTTTATCTCCAACTGTACAGTGTAATAATTCATCATTACTAATTTCAGTAGTAGGAATTACACCTTCCCTTTTATAGTTTATGTTTAGATACACACCATCTTTGTTAATAGATACTATAAGCCCTTCAATTTTTTGACCTACATAAATTTTTTGGTCATTTTCATTCATGTAGTTTATAACATCATTCATGTTCATTTCATCCATATTTATATTATTTTCATTATTCATTTTATATAGAGCCTCCTTTATAATCCAATCTGGTGTAGAAGCACCAGCAGTGATACCTATACTTTTCATATAATTGTCAAGGACAAATTTTTGCGATATTTCTTCTGAGCTTTCAACATGAATTGTATATGAGCAATTCTGGGAACAAATTTCATATAACTTAGACGTATTAGAACTATTTTTATCTCCTAACACAATCATAATATCCACATTTTTGGACAGTTCAGTAGCACTAAACTGTCTTTCTTTAGTAGCTGAGCAAATGGTATTAAACACAACAAATTCCTTGCATTCCTTTGATAATATTTGCACTGCTCTTTCAAAGTTCTCTTGCTTTTCAGTAGTTTGACAAAGTAAGCATGATTTTTTAGTTATAGGTTTACTAAATTCATTTCCTTTAAAGATTATGGAAGTATTATCACACCAACCATTTATTCCTATAACTTCAGGATGATTTTCATCCCCTACTATAATTATTTGATATCCTTGTTCATAATATTTTTCTGCTATTTTATGAATCTTGGATACAAATGGACAAGTTGCATCTATAATAGTCAGCTTCTTTTCTTTTAATGTGCTATATATATTCTTAGGAATTCCATGGGAACGAATAATTATGACTTCACCTTGAGTTAAATTTCCTATTTCCTCTAGAGATATAGGATAAATCCCTTTAGAT
The DNA here is from genome assembly GCA_002423705.1 of Clostridium sp. UBA5530. GTDB lineage: Bacteria > Bacillota > Clostridia > Clostridiales > Clostridiaceae > Clostridium_X. The sequence continues at coordinate 16,483 of DINW01000021.1, forward strand.
TTTAGGAAATTAACTGCATGATCATTATGAATAAGAGGACCTAGTGTGTATATTTTAGTTTTATGAGTTTCTTGGGTTTTTATAGCTTCATCTACTGCCCGCTGGACACCAAAACAAAATCCTGCATTTTGGGCTAAAATCACATTTTTACACATTTTTTATTTGCATCCTTTTTAAACCTTCATTTACTTTATCGCTTATACATTTAACAACCTGTTCAATATTCAGACCTGTAGTATCTATTTCCATAGCATCCTCAGCCTTTTTTAGAGGATCAATGTCACGATGAGAATCTAAATAATCTCTTTTCTTTATGTCATCTAGAATTTTTTCATAATTTACATCTATGTTTTTATCACATAATTCTTTAAATCTTCTGTTAGCCCTTTCTTCAGCCGTAGCAGTCAAAAAAAACTTAAAGGGAGCATCCTTCAAAACTACAGTTCCTATGTCTCTACCATCCATTATCACATTATAATTTTTAGCCATATCTTGTTGAAGTTTAACTAACATTTCTCTAACTTCCTTTATTGAGGCATAGGCAGAAACATTACTACTTATAGACGGCAAAGATAGTTCATCATTTACATCTAATCCATTTAATATTAATCTATCATTACAAAAATGCATAGATAAACCATCTATAAGAGATAATAATCTCTGGGTATCGTCAGGGCTAATATGGTTTTCTAGTGCTTTAAAAGTAACAGCCCTATACATAGAACCTGTATTTATGTACATTAAATCAAAATTATTAGCTACCAATTTAGCTATAGTGCTTTTACCAGCTCCAGCTGGGCCATCAATGGCAATTGATATTATCATGATTTTTCCGCCTTTCTATAATGCTGTAACTACTAATTATTATAACATAAAATTTTGCTAACTTCCTTTTTATTTTTAATAACATAATATTTTTACCAGTAATGGATTATAAAAGTTAATGTTATTCTCCTATTTTTGTGCCAGCTAAATATCCAGTGGAGAAGGCAATTTGAACATTATAGCCTCCTGTAAATGCATCAACATCCATGATCTCTCCTGCAAAATAAAGGTTATCTACTAACTTAGAACGCATTGTAGAGGAATCAATTTCATTAATATCTACACCTCCTGATGTAACGATTGCCTCAGCAATAGGCCTTAATCCTTTTACTGTGAAATTTAATCCCTGCATTAATTTAACTAGATTCTTTCTTTCAACTTTAGTTATGGAGTTAACTTTTTTATTTCCTGAAATTCCACTTAAAGTTATAATTGTATCTATGAGCTTTTGAGGAAGTAGTTCATCTAAGGAATTTTTAAAATTTTTATTTAAATTTTTAGAAAAATCTTTTTGAATTCTTTCATCTAGCTCTTTTTCATTAAGGGCAGGTTTAAGATTAATTTTTATACTATACTCTTTATTAGGCAGTATATATCTGCTTCCAGTAAGAACTATAGGTCCCGAAACTCCAAAATGAGTAAATAGCATCTCTCCAAAATTTTTATATATTATTTTAGACTTTTCATCTAAAATTTGAAGTTCTACATTTTTAAGGGAAAGTCCCTGAAGGTCTTTAATGTAATCCTCTTTAACTTCAATTGGAACAAGGGAGCCCTTAGGTTTTACTATACTGTGACCTAGCTTTTTTGCATATTGCAGACCTTCTCCAGTAGAGCCAGTTTGAGGATAAGATAATCCCCCAGTACAAAATATAAAATAATCACCATATACTTTTTCATCATTATTTATTTCTATATAATCTATATGATTATTATTCCAAACAACATTAGTAACTTTGGAATTAAATATAATTGAGGTTCCAGATTTTATGAGGGCTTGATGAAAGGCACTTATTATATCGGAAGATTTATCTGATGAAGGAAATACCCTATCCCCTCTTTCTACTTTTAAAGATACTCCTAAGGTTTTCAAAAGATTCATAGTATCTTCATTAGTAAATGAATATAGAGAACTATATAAAAAATGAGGGTTTCCAGGAATATTATCAAAAAATTCACCTATATTTTTAGCATTAGTTACATTACACCGACCTTTACCTGTTATATATAATTTTTTACCTAATTTTTCATTTTTTTCGATTAAAATCACGTCATGTTTTTTAGAGGCTTCTAAGGCAGCCATCATTCCGGCTGGTCCAGCCCCAATTACTATTACCTTGCTCATAAATTCAACTCCTAATCTTCAGTAGTATACCTATAATAATATATTTTATTATAGTCCATTGTCAATTCTTTAGGCGTGATGTATATGGTTATGATTGAGATAAACTTTATAAATGTTTATAAAGTAAAATGGAGTAGATAAATCTACTCCATTTTTATCTTAATTTAAATTTTAGTAATCTCCTTGAGCATACATAGCTTCTGCAACTTTTACAAATCCTGCTATGTTTGCACCAGCAACTAAATTATATCCAAATCCATACTCTTCAGATACCTTAGCAGCAGCATCATGGATACTAACCATGATTTGATGTAGCTTAGCATCTACTTCTTCTGTAGTCCAGCTTAATCTTTGGCTATTTTGTGCCATTTCAAGAGCGGAAACACCAACTCCACCAGCATTAGCAGCCTTTGCAGGTCCTACTAATAAATTATTCTTTAAGAAATATTGAACAGCTTCGTTTGTACAAGGCATATTTGCAACTTCACATACATACTTAACACCATTGTTAACTATTTGTTCAGCATGTTCTATTCTGANNCGATATCATTTTGAGTAGCACAAGGCATTATTATATCACCCTTAACTCCCCATGGCTTTTCTCCTTTAAAGAATTCACAGCCAAATTTATCAGCATAATCTTGTACTTTATCTCTTCCAGAGTTTCTCATTTCTAACAAGAAGTTAATCTTCTCATCAGTAATAACTCCATCTTTGTCATATATATATCCATCAGGACCAGATAAAGTAATAACTTTTCCACCTAATTCAGCAACTTTCATACAAACTCCCCAAGCAACGTTACCGAA
>DINW01000021.1:19729-19888 GCA_002423705.1 Clostridium sp. UBA5530
TTCCTCTTGGATCAAAGTCAGAACCTCCCTTACCTCCACCTATTGGAAGGCCAGTTAAAGAGTTCTTTAATATTTGTTCAAATCCTAAGAATTTGATTATTCCTAAATAAACTGAAGGATGGAATCTTAATCCTCCCTTGTAAGGTCCTATAGCTCCAT
>DINW01000038.1:0-627 GCA_002423705.1 Clostridium sp. UBA5530
TTGTTAAGTTCGGTAAAATTAATGGGAAAACCCAAAGGTACAAATGCAAACATTGCTTAGGAACCTTCTCCCAGTTTACCAAAACACCTTTAAGTTATAGTAAAAAGCCAGTGGAAATCTGGGCTACATATATAGCTGCCTTGAGCAATCAGAAGACCTTAAAAGTATCTGCAAAACTTAGCGGTATTTGTTTAACTACGTCCTTTTACTGGAGGCACAAGCTTCTAAGTTCTTTAAAAATTCAAGGGGTTGGGGAAGAACTTTCTAATGAGATTCAAATAAAAGAATTTGTTATGGCAAAAAGCAATAAGGGCAATCATAAAAATAAAGATATAGTATGGAGAAGACATAGATGGCTCAAAAGCCTGTGTATGCCCATGGTAAAGCTTATTAGCTGTGTGGATACAGAACAAAATAGAGGAATGTTTCCCATAGATGATATTATAACTGGAGTTCAGATAAAGAAGTATGTGCTGCCTAAGATAAAGGAAGGCTCAACAATAAGTACCAGAAGATATAAGCTATATAGTCCTTGTGCAAAAGAAAAATCTATAAAGGTTAAGGAATTTGTTCTATATAATAAGGGAGCTATGGAAAAAGACTTCGCTTCCTTTCAAGAACTATGCT
>DINW01000038.1:649-18794 GCA_002423705.1 Clostridium sp. UBA5530
AATTTCCAAGGGTGAATTTAAGGGGAGAGGTATGTCCAACCTAAAAATAGCATAAAGTTTGATAGTTGTAGCTTGTCCTTAAAAATTATATATCTATCAACACTTCTTTGAAAAAGAGTAAGAAAGTGAAAAGAACATATAAAATTTCTTCAGTAAATTTCATCCAATAGAAGTGTAAAAGCTCATTACCCACTATTAGACTTAACGTAAAATAAATATATTATAAGTCAATCCAAAGGAATTTCGTGATTATGGAGAATTTTTATTTTTACAGTATGCCCATGCTCTATTTCATAGGAGAAGTTTAAGGATGATTCTACAAGGTTAAATTCCTGCTTAATTACAGATAACACAGAAGGTCTTAAGGTGCAGTAAGTGTGGCCATTTTGAGGAACCTTTAATATATTGCTTAGATCTTTTAATGATATAGAGATTTCTTCCTTATGTTGTTGCTCTTTTAACCATTGGTAAAAAAGTCTAGCATAAATAGAATTAAATTTTATAGAGGGAGATGATGTCTTTTTTTTATAAACAATTCGGTTTTTACTTTTTTCCATTGTTAAAATCCTTTCTAAGGTTCTTTTAATTATATTATATAACTATTATACTTAATATATATAATAATTATTATGAGGTATTAAGCAAATGGATTATAGAAGTATACTAGAGACTCTTATAGAGTTTTCCGATGAAGGAATAATAATAACAGATAACAAGGGAAATATAATTTTTTATAGAGAAAGTAAAAATAATTTAACAGGAATAGAAAAAAGAGATCCTGAGGGTATGAATATCCTAGAAGTTTTTCCATATTTAACGGAAAAAACTAGTACTTTTTATAATGTCTTCCGTGGGAAAAAAGCTATAGTTGATAGAGTACAAAAATACAAGAATCATCTAGGGAAGGAAGTAACAGTGGTAACTTCTACATATCCAATAATAGAAAGAGGAGAATTAAAAGGAGCCTTTGAAATATTTAAGGACTTTACTTTGGTATATGACCTTTCAGAAAGGGTGGTAGCGCTTCAGAAAGAAATGACAAAAGTAAAGGAGCCCAAGTATAAAGCCCTAGGAGCCAAATTTACCTTTGAGGATTTTATTGGAAACAATGAAAAAATATTAGAATTGAAGGAAAAGGGGAAAAAGATAAGTAGCAGCAGATCCCCTGTATTAGTTTATGGAGAAACAGGTACGGGAAAGGAAATATTAGTGCAGGCTATTCATAACTATGGTAATAGAAAAAATAACCCATTTATAGTGCAAAACTGCGCGGCTCTTCCCTATAATCTTTTAGAAAGCATATTGTTCGGTACAGAAGAGGGAAGTTATACGGGAGCTAAAGATAAGATGGGACTATTGGAGGTAGCCCATGGGGGAACCTTATTTTTAGATGAGATCAATTCTATGGATTTAGATTTGCAAGGAAAACTTTTAAGATTCATACAAGAGGGTGAAGTTAGAAGGTTAGGAAGCACTAGAGTTAAGGAAGTGGATGTTAGGATTATAGCATCTACCAATGAAAAACCAGAAGAACTTATAAAAAATAATAAGCTTAGGTTGGATTTATATTATAGGCTTAATGTTATATATTTTAAGATACCAGCACTAAGGGACAGAAAAGATGATATAGAAATACTTGTAAAGTATTTTCTAAATAAATATAACAGAGAATTTAATAAAAGTGTAATTGGAATAGAGAAAGGCCTCATGGAAAGCTTTTTAGATTATACATGGCCAGGAAATGTTAGAGAATTGCAACATGTTATTGAAGGGGCGATGAATTGGTGTGATTCTTTAGAAATAAAAAGGAATGAAATAGAAATAGATTTTAATGAATATAAAGGAGATTATATTTTACCAGATGAAAAGGTATATGATCTAGGACTTAGAGAAAGTATGGATATTTATGAAAGGTCTATAGTGGAAAAGGCCGTAAAGAAATCTAACGGCATATACGCAGAAGCAGCTCGAATATTGAAAATTCCTAAACAAACTCTGCAAAATAAAATAAAGAAATATGGAATAAAGAAAAATTATAGTACTGAAAATGATACTAAGTATTAAGTATAGTACATAATGGTACCAAATTTAGTACTGATATAATAAAAGGTAAGGCTTTTCAAAAGGCTTTACCTTTTTTCATATAAAGAAAAGGTAAGCAATATAAGGCTTTGCAAATATGAATAGAAACACAATAAGACTTTGTTAAAATTTTGGCATAGTTATTGCTGAATTTTATGTATATACTTAATAATTTTAGGGGTGAAATAATTGACAGGAAGGATTTTTAATATACAAAGGTATTCTATCCATGATGGACCAGGAATAAGGACTACTGTATTTTTTAAGGGATGTCCACTAAAGTGTCAATGGTGTCATAATCCTGAAAGCCAAAGTTATGAAAGAGACATTATGATATTTGGGGATAAATGTATAAACTGTGGATTTTGTGTAAGAGCTTGTGACAAAGGAGCATTAGACATAAAGGACAATGAAGTTATGTTCAAATCACATCTTTGTACAAAATGTGGGAAGTGTTGTGAAGCATGCCCAACAGGTTGTCGCGCCATTGTAGGAGAAGATAAAACTGTAGAATATATTATGAAAGAAATAGAAAAGGATAGGGTTTTTTATGAGGAGTCCCAAGGAGGAGTTACATTTTCTGGAGGGGAGCCCCTAAGCCAGGGGGAAATATTAAAAGAAATTCTTAAGAGATGCAGCAAAGAAAAGATACACACTGTAGTAGATACCAGTGGATATGGAAGCAAAGAACTTATAAAAGATATAGTTCCATATGTAGATTTATTCTTATATGACTTAAAGTCTATAGATGATACAGTCCATAAAAAATTCACGGCAGTGTCCAATAAAATAATCCTTGAAAACCTAAAACTCATAGGAGAATTGCAAGGGAACATATATATAAGAATTCCCATAATACCAGGAATCAATGACAGCGAAGAACAGATAGATAGCTTTATAGATGTAATAAAGAATGTTAAGGGAGTTTTACAAGTAAATATATTGCCATATCACCACATATCAGAAGAAAAATATAGAAGATTGAATAGAGTATATCAATGTAAACACATTGAAGAACCTAGAAATGAACATATGGAATTTATAAAGAATAGATTTGAAAAGGTTGGTTTTAAAACCATAATTGGAGGCTAGAAATAAGATTTAATAGGAGATGATAATATGATGAGAGATAGAGTTAAAAGATTAAGAGAAAAAAGCCTAAATACTATTCCTACCTTATCCATAGAAAGAGCAAAGATAGTAACAGATACCTATAAAAAATATTGGGGAAAAGTATCAACTCCAGTATTAAGAGCATTGGCACTAAAAGCTATATGTGAGCATAAGACTATTTGTATAAATGATGAAGAGCTAATTGTAGGGGAGAGAGGACCAAGACCTAAGGCTGTACCTACTTATCCAGAGCTATGTTGTCATACCCTAGAAGATTTCCATGTTATAGATAGTAGAGAAAAAACTTTCTTTAAAGTAGATGAAGAGGCATTTAAAGTTCAAGAAGAAGAGATAATACCTTATTGGCAGGGAAAATCAATGAGAGATAAGATATTAGGATCTATGACTGAACAATGGATTCAATGCTATCATGATGGAATATTTACTGAATTTATGGAACAAAGAGGTCCAGGACATACTGCAGGAGATAAAAAAATATTTAATAGAGGATTTTTAGAAGTCATAGATATTATAGAAGACGAATTAAAAAATATAGATTTTGTAAATGACATGGAAGCTTATGATAAAGCAGAGGAACTAAAGGCTATGAAAATTGCTGCAGAGGCAGTAATGATTTTTGCCAAGAGACATAGCATCTTAGCAAAGGACATGGCAGAAAAGGAGAAGGATGAAAAAAGAAAAGAAGAGCTATATAAAATAGCTAAAGTATGTGAAAGAGTTCCAGCCAATAGGCCAGAAACCTTTTGGGAAGCATTGCAGGGATATTGGTTTATTCATTTAACAGTAATAACAGAATTGAATCCATGGGATGCCTTTACACCAGGAAGGTTTGACCAGCATTTATACCCAATATACAAGAAGAACATTGAGGATAAAGCTTTAACTAGAGAAGCGGCAGAAGAACTGTTACAGTGTCTTTGGGTTAAATTTAATAACCAGCCAGCTCCCCCTAAGGTAGGAATAACCTTAAAGGAAAGTGGAACCTATACTGACTTTGCTAATATAAATAGTGGTGGATTACAAGAAGATGGTACTGATGGAGTAAATGACGTTACTTATTTGGTATTAGATGTTATAGATGAAATGAGGCTTTTACAGCCTAGTAGCAATGTTCAATTATCTGTAAAAAATCCTGATGAATTTATAGAAAGAGCTGGAAAAATAATAAGAAAAGGATGGGGTCAGCCATCTATATTTAATGCAGACATGGTGGTAAAGGAGTTAGTAAGACAAGGAAAGTCAATAGAGGATGCTAGAGCTTCAGGAACTACTGGCTGCGTAGAGGCAGGATGCTTTGGAAAGGAAGCTTATATTCTTACAGGATATTTCAATTTGGTGAAAATTTTAGAGATAACTTTAAACAATGGGTTAGACCCAATAACAGGTAGAAATATAGGAATAAAGACAGGGGAACCAACTACTTTTAAATCTTTTGAGGACCTTATCCATGCATATGAAAAACAGGTTAATCACTTTATAGATATAAAGCTTCGAGGAAATAATGTTATAGAAAGATTATATATGGAGCATATGCCAGTGCCATTTTTATCACTGCTAGTAGATGACTGTATATCTAAAGGAAAGGATTATAACTGTGGAGGGGCAAGGTATAACTCTAATTATATTCAAGGTGTTGGTATAGGCACACTAACAGATTCGCTGGCTGCTATAAAATATCATGTTTTTGATAACAAAAAAATATCCATGGAAGANNAAGAATTATTAGAAGGCCTAAGGGAAAATTTCAATAATAAAGAACCTTTAAGACAAATACTTTTAAATAAAACCCCTAAATATGGTAACGATAATGATTATGCAGATGATATAATGAAAATATGTTTTGATGTATTCTTTAATGCCGTAGATGGAAGAAGTACTGTAAGAGGAGGAAAATATAGAATAGATATGCTTCCAACTACTTGCCATGTATACTTTGGAGAGGTTACAGGAGCAACTCCAGATGGAAGACTTGCAGGGGTTACTCAATCAGAAGGTATATCTCCAGTGGGAGGAGCCGACAAATATGGACCAACCTCAGTGATAAAATCAGCATCAAAGATGGATCATGAAAGAACAGGAGGAACATTATTAAATCAAAAATTCACTCCGTCGTTACTACAGGGAGAGGAAGGAATAAAGAACCTTCGAGGTCTTATAAGAGGATATTTTAAACTAGGAGGGCATCATATTCAATTTAATGTTGTAGACAAAGAGACCCTATTGAAGGCCCAAGAAAATCCAGAAGCTTATAAGGATTTAATTGTAAGAGTGGCAGGATATAGCGATTACTTCTGCGATTTAGGAAAGGCTCTTCAAGATGAAATAATAAATAGAACAGAACATGAAAGCTTTTAATTAAAACAAAAAGTGTGGAGGAGAAATAATAATGAATAAGACAATTGGATTTATTGGATGTGGAAATATGGCTGGAGCCATCATAGGAGGATTAGTATCTTCAGGAAAGGTTAAAGGAGAAAACATAATAGCCTCTGATGGATTTTCAAGAGGATTAGACAGTTGCAAAGAGAAGTATGGAATAAGAACTGCACTAAAAGATAATTTAACTGTTGCTAAGGAAGCAGATATATTATTTTTAGCAGTAAAACCTAATGTATATTTTAATGTAATCAAAGAGATAAAAAATTATGTTAAAGACCAAGTGATAATTGTAACTATAGCAGCAGGAATAAGCATAACTTCTGTTAAAGAAGCTTTTGAAAAAGATATAAAAATAATAAGAACTATGCCTAATACAGCTGCTTTAGTAGGAGAGAGTATGACAGCAGTTTGCAGAAATGAAAAGGTAACTGATGAGGAATTAGAGCAGGTTATGGAGCTCTTACAAGGCTTTGGCAAAGCTGAACTTCTAGAAGAAAAGCTTATGGAGGCAGTTATAGCAGTAAATGGATCCTCACCAGCATATATTTATATGTTTTTAGAAGCTCTAGGAGATGGAGGGGTATTAGCAGGAGTACCAAGGGATAAAGCTTATAGGATGGCAGCTCAGGCAATGATAGGGTCAGCTAAAATGCTTCTTGAAACAGGAAAACATCCAGGAGAATTAAAAGACATGGTATGCTCCCCAGCAGGGACTACCATAGAGGCGGTATATGCACTGGAAAAAAATAATTTCAGAGGCACAATAATTGAGGCTATGGTAAAATGCACTGAAAAGGCAGGTAAGATGGCAGGAAAAGACAAATAATAATACCATTTTTAAAGCATTAGGGTTAAAAACTCTTAATGCTTTTTTATTTTTGGGGAAATACTATTTTCAGAAGGCAGTTAGTTAACTACTATAAATTTATTATAGGAGAGAGATATACTCATGAAGAAAACAACATCTATAGCAATGATTATAATTATAATTTGTGTGACCACTGGCTTTAATTTTAAGAAAGATGAAAAAACATGCAAAAATCTTTCACAGCAATATATAGGTAATTATATAAACAGTTATGCCACTGGAGAGTATAGAGAGTTAGATTTTGTGGAAGACAATGACAATACATACCTATATAAAGCTTTAGGACAGATTAACGGGCAACGAGTAAAAGTTTTGAATACTAAATTTAAAGATTATAAATATGCTACTAGTTATAAAGAAGTGAAAAATATAGAAAAGGATAAAATCCTTGTAGATGCAATAGTAAATATAGATTATAGCTATGATAAAAACAGCACTATATCCAGTGGAATTTACAACATAGACTATAAATTTATATTCCGTAAAATAGAAGGAACATGGAAAATTGTTTCTATAGAAAGCTCTTATGATGAATTTCAACGCTTTAAAGATAAAGTAGAAAAATTGAAAAAAGCTTCAAGAGGAAATATTAAGGATATAATAGACAATTGCAAAAAAGAAGAATTAGAAAATTTAAATAGGCTTTCAAAACTATCTTTAGAAAAAAATTTAGCCATGAATAGAGGAGAAAAGAAATACATTTTAGGCATAGAGTATGCGGAAAAGTTTGCCTTAGCCCCAAAGGATAAAAGGATATTTTATACTGCGGGAGACAGTGATNNGCATCATTGGGAGGCTATGATCCTAGAAACATGGCTACCACTATTTCTAATATAAAAAAACAAAAGTTTATGGTGAATGGAGTGTGGTACGGAAGTCAGTATGGAGGTTCTATGCCATGGGAAAATGTAACATCACTTTGGGATTTTATAGTAAACAACAAGAAAATAGATCCTAAAGCTAAAGGCTACAATAACGATAAACCTTATTATAACCTATCAATGGATATGATAGCCCTAGGTGATGTGATACAAGTTAAAAAACAGGGGGATTTACGATATAGCCATTCCGCTTATGTAACAGCTATAACCTATGATGAAGGTGTAAAACAGATATATGTATCCCAGCATTCCTACGATAAACTCAATAGGTCCTTAGAGGACTTAATATTCAGCTGGGGAGCCAACGAATGTTACATAAGGCTATTGAAACTGCAATAATATGTAATCTGTTCAATAAGAATATTGTAGGAATTCACATTTTTATAATGAGTTATAGAAAAATAAAAAAATAATATTACATTACCTTGAAAAATATAATAAAATTATAATTACTTCACCATATTAAGCTAAATATTTCATCATTATGGGTTTAATGCTTATGAAAAATATGGTAACATAGATATATATGAGGTCAAAGGAGGGATAAGGGTGAAAAAGGCAAAGATTGCAAGCTTAGTTTTAGCTACTACTGTTATACAAAGCACAGTAGTGTCAGCCATGCCAAATGAAGAAAATAAAGAAGATTTATCTAAGGTAAATGGAACAGAAGAAAGTATAAAGGCTTCAAGAGCAGCAGTTATAAATAATATACCAATAAAGAAGATGCTTATAGATATAAATTACTCCAAGGGAGTTACTATAAACCCAAAATATATAGTTATCCATGATACAGATAATAGGAGTTTTGGGGCAGGGGCAATAGCTAACAGAAATTATTTTGCCAATCATCCTAATGCCAATGCCTCCGCTCACTTTATAGTAGATGATAAGAATATAGTGCAGGCTTTAGAGGAGACTTGGAAGGGTTGGCACATAGGAGATAGATATTCCGGAGTTACGCCTAACAGGCCAGAAGCTAACAATGGAAATACCATAGGTATTGAGATAGCTGTTAATCCAGACAGTAACTTTGATGTGGCCATGAAAAATTCCATAGAGCTAGTAAAACATCTTATGTTTAAATATAATATTCCAGCAGAGAATGTGATTACACACAACGATGCTACAGGTAAGATATGTCCTAGGATGATGCTTAAAGATAGGCCAAGTCTTTGGCCAACCTTTAAAAGTGCTATAAAATCTGGAGATACTAACACTAACAATCCTTCAAATAATATAGGGTCAGGGTCCTTAGGAGCTATTAAGGATGTAGACGCTACTGTAAGCACTAATTATAGAGAAGATGTGTATAGAGATATGAATACATCTGGAAGTACTGTGGGTGTTGTATATTCTAAGGAGAAGGTTAGGATTAATTACTTTAAAGATGATTGGGCAAACATAACCTTTCAAAGTTCAGCAGGAGGAACAAGGACAGGTTTTATATATGCTAGCAAACTTAATGTAAGTGGTCTTAGCTATGTAAATAAAAAGGCAACCATAAAAAATGATAAAGCAGTGACAGTTTNNAAATATAAATCCTAATGTGGCTGTTACTTTAAACTATAATTTTAATGAATGGTCTAATATAACCTATGTAAGCAAAGATAGTAGCTTAAAACAAGGCTTTGTAAATAAAAGTTTGGTAAAGATATCAGATAGTGATGGAGATAGGGGAGAAGAGGGCACTGTAATAACGGTAAATAAAGATGGAAAAATAATAAATACAAACAGTGCTAAGGTTTATCTAAGAGAAGATGAAAATAGTGATGGCATAGGATTTTTATATAAGAATGATGTAGTAAGAGTAAACTTTACTAAAGGACTTTGGGCTAATGTTACATTTACTATGTCTGACGGTTTCAGAAGAACAGGCTATATAAAAAACCAGTATGTGTCTATAGGTAGTGATAGCAATGAGGACAGCAATAAGCCAATGGGTAAAGGTCAAGTAGTAAATGTTTCCTCTAACTTAAGAGTAAGAAAGGGGCCAGGGACAAGCTACGAGGCTGTAGGATGGCTTAACAATAATGATGTTATTGATATATTAGGGAAAGAAGGTCAATGGTTCAAGATATCTGGAAAGGGAATAGAAGGATATTGCCATGGAGACTATATAAAAGAAATAAGAGAAGATAATACGGAAGTAGTACAGCCAGATAAAGACACAGCTAATAACAAGGGACAAGTTATTAATGTAACCTCTAATTTAAGAATAAGGGAAGCTCCATCTACAAATAGTAATGTATTAGGAGTCATGAATAACAACACCACCTTCGAGATAATTAAAAAAGAAGGAGATTGGTACAATATATTGTATAACAATATAAAGGGATATATTCATGGCGATTACGTAAAAGAGATAGGTAAGGAAGATGGAAAACCAGACAATAATGTAACCCCTCCTAGTGAAAATAAACCTGCTGAAGACAACACAGGAAAAGGGCAGGTTATTAACGTAACTTCTAACTTAAGGATAAGAGAAAATCCATCAACTAGTGGACAAATATTAGGATATATAAATAACAATGCTACCTTTGATATAATTAAGAAAGAGGGAGCTTGGTATTACGTTTCTTATAATAATGTAAAAGGCTATGTCCATGGAGATTATGTAAAAGAAATAGGAAAAGGTGAAAGCAGTAATCCAACGCCACCTTCTAATGAAACTAAGCCAACGGAAAATAAAGCAGGAAAAGGACAAGTTGTAAATGTGACATCGGGATTAAGAATGAGAGCTGGAAGTGGCACTAATTATGGTGTTGTTGGATGGCTGTATAATGGAGACAACTTTGAAATCTTAGGCAAAGAAGGCCAGTGGTATAAAGTTAAGTACAAAGAAAAAACAGGCTATGTTCACGGAGATTATGTAAAGGTTCTTGAGGAAAATAGTGGTGGATCAAATAATAATACAACACCATCCACTCCAGAGACACCTAAAGAATCTGTAGGAAATGTAATAAATGCTCCTAATGGTCTTAGGGTAAGACAAGGAGCAGGAACTAGCTATTCTGTGGTAGGGTGGCTAAGCAATGGAGACCAAGTAAAGGTATTAGGAAAAGAAGGCCAGTGGTATAAGATAGATAATAAAGGAACTCAAGGCTACATTCATGGAGATTATCTAAGGTTAAAGGAGCAAAGTGATAGTAGCCAGGGCAGTAACAATTCTGGAAACAGTTCTGTAGAAAACATGCAAAAGAAAGGCAAAATAGTAAATGTTACTACAGCCTTAAGGGTAAGAAAGGCACCTAGCACTGACTCTGAGGTAATGGGAACTATCTATGGAGGAACCATTGTAGATATAGTAGGTAAGCAAGATAAGTGGTATAAAATAAAATATAATGGACAAGAAGCCTTTGTTCATGGAGATTATGTTCAAGAAGTAAAGGGCGATGTAGATCAAGGTCAAGATAATAGTGGAAGTGTAACCATAAAGAAAAAAGGAAAGGTGGTAAATGTAACTTCCAGCTTAAGAGTTAGGGAGAATCCTTCATTAGATGGACTAGTAGTAGGATATATGGCTCCTAATGATACCTTTGATATAATAGATAAAAAAGGTGATTGGTATAAGATTAGCTTTAGTACCTATAGTGATAAAAAGCAGGGCTATGTACACAAAGACTATGTAAAAGAATTTGATGATGTAGTAACTGAAAGCAATGTAGGAAAGGAAATGGCTCAATATTCGAAAAAATTCTTGGGCGTTGAATATGTATGGGGAGGAACTACTCCTAAAGGCTTTGACTGCTCAGGCTTGGTTCAATACGTATATAAAAACTTTGGGGTGTCCATAGGAAGAACAACTTGGGATCAAATTAAACAAGGACAAAGAGTACCTTTAAGCGATTTAAAAGAAGGTGACCTTATATTCTTTGGAGAATATAGCGACCCTACTAATCCAACTCATGTAGGAATGTATATAGGAAACAATGAATTTATCCATGCTTCTTACGGCTCTAAGGTAGTGAAAATAAGCAATGTAAATACCTTTGGAATGGCCAAGATCCAGGCCAATAGGTATATTAAGTAGATATTAGATTAACAATATATCTGTGAAATCAATTTTAAAAGATTTCACAGATATATTTTTTTAAAAAGACAAAGGCTGTATGACTTAAAATAGAAATTAACTATTATCAATGCAAATACATTGCATTCCTTAAAAATTAACACATGTAGATGTTGATTTTTAGTAAGAATCTGCATATAATAAAAGTATGAACATATGAATAAACGTTCATATGATGGAGGTAAAAATGACTGATATAGAAAAATGTAATTGTACAGTAATACATGAAAATATTATATATGAAGCAAAAAATAAAATACCTGAGGATGAGGTGCTATATGACTTATCCGAGCTATTTAAAGTTTTTGGAGATAGCACAAGGATTAAGATAATATGTGCATTGTTTCAACATGAAATGTGTGTATGCGATATAGCAGCATTATTAAACATGAGCCAATCTGCTGTATCCCATCAACTAAGGGTTCTGAAAAATGCAAAATTAGTAAACAATAGAAGAGATGGAAAGGTTGTATATTATTCTTTAGCAGATGACCATGTAAAGAGAATATTTGATCAAGGTTTGAATCACATATTGGAATAAAAGGAGGTAAGTTAAGTGGGAGAAACAGTAAAGAAGCAATTTCTTTTGGAGGGGCTGCATTGTGCTAANNATAAAATAGAAAAGAAGGTAGCTAACTTAAATGCAGTTAAGGAAGCAAATATGAATTTTGCTAACAAAACCTTAAATATAGAAATACAAGAACACGAAGAGGATATATCAATAGGGGAACTTCAAAAACTAGTGGATTCAGTAGAAGATGGGGTAAAGGTAGTAGAGAAAAATACTTTCAAACCTTTAAAACTAGTAAATAAAATGGATGATAATGGAAACATAGAATTAAATAAAAGTATATATATTCTAGAGGGACTACACTGTGCTAATTGCGCAGCTAAAATAGAAGAAAGGGTAAATAAAATACCTTCTGTAAAAGAAGCTACCTTAGACTTTGTTTCTAAGAAACTATCTGTAAAAAGTGAAAAGGCTATAGGTAACTTAGATAATACCGTAAGAGATATAGTAAATACCTTAGAACCAGATGCTAAGGTTAAATCAATAAGTAACAATGCAAATAGATTCCACGGTGATGAATCAAATCATAGCCATGATCATGAAGAACATGAACATGATCATGGAGACATAGGAAAAGAAGATAAGATAAGATTTGTAGTGGGAGTAGCCTTTTTCATAGGGGCCCTTTTGGTGAAAGACTTGCAGTGGCTTAAGGTAACTTTATTCATTGTCAGCTATTTATTAGTTGGAGGCCATATAGTTTTAAGAGCTATTAAAAACATAGCTAAGGGAGAAGTTTTTGATGAAAACTTTTTAATGGCGGTGGCAACAATAGGAGCTTTTGCAGTTAAAGAGTATCCAGAAGCAGTAGCCGTTATGATATTTTATCAAATAGGAGAACTTTTCCAAGATCTTGCAGTAAGTCGTTCAAGAAAATCTATAGGACAACTTATGAATATAAGACCAGATTCTGCAACATTAAAATCTAATGACATGGAAATCGTAGTGGATCCTGAAGAAGTGAACATAGGCGATGTTATAATAGTAAAGCCTGGGGAAAAGATACCTTTAGATGGGCAAATAGTTGAAGGCGAAGCCATGATAGATACTTCTGCTTTAACAGGGGAGTCAGTACCTAGAAAAGCAAAGGAAGGGGACAATGTATTAGGGGGATGCATAAACACCAGTGGAGTTCTTCTTATAAAAGTTACTAAGGAATTTGGAGAATCTACTATAGCTAAAATATTAGATTTGGTTGAAAATGCTGGGGCAAAAAAGGCACCAACAGAAAAATTTATAACTAAGTTTGCTAGATATTATACACCTATAGTTGTATTCAGTGCATTGGCCATGGCAATACTTCCACCTATATTAATGAAAGATCAAAGCTTTAACGTTTGGGTATATAGAGCATTATCATTTTTAGTAGTATCTTGTCCATGTGCTCTAGTAGTATCTATACCTTTAGGATTCTTTGGAGGAATAGGTGCGGCTTCTAAAAAGGGAATCCTAGTAAAAGGCGGTAATTATTTAGAAGCTTTAAACAAGGTTGACACCATAGTCTTTGACAAAACGGGAACTTTGACAAAAGGAGTATTTAAAGTAACCAAGATCCATACAGAACACTGGATTAATGAAGATAAGCTTCTATACTATGCAGCTCACGGCGAAAGCTATTCTAACCACCCAATTGCTAAGTCCATACTCAGCGCTTATAATGGAGAAGTAGATAAAAGTATAGTGTCTAATCTTCAAGAGATATCTGGTCATGGATTAAAGGTTGATATCAAAGAAGATTCACTGCTTTTAGGAAATTCTAGACTTATGGAGAAAGAAAATATAAGCTATGTCGCACCTAAAGAGGTTGGTACCATTGTTCATATAGCTAAAAATGGAAAATATGCGGGATATATTGTGATTTCCGATGAAATAAAAGAGGATTCTAAGGAGGCTATAAAGCTTCTAAAAAATGCTGGAGTAAAAAACACAGTGATGCTAACAGGAGATAATGAAAATATAGCTAGGGCTGTAGCAGAAGAAATAGGGTTAGATAATTATTACAGTCAACTTTTACCACAGAATAAGGTAGAAAAGCTAGAAGAGCTAGACAGTAAAAAACAAGGAAAGTTAGTATTCGTAGGAGATGGTATAAATGATGCTCCAGTTTTAGCTAGAGCAGATATAGGAATTGCTATGGGAGGCGTGGGATCTGATGCTGCCATAGAAGCAGCAGATGTGGTTATAATGACTGATGAACCATCCAAGATATATGAAGCAATATCCATATCTAAGAGAACCCAGACCATAGTTTGGCAAAACATAATCTTTGCTTTAGGTGTAAAATTAATAATATTGGTATTGGTAGCTTTTGGATTATCAAATATGTGGGAAGCTGTTTTTGGAGATGTAGGGGTAGCACTTATAGCCATATTAAACTCCACAAGAGTATTAAAGATGAAATAATATCAATATGTGAAATATATGGGTCTATATCCTTTTAAAAATTAACTTAAGGATATAGACTTTCCTTTTTCTATTAGACAGACACAAGGTGATACTATATAATAATAGGTAATATTACTATTTTTGGAGAATAACTATGAGAGAAAGACAATTAAATGTGAAAAAAACATTAATAACATCTATTACCATAAATACGGTACAAATAATAACAATAGTTATAATAGCGATTTATACTATATTAGTAGATAATGATTTCGTAACTGAAATACCCTATGTAAGTGGAGCTACACTGTTATATGGGGTATTAATATTAATATCCTTGAGCAGCTATATTAGTATAAAAATATTAAAGCTTAGTATAAACATAGAAGAAGGATTTACCCACGGCCTTATTGAAACCATAGAATCTTTAAGTTTGCTCAATAAAGAATTGCGTGGCCAAAGACATGACTATGTGAATCATCTTCAGGTTATATATAATCTTTTAGAACTAGAGGAATATGCTGAAAGCAAGGATTATATTGAAAAAGTTTATGATGATGTGATTAAGGTAAATAAAGCCTTAAAGACCTCTTGTGCTGCTGTGAATGCCATATTACAGGCTAAAAATTTATATGCTATAGAAAATGGCATAAATGTGACTTTAAGAGTAAACACAAGTTTAAAAAATATAGATATGCCACAATGGGAACTATGTAGAATTCTTGGTAATTTAATAGATAATGCCATATATGAACTAAAGAACAATGATATAAGCAGAAATTTAATTATAGAACTGTCAGAGGATATAAGAAGTTATAAGTTTTCTGTTAAAAATAATGGAGAACCTATAAAGACGGAGTATATAAATAAAATATTTGAAGAAGGATTTACTACAAAGGGTAACAAGGGAAGTGGAATGGGACTAGCTATAGTAAAAGATATAATAGAGGAGTATAAAGGAACTATAGAGGTGGAAAGCGACGAAGGATGGACAGAATTCAAAGGTTCCATACCTAAAAGTATAAGTATTAAATCAACCAAATAGACAGTTGACTATGAAATTAGTATTATTGGACAAAGACCTATGGAACTTTTGTAGGAATATATTAAAATATAATTAACAATTGAAAAAGCTGCTAAGTTTTGGATTAACTTAAAGGAGGGAGAGAAGGGTGTTATTAGGAATTTTAGAAAGTATGACAGCTATTACTGGAATAATGTTTTTATTGGGATTTATACTAGTGGTAGTAGAAATGTTTATACCCGGCTTTGGCGTAGCAGGGATAACTGGAGGGATACTGCTCATATTGGGAATCATATTAATAGCAGATAATGTATATGAAGCTATAGTCTTAGCTATAATCATATTAGCTATTTTGGCAGTTGCCTTAGCAATAGTATTATATTTCTTTACCAAGGGTAAAATGAAAAAGATAGTGCTTTCGGAAAAACAAGATAAAAATGGAGGCTATATAGGAACAGAGGATTTAAATTATTTCCTAGGAAAAGAAGGCGTTGCCTTGACAGTTCTTCGCCCTTCAGGCACTGCAGATTTTGATGGAGTAAAGCTAGATGTAGTGTCAGAGGGAGAATTTTTAGATAAGGGTACTGCCATAAGAGTTCTAAAGGTTCAAGGAAGAAGAATATTAGTAAGGGCAATTAAGTAAGAAGTAAAACAAATAAATTTAAATTAAGAATAACAAATAAAAAGAGAGGATGATGAAAATGCCAAATATTTTTGGAGCGAGTATTACCATAATAATAATAATTATATTTTTATTATTGTTTTTCACTTTTGTACCAGTTGGACTTTGGATTTCAGCTGCGGCAGCAGGAGTTAGAGTAGGCATATTTAATTTAGTAGGAATGAGGTTAAGAAGGGTAACTCCTAGCAAAATTGTATTACCTCTTATAAAATCCACTAAGGCAGGTATGAATCTAAATGCAAATCAGCTAGAAGCTCACTATTTAGCTGGAGGTAATGTAGATAAGGTAGTAGATGCATTAATAGCAGCTCACAGGGCTAACATAGAGCTATTATTTGAAAAAGCAGCAGCTATAGACTTAGCAGGAAGAGATGTACTAGAAGCAGTAAAGATGAGTGTAAATCCTAAGGTTATAGAAACTCCAAATGTTTCAGCAGTGTCTAAGGATGGTATAGAGCTTCTTGTTAAAGCAAGAGTTACTGTAAGAGCAAACTTAGAGAGATTAGTAGGAGGAGCTGGAGAGTCGACTATATTAGCAAGGGTTGGTGAAGGTATTGTAACTACAGTGGGTAGTTCAGAGTCCCATAAAGAAGTTTTAGAGAATCCAGACAGAATTTCAAGAGTAGTATTATCTAAAGGATTAGATGCAGGAACAGCCTTTGAAATATTATCTATAGATATAGCAGATATAGATGTAGGCAGAAACATAGGAGCACATCTACAAACACTTCAAGCTGAAGCTGATAAAAATATAGCCCAGGCTAAAGCAGAAGAAAGAAGGGCTATGGCAGTAGCTAAGGAACAAGAAATGAGAGCAGTAGTAGTAGAATCAGAGGCAGAGGTACCAAGAGCTATGGCTTATGCTTTGAGAGAAGGAAAGCTAGGTATAATGGATTATTATGATATGCAAAATGTAATTGCTGACACAAGAATGAGAACATCAATCTCTTCCAACAGCTCTAAGGATTCTAATATTATAAGTGATAATAATGATTCCAAGAAGGGAATTTAATATATGCTAAAGGAAATATTAGAAGCCTTAGCTGAGGAAGTTGGAGAAGATGTAGTAAACAATGGGCTTGGTAAATATATGAAGGGAACCTCTGATATTCCCATGAAGAAACCATTTTGGGAAAAAGATGAAGATATTGCTGGTGATAAAGAAGCTGGCAATAGCAAACAGCATAAGGGTATGAAAGAAAAATCACCTTCAAAGGATTCTGTTAAAAACAAAAGGTGGGATAATAGTGCACCTAAATTATCAAGTGAAGATTATAAGGAAGATAGTGCTTTTAAAGATTATAAGGAAAGCAGTTCCTTTTTAGAAGAAAAAGTCCACTATGGTAATGACATTTCTAAGCTAATGGGAGATGAACTTCAAAGGGCTATAGTCATGTCAGAAATAATAGGAAAACCAAGATCTAAACGGCCCCTGAGGAGGAGAAGATTTTGAAACTCACAGTGCTTTTAGTAGATGATGAACTTATGCTTATGAAGACTTTAAAAAAGGCGATTGAAAAAGTGGAAGGATTTGAGGTCATAGGGGAGTCTAAGGATGGCTATGAAGCTATTGAGGTTTTTAAAAGAGAAAGACCAGATAT
The DNA here is from genome assembly GCA_002423705.1 of Clostridium sp. UBA5530. Taxonomy (GTDB): domain Bacteria; phylum Bacillota; class Clostridia; order Clostridiales; family Clostridiaceae; genus Clostridium_X. The sequence goes on from DINW01000038.1 coordinate 18,326, forward strand.
AGTATTTTTAGATGTAGAAATGAAAGAACTCAATGGTATAGAGTGTGCTAAGATAATCCTGGACTTAAATCCTAAAACTATAATAATATTTGCAACAGCCCATAGTGAATATATGATAGATGCCTTTGAGCTGTATGCCTTTGATTATTTAGTAAAACCCTTTAAGCTAGATAGAATATATAAGACTTTAGAAAGGATAAGAGACTTAAAAGAGGTGGATTTACCATCTCTCCCAAAAGAAATCAATGAAGAGTTCAAAAAGCTAGTTATTAAAAACAAAAGTGGAGTAACTTTTGTTGATATAAAGGATATAATTTTGGTACAGAGAGAGGAAGGCGCAACTGTTATATATACAAAAGATAGCAGTTATGTGACTTCAGAAGGACTGACAGATGTTGAAAATAAGCTTCCAGAGAAACTTTTCTTTAGAAGTCATAAGTCCTATATCATAAATTTATCTGAAATAAGC
>DINW01000038.1:18885-19508 GCA_002423705.1 Clostridium sp. UBA5530
TATCTGATGTCTACCTGCTTTAACACTCCACCCGAATGTTAGTTGAACTTAATCAATATACTTTAAATTGATATTTTTTTAAATATATAAGGTGCTCCAGCAGTTATCCACAATGTTAATAGAAAATATCTTATAAAGTTATTAAAAGAACCTATAGGAAGTATAACCTTTAAACCAAACTTTATCGCAACCACTACTATAAGACCTAATAAAAGTCTTAAGATTCCATTTTTAGGGGATGATGCAATTTGAAAGTTTATATATTTTAGTTCTATGAGATACCCTAAGTATCCACCTAAAAATCCGCTTACAACTTTAAGATAATCATCACTTTTAAAAAATAATAACCCTATGGAGAAGGGAATAAGAAGTATTAAAAATATATAGGGATTATCTTTTTCTATGGATATTTTATATAGGTAATTAGAAAAAACTATGGATATTAGCCCGAATATTATGCCGAAGATCACATCCCTAGGCCAATGAACTCCTAAATACAATCTTGAAATTGCAACTAAGGTTACTATAACAATAGATAATATGGTAAACCACTTTTTCTTCATATGACTGGCAATGGTACCTAAGAGGGTGGTTACTCCTTGAGTATGACCGCTAGGAAAAGA
>DINW01000038.1:19513-32696 GCA_002423705.1 Clostridium sp. UBA5530
CATAAATATATCTTTTATGGAATTATTTAAGCATAAAGATGTAAAAAAGGCAAACATGATTTTGTGACCTAGGGATTTGTCTATACACCAGAAGATAAGAAGGAATAGGATGATTCCAAATACTTCTTCACCTAGCATAGTGATGAATATGAAAAAGTTATCTAAAAATGGGTTATGAAATTTTTGTATAGCTAGAATTATATTCATAAGAACTCCTTTCTATGATGTGAGTATTTTCCATTGACAAAGAAGGGCTTTGTTCATATACTATATATGTTTATAGGAATTTTAGGCATAATGTTTTGTAACTAAACCGTAGGGAGCTTTCAATACCATTTAATAGAGCTTATGCATGATGAAGGGTTGAGTCATACATAAGCTCTTTTTCTAAGTATATATAAACTATTTTTTACACAATAGTTTTTAAGATTTCTCCAAGCTTATCAGGGAAATTTGTAATTATCCCATCTACATTCATATGAGCAAGGGCCTTCATATGCAAATCTATATTTACCGTATAAGTGTTTATCATAATACCTTCCTTTTGAATAGAAGAGGTTATTTTAGGATCCAACAAAGAGAAATATTGGGGATGTAGAGCATCTGCTCCTACAGTTTTGCAGTACTTCTCTATGTCTATAAATGTACCATCATATAAAAGACCAGTATTAATACGTTTATCTATCTTCTTACATTTTGCCATAGAAAAATGATTGAAGGAAGATAAGATAACAGAATTATTTAGGTTATATTTATATATCATATCAATAATCTTTTCTTCCATACCGTCATAGGGAAATAAGCCATTTTTTAATTCTAAGTTCAAAAATAAATTATGGCTTTTAGAGAACTCTAAGAATTCATCTAGAGTAGGAATTTTTTCACCTTTAAACTCCTTTGAAAAATTTTCACCAAAGTCAAAACTAAGAAGCTCTTTATAAGTATAGTCCTTTATTAATCCACTTCCAGTGGAAGTTCTATCTATGATTTCATCATGGCAAATTACAGGAACCCCGTCCTTAGTTAATTGAACGTCAGTTTCAATACCATCACAGTGAACCTTAACGGCTTCTTCAAAGGCTCTCATTGTATTTTCTGGGTAACATCCACTAAAACCCCTATGTGCTATATTTTTAGTTCTCATTTTATATACTCCCCTTTAAATATGATATTATTATGGTATAATTATAGAACAATCTAAGTGAAATGACAAAAATAAAGTTAATACTTTCTTAAGAGTTAATTAATACTCTTTTGCGCCTTTATATGATATAATAGATTTTAATAGAAGATAATATATATTGTGATATTGATATGGATAAAAAATTAAATACTTATATAGAAAGGAAAGTTTATATGAATGATACTTTAAAGACCATTATAAAAATAGTAGCAGTGATAGCTATTATATGGATAGCAATACCTTTAATCAGTTTTGCCTTTCAATTAGTAATAGTAGTTTTGGGAGTGTTTTTAGTATATAGAGGAATAAAGAAGCTGATTAATAAAACAAAAGAGAATAAAGGTAATAGTTCATCTTTCCAAGGAGACAATCAGTACAATGAACAAAAGAAGGATGACCCTATTTATGATATGAAAGATAAGAACGTTATAGATGTAGATTATAAAGATGTAGATTAAAGATAAAAATTTATAGAAAAATATTTAGTATACAGACTAGATGATGTATAATATACACTATCTAGTTTTTTTACTATGCAAAATCATAAGAATACAAAGGGGTTCCAAGGGTAAATGGGAAAATAAAGCACAATAATTTGAGCTAAGGGCAATAATTACTATGGTAGATATTAAAGAAATAATATTGTGGAAATTTAAATTGAGTTTGCTATATTACTAATATATAATATATATATTGGAAAAACATTTAGTTTTTGTAATATATTTTATTAATTTAGTTGAAAATATATAGAAATAGTTAGTATAATAAAAAAAGAAAACTTATACTTATTAAGTTAAACATAGATTTATGAAATTTTAATTCTATCTTAACATAACTGAATTTAATTTAGGGTTTTATTTTACCATAATTGCAGACTAAATAAATCATCTGTAGAAATGAGATAAAGTATAGGATACATATTATTGAATTTAATACAATTTAAATAAATAGAATGAGGTGTAAAAATGGATAGAAAAAGGAATATTTCTATGGCAGTTATAAAGAGATTGCCAAAGTATCATAGATACTTAACAGAATTATTAAGAAATGATGTGGATAGGATATCCTCTAAGGAGTTAAGTGAGAAGATAGGCTTTACTGCTTCTCAAATAAGACAGGATTTAAATTGCTTTGGAGATTTTGGACAGCAAGGATATGGATACAACGTAAGAGATTTATATAAAGAAATAAGCAATATATTAGGCCTTACTAGGGAATATAAGACTGTAATAGTTGGTGCAGGTAATATAGGTCAGGCAATTGCCAATTATACTAGGTTTACAAAAATAGGCTTTACCCTTCATGGGATCTTTGATGCTAATCCTAAGCTGGTTGGAATAAAAATCAGAGATATAGAAATTAGAGATATAGATGATTTAGAAACTTTTTTAAAGGAAAATTCAATAGATGTAGGAATAATATGTGTACCAAGCTCCAATGCTCAAAAAGTATGTAATCTTCTTGTTAAATCTAATGTTAAGGGAATCTGGAACTTTGCTCCAGTAGATTTAGTGGTACCAGAGGATGTAATAATTGAAAATGTTCATTTAAGTGAGAGTTTAATGACCTTAGCTTATCTTTTAAATGAAAAAGAATGTGAAAATGAAGCAAGAAATAATGATCATGGATCCGAATAACTTTATAAAGCTATATTTATAATAAAATTTAAATAATATATAAAAAATAGAAACTGAATAATTAATCAGTTTCTATTTTACTAATAAAAACAATGAAAAATTTTCTATTTGTAATTTATTATAGTGAAAAAGATAAAAAAAGATAATTTTCAAAGATAAAGTGAAAAAATTCAAAAAACTTTGCAATCTTTATTGAAAAAAGCCTTTTCAAATTATATAATTATAAATGTAAGATAAAATAAAAAGTAATTAAAAGTTATATTTTTTTTGAAATGTTTTGTTACAATCTTAACAAATAAAAGTTTCAATATTAAAGCACTTTATAAAATAATCCATTAAATATAATAAGGAGGATTAAAAATGGAGCTAAAAAATGTACTTTTAGAAAAAAAGGACAAGGTGGCTATAGTAACAATAAATAGGCCAAAAGCATTGAATGCACTTAATTCAGACACATTACAAGACCTAGATTTAGTGTTAGAAGATTTAGAAAAGGATGAAAATGTGTATGTAGTAATTTTAACAGGTGCAGGAGAAAAAGCCTTTGTTGCAGGGGCAGACATCACTGAAATGAAAGACCTAAATACTATGGAGGGAAGAGCTTTTTCTATCCTGGGAAATAAAGTGTTTAGAAGGTTGGAGAATCTTGAAAAACCAGTTATTGCAGCAATACCAGGTTTTGCATTAGGCGGAGGATGTGAATTATCTTTATCTTGCGATATAAGAATAGCTTCAGAAAAAGCAAAATTTGCTCAACCAGAAGTAGGTCTAGGAATCACTCCAGGCTTTGGAGGAACTCAAAGATTAGCTAGAATAGTTGGAGCAGGGATTGCAAAAGAAATAATTTATACAACTAGGATTGTAAAGGCAGAGGAAGCTTTAAGAATAGGATTAGTTAATAAAGTAGTAGAAATAGACAAGCTTATGGAAGAGGCTATGGCTATGGCAAACACTATAGCAGCTCAAGCACCTATAGCAGTAAAGCTTGCTAAAGCTGCTATAAATAGAGGTCTACAATGTGATATAGATACAGCAACTATGTATGAAGCAGAAGCTTTTGGAGCATGTTTCTCAACAGCAGACCAAAAGGAAGGCATGACAGCTTTTGTTGAGAAAAGAGATAAGAGCTTTCAAAATAAATAAGGCTTAGGTTAGGAGGTATATCAAATGGAATTTATGCTTTCAAAAGAGCAGGAATTAGTAAGACAAATGGTTAGGGAATTTGCAATAGACAAGGTGAAACCTATCGCAGCAGAAATAGATGAAACAGAAAGGTTCCCAATGGAAAATGTTAAACTCATGGGTAAATACGGTATGATGGGTATTCCATTTTCTGAAAAATACGGTGGAGCAGGTGGAGATACACTAGCATACATCTTAGCAGTAGAAGAATTATCAAAGGTATGTGGAACTACAGGAGTTATACTTTCAGCTCACGTTTCATTATGTGCATCTGTAATATACCAATTTGGAACAGAGGAGCAAAAAGAAAAATATTTACCAGCTCTTTTAAGGGGAGAAAAGATAGGATCCTTTGGATTAACTGAGCCAGGAGCTGGAACTGATGCTGCAGGACAACAGACTACAGCAGTTTTAGATGGAGACCACTATGTATTAAATGGAAGCAAAATCTTTATAACCAATGGAGGAGTTTCTGATATATTTATAATCTTTGCTATGACAGATAGAAGTAAAGGAACAAAGGGAATATCAGGTTTCATAGTTGAAAAGAACTTCCCAGGATTCTCTATAGGTAAGATAGAAAATAAGATGGGAATAAGAGCATCTTCTACTACTGAACTTATAATGGAAAACTGCATAGTTCCAAAGGAAAACTTAATTGGACAAGAGGGAAAAGGTTTTGGAATAGCTATGAAGACTCTAGACGGAGGAAGAATAGGAATAGCTGCGCAAGCTTTAGGACTTGCAGAGGGAGCTTTAGAAGAAGCTGTAAACTACATGAAAGAAAGAAAGCAATTTAATAAGCCAATATCAGCATTCCAAGGACTTCAATGGTATATAGCTGAAATGGATGTTAAGATAGAAGCTGCTAGACATTTAGTATATAAGGCTGCTTGGTTAAAGGATCAAGGAAAGCCATATTCAGTAGATGCAGCAAGAGCTAAATTATTTGCTGCAGACACAGCTATGGAAGTAACTACAAAGGCTGTACAATTATTCGGCGGATATGGATATACTAAGGATTACCCAGTAGAAAGAATGATGAGAGATGCTAAAATAACTGAGATATATGAAGGAACTTCTGAAGTTCAAAAGATGGTTATTTCAGGTAGCGTATTGAGATAGGAGGGCTTGGAAATGAATATAGTTGTATGTATTAAGCAGGTACCAGATACTACAGTTGTTAAGATAGATCCAAAAACAGGAACACTTATAAGAGAAGGAGTTCCATCTATAATCAATCCAGAAGACAAAAATGCCTTAGAAGAGGCGCTAAGATTAAAGGATGAAAATGTAGCTCATGTAACAGTAATAACCATGGGACCTCCACAGGCCAAGGATGCATTAAGAGAAGCATTATCCATGGGAGCTGATGAAGCTATATTAATAACTGATAGAGCTTTTGCAGGTGCAGATACTTTAGCAACTTCTCAAGCTTTAGCAGGAGCTTTAAGAAAACTTCCTTATGATATAATTTTAGGAGGAAGACAAGCTATAGATGGAGATACAGCTCAAGTTGGACCAGAAATAGCTGAACATTTAGGAATAGCTCAAGTAACTTACGTACAAGAAGTTAAGGTTCTTAATGATGGAAAACTTTTAATAAATAGAGCATTAGAAGATGGCTATGAAAATATAGAGGTTAAAACCCCAGTGCTTTTAACTGCTATAAAGGAATTAAATGAACCAAGATACATGAATTCTTGGGATATATATAGGTCAATAAACAAAGAAATAAAGATTTGGACTGCTGATGATATAGATGTAGATAAAAGTAAGCTAGGCCTTTCTGGTTCTCCTACAAAGGTTAAAAAGTCCATGACTAAGGAAGTAAAGGGTCAAGGAGAAATAGTTAAAAAACCAGCTAATGAAGCCGTAGAATATGTATTCTCAAAATTAAGAGAAAAGCACTACATCTAGTGATTAGGAGGTTATGAAAATGAATTTAGAGCAATATAAAGGCGTTTGGGTCTTTGCAGAGCAAAGAGAAGGACAGTTACAAAAGGTTTCTTTAGAAATTTTAGGAGAAGGTAGAAAGCTTGCAGATAAATTGAACGTGAAGTTAACAGCTTTGCTTATGGGACATAATATAAAACCATTAGCTAAAGAATTAATTGCTTATGGAGCTGATGAAGTTTTAGTAGCAGATAATGAAAATTTAGCTAACTACACTACAGATGGATATACTAAAGTTATATGTGATTTAGTAGAAGAGAAAAAACCAGAAATAATATTTATAGGAGCTACATTCATAGGTAGAGATTTAGGACCAAGAGTAGCAGCAAGACTACACACAGGACTTACTGCTGACTGTACTTCTTTAGATATAGATGAAGAAGGAAAGTACCTTCTAGCTACAAGACCAGCTTTTGGTGGAAACTTGATGGCAACTATAGCTTGTGCAGATCATAGACCACAAATGGCTACAGTTAGACCAGGGGTATTCAGTAAATCACAAAAGAATCCTCATAAAGAAGGAGATATAGAAAACATTGCTATAAAACTACAAAGTTCAGACATAAGAACAAAGGTTGTAGAGGTAGTTAAGAAAGCTAAGGAAATACAAGATATAGCTGAAGCTAAGGTGTTAATATCAGGTGGTAGAGGAGTTGGATGTAAAGAAAGCTTCAAACTTCTTGAGGAATTGGCACAGGTTATGGGAGGAAGTGTTTCTGCATCAAGAGCTGCTGTAGATAGTGATTGGATGGAGAAGGATTATCAAGTTGGACAAACAGGAAAGACTGTAAGACCAAATATATATATAGCTTGTGGTATTTCAGGAGCAATACAACACGTGGCAGGTATGCAAGAGAGTGATATAATAATAGCTATCAATAAGGATGAAAATGCTCCAATAATGAAACTTGCTGATTATGCAATAGTTGGAGACTTAAATAAGGTTATACCAGAAATGATATCTCAATTTAAAGCAATGAAAAACTAATATTATAGTATAATGGAATTGGCTATGCCAATTCCATATACATAATAAATATATAGGAGGGTTTAACCATGAAAAAGATTTTCGTATTAGGAGCAGGAACTATGGGATCAGGAATAGTTCAAGCTTTTGCACAAAAGGGATATGAAGTTATAGTTAGAGACATAAAGGATGAGTTTGTCGATAAGGGAATAGCTAATATAAATAAAAGTTTAAGCAAAATGGTCGCTAAAGGAAAGATTACAGAAGAGGCAAAGGCTGAAATCCTTGGAAGAGTTTCAGGAACTACAGATATGAACTTAGCTGCTGATTGTGATCTTGTAGTAGAAGCAGCTTTAGAAAGAATGGATATAAAGAGAGATATTTTTGGACAATTAGATAAGATTTGTAAACCAGAAACAATTTTTGCTTCAAATACATCTTCTTTATCTATAACAGAGATTGCTTCATCAACTAACAGACCAGACAGAGTTATAGGAATGCATTTCTTTAACCCAGCTCCTGTTATGAAGCTAGTTGAAGTTATAAGAGGAATAGCTACATCAGAAGAAACCTTCAATGCAGTTAAAGAGTTATCAGTTGCCATAGGAAAAGATCCAGTTGAGGTAGCAGAAGCTCCAGGATTTGTAGTAAACAGAATATTAATACCAATGATAAATGAAGGAATTTGTGTTCTTGCAGAAGGAACAGCTACAGCTGAAGATATAGACAAAGCAATGATGCTTGGAGCTAATCATCCAATGGGGCCATTAACTCTTTCAGACTTTATTGGAAATGATATAGTTTTAGCTATAATGGAAGTTCTATACAATGAAACAGGAGATTCTAAATATAGGCCATGCCCACTTCTTAAGAAGTATGTTAGAGCTGGTTATTTAGGAAGAAAAACAGGAAAAGGATTCTTTGATTATTCAAAGTAATTAAGGTTTAAAGTACGACCACTGCTATATTTATCATAAGCTATGATGCTAAATTATATAAAATTCAGCGTCATAGCTTTATTTTGCGAAAACTTAAAATGAGGGAGAAATACTGATGAAAAAAGTTGATAAAAAAATAAAAAATAAGCTCATATTATATTTTGTAAGTCTTACATTTATATCTATGTTTTCTTCAGGGATAATTATGTATTTTAGAATAACAAATCAATCTAAAATTCAATATGGAGAATTGACTAATTCTAAGATAACCAATGTAAATACCATAGTAGATGAGAACATTAACAATATGAAAAATAATTTAAAGGTTTTAATGGAACTTCCTATAGTAAAGGAAGCAGACTCTAGAATAACCTCCTATATAGATAAAAAGGGGGTTGATGGAGTTGTAAAAATGAATCCAGAAGAAAAGGAAGGATATGAAAAGGACTTATACAATGTATTCAAATCCTTTAAAAATAACTATCCAAGTGTGCAAACAGTTAGTATAGGAATAGAAGAAAATGGTGGCTATCTTCAATATCCAGCATCAGATAGAAAAGAAGGCTATGACGCAAGAACCAGAGAATGGTATAAAGATGCATTAAAAAATAATGATTCAATAACCATCAAAGATGCTTATGTAACATCGGATGGATCCATGGCTATATCTATATTGTGCCCTTTAAAGGATGAAAGTGGAAATCCTAAAGGGGTAGTTGGAATAGATGTTAGTATTGAATATATATCAGATTTAGTAAGCAACATGAGAATAGGGGATAAGGGAGGAATAGTATTAGTAGATAAAAACAATACTATCTTGTCTAATTATAGAAATCCTAATAGTATATCTAAAAACATAGAAGAAAGCGGAATTCATGGTTTAGAGAATATTCTTAAAGATGATAAAGAAAAAAGTTTAAAGCTGGAAGATGGTAGCTCTTATGTTGTAAAGAAATATAAGTTTAGAACTAGCGAGTTGCCACTTACATATATATCTATTATAGAAAAAAGTGAGATTCAAAAGGAAGCTAATTCTATGGGCATAGGAAACTCAATTATAATAGGTATATTTATAATTATTAGTTCCTTATTTGCCATATTCATTGCTAAAAGGCTTGGTGATCCTATAGAAAAAATTTCTAAGTATATAAGCAATATGGGACAAGGAGATTTTACTGAAGATATTCTAGAGAAATATTTAAAATACAATGATGAGATAGGGGTAATGGCTAAAGCTACAAGAAACCTGCAAGAAAACATGAAAGAAGCTTTGGAACAAATAAGAGACAATTCTAAACAGGTTGAGAAAAAGTGTACAATTCTTAACGGCTCTGCAGAGGACATGGCAGCCTCATCAGAAAATGTGGCCACATCTATACAGGAGGTTGCAAAGGGAATTAATAGTGAATCTAATGACCTTATTGCCATAACAGAAGAAATAGAAAGGTTTTCCAAGGAACTTAAGGGAATAGTTGATTCCATAAGAGATGTAGAGTCAAATTCTAAAGAGATAAATCATATGGCCAATGGCAGTAACGAGCATATGGCTGATTTAGGAAAATCTATTATAAAGATAAAGAAGTTTTTCCAAGAATTTTCTCAAAAAATAGATGGGTTATGTAAAGGTATTGAAAAGATAAGTAGCATTACAAATTTGATAAATTCCATATCTGAACAGACTAATCTTTTGGCATTGAATGCCGCCATAGAAGCAGCTAGGGCAGGAGAGGCTGGACGTGGATTTTCAGTAGTAGCTGAGGAGGTCAGAACCTTAGCAGAGCAGACAAAAGAATCATCAATTCATATAAACAAATTGGTTGGAGAAATCCTAAAAGATTCTAAAGCCATTGTGAGCAATACAGAAGTGATGAATGGAGAAATAGGAAATCAGGAAAAGATTATAGATGATGGGATATATGCTTTTGCAAGCATTATAAAAGCAGTAGAAAATATAATTCCAAAGATAGAAGAGGTTAACGGAGCTATAAATAGCATTAATGGAAAGAAGGACAATATTTTAAACTCCATAGAAAATGCTTCTGCAGTATCGGAAGAAATTTCAGCCTCTTCAGAGGAAATATCAGCCTCCTCAGAAGAAATGAATGCTATTTCTGTTTCCGTTGCAGAAATATCCAGTGAATTGAAAAAATCTACTAAAAAAGTAGTGGATGAATTTGATAAATTTAAAATTTAACAAAAATTAACTCCAAATATATATAAGTATTATAAAAATAATGGAGGACAAAAAATATTAATTGTGTTAAAATAAAAACGAACATGCTATTTAGGAGGTAATGTATGACACTTAAAGGAATATTAACAACCATACTAATTACCATATTTATAGGTGGAATTTCCATATTTTTAGGTCCTCCTATAGCCCTTATAATATTAGGTTTATTTTATGTAGTTTTAGGAGTAATATATATGGTGAACAAAGAAAACTATATTAAGATAACCCAATTTATAAATATAGACAAATATAATGCTTACATGAAAAAAGACAAAAATTTTAAAGAATACATAAAGGATAATGGAATTTCCATGATTATTATAGGATTAGTTCTTTTTTACTTTTCTTATAGATGGTTCAATGCGGAATTATCCTTTGGATACAACTATCTTATAATATTTTTTGTCCTAGGCAATTATTTTATTGAAACTTACTCCATGATAAAAAGTAAGAGTTGGGAAGATTATATTAAAAAAAGTGGCATGTGTTTTTTAGTATTAATAGCCTTGATTATTTTGTTTTTATAAACAGAGGTCTTCATTTCAGGTGGAGTTTTGATTCCATCTGAAAACTAGAGGACCTTATCCATGAATGTAACCACTGTTATATTTGAACTTGTATAAGTAGGAGTGTTACATCAGGTAGTCATGGAATGAAATAATTATATAACTGTAGTCATTATGCTCTAAGGGTAAAATACCTATTAGGGTATGATATAAATAATATTATGTTATCATTATAGCAGGGGGGAGTACTATGTATAAAATCCTAAGAAAAGAACTTCTTGCGCAAAATATATACTTAATGGATATTGAGGCGCCAAGAGTAGCTAACTCATGTCATCCTGGACAATTTGTAATTGTTAAAATGGATGAAAAGGGAGAAAGAATACCTCTTACAATATGCGACTATGACAAGGAGAGGGGAAGTGTAACTATTGTTTTCCAAACATTAGGACAATCCACTCAAGAAATGGCAGCATATGAAGAAGGACAATTCTTCCAAGATTTCGTTGGACCACTAGGAAGACCATCTGAATTTGTTCATGAAAATTTAGAGGACCTTAAGAAAAAGAACATAATCTTTATCGCTGGTGGAGTTGGAACAGCACCAGTTTATCCTCAAGTAAAATGGCTTCATGAGCAAGGTGTAAATGCTGATGTAATAGTTGGAGCTAAAAATAAGGATTTAGTAATCCTTGAAGAAAAGATGAAGGCAGTTGCTGGAAACCTTTATGTAGCTACTGATGATGGAAGCTATGGATTTAAAGGTATGGTTACTGCACAACTTGAAGAGTTAGTTAAGTCAGGGAAAAAATACGATGTTTGTGTAGCTATCGGACCAATGATAATGATGAAGTTCGTGTGCAAGCTAACTAAGGAACTAAATATACCAACAGTAGTAAGCTTAAATCCAATAATGGTTGATGGAACAGGTATGTGTGGAGCATGCAGAGTAACTGTGGGCGGAGAAGTTAAGTTTGCTTGTGTTGATGGTCCAGAATTTGATGGACATTTAGTAAACTTTGATGAAGCAATGAGAAGACAAACAATGTATAAGACCGAAGAAGGAAGAAAGATTTTGAAAGAGCAAGAGGGAGACACTCATCACGGCGGATGCGGACACTGCGGAGGTGACAAGTAATGGATAGAATGAAAAGAACTCCTATAAAGGAACAGGATCCAAAGGTAAGAGCTACTAACTTTAAAGAAGTATGTTTAGGATATTCAGCAGAGGAAGCTATAGCAGAAGCTCAGAGATGCTTAAACTGTAAGAAGCCTATGTGCGTATCACAATGTCCAGTATCTATAAACATACCTGAATTTATAGCTTTTGTAAAAGAAGGCAAGTTTGAAGAAGCAGCAAAGGTTATAGCACAGTCTAGTGCACTTCCAGCTGTATGTGGTAGAGTTTGTCCACAAGAAAGCCAATGTGAAGGAAAGTGTGTTTTAGGTATAAAAGGTGAAGCTGTAGCCATAGGTAAGCTAGAAAGATTTGTAGCTGACTGGTCAAGAGAAAATAACATAGACTTAGGAACTACAGTAGAGAAGAAGAATAAGAAGGTTGCAGTAATAGGAAGTGGTCCTGCAGGATTAACTTGTGCAGGAGACTTAGCAAGAATGGGTTACGATGTTACTATATTTGAAGCTCTTCATGAACCAGGTGGAGTTTTAGTTTATGGAATTCCAGAATTCAGACTTCCAAAGGATACAGTGGTAAAACATGAAATCGATAACGTTAAGAAGTTAGGCGTTAAGATAGAAACCAATGTTATCATAGGAAGAACAGTTAAGATAGATGAATTAGTTGAAAATGAAGGCTTTGATGCTGTATTCATAGGCTCAGGAGCAGGTCTTCCAAAGTTCATGGGAATACCAGGAGAAAATGCAAATGGAGTATTTTCAGCTAATGAGTTCTTAACAAGAAATAACCTTATGAAGGCATTTAAAGATGGATATTCTACTCCAATAAGAGTTGGACAAAAAGTAGCTGTAGTTGGTGGCGGAAACGTTGCTATGGATGCTGCTAGAACAGCTTTAAGATTAGGAGCAGAGGTTCATATAGTATATAGAAGATCAGAAGAAGAACTTCCAGCAAGAGTAGAAGAAGTACATCATGCTAAGGAAGAAGGAGTAATCTTCGATTTATTAACTAATCCAACTGAAATCTTAGCAGATGAAAAGGGTTGGGTAAGTGGAATAAAGTGTGTAAAAATGGAACTAGGAGAAGCTGATGCATCAGGAAGAAGAAAACCTGTTGAGATTCCAAACTCTGAGTTCGTAATGGATGTAGATACAGTTATAATGTCTCTTGGAACTTCTCCAAACCCACTTATATCTGCAACTACTCCAGGATTAGAAATAAATAAGAGAAAGTGCTTAATTGCAGAAGAAGAAACTGGATTAACTTCTAAAGAAGGAGTATATGCTGGAGGCGATGCCGTAACTGGAGCTGCTACAGTAATACTTGCTATGGGAGCTGGTAAGAAGGCTGCTGCTGCAATCAATGAATACCTTTCTAAATAAGAATAATAATGTGAAAAAGTTCCTCATGAAAATGGAGGAACTTTTTTGTTTTTAGAAAACC
>DINW01000046.1 GCA_002423705.1 Clostridium sp. UBA5530
CCTCTTTATGCAGCACTTTTAGGCTTTGCTATAATCAATAAAATATTTATCGGAACTAACTTTAACGAAACTAATATAGAATTTTTAGGCGGCATTCCTGCAGTAATAACCATGATAGGCTATGTAGTAACTATGATAGCGGTGTTTGTAGGAACATTTATTATAACTTTGCAAAGATTTTATAAAAACCTAATTGGTGATGAAGGATATTTAATGCATACTATTCCAGTGAAAAGTTGGCAAAATATATTAAATAAACTTTTAGTATCAATGATATGGACTATAGTCAGCGTTGTGGTAGCAGGAATATCTATAGCAATAATGGCATACGAACCAGAAGCATTCAAGCTCATGGGGGGAGAACTCNNATGGTATAGATGTTTCTGTTATAAGTATACAACTTATAGTACTGGGAATAGTATCCTTAGCCCATCAAATAACTATGTTTTATGCTGCCCTCTCCATAGGCCAGTTATTTAAATCTAAAAAAATTCTAGGTTCTTTTGCAGGATTTATGATAATAAGTATTGCTCAACAAGCAATAGTAGGAATATGTGCAACAATATTAGGTAATAATTTAAACTTTAGTTATGTATCTCCACAACAGGTATTTTTCTCTGCAATTGCAATAAGTTTATTATTCCTAATAGCTTTATTCTTTATAACTAACTACATTTTGAAAAATAAGCTTAACCTAGAATAATTTTAGAGTATAAGCAAAAAATATTCAGGGAAAGGATGTGTTAGTATGCCAAGTAAACCAGGGTCCAGCAACCCTATGCAAAAGGGAAAAAGAAGACAAAAACTTCATGAAAATCAAAACAATGTTGGCAATCCTAAAAATAAACCTGAATTCGAAAATTTTAATGGAAAACCAGTAGAATAGTGATTTGAAAAGGGACTGTATCAAAATCATAAATTATTTTGATACAGTCTTTTTGATTTTTTAGTGTCTATTTAAAATCTGATATATCCACTTGAATAAATACAATGTATTATAAGCACCATATATTAATGAGGTTATATTTATCTTATGTCTACCTGCTGTAACACTCCACCTGAAACTAAGTTTCACTTGATAAATTTCAGTGAAAATCTTAAATTAAAGCCAACTAATAGGGAGGAAAGGAACTATGAAGAAACTTTATAAGATATGTGCTTTAGGAGTTTTCGTTTGTGTATTTTTAGGGATGTTTTCAGTAAATATGGAGGCTCAAGGCCAGGAGAAAAAAGTATACTTAACCTTTGATGATGGGCCCAGCAAGAACACGGAGAAAGTCCTTAATATTCTGAAGAGTCAAGGGGTAAAGGCCACATTTTTTGTGGTAGGTCCAATAAAAGAAGAAGATAGCTACTTAGTAAGAAGGGCTTATGAAGAAGGAAATAGCATAGGCAACCATACCTATGACCATGACTTCAAATATGTTTATAAATCAGAGGATATATTTTGGCAAAACTTTAATAAAGATCAGGAGTTTATAAAGGATATGACAGGAAGTACAAGTAAATTATTTAGGTTCCCAGGAGGGTCTAAAAATAGGGATGTAAAGAGAATTCATGGTAAGACATTCAATGAAAACCTAAAGAACAAACTAGAAGCACAGGGAGTTCAGTGTTTTGATTGGGACATAGACTCAGGGGATGGACTTACAGACTATACATCTGCCAATAGCATCTATAATAATATTATAAACCAGGTAGATAAGTTTCAAAATCCAATTATCTTAATGCATGATTCCTGTGGCAAAAAAACCACATTGGAAGCATTACCTAGTATAATAAAAACCTTAAAAGACATGGGCTATACCTTTGATACTTTGGATAATTACAAATGAAGTGGAACCTAAGGGTAGGTAGATATTGGATAAATAATATACTCTAAATTTGTATAAAAACCTCATAAATATGCATGAATCCTAGATATGCAAAGGGTTTATTAAGTATGAGGGTAAATGATATACTATATATAAGAGTTAATATTATGAGCGGAGGTATAATTTATGTTTAAGATGCCGAAATTTAGGGAACCTGATTTTAGTGAGGAGAAATTTAGAAATGCACCTGATGTGCAGATAGAAGAAGTAAAAATTAAAGGAGTAGCTCCAGATAATTATCATGGCACATCAATGTATCCTGAATATTATAAAATAAATGGTAAATGGACTTTAATAGAGAAAACCAGAATGGACTGTGTTCCAGTTCTTCGTGATAATGGAGAAATTGAGGCAACAGAGTTTAGAAGATTAGAAGTAGGGGATAAGGTAATACTAGGAAGAACTGATGATGGAAGTCAAGGAATCTATCTTTATTCCTCAGGCTTTGATTCTGAGTCTAATACTACTGATACTTTTGGATTTAGGACAGGAAGAACAAGAGAGACTCCATATGCTAAGGATTTCCAGGCTTTATGCGACCTTTTGAAATATGAGAAGGATAATGGGTATATAGTATGGGTTTTAGGACCAGCAGCAGTATTTGATGTAGAATCACGTAAAGCTATGACTTCAATAATAGAGGGGGGATATGCTCATGCTATCTTTGGAGGCAATGCAGTAGCTACTCATGACCTAGAAGGAGCTATATTTCACACAGCTCTAGGACAAGATATAAGTACTATGGAAAACAAGCATAATGGACACTACCATCACTTAGATGCCATAAATAAAATAAATAGAGCGGGAAGCATAGAAAAGGCTGTGGAGGAATATGACATAGACAATGGAGTGATTGCAGCCTGCGTAAAAAACAAAATACCTTATGTTTTAACAGGATCAATAAGAGATGACGGACCTTTATTCCAAGTAAAATCCAATATGGCAGAGGCTCAAAATGAGATGAGAAAACATACTAAAAAAGCTACTACAGTAATATGTTTAGCAACAATGTTGCATACTATAGCTACAGGAAATGTAACTCCTTCCTATACAGTTGTAGATGGAGAAGTTAGACCTGTATATATTTATGCAGTAGATGTTTCAGAATTTGTATTAAATAAATTGAGAGATAGAGGAACTCTAGAAGTAACTACTATGGTGTCAAATATTCATGATTTTTTATTTAAGGTTAATACTTTGCTAGAAAAATAATATGCAAATAATTATGCAATTATAGAAGGAGGAACTATGAAAAATTTTCATTATTCCATACCTACAGATATTTATTTCGGAAAAGGACAAATAGATAAATTACCAAGGGCAATAAAGCCATATGGTACTAAAGTGCTTTTAGTTTATGGTGGAGGCACCATTAAAAGGACAGGATTATATGACGAAGTAATAAAGGTACTGAATCATGGAGGAATTTCACAGGTAGAATTAAATGGGGTAGAACCTAATCCAAGAATAACCACCGTTAGAAAAGGCGTAGACTTGTGTAGAAACAATGATGTAGAAGCTATTGTGGCAATAGGCGGGGGTAGCACTATAGACTGTGCTAAGGTTATTGGAGCTGCATACCATTATGATGGAGATCCATGGGAATTAGTTACTAACCCATCTAAAATCACAAAGGTTTTACCTATATTTGCAGTTTTAACTTTATCAGCTACAGGATCAGAGATGGATCCTTATGCTGTAATCTCTAATATGGACACCAATGAAAAACTTGGTACTGCCCATGAAGGAATGAAGCCAAAGGCATCAATCTTAGACCCACAATATACTTATACAGTATCACCATACCAAACAGCAGCGGGCACTGCTGATATAATGAGTCATATTTTTGAAGAGTATTTTAGTAATGTGAAGGAAGCCTATTTGCAGGATAGAATGGCAGAGGCTCTTTTAAAAACATGTATAAAATATGGGAAGATAGCTACGAAGGAGCCCAATAACTATGAGGCTAGGGCAAATTTAATGTGGGCATCAAGCTTAGCTATTAATGGGCTACTGGGCTATGGAAAGGACAATGGGTGGAGCGTTCACCCAATGGAACATGAATTAAGTGCTTTTTATGATATAACTCATGGAGTAGGGTTAGCTATCTTGACGCCTCATTGGATGAAATATGTATTAGGGGATGAGACCTTAGATAAATTTGTGGAATATGGAATTAATGTATGGAATATTGATAGAGATTTAAGTAGCTATGATATAGCTAATAAGGCCGTAGAGAAAACTAAAGAATATTTTGTGGACTTAGGAATACCTGAAAGGCTTAGAGATGTGGGTATAGAAGAAAGTAAGCTTCAGCTCATGGCTAAACAGGCCACTAGATTTGGAAAGGTAGGAACCTTTAAACCCTTAGATGATAATGATGTATTAAATATATTTAAGGCAGCATTTTAATATAAATATTCTGAAAAGGTAAACATACTTTTTCAGAATATTTTTTGAAATTATTTAAGGGAGATTGACACTAGGGATATCATACAATATACTTAATTCAAGAATTAAGTATGGGAGCTAAATGGCATGAAGAAATATTATATAAAAGAAAGATTAATGGCTATAGGAAGTAAATTTGACGTTTACGATGAAAGAAATAGAGAAGTATATCTAGTGGAGGCAGATAAATTTGACATAGGAAAGAATATATCTATATATACTGAAGATAAATCTAAAAAGTTATTATATTTAGAACAAAAAATTAGGTTTGGTGCTCACAAATATGAGGTTTTCAATGAGGAGGGAACTTCCATAGGTATAGTGGAAAAAGAATTTATGAGCCCATCTTATAAGTTCACGGGGAACGCATGGGCCTTAAAAATGGAGGGGAAGAGCATATTAGGAAGAAGTTATAAGATAACAAAGGATGGAAGTATTGTAAGCTCTATAGAAAAAGAGTTTGCCTTTGGTAGAGATAGATACTGTGTAGAAGCATTTGAGGAAGGCTATGATGAGATTCTAATAGGTTTAACCATAATCGTAGATATGGTTAGGTTTCATAGTGATGGAAACTAAAGTATAAGGATAGAGCTTAAAGCTCTATCCTTATAGTAAAATATATTAAATTAAATCTAGACAAATATGAAATTATTTATTAAAATTAATTCTATGGGGATATAGCTCAGCTGGGAGAGTACTTGAATGGCATTCAAGGGGTCGTGGGTTCGAGTCCCATTATCTCCACCATTAGAAATAAAAGGTTTGTTCAACCTTAATAATAAATGAGTACGGAGAAAAGTGGTCAAAAAGTACGGGATTCAATTTGATTTAAAAATTCCCGTACTTTTTTATAGCTTTAATTTTCAGTTCAAGTCTTTTATTTTTATTAAGGAGTCACGTTAGTGCAGGAACCATTCTTAAGTCTTTGTCCATTACCTTTACCTTGATTCTTACCTAGGCCGGATCCTTGATTCTTATTACTCTTGTTTTCTTTTCCAAGGCCTAATCCAAGTTTTTCACCATTATTTCCTGAACCATCACAGTTTTGTTGTCTTTCTTCAATAGAAGCAATTATTTTGTCAGCTTGGTCCTGAGTTATAGAACCATCAGCTACCTTTTTAGAAAGAGCATCCTTCTTTATTTCTAGTTTCTCTTCTTTGAATTCATCAAGGACTCCATTTTCTTTTGCTATGGCACCATAAGTTTTACCTGTTTCCTCATGTTGAGCCACTATGTCCTCTACAGGTTTTCCAGTAAGAGCTGAAACTGCCTCTTGAGGTGAGCTATATTTAGATGCTGCAAAGGCAGTAACGGATGTAGCTGATAGTGCTAAGATCATAGTTGCCACTGTAATAATTTTCTTTGTTTTTTTCATTTTAATATCCTCCATTTCTGTTTAACTTTTAATTATATATTAAAGCCTATTTGTGACAAAAGTGTGTTTTAAGTTTTTAAAATTTATGAAATATATATGTGCAAATAGGGCTATCTTAGGAGAATATTAAAAGGGGTAATCTAGTAAAGCTTGTTTTTATAATATCCAGCAGCATTATATATTGCTGCTAAAGGATTGTGACAAAGAACCCTGTCCTTTACTGCCAACACAGTTATGGGAGTATCAGAGTGCTTTATAAATAAAGAGTCATGACCTACACATAAGCCTAATAATATGTTGAGCTCTGTATTAGCCTTATTAAGAAGGATAGCTTGACCAATAGGGTTGCACATAGGCTCATAGGTATTAGGACGAACCTTTTCTTCCTCTTTTATATTTATAAATTCTTTTGGAATACTACCATTTTTGCATACTACGGAATCCACTTGAAAACCATGGTGACGGAGTATGGAACAAAAAATATTAGCTTCTTTTATAAGACCAATACAAAAGGCTACTCCTAATTTTTTAAAACCACATTTATTGGCAAAATCTATGATTTCTTGGACTCTAGTATTTTTGCAATAACCTTGACTTTCAACTAGTGCAGAATTGTGGGCTAAAAAAAGATTGTCCTCTTTGTAATTGCTTTTTATATTTTCCTGTTCATCAGTGAGCCTGCAGGGACAATTTAAAGGGGAATTTTCAATATCTCCCTTTTTACAGTTATTTTGTTTACATGAATCACAAGTATACACAATACCATCTCCCTAAAAATTATTTACATACTCTTCTATGGATGAAACAATTATGCTTTCTAGGTTAACTCGTCCTATCCATTGATTGATTTCACTAGAAGGAGATTTACAACTATTAATATCTTCAATATATTTCAATCCTTCCACAGCTATGTAATCTATATCCATAGAGGATAATTTATGTATTATCATAGGCCACTCCCCATCAGTCATTTTAGCTTTAGAGTTTTTAATTATCAACATTCCAGCATTTCGACTCATGGCACAAGAACCAGCAGTTATATCCACTTTCATGTTTAGGGCTAAAGAAGCCACTGTATTAGTGATCTTTTCCGTTTCTATCCAAGATTTTGGATGACAGTTAAAGGCTGTTGCAGTTCTTCCAATTATTAAAAAGTCAGTTTTAACTATGGTGCATTTTAAATCATAAAGCTCTTTTTTATCATAATTAAGCCAAGTTAGTATTCTATCAAAATCACAACAGTGAAAAAAATCACAGTGACTTTTTTCTAGGGCTAGTTTTAGAACATTTCTTCTTGCATCTCCAGCTCCCTTGGCAGGAATAACTATAAAGCTACAATTTGGTATTTGGGACAATTCACCTATGTAAGCACTACAAGTAACTTCACTTATGGTGAAAATAACTTCATCATAAATTTGAATTAGAGTATTAATTCCGTCTCTCATTAGACCTAAATCTTTACCATTTTTATCATGAATGGTAGCTAATAAAGCTATAGACATTAAAAAACCTCCTTATAAAGTGAAACTTAGTTTGGATTTCACCAAAATATTAATTGAACTTATCTAGGGCAGTAGCTAGTGTTAACTCCAATGTTAACAGGATGGAGTGGCATCAGACAAAATAAATTTTTCTATTGCCTTAGAAATGCCATAGTTATCATTGGTATCCGTAATATAGTCAGCTTTCAATTTTATATCTTCAGTAGCGTTGCCCATGGCTACACCCATGCCAACATTTTCAATCATAGAGAGATCATTTTCACTATCTCCAAAACAAAGTACTTCTTTAGGACTTATATTCAAATATTTGCATAGGGTTTCAATACCATTGAATTTAGAGACCCCTTTAGGCATTATTTCTAGATTAAAGGGAGAAGAACTAGTAAGATCCAAGTCCCCTAAGTCAGATAAGTCTTGTCTTATTTTTGGAGCTATTTCAGGATTATTTCTAAAAATGAACATAGATTTTAAAAGTTGACCATTATAGGTATCATATACATCATCAAGAGTTCTATGAACTGCAATGTTTACTCTTAGATGAGGTGGGGCAACTTTATTAGCTATCACATGAGCGTTATTACTAGGCAAAGGAACTTTAGTTATAACTGTATCATAGGTATTCATTACGAATTCCACATTGTATTTATCTATAATGGAACATATTTTGTTAAACTGGCTTTTGGTAAAGTTATGATTTAACATAGGGTTGTCCTCGTCTAATGAGCGCACATATGCTCCGTTGGAAGATATTATATATGGATTTAACCCTATGGTATAAGAATAAAACCTTGCAGAGGAAAATAACCTTCCAGTAGAAAATGCTACATTAACACCTTTTTTTACAGCTTCCTTAAGGGCTTGGGCATCTCTTTCAGATATCTTACGTTCATTGTTTAATAAGGTACCATCTAAATCAGTGCATATTAATTTATATTTCATTAGTTAAACCTCCATTTTTTACTATCTATAAAAATTGTATATCAAATGAACTATAAATTCTATACCTGTATCAACACGGTATGATATAATTTTACTAAATTGAATTAAATAACATATAGAAAGAAGTAGGTAGTATGGAAGAAAAATGGCTGAGTTGGGCTAAAAAGATACAGTCTATAGCCCAAGCTGGATTAGAATATAGCAAGGATAAGTATGATATAGAGAGATTTCAACAGTTAAGACAGTTGTCTAAAGAAATAATGAGCCAATACACAGATCTTGGAGAAGAAAAAATCCAAGACTTATTTTGCAACGAAAAAGGATATCAGACTCCTAAGGTAGATGTGAGAGTTGTAGTTTTTAAGGATAATAAGATACTTATGGCTAAAGAAATCATAGACGGGTGCTGGTCTCTTCCAGGAGGATGGGCTGAGGTAGATTTGTCCGTGAAAGAAAATGCAATAAAAGAAACAAAGGAAGAGACTGGAATGGACGTTGAGCCTAAATGTATAATAGCAGTTCTTGATAGAAACAAAAATAATCCCGGGTTGTGCCCCTATGGTATATATAAAATCTTTGTTCTTTGTGATCTTAAAGGTGGAAATTTTGTGAAAAATATAGAGACGGCGGAAATGGGATTTTTCCCTTTGAGCAACTTACCTAATTTATCATTAGGGAGAAATACAAGAGAGCAGCTTGAAATGTGTTTTAAAGCCAATTATGATAAAAATTTTCAGGTGGTTTTTGATTAGGAACAGATTAAATAAATTTGGAGAAAACTTAATATGAAAGAATAGAATTTTAAGGATCTAGGGCAAAACCAGATCCTTTTACTTTTTAATACAATATTTCACATAAATTATTCAGTATAAATCCATAAGATAAGTAGGAAAATAACATTGTGCTATTGGTAGAAACCTAAAAAGCATAATAATAATTTTATTAATCAGGAGGGATGAACAATGACACCAAAAGAACTTTTATATCTAGAGGACTGTTTAGGCGCAGAACAAGAGTTGCAGATAAAGTGTTCAGATTATGCCAATAGAGTTCAAGACCAGCAATTAAAAGATTTACTAAATCAATTATCATCTTGCCACCAAAAACACTTTGGAAAACTATATCAAGAGTTAAGCCAATAAAATATAGAGGAGGAATTGTCCATGGATAAGACTATGTCAGATAAAGAATTGATGACAGATATTCTTACTTCTGAGAAAGCATTAAGTGCTCTATATCATTATGCAGTGCAGGAATCTTCTTCAGAACCATTGCATTGCGACTTTAAAAACATACTAAATGATGCACTACAAGATCAAAACAATGTATTTAAATCTATGGAGCAAAAGGGATGGTATCCTATGGAACAGGCTCCACAGCAACAAGTGGATAAAGTTAAAAACAAGTTTTCTGCTAGTTAAAAAATAGAAGGAGCCATATGGCTCCTTTTAAAATTGTAGCTTTTCCATGTAAGTGCTGTTATCTCTATCTATGCGAATAGCTTCTATAAAGTGTTTATTTTTAAATAATTTCTTAAAAATAGGATAGCCAATGATAGACATAATGGCAAATTCTCCTATAAATATGGTAAACACATTATATAAAATAGGTTGGTTTAAAACTATATATAGCTCTATAGGAACTACTATACAATTTATTAAAGGCCATAAAGAAGCTATAAATAGATTTTTACTTTTGTACATTAGATAAGTAGAAATAAGGGTAGCAAGGCTGCCCACTATTACATCTATAGGTCCAAAACTATATAGATTGGAAATAGCACAACCTATAACAAGAGCAGGAATATAAAGTGGATCTATGAAAGCTAGAAAATTTAATAGTTCTGAAACCCTAAATTGGATAGGACCATAAGCTAGGTCTCCTAAAGATATAGTGGTTATAATATATATGGCAGCAACCACAGAAATTTTGACTAAAGCATTTACAGATAGTTTTTGTGAAAATTTACTCATTTATTATTAATCCTCCTAATTTTATATTTCTGAAATAAAAAATCTCTATATATAGCAATTCCTTTTTCCAGAAATATTTATTCCGATGAGCTATGAGCCTGCTTAAACTTAAGCACCTAAAACTAAGGGAACACAAATAGGAAAATATATGTTTACTTTTAAAGCTTGTTAGGACGTAAAAATATATTTTAATAGGGTCCATAATTAAGCTTTAACAAAAATAAAGGTCTGCCAAAGGCAGACCTATTTAACAGTATAAAACAGAAATAAAAGCTATATTTTAAAATATAACCATCCTATTTAAAAAGGTGCCTTAGTTTTGTTTTAAGACAGGAGGCTCACGAACTGTCTATATTTAATTTTTCTAAAATAATTATACAGTAAGAATAAAAGTAAATCAAGTTACTGTATTGTAATAAATCTTAATAGATTTGTATACAAATAATCGGAATATTCTTGTAAAATTAATATAAGGGATATAAGGTAAAGGAGATAAGTCATGAAAAAATCAAGATTATTTATAGTTTTAACAATGATAATTATTTTTTGTATCACTTTTATAATATATGATAGTAAGAAAAATCTAAAGATAGCTGACCATCAATTTAAAATTAAAGAATATGATGTGGTTATGGGTTCAAAGGTAGAGGTAGATAAATCAAAAATAGAAGTAAAGAATAAAACAGTAAAGCTTATACCCTATGAAGGAAAGATAAATCATATATTCTTTCATCCATTAGTTGCCTACAACAAAAGAGCTTTCGATGGAGATGGACAAGCACAAGGCATGGATGATTGGTTTATTACTGCAAAGGAGTTTAAGGAAATATTAAAACAATTATATAAAAATAACTATATATTAGTTAATATTAATGATATATATGAAGAAGCTCAGCAAGGCTCTGAAAAAATAATGAAAAGAAAGGAGCTATTATTACCTGAAAGTAAGAAACCACTTATAATTTCCATAGATGATTTAAATTATTATGAGTACATGATTAAGGATGGCACAGTATCAAAATTAATAATAGATAAGGATGGAAGGATAGCTACTTTATCAAAGGACTATAGTGGGAGAGAAGTAGTATCAAGGGATAACGAAATTATCCCCCTATTGGATGATTTTGTTGAAGCCAATGCCGATTTTAGTTTAAATAATGCAAAAGGAACTATAGCATTAACGGGATATGAAGGAATATTAGGATATAGAACAAATAGACAAAATCCTAATAAGGATGAAGAAAAGAATGAAGCTATAAAAATAGTAAATAAGCTAAAGGAAACGGGATGGAATTTTGCAAGTCATAGTTATGGTCATCCCAATATGAGTCAAAGTTCCTACAATAAAGTGGTGGATGATACTAACAAATGGATTAATGAAGTTGGCAATATAATTGGACAAACTCAAGTATATATATATCCATTTGGAGCAGGGTTTAAGGCTACAGATTCCAGATTTAGATTTTTGCAGCAACAAGGCTTTAAGATTTTTTGTGGAGTTGGGCCTATATCCTACGAAGAAATTTTACATGATGGTGTAATTACAGACAGAAGGCACTGCGATGGAATATCATTAAGAAATCAAAGAAAAGAATTTTTGGACTTATATGATGGAAATATGATTCTAGATATTCAGGGAAGAAAAGGAATTGATTAAGAATTAAGGACCTTATTATAATAATTTTTTATAGTATAGATTCAATTTAGCTTGAAATAAAGTTTTAGACTTTGTTTCAAGCTAAAAATTTATTGTGGAAAAGTTACTATAATTATAATAGATGTTGACAGAAATAGATATAAAACCTATAATCTAATTAAGCGATAACTTAATTAATTAAATAGGAGCTTAAGTATGATTGATATAGTTGAAATTTTTAAAGCCCTAGGGGATGAAACTAGATTAAATATATTAATAATTTTGTCTAGGAGAAGAATATGCGGCAAAGGTATAGCTAGGCATTTAGGATTATCTGAAGCGGCTATATCTCAGCACTTAAAGGTTTTGAGAGAGGCAGAATTAATATATGGTGAAAAAGATGGATACTATGTACATTATGAGTTGAAGAAGGACACTTTTCAGTACATAGAAGAATTCACTAATTATATTACAAATAATAAAGAACAGGGTTGTTGTTCTTTAAAAGTCAATATACCAGAACACTGTAATATTAAATGTAAAGCAAATAAAAATAAATGCTGTAAAAGGCATGAGGAGGTTTAAATATGAAAATATGTGTACCAGTTAAAGAGTTTAAAGGATTAGAAAGTGTGGCTTATGGACATTTTGGATCAGCACCTTTCTTTGCTGTTTATGATTCTGAAACTCAGGAGATTAAAGCCATATCCAATGGGGACTTGAATCATGAGCATGGCATGTGCCAACCACTAAAGGCTATAGAAGGAGAAAAAATAGATGTAGTTTTAGTTGGTGGAATTGGTGGAGGAGCTTTAGTAAAGCTAAATGCTGAAGGAATAAAAGTATATAGAGCTCACAGTACGACCATTGAAGAAAATCTAAAATCATTTAAAGAAAACAAATTAGAATTAATTTCAATAGAAAATAGCTGTGCTCACCATAATTGCGGAGGACACTAAATTTCTAGAATAGGGCCTTTTAAAGGCCTTTTTTTTATTGTATGAAATTTGCAAATGTATAAATCTAATTTCCATAGCAAAAGATACCTTATGTAAAGTTATACTGTGATTATGCTACAACACTATTATGGAAATCATAGTAGAAGCTAGCTAAATCACTAATGTACTATAAGGAGGATTTGAAAATGAAGATTAAAAGAGTATCTATATTAACCATAGCTTTACTTCTATGCTTTAATGTTATAGCTATGGCTAAGGAAAAAGCTCCAGAACAACATGATAGAGGAAATATGTTCATGGGAGAAGTACTGGATGTTCAAAAAGATGGGAAAAATACAAAGTTATTAGTGGAAGGATATTTAAAAAATTGCGATGTTTATAAGGAACAATTATTAGTTATAGTGTCAGAGGATACAAAAATAGTTAATCAATGCAATGAAGATAAGAAAGATGAAAAAGACAATAAGAAAAATCCTGTGGAGTTCATAAAGGGAGACAGGGTATTCATGGTGCTAGATAAGGCAATGACAAAATCTGCGCCACCCCAAGTTAATGCACTTAGAATAAAAGTTACAAAAGCAAAATAAATAACATAATTAAGAGACTAACTTTATATTAATATTTCACATCAATACATAATAAAAGTCACAAAGATGATTTGTTTGATGTCCCAACTTCTTTAGGCTGGACATAAAAGCAGCTATGTGGAGAGTATATAAAATAAAGGGTAGTCTCTTATTTAATAATTTTAAATTTACAGCATAAAGGATATAATGTAGATATAACTTAGAGATAAAACCAGGGGAGGGGACCTATGGATAGATATGTTGATTTTATAGCTAAAGCATGGAAGGATTTTGTTTATAAAGACATAGTTAATAACCAAGTTAGAGAAGATATAAGAGAATCCTGGATTAGGTGCAAAAAGTATAAAGTAGATTCCATGGGAGGAATGGGAAAAAGTAGCTTTATTGTGCCTATAGAGCCTAAAATTAAACAGAATCATGATTTAATAAGTGTAGCTCACCCTATAATGGAAGGAATATATTCTATAGTTAAAGGCTCAGGCTTTTCCATCATACTTTGTGATAGAGAGGGTTATGTAATAGATGTCATTGGTGATGAGGACATCATGAAAATGGCAGAAGATTTAAGGTTTGTAAAGGGAGCTTTATGGACAGAAGAAAATGTGGGAACCAATGCAATAGGTACTGCACTATACCTTAATAAACCTATTCAAACTATAGGTGCTGAACATTATGGTATAAGGCAGCACTCATGGACATGCTCTGCAGCTCCTATTCAAGATGAGGATGGGAAATTAATAGGATGCATAAACATGTCAGGAATTTACTACAATGCTCATTCACACACACTAGGAATAGTCACTACTGCAGCTGAGAATATAACCAAGCAACTTTCTTTAATTCTTTCCAACAATTTGTTGAATGCAACCTTTGACTCCATATGTGAAGGAATTATAGTTTTGGACCATAATTTAGACATAAAAAAGATAAATGACAGAGCTTTAAGTATATTGGAAATTTCCTTAGAAAACATATTATCTATGGATATAAGGAACATATTGAGAGATATGAACTTTCAATCTATGAAAAATAATTCTACTATGGTATATAGTAATACTGAATGTAATTTTTATATAAATAATAGAGTAGTAAAATGTATTATAAACCTTCGACCAATGATGCTTAATAATAAGTTGGACGGAATAGTAATATCTTTTAGAGAAATACAGTATGTACATAAATTAATAAATAAAATGGCAGGGTTTAGAGCTACTTATAAATTTGAGGATTTTATAACGGAAAATTATCATATGCAAAATATTATAGAATTAGCTAAAAAAGCGGCTCAAAGCCAATGTAATATATTGATAGAAGGAGAAAGTGGAACTGGGAAAGAGGTTATAGCTCAAGCTATTCATAATTATAGCCAGAGAAAGGGAGGGCCTTTTGTAGCTGTAAATTGTGCTTCCCTACCTAGAGAA
>DINW01000055.1 GCA_002423705.1 Clostridium sp. UBA5530
AGTCCTATTTCCGCTACCATATATAGAATATGAAGTTTCTAAGATGTGCTTAGAGGCTTTTTTTATTTTTCCTTTAAATACTAAAATCAAGTTAAATGATTTTACAAAAAACATCAATTTATGAAAATAACCATAGGTGCAAAAAATATATCCACAAATTATCTAAGAGTTTTCTATATGACGACAAAGTTATCAACAACTTATATTATATCTTCAAAGAGGGTATTCAGAAAAATATCCACAACATGTAGAGAAATCTTTCTGATTTATGTGGATATATTGTATTAACTAAAAAGTTTTTTATAAGCAATAGAAAAAATGTAACTTGAAATTAAAATCAATAGTTGTTTAGTTTTTGATGTATTTATGGGTTTATGTCCAACGAAAATAAAAATCTTTGTATATTNNAATGAAACACAGAGTCCCCTTCATTATTACATTGTTGAAAGCATTCAAAATTATTGAATAATAGAAACTTGTAAAAATGGTTAATCTATATTTGTATATTAAATTACAATTATTTCCAATGACTTTTGTTATAATAGGTTTTACGAAGAACAATGGTTGGAGGAGATATGATGGAAGTAGGAGCAGAAATTCATGAGTATAAAAGACAGGGTGTAAGAAAAAAGGAGAGGGAGAAGAAAAATTTAAAAACTTTATTGATGCCTGGGCTATATTTTTTATGTAGTTTTCTTATAAGCAGAGTTATGCTTGTTAATTCTACAGCGCCTTTTGGCATAGCCCTAATTTTGACTATAGTAAAAAATAGAGAAGAAAAATTGCCATATATTATAGGGAGCGGAGTCTTGTTGGGATACGTATCTTTATTCTCAAGTCTAGATGATATGCCATTATATATAATAATGTTAGGAACTATAGTTGTGCTAAATTATATNNTTACGGTGAATAGACATTTTAAAAAGAAGCTTATGATTATGTTCACTTTCATGTTTCTAGAAACAGTTTTGTATAGATATGTAGTTTATAAATATAATATAGGATTTAATTTTTTAATCACATTATTTAATTTAGGATGCATCTTTCCATTATATTTTATTATGGATTATGCAATAATATGTGGAAAAGAATTAAGAACGAAACATTTATTTACCAATGAAGAAATAATAAGTATGTCTATTATGGGATGTCTTATAATATCAGGGACCTGGGGATTGAAAATATTTGATGTAAGCGTAACCAATATTATGGGATTAATGTTTATAATGATAGTAGCCTACATAAATGGCAGTGCCATAGGAGCTGCAGCTGGGGTTGCAATGGGAATAATCGTTGGAATATCCTCCAATAATATGATGAACTTCATAAGTATATACGGAGTGTGTGGCCTGATTATAGGTGTATTTAGGGAAACGGGGAAGTGGTTCACTGCACTGGCTTATATAGTGGTATTTACTATACTAAAATTATATTCAGGGATAAATCAGGATATAAGGCTCATAGAAGGCATAATTACTGCCGCAGGTTTTATATCTATTCCAGAAAAAATTTATGATAGATGGTCCTTAGAATTTGATTGGGAAAGAAAACAAGAAGTTATAGGAAAAGATTATATAGAAAAGGTTAGAGCCATATTTTCTAATAAGCTTAACAGTTTCTCAACTATCTTGACATATATGGCTTCTACTTTAAATGACTTAGTTGATAATGATAAATTACTTATAAAGAAAAAGAGTAGTGGACTAATTGAAAATTTGGCAGATAAGGTATGTGACAATTGTGATATGAGGTCAATATGCTGGAAAAGGGAATTTCATTATACCTATGCTGCTTTTGGAGAACTTATACAAAACTATCAGCAAGGCAACAATTCTATGCCCATGGAGATAGAACGGAAGTGTATAAAAAGAACAGTGCTTTTAAAAACTACAGAGGATATAGTTAATAATTATATAATAAGTGAAATGTGGAGAAAAAAGTTAAGCGAAGGCAGAGAACTATTGTCAGGGCAAATAAATAATATGGCAGATACTATAAAGGACATAATGAATGATTTTGAAAAAGAGGTAAATTTTGATGTTGAATTAGAATTGTTATTAAAAAAGGCTATGAATAAATATGAATTAGAGGCAAGGGACATAATGTGCTATGAAGATAGAAATGAGAAATTGCATATAACAATGAAATCTTGTAATTGCAGAGGAAAGCAAAAGTGTATAAGAAAGATTTTGCCTATAATCAATGAAGTTAGTGAAAAAACCATGTGCGTTGCCAATGAAGGCTGTGCTATTGGAGGCGATGGCATGTGTACTATAACCTTTGAAGAAACTCCAAAGTTCCATATTGCCACTTATGTTGAGCAGTCAAACAAAGATGGAGAAAGCTTCAATGGTGACAGTTATAGTTTTGGAAAATTCCTAGATGGGACTCATATGACTGTTATAAGTGATGGCATGGGGTGTGGCTATGATGCATATAAAGAGAGTAAGGCATCTGTAGAGTTGATAGAAAAATTTGCAGAAGGTGGATTTGGAAAAGAAACTACAATAAATACGGTAAATTCCATAATGGGTATAAGGTCATCAGAACAAGAAAAATATTCAACTTTAGATTTGAATAGTGTGGATTTGTATGATGGAAAGGCTACCTTTATAAAAGTTGGTGCTGTAGAGAGCTTTATAAAATCAGGAAGTGATGTTCATGTTATAAGGTGTAAAACTTTACCTATAGGCGTATTAGATAAAGTAGATGTGGATATAATTGAAAGAACTGTGGAGAATGGAGATATAATAATAACCTTGAGTGATGGTGTATTA
The DNA here is from genome assembly GCA_002423705.1 of Clostridium sp. UBA5530. Taxonomy (GTDB): domain Bacteria; phylum Bacillota; class Clostridia; order Clostridiales; family Clostridiaceae; genus Clostridium_X. Next base: position 2,778 of record DINW01000055.1, read on the forward strand.
GATGCAGGAAATAAGGAATGGATATATAAATATTTGAAAGAAGTCCAATGTGAGAATCCAAAGGAATTGGCAGTATCAATTATAGACAAAGCAAAGGAGTACTCCAAGGGAAAGGTTAAAGATGATATGACAGTAATGGTGTCAAAGATATATAGTCTTTATTAAATAAAAGAGACAGGATGTATCATAATTGGAAATTTAAAATTAAAAATGCAAAATTATTGAAGAAACTTCTCAAGGAGTTACTAAAGTAATATATTTTCTAGTAATTTTTATAGAATTGCATCCCTAATTTTAAATTCCAAATTAATAGGGTTGTATCAAAATAATTTATAATTTTGATACAGCCCTTTTGTATGAGGGCAAAGATATTTATCTTATAGATTATCAAGTGAAACTTAATTTGGGGTTTATCTAAATTGTTAGTTGAACTTATCTAGGGTGGTAGATGGTGTTAACTCCAGCCTAGAGGGGGGAGAGTTAACATCAGGTAGATATCAGATTAAAAAGATAAATTAAAAGTAATTTAAGCAATTAAAATCTTTTAAAACTTTTTTCATGTGATATAATATTTATCATAGTATTTTTAGGATGTGAAAAATCAATGGAAAACAAGGTGTTAGCATATATAGAAGATAACTCTATGATATCAAGGGGAGACAGGATCCTTGTTGCATTATCAGGAGGACCGGATTCAGTATGTCTTCTTACTGTATTAAATGAACTTAGAGATATATTAAACATAGAAATTTTTGCAGCCCATTTAAATCATTGTCTAAGGGGTGAGGAAGCAGATAAAGACCAAGACTATGCCAAAGGACTTTGTGAAGAAATGGGCATACCTTTCTTTGAAAAGAAAGAAGATATAAATATTCTTGGAAAAAAATTAGGCATGTCTAGTGAGATGGCTGGACGTAAAGCCAGATACGATTTTTTTGAAGAAATAAAACAAAAAAATAATATAGATAAGATAGCTTTAGCCCATAATGCAAATGATCAAGCAGAGACTTTACTTATGAGAATAATGAGAGGCACCGGAATGGATGGCATAGAGGGAATAAAACCTATAAGGGATAAAATATATATCAGGCCTATCCTATGTGCTACAAGAAAAGAGATAGAAGAATATTGTAGTGAAAAGAACCTAAAACCAAGAATAGATAAGACAAACTTAGAACCTATATACTCAAGGAATAAGGTTAGATTAGAGTTAATACCATATATAGAAGAAAATTTTAATCAAGATATTATTTCCACATTAAATAGATTTTCCTCTATAGCTACTTTAGACAATAGTTATTTAGAGGAAATGGCAGAAAAGAAATATGGTAAATATGTGTCAGTAAAGAATCATAATATTATAATAAACAAACAATGCTTTGGGGAACATGAAGCTATCATAATAAGGATTATTAGAAAAAGTTTTTATAAAATTAGTGGGTCTTTGAATAACTTTCAATACAATCATATATGGGATATAATAAATTTACAGAAAAAATATGGAGGAAAAACAATAAATCTTCCCATGGATATAGTGGCAGAAAACATATATGGCAGTATAGTTATGAAACATAAGAATCAACAAATTGATGAAGCTAAATCTATGTTAAACATAGACTTAGAAGAAAATAAAATAAATAATTTTAAAAAAGGTCTTTTTGTTGGGCGAATATTTAATTATAATGTTTTTATTAAGCTTATTGAAAATAATGAAAATATAAATCTTAAAGGAAGCAAATACGTGAAATTTTTTCAATTTGTTCCAGGAAAATCCATAATCATAAGAAACAAGAATCAGGGAGACCGATTTCAACCTTATGGCATGAATGGAAGTAAGAAATTGAAAGATTTTTTTATGGACTTAAAGATACCTAAGGATGAGAGAGAAGTTACACCAATAGTGCTATTTGATGATGCTATTGTTTGGGTTGTTGGATACAGAACTAGCAATAGCTTTAAAATAGATAATAAAACGAGAGATATATTAGAGATTAGATTTGAAAGAGAGGAAAATACTTATGCATAATGACATAAAAGAAATTCTTTTTAGTGAAGAACAATTAGCAAATAAAGTTAGGGAAATGGGGAAAGCTATAAGCAAAGACTACGAAGGTAAAGAATTGGTTCTAATTGGAGTGTTAAAGGGGTCTGTCATATTTATGTCAGAGCTTATGAAAAGAATCGATATACCTTGTTGTATAGACTTTATGGCAGTTTCAAGCTATGGAAATTCTACTCAATCATCGGGAGTAGTTAGGATTTTAAAAGACCTAGATTATGATATAGAAAATAAGCATGTCCTTATAATAGAAGATATAATTGACTCTGGTATAACATTGAAATACTTAATGGAATACCTAAAAGCTAGGGGTACTGCCAGCGTTAATGTAGCATGTCTTTTAAATAAACCAGCGAGAACTAAAGTTAAAATAGAAGCTAAATATTTAGGATTTGAGGTACCAGATTATTTCTTAGTGGGATATGGATTAGACTTTGCAGAGAAATATAGAAACTTACCATACATAGGAATATTAAAGGAAGAAGTTTATAGATAATTAATATTAAGTATTATTGTAATAAAAAATTAACTATGATAAAATTTTATAGAATAAATAGTTACTAGAAAGAGAGGGGGGCCACAACCTATGAAAAAATTTTCAAGCTTAACAGTGTGGATTGTAGTTTTAATATTCATGGCTATATCTGCATCATTTTTAGCAGGAACAAATAGATCGAGTAATGTAATTGCTTTTAACGAATTTCAACAAAGTTGGAAGCAAAATAATATAAAAAGTATAAAGGTAAAAGATGATAATATGACTGTTGAAGGAGTATTATCTAGCGGAAAAACTTTTGTAACTATAGTGCCATCAGAAAGGCTATTTCAATTTATTGGTGAAAATGCAAATGAAGCTATAGTTGAAGAGTACGAAGAGCCAACTCATTTACCAGGATGGATAAGCATTATACCTACCGTATTGCTTATAATAATGCTTTTTGGAATATGGTTTATGTTTATGCAGCAATCTCAAGGTGGAGGAAATCGAGGCGTTATGAATTTTGGTAAAAGTAAAGCCAAAATGGCCACACCAGATAAACGGAAAGTCACCTTTAAAGATGTAGCTGGAGCAGATGAAGAGAAAGAAGAGTTAGCAGAAATTGTAGATTTTCTAAAGAACTCTAAAAAGTATATAGAATTAGGGGCTAGAATCCCAAAGGGAGTTCTATTAGTAGGACCTCCAGGAACAGGTAAAACCCTTTTAGCAAAGGCTATATCTGGAGAGGCTAATGTACCGTTTTTCAGTTTGTCAGGTTCAGACTTTGTCGAAATGTTTGTAGGAGTAGGTGCCTCTAGAGTAAGAGATCTATTTGAGCAAGCCAAGAAGAATGCTCCTTGCATAATTTTTATAGATGAAATAGATGCAGTGGGAAGACAAAGAGGTGCAGGACTTGGTGGAGGTCATGATGAAAGAGAACAGACTTTAAATCAACTCCTTGTTGAGATGGATGGATTTGGAGTGAATGAAGGTATTATAATGATCGCAGCAACCAATAGACCTGATATTTTAGACCCAGCATTGCTTAGACCAGGAAGATTCGATAGACAAATCTTAGTTGGAGCGCCTGATATTAAGGGCAGAGAAGAGATACTTAAAGTTCATGTTAAAAATAAACCTCTTTCTGAGGATGTAACATTGGGTGTATTAGCGAAGATGACACCAGGATTTACTGGAGCAGATATAGAAAATCTTACCAATGAGGCTGCGTTATTAGCCGTTAGAAGAAACAAAAGAGTTATCACTATGAGTGAGATGGAAGATGCTATTACTAGAGTAATAGTAGGTACAGAAAAGAAGAGTAGAGTAATCAGTGAAAAGGAAAGAAAGATAACGGCATATCATGAAGCAGGCCACGCTATAGTTACAAAGATGCTGCCAAACTGCGATCCTGTTCACGAGATAAGCATAATTCCTAGAGGTATGGCTGGTGGATATACCATGAGCTTACCAGATGAAGACAGAAGCTATACTTCTAAAGCAAGACTTTTAGATGAGATGGTAAGTCTTTTAGGTGGAAGAGTATCAGAAAAGATAATCCTTGGAGATGTGAGTACAGGGGCTAAGAATGATATAGATAGGGTTAGTGCAATAGCGAGAAAGATGGTAATGGAATATGGTATGAGTGATCTTCTTGGACCTATTTCCTTTGGATCTGATCATAATGAAGTATTCTTAGGACGTGATTTAGGACGAAATAGGAACTTTAGTGAGCAAATAGCTTCAGAAATAGATACTGAAGTAAGAAAGTTTGTAGATGAAGCTTATGAAAAAGCTCATAAAATTTTAAATGAAAATATGAGCAAACTTCATGGAACAGCACAAGCTCTTTTAGAAAAAGAGAAGATAGATGGAGAAGAATTTGAACAAATTTGTCAAAGTTGTTAAAAAAACAATATTTTCTAAAATTCTTCATAAAATATAAGCGTAGCATTATTATGCTACGCTTTTTCTTTTTAAAACTTTACTATGCTAATAAAAATTCAACTTTTTTAATGAAAAGGTAAATGATATAATAAAGCTGAGCTCAACATATATCTAATATTTTCTTGGAAGGAGGGGGGTTGCTTTAATATTATGAGCAACCAAATTATATGAAAAGTGATATTGAAATAGCACAAAGTGCAAAAATGAGGCCAATTACTGACATAGCAAGGAATTTAGGGTTAAATGAAGAGCATGTAGAGTTGTATGGAAAATACAAATGTAAGATATCTTTAGATGCCTTAGAGGATTTGAAGGATAAAAAAGATGGGAATTTAATTTTAGTAACTGCCATAAATCCAACTCCAGCAGGAGAAGGAAAATCTACAGTAACAGTAGGATTAGGTCAAGCACTATGCAAAATGGGTAAAAATGCAATTATAGCATTAAGAGAACCTTCTCTAGGACCAGTGTTTGGTATTAAAGGAGGAGCAGCAGGGGGCGGATATGCTCAAGTAGTACCTATGGAGGACATAAATCTTCATTTTACTGGAGACATGCATGCAATAACTGCAGCTAACAATCTTTTATCAGCAGCTATAGATAATCACATACATCAAGGAAATGCTTTAAAAATAGACTCAAGAAGAATCATTTTTAAAAGAGTATTAGACATGAATGACAGAGCATTAAGAAACGTAGTTGTAGGACTAGGTGGAAAGGCCAATGGATTTTTAAGGGAAGATGGATTCATGATTACAGTAGCTTCTGAGGTAATGGCTATTTTATGTCTTGCAAAGGATTTACAGGATTTAAAAGAAAGAATGGGCAATATACTTGTAGCTTATAATTTGGATGGAGAGCCGGTTTATTGTAAGGATTTAAAGGTACAAGGTGCCATGGCTATGCTGATGAAGGATGCTATTAAGCCTAATCTTGTGCAAACACTAGAAAATACTCCTGCCTTAATTCATGGTGGACCTTTTGCTAATATAGCTCATGGCTGTAATAGTTTAACTGCTACTAAAATGGCATTAAAGCTAGGAGATTATGTAGTAACAGAGGCTGGATTTGGAGCAGATTTAGGAGCAGAGAAGTTCTTTGATATAAAATGTAGATTTGGACAATTAAATCCTAAATGCGTGGTATTAGTTGCTACAGTTAGAGCTTTAAAGCACCACGGTGGAGTAAAGAAAGAAAACTTAGGAGAAGTTAATGTAGATGCTTTGGCTAAGGGAATGAAGAACTTAGAAAAGCAAATCGAAAATATACAATCCTTTGGAGTACCTGTAGTAGTGGCTATAAACAGATTTGTTACCGATGGTGAAGAGGAGCACAAATATATAGATGAATTCTGTAAAGCTAAAGGCGTAAGGGTAGCTTTGGCTGATGTATGGGCTCAAGGTGGTGAAGGTGGAATAGCTTTAGGAGAGGCTGTATTAAAGGCATTAGAAGAAGAACAAAGTAATTTCCACACATTATATGATACAGAACTTTCTATAAAAGAAAAGGTTGAGTTAATAGCTAAAAATATTTATGGAGCTTCATCAGTAGCATTTACTGCAAAAGCCAATAAACAAATAAAAGAACTAGAGAAATTTGGATTAGATAAAAAACCAATATGTATGGCAAAAACTCAATATTCATTATCTGATAACCCAGCATTGCTAGGAAGACCTTCAGGATTTGAAGTTACGGTTAAAGAAGTTAGGGTATCCAATGGAGCTGGCTTTATAGTAGCTCTTACAGGAGATATAATGACTATGCCAGGACTTCCTAAGGTACCAGCAGCAGAAAGAATGGATATATTGGACAGTGGAGAAATAGTAGGATTATTTTAGAGGATAAGAAAAAGTATTATGTACCTGTCTATTTACCTAGGTACATAATACTTTATTTTTATGCAATCTTTACTTCAACAATATTTTAGGCCAATAATTTTATTTAAAAGAATAATAAATATTAATTGAATAATGCAAGAATTTTTAATTAAACTTGTAAAATTGCAATAAAAAATAGTAATATACAGAAAAATGAAACAAAACTTGCATATTATATGTACAGCATTTGAGAATTATGGTATCATAGTAATGAGTGAAAATTTTGATTTATCTGATGGGTGCCTCTGCTGCAACACTATACTTTTTTACACTGAAGGCTACAGCAGATAGTGCCATAAATAAGTTCAGCCAATATTGTGATGGAGTTCAAACTCCATCTGAAATAAAGAATTCTGTTTATAGAAAAATGAAGTTGTTTACTAAGAACAAGGAGGGCTAATATGAATAAAGTGGAGGATTTAATTCAAAAAAAAGAAAAAATCCACTTAGGTGGAGGAGAAGATATACTTCAAGGACAACACCTAAAGGGTAAATTAGGAGCAAGGGAAAGAATTAATTATCTCTTAGATGAAGGATCTTTTGTAGAAATAGATACCTTTATTAAAAACTCAAGAGTGGTATGCGGATATGGAACAATAGGAGGAGCTTTAGTATATTTATATAGCGAAGATTATACTAAAAATGGTGGCTCCATGAACATGGCTTCAGCAACAAAAATATCTCATATTATGGAATTGTCATTGAAAATGGGAGCACCATTGATACAGCTAATGGATTCTGTAGGAGGAGATTTACAAGAAGGACTAGATATACTGAATGCTTATTGCAAGATTTTAAAGTACAATAGTTCTCTTTCAGGGGTAGTACCTCAAATATCAGTAGTATTAGGACCATGTACTGGCATGGCTGCAGTTAGTGCTGCCATCAGTGATTTCACTATTTTAGCAGGACAAGGAACTCTTTACTTATCATCTCCAAAGGACATAATGAAAGAAGAAAAAAGGTTTATAGAAGAAGAAAACTATGGAAAAGCTAAAATAGGATCAGTTCAATTTAAAAGAGACAAAGAAGAGGAAGGGTTAGATTTAGTTAAGAAACTAATAGAATACTTCCCAGCTAATAATTTAGATAATGGACATGATAATATAGAAAGCTATAAAGAGTTTATAATAGAAGAACTAGATAATATGGCAAATAAAAATGAAGTTGATATAGATAAACTACTAAGTTTAGTTTTAGATGATAATACTAGAATAGATATGGACGCAGACATTACAGAAAAGGTTATAGTTGCTATGGGTAAGGTTAATGGAATGTCTCTAGGGGTTATAGCTTTCAAGGATGAACTACTAGAAAAGAAATCCATAGAAAAAATAACTAAAAATATTAAGCTTTGGAATGCCTTTAATGTACCTATGGTGTTCTTCACTCAAGGAAGAGGCTTTGAAGCTATGATCAAAGACGAGAATTCATTAGCTTTTGATGTAGCTAAAATGACTTTTGCCTTATCGGAAGCAACGGTGCCTAAGGTTTCTATACTGATAGGAGAAGCCTATGGAGCTGCTTTGGGAATATTAGCAAATAAAAACTTAGGTTTTGACGTGGTTTATGCTTGGCCAAATTGTAAGGTAGCCATAACTGAGGGCTCCAAAATTATAAGGTCTTTATATGAAGAGGAAATTGTATCTTCAGAAAATCCTAAGTATAAAGAAGAAAAATTAATAAAAGAAAACATTGAGAAAGTTACAGATATATATAAGGCAGCGGAAGCTGGCTTAATAGACGATATTTTAATACCAAGAGAGACTAGAGCTAAGGTGTTTATGGCTATGGATATGCTTAGAAGTAAAAGAGAAATAAAGCATCCAAGAAAACACGGCTCAATGTTCTTATAAGGAGTGAAGACTTATGAACATATTAGAAAAGCTTCAATTATCAGGTACAGTAACTTTGGTTTCTATGGTAATAGTGTTCTTAGTATTAGTAGCTCTTATGTATGTTATAAAACTTCAAAGTTCAATAATATCAAAGACCAATTCAGGAAAAAGTAATGCTAAAGAAAAATCAAACACCCCTAAAAAGGAAGAGCCTATTGAATATTGTCATGAAGAAGAGCCTATTAAAGAATTAAATGATGATCTTCAAATAGTAAGCGTGATTATGGCTGCATTATGTGCTAGTGAGGGACTTAATCCCAATGATATAAGGATTAATAGCATAAAAAGGCTTCATCAAAGCAACTGGACTAATTCGGCACTAAGAAATAATTTAAGCTAAAGTGGGAGGTATAAAGATGATAAAGAAATATAATGTTACAGTTAATGGAATTACATATGAAGTGGAAGTGGAAGAGGTAAAGGGAGAATTTCAGCCTAGAAGTGTAGCTGCACCAGTAGTTAGTGCACCAGCTCCACAAGCACCAGCAGCTCAACCAGTTAAAGCTGAACCTAAAGAAGAAAAGCCAGTAGCGCCGGCACCAAATATTGCAACTGAGGGTGAAAAGATAGAATGTCCTATGCCAGGAACCATAATAAAGGTTAGTGTATCAGAGGGACAAGAAGTCAAAAAAGGAGAAGTGTTATTCGTTCTTGAAGCAATGAAGATGGAGAATGAAATAANNTGATATATTTAGCAATAGCAAAGCAGTTTGAACCTTTACTATTATTGCCAATAGCTTTTGGAATGTTACTTGTAAACCTTCCATTATCAAATATTATGGGAGCACCAGAGGGAGCCAACGCAGGAGGTCTTCTATATTATCTATATAGAGGGGTGAAACTCAATATATATCCGCCTTTGATTTTCCTTGGAGTTGGAGCTATGACAGACTTTGGTCCTCTTCTAGCCAATCCATCCTCAGTACTTATGGGAGCAGGAGCTCAATTTGGAATATTTTTCGCATTTACTTGTGCCATACTTCTAGGATTTCTTCCTGCAGAAGCGGCATCTATAGGAATAATAGGAGGAGCAGATGGGCCTACAGCTATATTTTTAACAAGTAAATTAGCTCCAGAACTTTTGGGACCTATTGCTGTAGCGGCATATTCTTATATGGCCTTAGTACCATTAATACAGCCTCCTATAATGAAGTTATTAACAACAAAAGAAGAAAGAATAGTAAGAATGGGCCAACTTAGGGAAGTAAAAAAATTAGAAAAAATAATATTCCCAATAGTGGTTACAATATTAGTTATACTGCTCCTTCCATCAGTTGCACCTTTATTAGGAATGCTAATGCTAGGAAACCTATTTAAAGAGTGTGGGGTTGTAGGAAGGCTATCAGATACAGTTCAAAATGCTTTAATAAATATAGTTACCATTTTCTTAGGCATCAGTGTAGGTGCTACAGCTAACGCAGAAGTATTTTTAAGGGCAGAAACTTTAAAGATAATTGTACTAGGAATAGTAGCTTTCTCTGTAGCCACTGCAGGAGGATTGCTAATAGGAAAGATAATGTATAAGGTATCTAAGGGCAAGATAAATCCATTGATAGGCTCTGCAGGTGTATCTGCTGTACCAATGGCAGCTAGGGTATCTCAAACAGTAGGGCAAAAATATGATTCAGGGAACTTTTTGCTAATGAATGCTATGGGTGCTAATGTGGCAGGAGTAATAGGATCGGCAGTAGCGGCAGGGGTTTTGTTATCAATTTTTGGATAGTCCTTGACAAAACAATAGGAGTTGTTAAAATAATATTATTAAATATTATTATTAATGACTGCATCAAGTGAAACTTAGTTTCAGGTGGAGCTTAAACTCCACTTGAATTTTAGTTGAACTTATCTAGGGTCGTAGCCGCTGTTATCTCCAAACCAAAGAGGGTGGAGTGTTACAGCAGGTAGACGCGGGATAAAATAGTTTTTAATGAAAGCAGCTTTTAAGCTGCTTTTATAATTGTATAGGAGCGGTGAAGGTTATGATTTTGCTTATAGATGTAGGTAATACCAATATAGTATTAGGAGTATATGATGAGGAAAAGGAAAAATTAGTAGGAGATTGGAGACTTTCTACAGATAGTAAAAAAACCTCTGATGAATATGGAGTAGAGATAATGCAGCTTTTCTACTATAAAAATTTCAAGGTTGAAGATATAAAAGGTGTTATTCTTTCTTCGGTAGTACCTAATATAGTCTATACATTAGAACATATGATTAGAAAATTCTTTGATAAGACTCCTATAGTAGTTGGACCAGGGGTCAAAACAGGAATTAATATAAAATACGATAATCCTAAAGAAGTAGGAGCGGATAGGATAGTCAATGCAGTAGCCGCTCATGAAATCTACAAAAGACATGTTATAATCATAGATTTTGGAACAGCAACTACCTTTTGTGCCCTTAATAAAGACGGTGATTACTTAGGGGGAGTGATTTGCCCTGGAGTAAAGATATCCTCTGATGCTTTATTTGAGAGAGCAGCTAAACTTCCAAGGGTAGAACTTGTTAAACCAGATAATATAATATGTAAAAATACAGTATCCAGTATGCAGGCAGGGATAGTCTTTGGATATATAGGGCAAGTTCAATATATAGTAAGCAAAATGAAAAAAGAAATGATGGAAATATACAATGAAGAACCATTTGTAGTAGCTACAGGTGGGCTAGCTAGGTTAATATATGAAGAAGGTAACTGCATAGATAAAATAGATTCATTTTTAACCTTAGAGGGATTAAAAATAATATATGATAAGAATAAGGAGTAAAGAACTTGAATATAGGGAACCTTAAACTGCATCATGGAATATTTTTAGCACCTATGGCTGGAGTAACTGATATAGCATATAGAGGATTATGTAAGGCCATGGGTGCTGATCTAGTTTACACAGAAATGATAAGCGCTAAGGGTATATTGTACAACAATAAGAATACAATAGAACTGTTAAGGCTGTCACAGGAAGAAAAGCCAGTGGCGGTCCAAATTTTTGGTAGAGACCCATTGGTAATGGCTAAGGCAGCAGAAATTTTTAATGATAAGGAAGATATAGCTTTAATTGATATAAATATGGGTTGTCCTGCGCCGAAGATAGTTAAAAATGGAGAAGGTTCAGCATTGATGAATGAGCCTATATTAGCAAAAAAAATAGTTAGTGAGGTAAAAAGAGCATCGCGAAAGCCTGTAACTGTTAAGATAAGAAAAGGATTTTCCAAGGAGGAAAATAATGCCGTAGAATTTAGTAAATACTTAGAACAGGGTGGAGTAGACGCAATAGCAGTTCATGGAAGGACTAAAGCCCAAATGTATGAAGGATGTGCTGATTGGAATGTTATAAAAGAGGTAAAAGCAAATATATGTGTGCCAGTTATAGGAAATGGGGATATATTTACTTATATAGATGCTTTAAATATGAAAGAATTTACTAAATGTGATGGAGTTATGATTGGAAGAGGTGCCATGGGAAATCCATGGATATTTAAAAGTATTGCTGAATTGCTGTCAGGTAAGGATTTGACTGTAATAACCAATAAAGATAAGGTAGATATGTGTATAAGGCATTATGAATTAGCTTTAAAATATTATGGCGAATACAAAGCCGTAAGAGAAATGAGAAAACAAGCAGGCTGGTATATTAAAGCCATGAAGAACAGTGGGGATTTGAGAAATGTTATAAATAGAGAAGAAAAAAGTGAAAAGGTTATAGCTATATTAAAAGAATTTTACAAACAGCAGTCTTAGTTTTAAGTGAAATATTACTCTATATGACAACTATTAAGTGAAGCTTAGTTAAACTTATTAAGACTATATTTACTAGTATTTCTAGAAGACAAACTAAATTATTATGTATTAAATAGGGATTAGTTGAATAAATATATCATATCAAATAAGAAAAGCAATGTGGAGATGTTGACAATATATGTTTTACTGTTTTATAATGTTTTAAATACAACAAAGGAAAGGTATCAATCCTGATTGTAAAGATAGATGCCATAATATATAATGGTTACTAAGAAGTTTAAAGGGGAGTTAAAGATGAGTGAGCAAAAAAAATATATAATGACTTATGAAGGTATTAAAAAATTAGAGGATGAACTAGAATTTTTAAAAACTGAGAAGAGAAAAGAAATAACTGAAAAAATTAAGGTTGCATTAGGTTATGGAGACTTGAGCGAAAACTCAGAATATGATGAAGCAAAAAATGAACAGGCATTTGTTGAAGGAAGAATAATTCAACTTGAAAACATGCTTAAAAATGCTAGCGTTATAGATGAAAGTGAAATATCTGGAGACGTGGTAACCATAGGTTGTAAGGTTAGAGTAAAAGATTATGAATTCGATGAAGAAGTTGAGTACTTTATGGTTGGCTCAGCAGAAGCTAATGCAATGGAGTATAAGATATCAAATGAATCACCTGTAGGAAAAGCTTTGATGGGAAAGAAAATAGGAGATATAGTTGAAGTAGTAGTTCCAGACGGGATGAGCAAGTTTGAAATATTAGAAATAAGAAGAGATTAACGGAGGTAACACAATGGCTAACGAAGAGGTAAACATTAAGGAACTGGAAGCTCGCTATAGTGAGCAGGAAGCTCTTAGAAGACAAAAGCTTACGGAGCTTCAAGCTAAAGGCTGCGACCCTTTTGATGTGTACAAAGTGGAAAGAACTCATACATCATCCCAAGTTAGAGAAAATTATGAAGAGCTTGAAGGAAAGACAGTGACTACGGCTGGAAGGCTTATGTCTAAGAGAGTTCAAGGAAAAGTAGGTTTTGCAGACATATATGATAGAGATGGAAAATTGCAATTATTTTTAAAGATAAATAACCTAGGAGAGGAAAGACATAAGGAATTTAAAACCTTAGACCTAGGAGACTGGATAAGTGTAACCGGAGAGGTTTTTAAGACAAAGACAGGAGAGGTATCAGTAGCTGTATATAGCTATGAGCTTCTTTGCAAGTCCTTGAAGCCATTACCAGAAAAATGGCATGGATTAAAAGATCCAGATTTAAGATATAGACAAAGAGAAGTTGACATTATAACCAATACTGAGGTAAAGGATACCTTTATAAAGAGATCAAGAATAATAAAGGCTGTAAGAGAGTTTTTAGATAATAGAGGATATTTAGAAGTTGAAACTCCAATACTTTCACCAATAGCAGGAGGAGCGGCAGCAAGACCTTTTATCACACATCATAATACTTTGGATATAGATATGTATTTAAGAATAGCTACAGAATTATATCTAAAGAGATGTATAGTAGCAGGTTTTGAAAAAGTTTATGATATGGGCAAAAACTTCAGAAATGAAGGTGTATCTGTAAGACATAATCCAGAATTCACAATGATAGAGTTGTACGAAGCACATGCAGATTACAATGATATGATGGAAATTACAGAAAATTTAGTTGCTTATGCTTGTGACAAAGTTAATGGAACTACTAAGATAACTTATGAAGAAACGGAAATCGATTTAACTCCTCCTTGGAGAAGAGCTACAATGGTAGAACTTGTTAAGGAATATAGTGGAGTAGATTTTGATAGCATAGAAACTGACGAAGAAGCTAGATCCATAGCAAGGGAAAAGAAACTAGAATTCAAAAAGAGTATCGATAACTGTACTAAAGGGGATATTTTGAATGCTATGTTTGAAGAGTATGCAGAAGAGCATCTAATTCAGCCAACATTTGTATGCGATTATCCAGTGGAAATTTCTCCTTTAACTAAGAAAAAGAGAGGAAAGCCAGAGTACACAGAGAGATTTGAAGGCTTTATATATGGAAGAGAAATATGTAATGCTTATTCAGAACTTAATGATCCAATTGTTCAAAGACAAAGATTTGAACAACAGGCAAAGGAAAGAGAATTCGGAGATGATGAAGCTTATGTAATTGATGAAGACTTCATGAGTGCTCTTGAAACAGGAATGCCACCAACAGGAGGCCTTGGAATAGGAATAGACAGAATAGTAATGTTCTTAACTAATGCATCATCCATAAGAGATGTTATCTTGTTCCCAACAATGAAGCCACAATAGATAATTATAGAGATCGTGATAAAAATTCATGGTCTCTTTTTTATATACGTTAGCCACTGTATCACTTTAGTGTATTTAGGCTTCACATATTAGTCTACATGGCTGTGGAATCATTGCATTTAATACTTAAATCCACTATTTAAATACCATAATAAAGGGAAAAAATAGAGGATGCCAATGTAGTAATTTGTAAGAAAAATAGAAAAGAAAAAATTAAAAAATATATTGCATTTTAACATAAACATGCTATAATAATAAATGTAATGACGTTCCGCGATAGCTCAACGGTGGAGCACTCGGCTGTTAACCGATAGGTTGAAGGTTCGAATCCTTTTCGCGGAGCCATTTTTATTTTTTGAAATTTTATATATAATATAAAGAAGGGGCTGTATCAAAACGA
>DINW01000090.1:0-3098 GCA_002423705.1 Clostridium sp. UBA5530
ATCAAGTCACAGTCATGGAATACTTAAATCAGTAGAATAGAATAATTTCTAAGATGGGATTAATGTCCCATCTTATTTTTTATGAGAGTATTATATTATGAAATGAGACTTAGCTTGGATTTCATTCAATATTGGTTGAACTTAATATAAAATATTTACCAAAAATGTTATAATTAATAACAGAGTATTAATTAATGATAAGGAGGAATTAGATGTCACAAAATGATAGTAGGTTGTTTGATTTTCAATCCATAAGTACAGAGGATATCCGTGAGATTTTTTTAAAATATAATAAGGAAACTTTAATTCAACATATTAACCCAGTAATAAGTGGAATGAGTACAAGTAACTATATAGTTGAAGCTAGGGATAAAAAGTATTTACTTAAGATTTATCCTGAAAACAATGATCATAGCAATATTGAGATAGGAGCATATAAAAATGCTCATAAGATTATTAAAGTTCCTGAGGTACTTCATTTCGATGATAGCAAAATTATAATTGATAATACCTATGCCATCTTTCAGTATATTGACGGTTTTACATTAAGAGAATACGTTGAGAAAAACAAAGGTATTTCAGGGGAGATTGCTTACAAAATAGGAAATATGCTTGCTTTATTACATAAGAAAGAATACACAGATACAGCATTATTAGATGGGGATTTGTGTATTAAAAGGAAGATAATACAATTCCAACATCAGTATGAATACTTTCTTAATGGAATCCCTGGAACATATCTGAAAGAAATAGTAAAGAATGATTTAAAGGATTTCATTAATACTAACAACCAGCTAATACAAAGAATATGCAAAACAAATGTATTATGTCATGGAGATTTTATACCTTCTAATATCCTTATAGACTTAAATGATACTCCCTGGTTTATAGATTTTGAATATAGTTTTTCTGCACCTCCCTATTATGATATTGGAAAACTTTTTAGGAATAGAGATAATTACTCTCAATATATAGATGATAATATGAAAAATAATTTTGCTAGGGGCTATAATGCTATGAGTCTAAGAAAGTTACCGGAAGATTGGTATAAGCTATCAAAAATAGCGGACATAGCAGTAATGTTGGCACTTGTAAACAGAGAAAATGTTCCACCTCAATGGATTGAGGAAATTGAAGAAGAGATTGTGGAAACAATGAATTTGGTAAAGAGCACTTTGGAGTTAAATTAGGAGGAAATATGATAAAGATTTTAACAAGTAATCCTGGTGGACAATATAAAGAAAATGGAAAAAGAATTCCATGTAAATTAAGTGAAAAGAATCATTTTTTAGATAATCTAAAAAAGTATTGGCATGAAGATAGCAGATGCATCATAATATCTTCAGACCCTTCAGACTATGAGATTAATGATAGTATTAGGGATATTTTAAGCCAATCTTTTCATATGAGCGGATTGACTTTAAAAGAATGCATAGTGTTTGATAATAGATCAGATGAAAAAATCATAAAGGAACTAAATAAATTCCATGTGATTATATTGGCTGGTGGACATGTTCCAACCCAAAATACATTCTTTAAGAGGATAAACTTGAAGGTTCATATTAAAACATTTAAGGGAATTGTTGTAGGAATAAGCGCAGGAAGTATGAATGCTGCAAATATTGTATATGCACAACCCGAATTAGAAGGTGAAAGCATAGATATTAACTATAAACGTTTTATACCAGGTCTAGGATTAACAGATATAATGATTATACCTCATTACCAAGATATTAAGAATGAAATACTTGATGGTAAAAGAGTTATGGAAGATATAGCATACGGTGATAGTTATGGAAATAAATTTATTGCATTGGTGGATGGAAGTTATATCATTATTGATGATGAGAAAGAAATCTTGTATGGAGAAGGATACCTTATAGAAAATGGAAATTTGATTCAAATAAGTAATAGAAAAAAATGGTTGAATTAAAGTAGTTATATGATAATTCATCAGAATTAAGTTACGTTTGTATACCTACAGTAGTGGTGAGAATTTGATTACAAGTAATTTTAATTCACAGGATGATTTTCAGATTTGTTATCTTAATTTCAATCAAAAGACTATTCCTGTGTCAGGCAATAATTCTAACATTCTTATCTCCAATAAATTTTATTATTATAAGATTAATCTAAATGGTTATTATATATATTATGCGATAAATCCTAAAAATGGAGAAATAAAAAAATTATCAAATGAATTTTGGAAATAAAAACCAAGATGAGATTAGGTGAAATTAATTCTAGAATTGCATTATATAGCTCTTTCTTAAGGAAGTGTTGATTAGCATGTCCATCAACACTTCTTTAACAAAGAGAAATAAGCATCATATTTAGGTAAATATAATTTATATTGTACAACTTCAATATGTGTACTATAGATTATCCCTTATTACTTTGCATGGATTTCCACATGCGATCTTATTAGAGGGTATGTCTTTTGTAACAACGCTTCCTGCACCTATTACAACATTATCACCAATAGTTACCCCTGGAAGTATAATGGCACCTCCCCCAATCCATACATTGTTCCCAATTATAACAGGTGCTGTCATGGTTTTGCAAAATTCAAAGGAACCATCTTCCTTTGTTTCTCCAAATCTATTTTTTGCATTTGTTGGATGAAATGCAGTATATATTTGAACATTAGGAGCTATTAGTGCGTTATCACCTATGTCAATTCTATTATCATCTAAGAAAGTACAGTTCATATTCACTTCGCAATTATTACCAAAATATATGTTATTTCCGTAATCCACATAAAAAGGTGCTGTAATCCAAAGGTTTTTTCCTTTTCCACCTAATAGCTCACCTAATATTTTCTCCTTTGTATCATTACAAGCTGACTTGGTATTATTATAGGTACAAATTAAATCCTTAGCTTTATGCCATTGGGTTAACAATTCCTTGTCTCCACAGTCATACAGTTCTCCCGCTAACATTTTTTCTCGTTCCGTCATTTTTAAAAACCTCCCTTACTTTAGAATTTATTATAATAAGTTGGTCAATGGAAATATGCAAACAATATTAGATAACATATGATATAATTTTTATTATATATCAATTATAGACTATTTTGTTTTTGTGTTTAATCTTTA
>DINW01000090.1:3106-10309 GCA_002423705.1 Clostridium sp. UBA5530
AATTTGCCATATTTTTTATGTTAAAATTTTAAGAAGGTGGGAAAGATGATAAAAAGTCCATTTAAGAAAATAATTTCTTAATAATCCTTAATAATTCTTAAGGCTTATTTTTAATAAATATTTTTTATAATTATAATTAACATAATCAATAGGAATTCATAAGTAGCATCAATTATGATATAAATGTAGTTTAAAGGATACCTGAACTAAAGCTAAAACTTGATGTTTTTACTTATGGAATTATAGGAGGCGGTAGTAATGAAAGGATATATTCTTATAGTTGATGATGATGAAAATATAAGAAATTTATTAGGTATATATTTGGAAAATGAAGGCTTTAACACCATAAAGGTTGATAATGCCCTCAAAGCTCTGGAAGTTATTGAGGAGAAGGATGTTGAATTGGTACTTTTAGATATTATGATGCCGCAAATAGATGGAATAGAAGCATGTATGACAATAAGAAAGAGTAAGAATATGCCAATAATTATGATATCTGCTAAGGTTGAAGATATGGATAAAATTCATGGGTTGACGGCAGGGGCTGATGACTATATTACAAAACCTTTTAATCCTTTAGAGCTTATAGCCAGGGTAAAATCCCAACTTAGAAGATACCAAAAGTATAATAAAGATTCAGATAATTCAAAGGTTATAATAGAAATTGGTGATTTAACTATCAACAGTGATACTAGACAGGTTTGGGTTCAACAAAAAGAAATTAGACTAACGCCAAAGGAATTTGATATTTTAGAACTACTTGCAAGAAACAAAGGAATAGTTTTAAGCATAAGAAAGATATATGAGGAAGTTTGGAAAGAGGAATTTTTCAAGGCTGATAATACTGTTACAGTACATATAACAAATTTGAGAGAAAAAATTGAAGCTGATCCTAGAGCACCTATATATATAAAAACTATATGGGGGGTAGGCTACAAGATATGATTAAGCCAAAGAAGATTAAAATCAACATAATCCTAGGCATATTAGTTGGATTTTTATTATCTGAAATTATTATAGGTGAAGGTTATGCAATTTTAGTTGCAAGACAGCAAAATGGCAGTATTAATTTAACTATGTTTTATAAAGAAGAGGTTTTTTTGAAGGTCCTTGCTTTCTGTGTATTTATAGCCACCATTGTAGTATTTAATACGGATAAATTTAAAAAAATTAACTTTAATAAGCTCAGCATATATCTAATACTGACAACTTTAGTGGCTATAGTAATGGGAGTTCAAATAGTTATGGTAATAGTTATAATAGTGGCCAGAGTATGTCCTAATATCTTTCAGTATATAGCTAATAACTATTTTATATCAATAAACTCGGTATATTTAGCTTTGATTTTAGGAATAGGCACATTTTTATTTGTTTTTTTAGTTCTTGTAAATAGGAAGGTGAAATATATTAAATTTTTAACTAGAGAAGTTAAGGTAATTAAGGATAATGGCTTTGGAAAAACCATTGAAGTTAGGGGAAATGATGAATTATCTGAACTTTGCCAAAGCATAAATAGCATGTCTCTAGAACTGGGGGAAAAAATAAAAAATGAAAAATTAATTGAAAAAAACAAAAGTGAATTAATAACTAATGTTTCTCATGATTTACGGACACCCCTTACATCTATTATAGGATACGTGGATTTACTTAAAAAAAATGGATTTGAAAATAAGGAAAAATTTCATGAGTATATAGAAGTTATAGATGAAAGAACTAAGAGCCTTAACAGGCTAATAAATGAACTATTTGAATATACTAAACTCACTAGTCATGATATTAAATTAAATTATAGTAGGGTTGAAGTAGGAGCTCTAGTAAATCAATTAGTTGGAGAGTATATACCTATACTGAACAAAGCATCCTTAGAAATATATAAAGATATAACTAATAAAGACATATTTATAAATGCTGATATAGAAAAGCTTGTGAGGGCATTAGAAAATCTTCTTACTAATGCAAAAAAGTATAGTGTAAAAAATAGTACAATACGAGTAAAGGTATATGAAGAAAATGATTATGTAGTTATTTCCATAAGCAATAAAACAGAAAATATTTCTGAAGATGAATTGGACAATATATTTCAACGATTTTATAAGATTGACAAAGCAAGAAAAGAACAAGACAGTACAGGCTTAGGACTATCTATTGTAAAAAGAATAGTTGAAATTCACAATGGAATTGTCAAGACAAATCTAGAACATAATATTATAGAATTTAGAGTAATGCTGCCATTACAATAAATTGAATTGCCTATAGAATTTTAATTAATAAAAACATGCTATAATAAAAGGGATATAATGTAACAAAAATATAGTTTAGAGGGAAACGAAATGAAAATAAGGTGCGTGTGGGAGCATAATGGTAACGATACAATTCTATATTCAGATAATTTTATCGGAGCCTTCACAAGGGGGAAGTCTCTTGATATGGCATTAGGCAAGATGGAGATGGAGGTTATTTCTTATTTAAAATGGTGTGGAAAGCAGGTACCAGATATGCTTATTCCGGAAATTGTTCAAGAGAAGGAATCTCAGCTTCAGATTTGTGATGCAGATTCAGAGGTTATCTTTGAAGAGGAAAAGAGACCATTAACAGAGGATGAATATATAGCCCTAAAGAAATTAGCATTAAAATCCTCAGAAGATTTTCTAATGCTTTATTCAATGGTACCAGATAAAAACAAAAGCAATTTGCCAATAAGGAAAACTTTTTATGGAGATATACCTAGAAATGCAGAAGAAATGTATGATCATACAAAAAACGTAAATTCATATTATTTTGGAGAAATAGGCATTAAGATAGATAATGAGGGTTCAATCTCACAGTGTAGAAGCCGTGGATTTGAAGTTTTGGAACATACAGAAGGATACTTAAATAATAAAGTTTTTAACGGAAGTTACAATGAGCAATGGTCCTTAAGAAAGGTACTAAGAAGATTTATATGGCATGATAGAATACATGCCAAGGCAATGTATAGAATGGCCTTAAACACATTTGGAGAGAATTCTGTTCCTAATATTTTTCTGTTATAATTGTAATTATTAGGATTATTCATACAAAAATTAGAAAGGATGAGTTGATTATGATAAAATCTATTGTAAAAGATATAATATTTTTAGGACAGAAATCAGAACCTGCAACTAAAGAGGATGTAGCAGTTGTTGACGATTTAGTGGATACATTAAAGGCAAATTCACAGCATTGTGTTGGTATGGCTGCTAATATGATAGGAGTAAAAAAGTGTATATTGGTATTTAATATAGGAGATATGATAATTCCTATGGTGAATCCTATTATATTAAAGAAAGATCACAGTTATGATACAGAAGAAAGCTGTTTATCCTTAGCTGGTTTTAGAAAAACTATGAGATACAAAACAATTGAAGTGGAATATTTTGATAGAAACTTTAAAAAACATAAGCAAACATTTACTGGATTTACGGCACAGATTATTCAACATGAGATGGATCATTTTCAGGGTATAATAATCTAAAAATTTACATAAACACACTGATTTCAAAAATACATCAGATAAAGGAGTTATTATGGCTAAAATACGAAAAATGTTAGGAAAAGCGGATTCACCATATATTATTTCCCTCATGAGATTAATAGAAACTCAAAGTAAGAATACAATTGTAAGATGGTGTAATGAATATGCAAAAGATAAGGTTCTACCTATTTATGAAAAAAGTTACCCTGAAGATTGTCGCTTAAAAAATGCTTTAAATGCATCTAATGAATGGCTAGAGGGAAAAATAAAATTAGCAGATGCAAAGAAAATAATTAAGGAAGCTCAAATTGCAGCAAAGGAAGCAGAAGGAAATCCAGCAGCACAGGCCGCTGCCAGGGCAGTTGGAGCGGCTACAGCAACAATTAGCACAGTGACCAGTTCTTTAGGCCTTGCTTTTTACGGTGCTGCAGCCATAGCTTATTCATCAGTTGGTGTTAATGAAAATGAGGAAGTTTATGATAAAATTGCAGCAAGAGAGTGTAATAACATGGAAGAAGCTTTACGGAAAGTTGCTACAATGGATGAACCTAATCCAGCAAAGATAAACTGGAACTGTTAAATAGAGCCTGTAATTTACATAGTTTTTTTAAGTTGTTGTTCTTCACCCTTAACTACATTTCCACTATCTATTTGGATTATTCTATCAGCTAGGCTTGCAACCCTATCATCATAAGTTATGATTATGAAAGTTGTTCCAAATTCCTCATTTATAGATCTTAATAAATGATATGTTTCCATGGTAGTGTCTGAATCTAGATTTCCTGTTGGTTCATCNNTCTAGCAATAGAAACTCTTTGCTGTTGACCACCAGACATATTCAATACCTTGTTATTTTTAATTCCTAAAAGCCCTACTTTTTCTAGTAAAAACTCTGCTCTCTTTTTTGCATCCTTAGATGATAGTTTTCCTTCTATTAGGACAGGCATCATAACATTTTCAATAGCAGTAAACTCTGGAAGTAGATGATGGAACTGAAAAACAAATCCTATCTCTTTGTTTCTTAAGGTTGCAAGCTTANNTTACATCCCCTTGGGTAGGTTTATCCGAAGTTACCATTATATTCAAAAGAATACTTTTACCACTTCCACTTTGACCAATAAACGCATTGAAGCTACCATTTTCTATTTCTAAATTTATTCCTTTTAGTACCTTTGTTTTTATTTCTTTTCCATAAACCTTTGTTATATTATTTAATTTAATGATCATTTTATTATCCTCCTATAACTTTATTGCATCTACTGGATCTAATTTTAAATATTTAACTGCTGGCACTATAGATGATATTATGCAGGCTATAATTGCAATTAAAGCAGATAAAACGACAAAAGTAATATTTACTCCTCCTGATATTAAAGGAGTTCCATCACTGTTTTTAACTAGAGTTTGAAAGATTTTAAACATAGCAGCACCAAAGGAAGAGCCTAATATTCCTCCTAAAATTCCAAGTAGTCCCCCTTGAATTATAAAAACTAAGGAAGCTTTCTTATCGGTTATTCCCATTGCCTTTAATATACCTATTTGTTTTTTGAAGCACTGTTATAGCTAATATACTAGCAATTGCAACTAGCACAGAAATAACTATAAAAACTTGTATAGTATAGCTTGAAGCAGATTGCCCCTTTAATCCACTTAACAAGCTCTCATTTTCATTAATCCAGTTATCTACCAAGAAATCTGAGCCCACAGAGTCTTTTATACTTTGTGCAACATTTTCAGCTTCAAAAATATCCTTATTGGATAGTTGAGTTTCTATTGAAGTAATAGAATCATTTGGTAGCTTATATACATCTCTTAAAGTGTCTATGTTTGTTACTACATAGTTCTTATTTAAAGCTTTTACCTTTAAATCTAAAATACCACTTACGGTAAACTCAATTTTCTCATTTGAAGGAGTTAATATATAAATTTTGTCTCCTTGCTCTAAATCAAAGCTCCTTATTAATACAGAAGTGCTTGTATTTTTATTTAAAATAAGTCCTGGTCTATCTAAAACCTCTAAAGATGTCACAATTTTACTGTCAGATTTCATAAGTAGATTATTTATCTCTGAACCATTCTTAATAACACTATTGTCTTTTGACTTTAATGTTATGTGAGAAGTTTCTCCTATAGTAGTTTCAATAAGACCACTTTGTAAATTTTGTATAAGTAATCCTAAAAATATTTGTATACTTATTCCTATAGCAACTGCAGAAGCAATTAGAAACGTCTGACCTTTTCTATTTTTTAAAAATCTATATGCAATTTTAAATGGTAACATAATTTCTCTTCCATAACTAATAACTATTATTAATTACATTATATTGCAGAATTATTATTTTCTATAGAACCATAAAAGCAATAATAATTCCCTTGAATCTAAGTTTTGTGCAAAGAATGATACAAAAATGATTATTATCTTTAATTTTATGTGGAGAAAGGTTAAATTTATATAGAAGATATAATTTATTCCAAGCATAGTGGAGGTTTAGAGGTTAACATGGGAAGGTATAATAAAAAATAAAGTTGAAATAGATGTGTTTCTAGGAAAAGGTGAGTTGTAGATGAAGCAGATAGAGCTATGGCGAGAAGATAAAGATAAATATGTACTAAATAATGGTTTTACTCTTAAGAAGGCTGATAAAATTGAGTTTGGAATTCATGAGACTATATACTCTAATGTAGATTTAGAACTTAGCTTTAGTTGGGAAAAACGAACTCAAGATAAAATGGATAATGAAAATTTATTTTGGATATATAAGGATTATAAAAGGGTTGGAGGAGTTCATATTTGTCCAAACCTAATGGGATCTTTGTTTATGGAAACTCCATATGCTAATGAGGAAATTAATGTTATCAATGCCCTTAATGAAGCTTTATTGCAATGGAGGGGAAAAGATAAGGATACTATCAAAATATATGGTGTTATACCTGACCACATTGAATACTTTAGTAAATTAGGATATGGAATATCTCATTCGAGAAGAGTTATGATTCGACCAACAGAAGTATTTCATGAAATTGGTTGTGGGGAAGCGGTAATAATGAAAACACCTTCTATTTGTGATGCTCCACAAATAGGGAAGTTATTCCTTGAAAGCTATTCTGGCGGGGTAGATTATAAAGCTTTTGGGAAACCATCCTTGGAAGAAGCCATAAAAAATGTTGAGTATTTATTAAGAACATATGAAAGTAATAATATTCTTCATGGGTCAACCCTTGTATTTGATAAAAATACAAATGATTTGATAGCGGCATGTATAGCTGGGATTAGTGGGTTCTGTGATAATGATTTTTCTGAAATAGGAGAAATAGCAGTAAAGCCATCCCATAGAAAGTTAGGACTTGGGTCAATGATGATTAAGCGAGCTCTATCAAACCTAAAGAAGATTTCACCAGCTACAATACTATGCGTTACTATAGGAAATCCTGCTGAAGATTTATATAGTAGTTTGGGGTTTTTACCTGGAGTTAAATTTACAAATATGTACTTAGAGTAAAACATAAATTGAAACTAATATTCAGGTGGAGTTTGAGCTTCAACTAGATATTAGTTTCAATTTATTTAGGGTCATAGCTGATATTATCTCCAGCCTAAAGGGGAGGGCGTGCGACATGAGAAAATTACACGAGAACGTGGGAAAAAAAAAGTGTAAAAAAAAAAATTAAATTTATCTTTTTTTTAATAAAAAAAAAAATATTTAAAGTAT
>DINW01000047.1 GCA_002423705.1 Clostridium sp. UBA5530
AGGCCGGAGGATATTTATTTAAGGCAATTTATCTAAAGTTTCTATAGTAAATCCATTCTGTTCCCAATAAGTTAGAACCTCATCTAGTATTTCTGCATTGGTTTTAGAAACGGCATGAAGCAGTATAATTCCACCATTATGGGTTCTTTTGAAAATTGTATTTTTTGCTTTTACTTTTTCAGGCTGATTTTGAGGATCCCAATCATGGTATGCAAAACTCCAAAATATACTTTTGTAACCTAAATCTTTAGTGTACTTTAAAGAAGTTTCACTGTACTTACCCATAGGAGGCCTAAAAAATTTAGCCATTTCTTTACCTGTAGTTTTTGAGAACTCTTCTTCTACAGCACTTAATTCCTTCTGAAATCTAGATAAATCCTTTATAGATGCCATAGAAGGATGGGTATCACTATGATTACATACGAGATGACCTTCATCTACCATTCTTTTAACTAATTCAGGATTTTGTTTAATATAAGGTTTAACTACAAAAAAAGCTGCTTTTACATTATGCTTTTTTAATGTATCTAATATATTGGAAGTATATCCGTTTTCGTACCCTTCATCGAAGGTTAAGTATAAGACTTTTTTTGAGGTATCACCTAAATAATATGTAGAATATTTATCTATAAAACTTTTAGACTCCTTGGGACCTTCAGGAGGTAGACCATCGTTACGGATTTGGTAATACCAGTTAAGTTCTTTTGTAGAAAGGTTTGAACTATCTAAGGCAAAGTAAGGTGTTTTTGCAGGAATTTGATTATTAAAAGAGGCCTTGGGAGTAAAGTTAAACAAATTACTCATAATTAAGAAACTTATTAATAAAGATTTCACTTTAATTCCTCCTTATGTTTAAAAATTAAGAAACCACTCATTGAATAGTATTAGTAAAATAAATAAAATTAATTATATATAGCTATGGTATTAAAGGGACTTAATACCATAGGTTAAGTTAACCTTATGCTTACTAGATAAGCTCAACTAATCTTTTTATGAAGTGCAAATTCATCTGGAACCTAAGTTTAACTTTATGAAGGTTGAAATGAAAGTAAAGGTAAGGTATAATTTTATGGGACTAAAAAGTTAGAAAGGGATGTACATAGATGAAACTTGGAATAGTTGGATTACCAAATGTAGGGAAAAGTACTTTATTTAATGCCATAACCAAGGCGGGAGCAGAATCAGCTAATTATCCATTCTGTACCATAGAGCCTAATGTAGGAGTTGTAAATGTACCAGATCATAGATTGGAAAAATTAGAGGAAATGTATGCTTCTAAAAAGAAAGTGTATACTTCTATAGAATTTTATGATATTGCAGGATTAGTAAGAGGTGCTAGCAAAGGAGAGGGATTAGGAAATAAATTTTTATCTCATATAAGAGAAGTGGCTGCTATAGTTCATGTAGTTAGGTGTTTTAATGACGAAAATGTAGTCCACGTAGATGGTAATGTAGATCCTATAAGAGACATAGAGACAATAAATTTAGAGCTTATCTTATCAGATTTAGAAGTGCTAGAAAGAAGAATGGAAAAAACGGTGAAGTTAGCTAGGTCTGGTGATAAGAAGTCTAAAGAAGAGTATACATTGATGGAGAAAATCAAATCTCACCTAGAGAGTGAGAAGCCAGTTAGAACTTTAGAGACAACAGATGAGGAACAGGAGTTTATAAGAAGCTTATTTTTAATTACTTCTAAGTCTGTTCTTTATGTAGCAAATGTGTCCGAAGATGATTTGATGAGCGGAAATCTTGATAATGACTATGTAAAAACTGTTAAGGAATATGCTAAAAAAGAAGACTCTGAGGTAGTAGTTATATGTGCTAGATTAGAGGAAGAACTATCAGCTCTAGATGATGATGAAAAAAAGGAATTGCTTGAAGAGTATGGACTTAAAGAAACAGGTTTAGATAAGTTAATAAAATCAAGCTATAAACTTTTAGGACTTATAAGCTTTTTAACTGCAGGTGTCCAAGAAGTAAGAGCATGGACTATAGTAAAAGGCACCAAGGCTCCTCAAGCTGCAGGAAAAATTCATTCGGATATAGAAAGAGGGTTTATAAGAGCAGAGATTATTTCTTATGATAAGCTTGTAGAATCTGGATCTGAATCCTCCGCAAAAGAAAAGGGGTATTTTAGATTAGAAGGAAAAGAATATGTAATGGAAGATGGGGACGTAGTTAATTTTAGATTTAATGTATAAAACTAAAGGTTCTTTTAGGCTAAAACCTAAGAGAACCTTTAACGTATTAAAAAAGTGTAGGTTTAAATATTAATTTAAACCTACACTTTTTTGGCGGGAATATGTGGGAATCGAACCCACCCATCGTGGTCTTAGCACGACAACACGGTTTTGAAGACCGGCGAGCACACCAGCACTCATCTACTCCCATGTAATTGCTAAATAGAACTTAGCGCAAATATATAATACAATTAATCTAAGGGTTTGTCAATATTTTAGTTGTATAAAATTTTATTATTAGAGATGATAAAAAAAGTCCTTCTACTTTTATTACTTAAGTATCAAATTCAGTGAAAAAATAATAAAAATAAATTTTTTTATACAAATTAATAATAAAAAAAGGGTTTTTAAACTTTGCATAGAATATTTAAAATGTGGATTAAAGTGGTTTAGAGTGGAGGGAAATAGAGAATGTTTATAGGGGAATATAATCATGCTATAGACAATAAAAACAGAATTATAGTTCCCTCAAAGTTTAGAGAGGATTTTAATGATAAGTTTGTGTTGACTAAAGGATTAGATGGATGTCTTTACGGATATCCAATGAATGAGTGGACAAACTTAGCAGAAAAATTAAAAACTTTACCACTTACAAGTAAGGATGCTAGAGCTTTTGTGAGATTTTTCTTCTCAGGAGCACATGAAATAGATATAGATAAACAGGGCAGAGCCTTAATTCCCCAAAATCTTATAGAATACGCTCACATAGAAAAGGAAATAGTAAGTATAGGAGTATTAACTAGGATTGAAATTTGGGGAAGGGAAAAATGGAATGAATACAATGATNNGTTACAATGATGATAATATAGATTTTGAAGAAATTGCTGAAAAAATGAAGGAATTAGGCATATAGAAAAGGAGAAAACCATGGAATTTAAACATATATCGGTATTATTGGATGAATGTATAACAGGTTTAAATATAAATGAACAAGGAATATACGTTGACTGCACTATGGGTGGAGCTGGACATTCCAGTGAAATAATAAAAAGATTAGATAATAAGGGAAGGTTAATTGGAATAGATCAAGATATAGAGGCCCTAAAAGCTTCAAAAGATAAGCTTAGTTCATATGATAATGTAAACTATGTTCATGATAATTTTTATAATATAAAAAATATCCTTGAAAGTTTAAAAATAGAAGAAGTAGATGGAATATTAATGGATTTAGGGGTATCATCTTATCAACTTGATAAAGGGGAAAGAGGATTTAGCTATATGAAAGATGCTCCTTTAGATATGAGAATGAATAGAGATAATGCTCTATCTGCGTATGAAGTAATAAATACATATTCTATGGAAGACTTATATAGAATTATAAGAGATTACGGTGAGGAAAAGTTTGCTAAAAGAATAGCCCAATTTATTACTAAAAAGAGGGAAGAAGGTCCCATTGAAACAACATATGAATTAGTGGATATAATAAAAGCGGCAATACCAGCTAAAGCTAGGAGAGAAGGACCACATCCTGCTAAAAGAACCTTTCAAGCAATAAGGATTGAGGTTAACTCAGAACTTAGTATATTAAACAAAACCATTGAAGATGGTGTGGATAAATTAAAAGTAGATGGAAGAATAGCTATAATAACTTTTCATTCATTAGAAGATAGGATTGTAAAAAATAAATTTAAAGATCTTGAAAATCCATGTACTTGCCCTAGAGAATTTCCTATTTGTATATGTGGAAAAAAGCCAAAGGTGAAAATAATAACTAGAAAGCCTATTAACCCATCTCAAGAAGAAATTGAGAATAATTCTAGAAGTAGGAGTGCTAAACTTAGGATTGCCGAAAAAATAAGTTCTAAATAAAATTAGGAGTGAATAATATGGTAACAGATAAGGAATATATAAAGGGAAGTACAGTTAGTATACCAAATAGAAAAGCAGAAAAAGATACAAAAAAACAAGATTTAGAAGTAAAAAGGATACAGCAAGAAAGACGAAAAGAACTTATTAAAAAGCAAAAAAACAATAAAAAAAATACACTGCAAGCTATTGCATTAGTGTTTATATGTGGGCTCATAGTTATATGGAGATATGGGGAGGTTTATACTGTTCAAAAACAACTTGGAACTATAAGAACGGAACAGACTACCCTTCAAAGAGAAAATGACACTTTAAAAATAGAGATTCTTAAGGTAAATAATTTTGCATACATAAAGGATAATGCGGAATCTAAATTTAATATGGTGGAACCTAGCAAAGATAATGCAATGATTGCAGATATAGCAAAGGATAATTTTAATGAAAACCTTGAGGAAAATAAAACAGAAAACTCTTTTTTACAAAAAATTAAACAACTATTTGTAAGCAATTAGGCCTTAGTACATACTACGGCCTTAGCTTTTTAAAAAAATGAATTTTATGTATTAATTATATGGAGGTATTATAGTGGCTAACGGTGGTTATAGAGATAAAATTATAATAAAAAAGAGGATAACCATAGTTTTACTTGGTATAGTTTTGTTGTTTTTTCTTTTAATGGTTAGATTATTTTATTTAATGATTATACAAGGACCTTTTCTATCTGAGAAAGCTACAGAACAGTGGACAAGTGAAGTAAAACTGTCAGCTAGAAGAGGAAAAATATTAGATAGAAATGGAAATGAACTTGCTTTAAGCGCTAATGTATATAGAATAGATTTAGATTTAAACTCCATAAGAAAATATAATAAAGATACTAATACTTCAATGGAGACTTTAGGAGAGAAATTAGCTGTAGCTTTAAATCTAGAGAAAGAAAAGGTGATAAAGACATTAACACAAACTTTACCTAATGGTGAACCTATGGGTTCTGCAAACTTAATAAGAAGAGTAGAAAAGGAACAAGCAGATAAAGTTTCAGAATTAAAAATAAAGGGTGTTATGGTCTCACCAGATACTAAAAGATATTATCCTAATAACAACTTTTTGTCCCATGTATTAGGTACTACTAATGTGGATGGAGATGGACTTACAGGAGTAGAACTTACCTATAACAAATATTTATCAGGAGTTCCTGGGATGAGAATAACAGAATTAGATAGACATAATTCTGAGGTTCCTAATATAATATCAGAATATACTAAGCCCATTGACGGCAAAGATGTAGTTCTAACTATTGATGCCACAATACAATTATTTTTAGAAAAAGCTGCAGCTCAAGCTATGAATGATACAAAGGCTAAGGCTGTAACGATAATAGTATCAAACCCCAAAACTGGAGAAATATACGGTATGGTAAATAAGCCGGACTTCAATCCCAATAATCCTAGAGAGGGAATTTCTAGTAATGAGGAATTACAGAAGGTTTGGAGGAATAGAGCTGTCAATGATACTTATGAACCAGGTTCTATATTTAAGATAATAACATCTATAGCTGCGATGGAGGAAAACGTAATAACTGATAAAGATGTATTTAATTGTGGAGGAAGTATCAGAATAGGTAGTAATACTATAAAATGTTGGAAGGCTGGAGGCCATGGTAGCCAAAGTTTCTCTGACATAATTAAGAATTCCTGTAACATAGGATTTATATCCTTGGGACAAAAATTAGGAAAAGAAAAGCTTAATAAGTATATAGATTTATTTGGATTCGGGAAGGTTAGTGGTATAGATCTTCCTGGAGAAGCTAAGGGAATAATCAAACCAACAAATAAAATATCGGAAGTAGATTTAGCTACTATATCTTTTGGGCAGACAGACACAGCTAATCCTATTCAATTTTTAGCAGCTATAAATGCTGTGGCTAATGATGGAGTATGGATAAGACCTCATGTGATGAAGGAAGTATCCTATGAAGATTCTGATGGTAAAAAGGCTGTTGAACCTTATAGTGATCAAGACTCAAAAAGATTAGTAAGCGAGGAAAACTGTAAAATATTAAGACAACACTTAGAAAGAGTTGTAGTAGAGGGTAGTGGTCGAAATGCCTTTATTGATGGATATCATATAGCAGGTAAGACGGGAACAGCCCAGAAAGTTATAGATGGAAAATATGCACCGGGGAAATATATCTCTTCATTTGTAGGTATGGCTCCTTCAAATGATCCTAAACTAACAGTTTTAGTTTCTATAGATGAACCAAGCAATGGAGAATATTATGCAGGTCAAGTAGCTGCGCCTATAGCTAAAATAATATTTAATGATATATTTAACTATATGAAGTTTACCATAGATGCTACTCAAGAGAGTGTACAAGAAAGTTTAAAAAAGAACATTATTGTTCCAGAGCTTAGGGGTATGTCTAAAGAAGATGCGCTTAAAGCCCTAAAAAATGCTAAGTTGGTAGCAGATATAAATGGAGAGGGAACAACAATTAAAGATATGAATCCCAAACCAGGATATACAGTTAAGGATGGAAGTAAAATTATACTTTACACTGACTCATCATCAAATTATAATAAAGAAGTAGCAGTTCCTGATTTAACAGGATATACTATGGAGAAGGCTAAGGAACTTTTAGAAGCATTAGGATTGCAAGTTAAATTTGAAGGAGATGGCCTTGTAAGTGAACAAAGTATAGAAATGAAAACCATAGTTACTAAGGGTACTACAATAACTTTAACTTTAAAATCAGAGGGTCTTGACTAAAAAAATTATTAAGTTTTGGCATGTGGTATTTAAGGCTTAACTATTAAATATCACATGCCAATATTGTGTTATAACATGAAATCTAATTTTAAATTGGGTTACATAAATATTAAAGGAGATGAAAAGCATTGAAGCTTAATCAATTACTAAAAGGATTGTCCTATGAGGTGCTAAAAGGAAGTGTTGATCTTAATATAAAAAAATTAAATTATAATTCAAAAGAAGTGGAACCAGGAGATGTATTTTTTTGCATAAAAGGTTTTAAAACTGATGGTCATAAATTTGCTAGAGATGCCATAAAAAGAGGAGCTATAGTCATAGTTTGTGAGGAACCCCTAGTAATAGAAGATAGTGTTACTGTGATTAAAGTGCAAGATGGCAGAAAGGCATTATCATTATGTTCATCTAATTATTATGATAAACCTAGTACTAAGATGAAAATAATAGGCATAACAGGAACTAATGGAAAGACTACAACAGCCTTTATGATGAAAAGTGTACTAGAGAAAGCAGGATATAAGGTTGGTATTATAGGAACAGTTGCTAATTATATAGGACATAAAATGATAAAGTCTTCAAGAACTACACCTGAATCCCTAGAACTTCAAAAGTTGTTTAGCGATATGGTAAAAGAAAAAGTAGATTACTGTGTAATGGAGGTTTCTTCTCATTCTTTAGTTTTGGATAGAGTCTATGGAATTAAATTTTCAAATGCTATATTTACCAATTTAACCCAAGATCATTTAGATTTCCATAAAACCATGGAAGAATACTTTAAAGCAAAAAGCATTCTGTTTAATAACTCCTATAGTAATATAATAAATATAGATGATCAATATGGATTAAAACTATTTAAAATGTTTAAACACAGTAAAACCTATGCTATTGAAGGAACAGGAAGTATAATGGCTACTCATATCATAAATACTTCTAAAGGTGTTAAATTCTCTACTATTATAAATGGGAAAAAGGAAGATATTGAATTAGGGATTCCAGGAATTCATAATGTTTATAATGGATTAGCTGTAATAGAAACTGCAGTATTAAATGGAGTAAATATAGAACACATTAAGAATGGACTAAAAGAAGCTAAAGTTGTTGGAAGGTGTGAACTAATAGAACATAATGATAAAATTGATTTTGATATTATAATAGATTTTGCTCATACTCCTGATGGATTAGAAAAAATTCTAAAAAGTGCTAGAGAATTTACCAAAGGAAGACTTCTATGTGTTTTTGGATGTGGTGGAGATAGAGATAGTACTAAACGACCTATTATGGGGAATATAGCCACTAATTTCAGTGATATGGCTATAATAACTTCAGATAATCCACGACAAGAGGAACCTATTGATATTATTAATGATATACTAAAGGGTGTGGAAACCAATAACTATATAGTTGAAGAAAATAGAAGAGAGGCTATTTTAAAAGCTATTAAACTAGCTAAAAAAGATGATGTTATAGTAGTTGCAGGAAAAGGACATGAGAGCTATCAGATTTTAAAAGATAAAACTATTGAATTTGACGAGCGAAAGGTTATAGCAGAATTTTTAGAAAAATTATAGGGGTGTTTAGGTATGATTAGTTTGTCTATAGGTGAGATACTTGAAGCTATAAATGGAAGCATTTATATAGATGGTAAGGAATATAATTATAATAGTATAGAAACAGATACAAGAAAGATTAAAGACAACTGTATATTTATAGCTTTAAAAGGCTATAATTTCAATGGTAATGACTTCGTTATAGATGCCTTAAAAAATGGAGGCATTATTTCTATTATAGATGAAATAAAATTTAATATAAGCGATGTTCCACAAGGTAAAACTATAATTAAAGTGGAAGATACAAAGAAAGCTCTTTTAAACCTAGCAGAATATTATAGGCAGAAGTTAAATATAAAAGTAATAGGAATAACGGGGTCCACAGGAAAGACTTCTACTAAAGATATAGCTGCTGCTTTTTTTAGCAGTAAATTTAAAGTGTTCAAAACTAAAGGGAATTTCAATAATGAAATTGGATTACCTCTTATGATATTTCAATTGGATGATAGCTATGATGTGGCAGTATTAGAACTAGGTATGAGCAACTTAGGTGAAATACACAACCTAGCTAAGGTATGCAAACCAGATATTGCTATTATAACTAATGTAGGAATATCCCATATAGAAAATTTAAAAACAAGAGAAAATATATTAAAGGCTAAAATGGAGATTACAGATTTCTTTAACAATGACAGTATTCTTATTGTTAATGGGGATAATGATATGCTTAAAGATATTAGTAGCACTTCCTATAGAGTGTTGAAAACATCTTTAAAGAACTGTTGTGAAATTAAAGGTGAAAACTTGCAAGAAGATAAAGAAAATGAATTGGCCTTTGACGTAGTTTATAAAGAAATAAAGGAAGGTAGGATAACACTACCCTTAATAGGTACTCATAATGTGGAAAATGCTCTTTTATGCTATGGAGCAGCAAAAGAATTAGGATTAAATGTTGAAGATATGCAAGAGGGAATTAAAAATTTAGAAAGCACATCAATGAGGTTAGAGGTTAGAAAAGTAAATAATAAAACTATTATAAACGATTGCTACAATGCTAGCCCAGATTCTATGAAGGCCGCATTAAAGGTTCAAAAAAGCTTTCTTGGAAGAAAGGTTGCTATTCTTGGTACTATGAAGGAATTGGGTCATGAAAGCAAAGATGCACACGAAGAAATTGGAAGATTCGCCAAAGAATGTGGTGTTGATTTATTAATAGTAATAAGCGAGTATGAGGAGAGCTTTGAAAAAGNNGAAAAAGGCTATGAAAAACAAAGTTTTAAGGCATATCCTTCTTTAGATGAATTAGAAAAAGATTTGTCTAATATTTTAAAAGAGGAAGATGTGATTTTGCTTAAAGCATCTAGATCTATGCATTTTGAAGAAATAGTTAACCATATTAAGTAGAGCTAATGAAGGGAGGATCTGCTTCTGGTATAAGAAGTAGGATGGGGAAATGATAAATAGTACATTAACAAATATTTTTAACTTTAGAAGTCTTATTGCGCTAGTTTTAGGATTTGGTATAGCCCTTTTATTAGGACCTTTAGTGATTCCTATATTACATAAGCTAAAATTTGGTCAGCATATAAGAAAAGAAGGTCCTGAAAGTCACTATAAAAAAGCGGGAACTCCTACAATGGGAGGAATAATATTTATATTTGCTACAGTAATAGCTACTATAATAATGACTAGAAGTGTAAGTGATGAGGCTATGATAGCTCTTTATTCATTCGTTGCCTTTGGGTTTGTAGGTTTTTTAGATGACATCTTAAAAATTATTCATAAGGATAATTTAGGATTAAAGGCTTCGCAAAAGATGATTTTACTCCTTATAATATCCTTTGCCTTAAGCTATTATGGATATAAAAGCAATTCTATTGGAACAAAAATTTTAGTTCCATTTGGAAATGTAGCATGGGATTTGAAAGCATTATATATACCTTTTGTAGTTTTTTATTATGCATCATTCACTAATGCAGTTAATTTAACAGATGGATTAGATGGATTAGCCACATCTGTTACTATTTTGGTAGTTACATTTTTAGCTTTAGTAAGCTTTGGAATGGGACATTATTCATTAGCTATATTTTCGTTGATACTTGTAGGAGCACTATTGGGATTTTTAAAATACAATGCATATCCTGCAAGAATATTTATGGGAGATACAGGATCTTTAGCCTTAGGTGGAGCAATAGCGGCTATAGGAATGATTCTTAAAATAGAACTGTTATTAGTGATAGTTGGAGTCATCTATGTAATAGAAACTGCTTCAGTAGTACTTCAAATAGCATCTTTTAAGCTTACAGGGAAAAGAATATTTAAAATGGCTCCTATTCACCACCATTTTGAAAAATGTGGGTGGAGTGAGATTAAAATTGTAACTATATTTTCTATAGTAACAGTGATATTTTGTATAATTGGATTCTTAAGCTTTTAGTAATTTTTAGGAGGATGTAAAATGGAAGGATTAAATAGAAAAAAGAGGAGGGAGGGAGACTTCATCCTATTTGCTATAATAATGCTATTGTTAGCCATAGGAACAATTATGATATATAGCGCTAGTTCATATACTTCTTTGTATAAAGAAGGAGATAGTATGTTATATTTAAAAAAGCAACTTCAATGGGTAGTACTGGGAATAATTAGCATGTTATTAGTAATGAAAATAGACTACCATAAATATAAAAAATTTGCTTTTTGGATATTAGTTGGGTGTATACCTTTATTACTTCTCGTATTTTTATTTGATGATAAAAATGGAGCTCAAAGGTGGATATATGTGGGACCATTAAGTTTCCAGCCTTCGGAACTTACTAAATATGCCATTGTATTATTTCTTGCTATGAGTATAGAAAATAAAGGTGAGAAAATAAAAGAATTTAAACAAGGATTATTCCCATATCTATTAATTTCTGGATTGTTTGCTGCACTTATTTTAGCAGAGAAAAACTTAAGTATAGCTACAGTAATAATGATGGTTACTATGATAATTCTATTTGTTGCCGGAGCTAGAGCAAAACATATTTTTGGAATAGTAGTTCCAGGGCTTTTAGCGGCGGTATTAGGATTAGCTTTTTCAGCAGATTATAGAAGAGCCAGAATGCTAAATTTTTTAAATCCATGGAAAGATGCTGCAGGTGATGGGTATCAACTTGTACAATCTTTTTATGCACTTGGATCGGGAAAGTTATTAGGGTTAGGCCTAGGGAATTCAAGACAAAAATGTTTTTATATGCCTGAACCTCATAATGACTTTATCTTTTCTATTATTGGTGAAGAGCTGGGATTCGTGGGAGCCATATTTATCATAATACTTGTCTTACTATTTATTTGGAGAGGGATAATGATTGCTCAAAAAGCTAAGGATACTTACGGAACACTGCTTGCTATAGGTATTACTTCAGTAATAGCAGTTCAAGCAGTTATAAATATAGCGGTAGTAACAGGTTCCATGCCGGTAACAGGAGTGCCTCTACCGTTTATAAGTTATGGAGGAACTTCTTTAGTAATAAATATGATAGCCATGGGCGTGCTAATGAATATATCAAAAACTACAGATTAAAAAGTGT
Source organism: Clostridium sp. UBA5530 (assembly GCA_002423705.1). GTDB lineage: Bacteria > Bacillota > Clostridia > Clostridiales > Clostridiaceae > Clostridium_X. Next base: position 11,929 of record DINW01000047.1, read on the forward strand.
GCTAAGCACACTTTTTTTATGAATTTAATACCATAGTAAATTAATTGTAATTAAATTTTAATTAATTTTTTGATGAAATTATTTTTATTAGATGATATTATAATATTATGGAATATTTTATTAGGAGGCATTATGAAAAACACCAAAAAAAAATACTCAAAAGCAGAATTAAAGAAGCGAGTTACTAAAAGAAAAGCGCGAAAAGCTATGATTATAATGTTTTTTATCCTAGCGGTGATGATTACGGCTGCTTTGAAAGTTTCATATTTTAACCTAGAATTTATAAACATAGGTAAAAATCAACTTTTAACTGAGGATGAAATATTCAAATATATTTCAGTAAATAAAGGAGATAATATATTTTTAGTAAATAAAAAACAAGTTATTGATGAAATAAAAAAACATCCTTACATAAAAGATGCTAAAGTTACAAGAGTACTTCCTAATAAATTAAATATTGATATAGAAGAGAGAAAGGGAGCTTTTATTAGTAGTTATGAAAACAAACGATATATCTTAGATGAAACTTTAAATATACTTCAATTGGCAGAGGAAAATAAGGACTATGAACTCATAGAATTAAGAGGGTTAAATTTTAAGGATATAAATCCAGGAGATAAAGCAAAAGGATATGAAGGTGTAGAAAAGTTTGTATTAGATATAAATGAATTAATGATGAGAAATTTAACAGATATTAAGGTGACGGCTATAAACTTAGAACAAAAAAATAATATAAGACTATATGTAGGAGATTTTGAAATTAAAATAGGTAATGAGGAGGAAATAAAGGACAAGTTAAACAAAGCCTTTAATATAATGCTTCAAGATAGCACGTTGGGCAAAAGCAAGGGATATATTGATGTGAGTTTTAAGGGTAATCCCGTTGTTCATAGAGGTGAGTAGGAGGTATAATCTATGAAAAAACATGTATCACAAATTATTGTAGCATTAGTATGTGCTCTATTAGGTTTTTTATTAGCATATCAATTTAGGTTATTAAATAGTGAAGAAAGAAGGATGGTGAATAATCCTAATTCTGAGCAAGATATAACCAAAGAGATAGGACAATTGACCAAGGAAAAAGAAGATTATGAAAAAAAGAACAACGAACTTATGGAACAATTGAAGGGATATGAGGAGGCTGCCTCCAATGAAAATGAAATAACTAAAGAACTAAAAAAGCAATTAGATGATACAAGACTTTTAATAGGTAGTGTTGATGTAGAAGGACCAGGAATAGTTCTTTATTTAAACCCTAAAACCAATGTGTTTTCTAACAGTGCATTGGCATCTTATATAACAGATAGGGAGCTAACCTATTTAACTAACGAACTTTTTTTTGCAGGTGCAGAGGCTGTTTCTATAAATAATAAAAGAATAACTTTGCAAACTGGAATAAAGAGCACCAGTGGAGGGTCTCAAATATTAGTAAATGATGAGAGAATATCCCCTAAAGAAACTATAACCATAAAGGCTATAGGAAATAAAAGTACCCTTGCAGGAGGTTTGAATTTTAATGGAGTATTAGAATTTGAAGCTTTAGCTTATTATGATAAAAAAATTGAAGAAGCAGATACCGTAAAAATACCTAAATACAATAAATTATATAAATATGAATATATAAAACCTGTAAAGTAATTGAGGTGATTATTAATGATAGCTTTTGTTGGTTTATTAATCGGGATAATAGTTGGAATGGTATGGAAAGTAAATATTCCTGATAAATTTTCTCCATATATTTCAGTAGCTATATTAGCTTGCCTAGATTCAGTATTTGGAGCTATTAGAGCATCTTTATCAAAAAATTTTCAAGCGGATATATTTATTTCTGGATTTTTCGGCAATGCAGCTTTAGCTGCGGCTTTAGCATATTTAGGGGATAAACTAGGAATTCCTATATATATGGCAGCAGTTATAGTTTTTGGTGGAAGAATTTTTGATAACTTTGCAATAATAAGAAGAATTATAATAGAAAAAGCTAAATCTCATGATTAATGAGGTGATGATATGAAAGTAAATGAAGGACGTATATTTGTGTTCATAGCATCAATAGTTATAGGCTTACTTATATCTTTAAATATAAATTTTGGAAACACAGAGCCAAGAATAATATTAAGTTCTAAGGAATTTCAAGATTCATACAGAAAGAAGAATAATTTATANNAACTTGAAAGATAGTCATTATCAACTACAAAAAAAATTAGATAGCTATGAAAGTGGAAACAAAGACAAGGATAAAATAGTTGATAGTATAAATAATGAATTAAATGAAAATATGCGGATTTTGGGATATGCTCCCGTAAAGGGGCAGGGAATTGTTATAACAATGGTTGATGCACTAAATGAATTTAATAATTCTTCAGATGATAATATTTCTAGAGCTCAAAGGATTATTCATAATATAGATATATTAGCGGTTGTAAATGAATTGAAAAACCTAGATGCTGAGGCTATAGCCATAAATGGGCAGCGAATTTTGCTGAATTCTGAAGTAAACTGTTCAGGACCATTTATTAGTGTAAATCAAATAAAAACACCTACTCCTTTTTATATATCAGTTATAGGTAATAAGGATAGTATGAAAAACTACTTATTAAACAATACAGAAAGCTATATAAAGCTTTTAATTAATAGGGGCATTAATATAAATATAGAGACTAAAGATGAACTTGTAATACCAGCATATATAGGAAGCATGAAATTCAAAAATTTAAGTAATCAACTTAAATAAATTTAAATTTTTGAAGGAAATTTTTATTTTGTGAAGAATACTATAATTAGATTCTTCTATGAAGTGAAACTTAACTTCAGATGGAGCATGAACTCCAGCTGAATATTAGTTGAACTTATC
>DINW01000066.1 GCA_002423705.1 Clostridium sp. UBA5530
GTGGCACTCATTGTTGTATTCTTATCAATGAAAGCAGCGAAATATGTGGATCTGCTTGATAAAACTACTAATCTATCCGGTGCATTTATAGGAGGAATTCTCCTCTCAGCCGTTACTTCATTGCCAGAACTTTTAACCAGCATATCAGCTACGGTTTGGCTTGATAATCCTGGCCTTTCCATTGGTAATATTTTAGGAAGCAATTTATTTAACTTAGCCACTTTATCTATGTTGATCCTAATATTTATTAAAACATTTAAGAAATCTAAAATTTCCAATAGTCACTACATGACTGCAATATTTTCATTGCTTATATATATGGTGATTATATTAAATATGACAAACATCTTAAATGTAGATTTTCTCACCATTAATGTTACTTCTATCATAATCCTTATACTATATATTTTAGGTGTAAGAACCATGGCCAGTGACAATAGTGCCGTAGAAACATTAGAAAAAGAAATAAATAGTGAAAAAGTAGATTTAACACTAAAGCAAATTATCATTAGATTTATCCTTGCAAGTGTGGGTTTAATTGTATTCAGTATACTTATAACTTACATTACAGATATAATATCTGCGCGATTAAATCTTGGTAGTGGTTTTGCTGGTGCCTTATTCCTAGGCATAGCTACTTCTCTTCCTGAAGTTACTTCAAGTATATCCCTAGTAAAAATGAACAGTTTTAATATAGCTGTTGGTAATATAGTTGGAAGTAATTTATTTAATTTTTTAATTCTAACCATTGCAGATTTACTTTATATAAAGGGTACAATTTATACCTTCGCAGATTCTCAAACAGTTAACTTACTAATTCTAGGAACTGCCGCAACACCACTTATGCTATTATCACTAAAAGCTAAAAATAAAGGAACCACAATTTTGTATTCATTAGGTGTTGTAGTCTGCTACTTATTATTTTTAATTCTTTAAAATCAAAGGCATAGACTGAAATTTAAGTCTATGCCTATTTTATTTATTATTTATATTTGCCGCACTGAAGTCTGCCATAGTGTCTTCCCATAAGTTTTATAAAGTATTCTTCACTTTGGGCTAAAATTTCCTGCTGTTTTATATGCGATAAGTTTAACTCCTTTATATATGAGGTTACTATAGTATTTATAATAACTTTGTGAAGTTCTACTGTCTCTTTAAGTTGAAAATAAATAGTTTTAGAAGTCAAACTTTCTAAAAGATTTATCAGTTCCCTGCAGTGACTATCTATTTTTTCTTCAGCTATTTTTTCTTCTAAAGATTCTAGTCCTTTATTTTCATTATTCTTTACATACTTTTCAATTTTACCATACAGCCTTTTAAATTTTGCCTTATGGAGCCTAAGGGCTATTTCAAAATCCATACCTTCTATTTTTCTATCTTTTATTGCGGAAAAACAGGGTATATTATTTATATCCTCCATATATATTGTCATAAAAAGCTTTAAATAAAGTTTTTCTATATGTTTCTCTTCTAACCTTAGACTTAAATTCTTAATTCTTTCTATAAAATTTTCAATGTCTATGGCTGCTACTTCCATAGCTTCTTCTAAAGTGTATCCTTGTTCCATTCTTTGCATCCCCCATTCAACTAGTGTTCTATATAATTATATCATAATACAATAGCCACATAATATTTTAAAGTTTTACACATAATAAAATTAATAAGAAGGGAGAGAAAATTTATGACTAAATCCATGAAAATAATATCAGTTGTAGTTGTAATAATAGCTATTTTGGCTTTCTTTATAATAGGTAGCTATAATGGCTTAGTTTCTTTGGAACAAAAGACTAGTACTGCTGAAGCTAACATAGACACTCAACTTCAAAGAAGATCTGATTTGATACCTAATTTAGTAAATACGGTTAAAGGATATGCTTCTCAAGAAAAAGATATATTTACAGACATAGCTAATGCTCGAAGCAAATTAGCAGGGGCTACAAATGTCACCGACCAAGCTAATGCAGACGGAGAACTTTCTAATGCCCTTTCTAGACTTTTGGTGGTAGTAGAAAGATATCCTGATTTAAAATCCAATGAAAATTTCAAAAATTTATCTGTACAATTAGAAGGAACTGAAAATAGAATTGCTATAGCTAGACAGGATTATAATACTGCTGTAACAAATTACAATACAAAGAGAAGAAGATTTCCTAATAATATCATAGCATCTATCTTTGGTTTTCAAGAAAAATCCCTTTATAAGGCAAGTGAAGGGTCTACAGAAGTTCCCTCTGTAGATTTCAATAAGTAAAGATGAAAAAAACTTTTTCTAAAGTTTTTATCTCTTCTCTTTTGTTATTAACATTAGTTTTTTCTTTTCCTGCTTCAGCAGAAACTACTTATCCTTCTCCAACTCCATATAAATATTTAAACGATTATATTGGAATTACAACCAAGGATGAGGCTGAAAGTATAGTATCTATAGGCAAAGAATTAGAAGATAAAACTGGTATTCAAGCAGTAGTAGTTATTATAAATTCCACTAATAAAGTCCCTATTGAGAATTATAGCCTAAACCTATTTCGTACTTGGGGAATAGGGCAAAAAAATAAGGATAATGGTCTTTTACTTCTTGTTGCCATAGAAGATAGGTCTTGGCGAGTTGAAGTTGGTCGTGGCCTTGAGGGAGCTATTCCAGATGCTCTAACTTCACAGGTTATGGAAACCTTAGCCAAGGCAAGTTTTTCCCAGAATAAATATGGTGAAGGCATATTGAAAAGTTACAGTACTCTTTGTGATTATGGTGCTGAAGAATATGGAGTTTCCCTAGATAAATCCTTAAAAATTTCTATGCCAAATCCCTCCAGCAAAAACTCTAGTAAGGGTTCTGGAATAGTAGGAATTATAGTTTTGACCTTACTGCTTATAGACTTAATATTCAACAGAGGTAGGATTTTATCCTCATTTTTACAGATTGCCTTCTGGACCAATANNAAATGGTCCCAGAGGTGGTTCTGGTGGTGGAGGTTTCGGTGGATTTGGTGGTGGTTCCTCTGGTGGCGGAGGCTCCTCGGGAAATTGGTAATTTAATCATAGTATACTATAAGTAAATTACCATAAAAACCAATAGGTATAGTGAAAGTGATTACCCAATAATCACCATTCACTGTACCTTTATTAAATATATTGGTTACTATATGATGCTCAAATGTATATTCTATTAGTTATTCTTTAGGTCTTTTATTTTCATCCTTTAACATAGGGTCAAAGAGCTTGTTCATATCCTCTCCATTCATTTGATATTNNTTAAGTCTTTATCTCCTACTTTAGCCTTAATTATCCCAACAGATATATTCTCGATTTTTTTCTTTTCTACTTCCTCGACTTGAAGATTATCAAACCAATTTTCTCCATAATCTTTTTTTAGCATTTCATTGGCAGTTGAAAGAAGATACTTAATCTTATCATCATTAAATACCCCATGATAATAATAGACTCCGTAAAGTTCAAATATTCTTGTAGGCACTACGTTTCTACAAAGATCCGCATCATTTTCATGAACAGATTTTAAAAATGCCATAATAGTTCCATCTGGTGTTTGATTTATTTTTCTATCAATCTTATAGGTGTTTGCTAATTTAGGATACTTATATACAGGAGTTCTATAATAATAATAGGTACATACTATGCATATAGTTACGAATATACCGATTAATGTAGCTGTGAACCATACCTTTCGATGCCATTTGCCTTCTTTCTCTTCCTTTTCTTCCATAACTCTCTCTCCTTTTTATACCTAATGTAATGTGTACACAAGATATATATTTTAAATTCTATTATTTAACCTATTGAAATAAAAGTTTTCTCTCTTCTATTAGTGATATAAGCTGATACCATAAAAAATGTTATAGCAAATAATAAGCCTATTCCTAAATTAGGAATGATTTTTACAAATTCAACTCCTTGCTGTAAATCTAAGATTGATTCCATAATCCATCTTGCAGGAGAAAAATAAGATATCTTATCTATAAAATCCGGGAAAATTTCTATAGGTGCAAAACATCCTCCAAGCATTAAATATACTACATTTACTATATTTATTATCACAGAGGATTCCAAAGAATCTTTAGATAATGATATACATAACGTACCTAATGACACTGAAATTATGGCTGCGACCAATAATATTAAAAATAGAATACCCATTGGAATGCCTATGGATACGTTAGTTATATACTTCATACCTAAAAGTGCTAAAATCACTTGCAAGGAAATAGCTATAATATTACTTACCACATTGGCAAGATAATATTGCCATGTGTTAACTGGTGCAACACATATTCTAGTGTATATGTTGTTTTCACGATCTTCACTAATGACTCCAGCAATGGAAGAAGCCTTAAAAAACATAACCATTATTAAAAACCCCACAAACAAATTAGAATTACTATATTCCTCACTTAAGTCATTTAAAGAAGACTTTTCTATTATCCCTTTATTATATTTATAGTTTTTTAAAGCCTCATGATACTGCCCTTCATTGCTGTTAGCTACAACTCCAATATTTTTCAAATTTATAATTTCTGGCCTAATAATAGTTTCTAGTATGTCATTGTAGCCATATTCTAATTTTCCTTTTATTTTAATTTTATCTACATTTCCTTTTATTAGCTCATTTTCAAATCCCTCCTCAAAACATAAACCTATATTTATGCTATTTTCAGTGATTTGATTTTTTAAATCAGTGCTTTCAATACTTTTTACATTTATCTCCTGATTTTCTTTAATAAATTCCTGCAAATACTGGGAGGATTGAGAATTATCTTCATCCGCAACACCTAAATTTATATAACTGACCCCCGATGTCAGTATCTTACTAGCTAAAAGTAATATGATTACTGGGATTAAGGATGTTATTATAAAGTTTATTGGTCTTTGTGATACTGATATTTTTAAATTATTCTTTATGAGGACGTATACGTTTTTCATAGAGTTAAGTCCTCCTTCCTTGCACTATTCAAGGTTATTATAAACATTATAATCATAACTATTATACTTACTACTGCACTTGCTATCATTATGGAGCAATCATTGCTATATATATACCTAAACAGCCCTCGATTTATCCATCTTAGTGGGGACACGTTGGTTAGGAGTCCGAATATGCCACCTACAGTATCTTCAAGGGGAACATAAGCTCCTCCTAAAAACGAGAATACAGGCAATATATAGGACAATATATCTTGTGCTTTATTGTAAGATTTCCCCTTAACTGCTATAGCCATGCCAAGGGATATGCTACTTAAACAAAATAATTGAATAAACCCGAAGGATAATAATGGATTGTTTCCCCATTTAGTTCCCAACATAAAACTTGAAAATAAAAAACTAGGTAGGATAACAATAATAGATATAATTAAGTAGGCAATCATGGAGCCCATATAATATTCAAAGTTCCTTAACCCTGTAATTTTAAATCTATCTTTAATATGGTTTCTTCTATCAAAAATCAAGTCTCCCAAAGGAAAATTAATTGCATAAATCATCATCATTGTTATATCCACTACCCCATAATAATCATAGGATGTCATAGGATTAAATTTATCTATTTCCTCTATAGGTATTTTTAATTCATTGCTTTCCCCTTGTAATATCTCATTAACTTTTGATGGATTTATTTTATACATTTCTGTTATTACATTATTGGCATTGGCTACTCCTTTAAATATGCCCATGGCCTTTGCCCCATCTGATATTCTCTTTTCATTGCTATAAATTTTTATTTTTTCATTATCCAAATGCACAAATACATTTTTATTAACTCTTGCCTGTATTTTTCCTTTCTCTTTTGAATCAATGTGTTTAAGTTCTATACCAAAGTCTTTTTCCTTACTTTTCACCGCCTCTAACACCTTTTTAGTTTCTTCATTTCCTTGGTCTAAGTAGAACACCTGAAGTTTAGATTTTTTTTCTCCAGTGTAAAAACTGTTGGTAAGAATTGAACCTATTAGCATCATAAGGAATATAGGAAACATCATCTCAAAAAGTAAATATTTGGGCTTTCTAATGTGATTCAATAAAATCTTCCTTGTTATCTGAAACACCTTTATTCCTCCTTACTCCCTTAAACTTCTCCCTGTCAATGATAAGAATACAGTTTCTAATGTTATATCTCTATATCCTATATCTCTAATTTTAACTTCTTTCTTTGCACAATTTGAGATTATTAAATCTAAATTATGTACTTCCTTTTTAGAGGTTATTATTAAGGTATTTTCTTCTATATCTATGGATATAATCCCATTAATTTTTTTTAGTTCTTCTAGGTCTATTCTTCCTAAATCGTTAACCGTTAATGATAGTACCTTATTAGTATCAACTATGCTTTTAAGTTCTTCTACCGTCCCTTCTACTATAATTTTTCCATGATCCATTATAGCAACTCTATGACATATAGCCTCTACTTCCTCCATATAATGGCTTGTATATATTATTGTTGTCCCTCTTCTGTTTAACTCCTTTATAGATTCAAGAATATGATTTCTAGATTGAGGATCTATTCCTACAGTAGGCTCATCCATTATGATTAACTTAGGTTTATGAACTATAGCACAGGCCATGTTTAAACGTCTCATCATTCCACCTGAAAATTTTTCTGCTTTCTTGTCTTTCATTTCTAACAATCCTGTAAATTCTAATGCTTCTTCTATTTTTTTCTTAAGCTCTTGACCCCTTAAGCCATATAATTCTGCAAAAAGTTTTATATTTTCATAGGCTGTAAAGTTGCTATAGAGAGCTAAATTTTGTGGAACCAATCCTAAGTTGCTTTTTATATAATTAAAATTTTTTTTCAACTCTTTATCAAAAGTTTTTACTTCTCCAGAGTTAGCATTTAACAAACCACATATAACATTGATTACTGTACTCTTGCCAGCTCCATTGGGACCTAGTAATCCAAATATTTCTCCTTCTTTAATAGATAAATTCACATTATCAACAGCCACAAAATCACCATATTTTTTTACAAGATCTTTGATTTCAATAATCTTCATATCTGCTCTCCTTTGCTTTCTTCTAATTTTATTATATAAAAAGACCTTTTCTGATTTTACTAGAAAAGGTCATATTATTTACATGACTAAAGTCATATTATTTGATTCCACCCTTTAAGTAGCTTATAGCTATTTGAGTTCTGTGACTCAACCCAGTCTTTTGAAGTATGGATGTTATATAATTTTTTACTGTTCCTTCGGATATAAATAACTTTGCTCCTATTTCCTTATTACTAAGTCCATCTGCTATAGCCTCTAAAATTTCTACCTCTCTTGGTGAAAACTTAGATATATTATTGTTTTTTCTATTGTCTTCCTCAAAAAGATTGTCCTTTAACTTTTCCAACACCTCCTGTTGCATCACAGAATAGCCTTCATATACAGACTTGATAGTATCTATAATTTTTTGTGGGGAATTATTCTTTAAAATGTAACCCTTAGCTCCGAATTTTATAGCTCTATTTATATATTCATCCTCGTCAAAGGTGGTAAGTATCACCACCTTGGTTTTACTTCTTTCCACTATTTCTTTAGTGGCATCTACTCCACTCATAATAGGCATTCTAACATCTAATAATGCCACGTCTATGTCATTGGTCAGGCAAAATTTTGCTGCCTCTTGTCCATTTGGAACAGTTGCTTTTATATCTAAATCTTTATCTGATGACAATATTATCTTTAAGCTTTCTCTTATAAGTTCGTCGTCATCTGCTATTATGACTTTAATCATTGTAAATCCCTCCCCTATCCAATGGAATTAAAAAAATTATAGAAAAGCCTTTACTTCCATCTATTATGACCTTACCTTTAAGGTCACCTATTCTTTCTTCTATAGAAATTAGGCCTAACCCTTTTCTTATATTTATTTTTCCTACTCCGTTATCTTTTATCTCTACTTTTATATACTTATTCAACACTTCTATATTAACCCATATTTTATCTCCTTTAGAGTACTTTAAGGAGTTTGTAGATGCTTCTCTTATGCCCTCTATTATTCCTACCCATTGCATACTATCTATTATGTCTATGTCCCCATCATAAAACAATGAATATGTAAAGGATGTATTCTTTGTTTTCTCCTCTAGTATCATATTTATTTTGTTAATGCCCAATTCTTCTGTACTAGGTTTTGTCTGCCTTAAAATAAGCCTTATTTCATCCATACCTTGTCTCAAAACTTTTATTGTTGAATCAATCATGGTCTTGCCTTTTTCTTTGTCATCATCTAATACAATTTTTGCCGCTTCAAGTTGCATAATAGTCCCTGCCAAGGTATGTCCTATTTTATCATGCATACTCTGAGATAATTTATTTCTTTCTTCTAACTTCAAAGATTCTACCGATTGTCTTCTATACTCCTCTTCCTGCCTTAACCTTTCTCCTAAGGTGAGAATATCCCTTCTTTGCTCATCATTAGTTTTTTCTAAATTATAGTTACGTGTAACATTATATTTATAAAGTTCTAATATTAAATAAATAATTGTCATTAAAAGAATAAACTCTAGATTGCTGACTTTGCCATTAACTGCAATTAATACAATTGGTATAGCAGCTACCCCTGTTATAGTATTTTGAAATTTCCATATTAATATGTACATTATAGAAAAACATAANNGCCATCCATAGAATTGATATAACAATATCTAGAATTATTGCCATATGTCTATATTTATTCTTGGTAATGAACATTAATATTGTAGTAATTATAATAAGCAAAACATAAATTACTAAAAGTCCTATTTCCTTACCTTCACTGATGGAGATAAAACTTATATATATTAAAAGTAATAACTTAATTATAAAAGGATAATTTCTCATATTCTTCTCCTATTTGTTTCATTTACTAAATTATAGTACTAAATATACTTAATTTNNCAACTAATATTCAGTTGGAGTTCAATCTCCAACTGAAACTAAATCTCACTTCATGAGATAAAATAAGGGGGATTCTTAATATGAAAATAGCTGCTTTCATGGGAAGTCCTAGAAAAAATCAAAATACGGACTCTTTAGTAAATGCTTTTTTAAAAGGAATTAAAGAAAATTCTAATGCTAAAATATCAAATATTTTCTTGCAAAAGTATAACATATCAAATTGCTTAGCTTGTGACAGCTGTAAAACCAGTAATCAATGTGTATTAAATGACGATATGCAAAATATATATCCAATTTTTAGACAGGCTGATATAGTCATATTTGCTACTCCGATATACTGGTGGAGTATGAGTGCTCAAATGAAAACATTCATAGATAGACTCTACTGTATAGGCAGTGAAAATATGAAAGGTAAAAAAGCTTATGTTCTGATGACCTATGGCGGAGAACTTCCTAATTCTGGCCCAGAGCTAGTAGAAAAGACCTTTAAAGATATCTTTGATTATGTTGGAATAGAACTTAAAGGGGTTTTAGAAGGATGTAGTGGAGACACTCCTATTGACCATAATACAGCTCTTTTAAAAAAAGCTTATGACATGGGCAAAAAAGCTGCAGTGTTACAACATACAGACCCTAGGTAAAGGAGATCAATTATGTATGAGAATATGCTAAAAAGCTATTTAAGTGACTTAGGAGCATCACTAGTTGGATTCGCCAACTTACAAGGCATTGATACATCTATGTACAACAATGTGAAATATGGCATTGCCATAGCAGTAGCTTTAAATCCTCAAATTATAGCTAAAATTAATAAAGGTCCAACAAAGGACTATTATGGTGAATACAATAGAGTAAATAAACTTCTTGATTATATTGCTTTCTCCTGTGAAGACCTTATAAAAAGTAAGGGATTCTATTCTTTGGCTCAAATCTCTACCTATGTTACTAGCGATAAAAATCTAACTACCCCTCTACCTCATAAAACAGTAGCTACTAGAGGAGGTTTAGGATGGATTGGTAAAAATGCTCTGTTAGTAACTCCAGAATACGGATCTGCAGTCCGTATATCATCGATTTTAACTGATATGCCTTTAAGTACAGCAAAACCTATTAATGAATCCAACTGTGGCAAATGTAAAAAATGTACTATGAACTGTCCTGGAGAAGCTATAAAAGGTAATCTATGGAATGTTAATTCTTTTAGAGATGACTTAATAAATCCATTTAAATGTCGCCAAAAAGCAAGAGAACTACTAAACCAAAATATAGGAATTGAAAAGTCTTTATGTGGTAAGTGCATTGAAGTTTGTCCATTTACTCAAAGATATATTAAAAGTATGGATCTTTAAGCTTTTACTCTACTAAGCTATATTTTTTATTGCAATAATTTATTACGTAAGATATAAAAGTTTTAACTTCATGGGCTCTTTTTTCCGTAGACTCATATATAGATTTCACTGAAAAATTTTTTCTTATTCTTAAAGCTTCATTAATTATATTTTGAAACTGATTTGGTAATATATCCATGGCTTTTTTAGTAGCATTTGCCTTTGAAGTTATATCCTTATACTCAAGAGTATATAAAATTCTGCATAGCGTTAACACTGAAAACTCAATCCAATAATCAGTAAAAAATGTGGCTTTTTCACTTACTTTCTTTCCCCAGTAACCATTCAAATTATATCCCATATTTTTTATAACATTGTCCCAACTAACTTCTATACCTAAAGTTGATATTTCTGGACTATTTATTGCTATGCCTTTATTTTTCAAAGTCCACCATGTAACATAATTTATATCATAATACCCACAATCATTAAGGACTTCATCTGCAAAAAACATATAAGGTTTCATGTCTGAATTTGTTTTTCCCAGGTTTAAAATATCTATATACATGCCCTCCATGATTTTACCATAATAAAAATTTTCCTTTAGGTTATGATGAATCTTTCTTAAATCTTCAATTTCGTCCTTGGTAAACCCTTCATTTATTATGGTTATAAAATCTATGTCACTTTTATTTTCATCAAAAGCTCCCAAGGCTACTGAATTATAAATGTATACTCCATATATCTTATTTTTAAACCTTTCTCTTAATGCTTTCTCATATTGGTATAATAATGGTTTTATTATATCTGGAATTCTTTCATCCATTTCTCTGCCCTCCAAATAGCTTTATTTTTATTGGATAATATGCAAATCTAAAAACCTGTTTATCATTCTTCTATGACTTCTTACAATATTATCTGGCAAATTTTCTAAGCTAATAAATTTAAGTTCTAAGGACTCCTCATTATCCATTATGATTGTGCCTTTTGACTCCTTAGTATAATAAGCTAAGGTTACACAATAAAATTCATCCCCATTAGGTACAGTAATAAAGTCCTCAGGGCCTGAAAACACATCTATTAAACTGAGCTCACCTATCCTCAGCCCTGTTTCCTCTAGCACCTCTCTTCTAGCTGTATCTTCTGTTGATTCTCCAAGTTCCATAAGTCCTCCTGGTAACCCCCACATACCATAAGAAGTGGTTTTACGCTTTTGAAGCAATATTCTTTGTTTTTCATCTATTATAATGACTACTGATCCCACTAAAATAAGTGGTATATGTCCTACTATTTTTCTTAAATTCTCTACATATCCCATATTTTTTACATTACTCCTTTTTAATCAGTATACAATAGTTTATAATGGAAATCTATTAGATTGCATCCTTATAATAACATGACCTTTGTCACTAGTTTTTTTAAGGAACTTTTCTTTATAATAGATTTATATAATATCTACCTGCTATAACACTCCATCCTTTTTAGTGTGGAGTTAACAGCAGTTACGACCCAAGATAAGTGAAACTAACATTCAATTTGAGTCTAAACTCCACCTGAAACTAAGTTTCACTTGATATATAAAGGAGGTTCATATAAAATGAAGATTTTAGTTATCAATGGAAGTCCTCGGGGAAATAACAGTAATACACTGAAAATAACCAAAGCTTTTTTAGATGGTTTCAATAAGAACCATACAAATGATATAGAAATTATAGACGTGAGTAAGTCTAATATTAATCATTGCTTAGGCTGTTTTTCTTGCTGGAATAGGACTCCAGGTAAATGTGTCCTAGAAGATGATATGAACATTAACATAGAAAAATATGTTGAAGCTGACATGATTATTTGGAGTTTTCCCCTTTACTATTATGGTATGCCTTCAAAGGTTAAGGCTTTTATGGACAGACTATTGCCTATAAACTTACCTTTTATAATCCATGATTCACCAAATACTTGTACTCACCCATCAAGATATGAAATATCAAATCATAAGTATCTATTGATTTCTAGCTGTGGATTTTCTTCTATAAATAAAAATTATGAAGCCTTACTATCTCAGTTCAGTATATTATATGGAGCTGATAATTTCACAAAAATACTCTGCGTAGAAGGTCCTTTGTTATCTTCTTGTGGCATAAATGATGAGGTTAATACTTACCTTGAAAATGTGAAAAAAGCCGGAATAGAGTACGGAGAAAATTATGCTATTTGTGATGACACCTTGAAGAACCTTTCCACTCCTATGATTCCTGCTGAAATCTATTCCAATGAAGTAAACTCTAGTTGGGAAAATTCAATTAAAACTATATAACAAATAAGGGTGGTTACAGAACTAACTTTTTAATTGTAATTCTATACCACCTTTAATATTAATATTTCTATTGTGTAAATAATTCTTTTCTTATTTCTCTTGCAATCTTCCAAACATTATCACCAAAATTGCTCACAATTGTTATGTTAATATTCTCTCTTAAATTATACATGCTTATAAAGCTAACCCCTGGATCACTCCCTGTAAAATATGGTAAGCAATTATCAGTATAATCCTTATCTAGCCAAATTCCATAACCATAGTTATCATCATCTTCACAGGTGCTTTGTACCATTAGCATTTTCTTTGTCATGTTGTTGGACAACAACTTATAAGATAGTAAAGCCTTCCAAAAAAGCTCTATATCTTCAATAGTAGTAAAAGCTCCACCTGCCCCAGTACCTTTTACATCTACACTGAAAATATTAGTATAATATTCTCCTCTAACTTCATCAAAAATATAATTATTAGCACAATTAGCTGGCAATCTATCTAATTCATAATAGCCCGTATTGTTCATCCCAACAATTTTAAATATATTGTCTTTAAGATATTTATCAAAGGGTTCTTTGGTTATACCCTCAATTATAAGACCAAGAACAACAAAGCCTGTATTATTATATTGAAATTTTTCTCCTCTTGGGTACATCATAGGCTTATTTATAAATAGTGGCAGCAAATCTGAAGATGTTCTAATCTTATAATTAGGATAGTCCCTCCAAAGCTCTTCATATTCTTCCATTATGCTTTCATCAAAGTAATCTGGAATCCCAGACTTATGTGTTAACAATTCCTCTACTGTAATATTTGGATCAATATCATTAAGATCAAAGTCTAGTAGTTCTCCAATAGTATCACTAAGTTTTAATTTTCCCTTCTCTATAAGTTGCAAAATTGCTACTGCTACAAAGACCTTTCCTGCAGATGCAGTTGCAAACTTTGTATCCATAGTATTAGGTACTTTATTTGCTAAATCCATATAACCATAGGATGATTGAAAAATGGTCATATAATTTTTTGTTATAGATATACATCCCTGAAAGTCTTTTTCTATGAGTTTATCTATATTCATTTTATTTTCCTCCTTTATTTACTTTAGTAAATATCCTACACAAGCATAAATTAATTAAGATTATGATTACTTATTAAAATTGTAGTTCCTTTCTTTGTATTATTAAATACCAAAAATAATTATGTATCAAAGTATATCAAAAGGTAGCCTATGAAAAGGCTACCCTATGATAATCAATACATTTTATGATCCTGTAGATTTGTAGTGTCTAACTCCTATTCTCCATACCATATAGCTTGGTATCAGAAAGCTTATAGCTATGAAAGGTGATAGTGCATATACTATTTTATCTTGTGATACTTTATTTATTATATATAAAAAAGGGTAGTAATTTACAAA
This sequence comes from Clostridium sp. UBA5530, assembly GCA_002423705.1. Lineage (GTDB taxonomy): Bacteria > Bacillota > Clostridia > Clostridiales > Clostridiaceae > Clostridium_X. The sequence goes on from DINW01000066.1 coordinate 13,918, forward strand.
AGCCAAGGGTACTACAAAAGTAAAAAATTTTAGTACTGCTTTTTTGTATATATCCATAGGATATTGTCCTAACTCTCTTCCTCCATCAGTAAAGATATTCATGATTTCTAGTCCTTCTGTGGTAAAAAAGCATAGAGCTGCAGATATCATAAATATACCAAAAAATAAAGCCATTCCCCCTAAAATCATAAGTATCAAAGCTATAACTTTATATAAAGTCCATCCAATATTACAAGTAACTACTGCATATATAAATATTACAAGAGCTTGAATGAATCTTCCAATCCTAGTAAGTTCTATCTTAGTGCCTATAACCTGTAATACCGTTGATTTAGGTCTCACCATTATCCTATCAAATTGACCATTAGAGATTATAGAATAAAAGTTATCAAAGCCTCTTCCAAAGCATTCAGCTAAAGCAAAAGCTATACATATAGTACTAAAGCATAATAAGACCTCATTAAAGGTATAACCCTTTATGTTCCCAAACCTATGAAACAAAAAATACATTGCTAAAAAAGAGGTAAAAGTAGTTATACCTTGTCCTATGCTTGTTAATATAAAAGAGGTTTTATACTCCATAATGCTTTTCAGATGTATAGACAAATATTTTAAATATAATCTCATTTGTTAACCTCCTTGTACCACTACTTTTTTTAGTGCCTTTTCCATAAGATTTTTACCTAAAGCCACAAGGCAAACTGCCCAGAATCCTTGGATTCCTAAGGTAATAATACCTTGTTTAACATCCATTACCCCATTGTAAATAAGAAATGGACTATTTTGCATTGCTCCAAAAGGCGATAGGTAAAGATATTTGGTGAGCCACCCTGGCAAGAATGGCAATGGTACAAGGCCTCCTGCACAAAAGTCAGCAATGATTACTGATATCATCCTTACTCCCATAGGAGAGATTGTATAAAAGGTTAAAATATATACTATCATACAATATGCAACTACTACAATAAAGGCCATAATCATAGAAATCATAAATAAAACAAAGGTTTCAAAGGAATTAGGCAGCGCAAGTTTATAGGGTTGGGGGAGCAGTAAGGCTACTATTAATATTGGAAAACACCTTAACAATGCCTTAGAAAGACGAGTTGCACAATTCTTTGCAAACCACATATTATATAAATTGCAGGGCCTGATTAATTCATAGGCTACATCTCCATTAGAGATAGAATTAAATATATCATTATCCAAAAACCATGTCATGAATAAAGCTAAAAAACCTTGTTGAAGCCATATATAACTAGCAGTTTGAGCAAGGGTCATTGGCATTGCACTTATATTAGTATCAGCAAAGCTATTATAAAGCATTATATACATAAATCCCCAAGCCAACTGAGTAGCCACACCTGCATAAGCTGCAACTCTGTATTGTAGCCCATTTATCATTCTTATCTTAAAAAAGCTCCAATATTTTTTCATATGTTGTACTCCTTATATAACCCAAGAACTACGTCATCTACCGTTCCAGTGTTTACAGATACATCCTTTATGTCAATTTTAGATGCCAAACAAATTATAGCCTCAGATATGGATAGGAGGTTAGTATCTACCTTTATTACTGCTCTGCCTTTATAACTTTCTAATACCCATAGACCCTCTGGCAAATCCTTTAATATGCCATTATACTCTATAATCAAAGTTTTATCTGTGCCATACCTCTCTTTTAAGGAGTCTAGTTGTCCATCTAAAAGTACTCTTCCTTTTCCTATTAAAATTATTCTTTTGGTTAAGGCATCTATATCTTGGGTATCGTGAGTGGTTAGTATTACTGTGGTTTGCTTTTCTTTATTGATTGCTTTTATAAACTCTCTAACAGCAATTTTAGATACTGCATCTAGACCTATGGTAGGCTCGTCCAAGAAAAGTATATCTGGACTATGAAGTAAAGATGCTACTATTTCGCATCTCATTCTTTGTCCTAAACTCAATTGCCTAGCAGGCATTTTCATAATTTCTTCAATGCTAAGCCTTTCACTGAGCTCTAATAGATTAGTTTTGAATTTCTTATCTGGTATTTCATATATATCTTTTAATAGTTCAAAGGAATCAATTACAGGTACATCCCACCATAGCTGGGATCTTTGTCCAAAAACTACCCCTATGTTTTTCACATGTTCCACTCTATTTTTCCAGGGTGTTCTTCCATTTATGATGCAAGTACCAGAGTCTGGAGTTAGTATTCCACTCATAACCTTTATAGTGGTGCTTTTCCCTGCTCCATTAGGACCAATGTATCCTACCATCTCTCCCTTTTCTACATTAAAAGATATATCCTTTAGTGCCTCTATTACTACATAGTCTCTATGTACCATAGATTTAAAGGCTTCCTTAAGACCTGAATTTCTTTTATGAACTCTAAAAGTCTTATTTAAATTCTTAATTTCTATCATAATACCTCCCAATTCTACAAACTTTTAAAAGCCGCCGTTTTAAACTTACTTTAAGTTTAACCTTGTAAAAGCTTGAGTTAGTTTGGTGGTGAAATGCCAATATATTGTACCTCTACATGAATATTTTGTCAATTAACTATTTACCTAAGGGCGTAGTTGCTGCAACACTCCAGACTAAAAAGGATGGGGTGTTACATCAGGTAGACATCAGATTAAATTCTTTATTGCTTCCCTTGATACTACTACTGACTTCATATCAATGTCCTTTGGATTCACGGTTAAAGGATATTCCTTAATCCATAGGTTTCCGTCAACTATGGTCATAGGATTTATTTCTTCGTTGGGATTGGCATCATATACCTCTTCCAATTCCTTATAGGGTGTCAATACAACTATACGCCTACATGGTTCTTCCCTTTGATCATAAATATTAAAAAAACTATTATAATTATCAAAGGTGGTTACAGATGTTACCACCTTTAAAAACAATTTATGTTTCTTTGCAACCTCTAATGCACTTATATATTTATCTTCCATATTACGTCTCCCTTTCTAATGCTATTTCCATTGCTCCCATATTTCTGGTTCGTACCCTATTGTAGCTAACTTACCATTTCTAACTATTGGGGTGTTGTAAAGACATGGATTACTTAAAAGTATTTCTTCTTTTATTTCAGCACTTCTAATTTTATCAAGGTTTAACTTTTTGTAATCCTTGGCCTCTTTATTAATCAAATTATCTAATCCTATAGAATTCTTTACACTTTGAAGTTCTCCTTTACTTAATGCTTTTTCCTTTAAATCTATAAATTGAAATTTAATTCTTCTTTCTTTAAAATATCGTTCTGCTTTTTTGCTATCAAAACACTTTTTAGTTCCGAAGATTTGTATATTCATTATTTCACCTACTTTTTATTATTTTAAAACATATTATCTTTATTATATCTTATAAAAGACTTATTTTCATCAAATCCAACTAACGGCTTAGTGAATGGTGAACCCCAATAAACTATTAGTTAAATTTATCTATACTCATAGTTACTGCTGTCTCCAGCCTACAAAGTATAGAGTGTTCCACAAGATAAAAAATGCTACAAAACTATGTTTACATAATTTTGTAGCATTGTACTATATTCTTAATGAAATTTTATATTCCTGCTTCTTTGAAAGTCTTATCAAACCAATGAATCAATTTATGTAATGGTTTCTTAAGTAAAACTAATAAAAAAAATCCAATACCTATGATACTTAAATAAGCTATATACTTTAATGTATTGTGAATTTCTATTCCTCCAATTGCCTCTCTAAATCCTAAAATAGCATAAGTAAATGGCAGATATGGATTTATAATTTGGAAGAACTCTGGATTGGTCTGAACAGGATAAAGTCCTCCTGCTCCAGCAATTTGCAAAACCATTATAATAACAGCAATAGCTTTCCCCACATTACTTAGAACAGAGGCCAAAGTAAAGGTTATAAAAGTAAACATTATACTAGTTAGTACAGTCATAAAGAAAAATAATGGTATACTCTCTGGCTCTATACCTAGTATTAAAATGTCCCCACTGCTTACTATAAGCCCTTGAATAATTGATATAGTTAAAAATATCCCCATCTTTCCAAAGTGCTCTTCAATGAGATTTACACCTTTTACCCTTCTTGTTTCCCTAAATTCTGTAGATAAAATGGAAGTAGCTAAAAGTGCACCTACCCATATAGCTAGCACTGTATAAAATGGAGTAATTCCAACTCCAAAAACTCCTCCCTTATAAACTTCTTCTTCTCTAACCTGTATTGGAGATGCTATAAAATTTGATATATCATCAGGGTTTTTGTTCATCATTTTCACTAAATTATTAATAGCCCCCTCATCTAAACCCTTAGTTTTATCCTCTAACTTATAAAGGTCATTTTGAAAGGAATTTAGTTTGTCTGAGGTTTCATCTGCCTTTTTCTGTGATATTCCACTGGCGGCAATGCCAAAATTAGACAAAGCATTCAGCTGAGGTATTATGAACCGTGTACCTTCGATAGTTGAATTTATAATATCTAAATTATTTATCATTGCAGAGGATTTATTATTCACTACTTTTATAATGGTATTATAAAAACTATTTCCTAATGTTATTAAATTAGCTGACATATCATTACTTAGTTTTGAAAGGCTATCTAACATATCATTTATGTTAATATTACCATTCATATCCTTAGCTTTATTTATTGCATCATTTATTGTAGCTTCATTAGCTTTGGTTTCATCTATCATATTCTGTATTCCAGAACTATTATCCAAATGAGATATAAGGTTTAAATAATCTAAATTGCTTTTATTTAAATTGCTCATTTTATTAAGATTTTTTTCTATAGCAACAACCTTATCAGCAGATTCTCCATTGTTTATGTGCTTAAGCTCTGTTATCAATGATTGTATTTTTGAATTTACAATCTGCATTTCCATAAGGTTATTTTTCATGTTATTAGATAAAAGGTTTAAGGTTTTTTGAGTAGCTCTAACTACCTCCTTGCTGTTCTCCGTAGCTCCTTGAAGAGCATTTATCTCATCATTTACCACTGGTAATGTATTTTGAACCTTATATAAATAGTTTTGAAGAGAATTAGCATCCTTGCTAGCGTTATCTACTAAGTGTATTATATTTTGTAAAGTGTCCTGAGAATACTTGAGTGTATCATTAACTTGAAGAATTTCTGCCTTGTTGGTTTGCAACTCTCCACCTAAGGTGTTGGTAAATTCTATGGCCTTTTTATTTACCGTTTCAACAAAATTAGCAGTTATTTCCTTAGTCAGTTTATCCTTTGCCACTGCTGTTATTTTAGATGCTATAGCATTTGCCTTTTCATTGCATCTATAAATTATATCTGGCTTTTTGGGGTTTAGGGTCACCAGTGTAGTTAATGAATTAGAAAAATCACTAGGTATCTCAATCATTGCATAATATTTTCCTTCATTTACTCCGTAATTTCCTTGCCATTGGTCTACAAACTGCCAATTAATAGACTTATTTTCTTTTAAAGAGTCTATAACTTGATCCCCTACATTAATTTCTTTTCCTTGAATAGCTGTTCCTCTATCGTTATTTACCACTGCCACTGGAAGGTTCCCTGTATTGCTGTAAGGATCCCAGCAAGCTTTTATATTTATCCATGCGTATAGAGATGGTATAATCATTAAAACCAGTACTGTTACCAATGCCACTTTATTTGTAAAGATTCTTTTAAAATCTGTTCTGTATATTTTCCAAATCTTTTTCATAGTGTATCCCCCTATTCTCCTACTCCTGACTCTTCGAAGCTTTCCTCAAAATGCATTATCTTATTGTGGAGTTTTTCTTTAAAGAAGAACCCTATTAGTATAAATATACCTCCATAAATTCCAAGAACTATAAAATCTAAAGCAACAGCACTTGGAAGTGCCCCAGCTATAGCCTCTCTGTATCCTCCTACTGCATAGGTAAAAGGAAAGAAGGGCTGTAATATTCTAAAAAATAATGGATCTACTTGTATTGGATAGGTTCCTCCACAACCGGCTAACTGTATTACCATTAAAACTATAGAAATAACCTTGCCTATATTACCTAAAACAGACATAAGAGTAAACACTATTATATTAAACACTATTCCTATAAAACTAGACATTATAACCATTAAAAAAGGATTTTCACTATGAACTCCTAACATCAAAATATTTCCTAAAGAAACTATAAGCCCTTGGGCAAACCCTAGTGTAGAAAAAAACATAAGTTTTCCAAAATGTTTTTGTCTTACAGTTATATTTTCATCCCCTTGGAATTTAGGAGGATTAACCTTTAATATGGAAATTAGCATAAGAGCACCTACCCATAGAGCTAAAACCGAATATATAGGTGCCATTGCTGATCCATAATTAGGTACTCCATATACAGGCTCTTCCTTTACATTAATAGGTGACGCTATAAAATTCCCCATAAGTTCAGGTTTACTTTGCAGTATGCCTATTATTTGAATTACATCCCCCTCATTAGTTTTTTCTAAAGCCTCTGCCATAAGGCCTATAATGGATTTAAACTCTTTTAATTTTACTGCTAAGTCTTTAGTTGTATTACTTGCAAGTCCTGTCCCTTCTATACCTAGATTTAGCATATTGCTTATTTGCTCTTGTGCTCCTTCTGAAGTTTTTAAAACTTCTGATGCATCTTTGGTAGCTCTTAAAAGATTATTTTGAATTCCATTAAGGGCTGGTCTGCTAGTATTATCATATTGTCTTAATGCTTCTGTTGTTTCATTGCTCATTTCTAAGGATAAATCATTTAACGTATTTGCAATATCAGCATTTACTTTATTAGTTTCAATCAACGCTTTTTCTAATTTCGCTAAATTATCTTTTTGAGAATTTATATTCTCCTTTATAGAAGAAAGGTTAGATATTAACTTAGCTATATCTTCATTATTAGCAGTTTCATTAAGCTTTTGTAGATAAGATATCATAGCATCTACGCTATTACTNNCTGATGCTCCATCGGATACGCTATTATTTATATCTTCAACTAATTTATGAGTCTTGTCTGCTTCTGTATCTATATCATTTAACATTATTCTCATATTATCGAAAGTTTGATTCATGGTTATTTGTACTGAGGATATCAAGTTGCTAGTCTTGTCATTTGTCTTTTCTATCTTTTCAATACCATCCTTCATCTGTGGTAGCACTGTTTTCAGCTCCACAAGATACTGATTTAGTGCGCCAGCAGTAGTACTTCCATTGTCTAGGGCTTCAATTATCTGATCTAAATGCTTGTTAGCATATATTATTCCCTTTCTCAACTCAATTACTTGGTTTTTATTTTTTTCTAACTTTTCACCTACCAGATTTAGCTTTTCAAAAACTGTTTTATTTACAGTAGATATAAAATTAGAAGTTATTTCTCCAACAATTTTTCCTTGTGCCACTTCTGTAATCTTAGAAGCTACTGGAGTAGCCTTACTGTTGGCTTTATATATTATTTCAGGCTTTTTAGGACTATCATTTAATAAACTAGTGATATTTTGAGAAAAATCCTCTGGAATTATAATCATCGCAAAATAAGTTCCATCTACTAATCCCATATCTCCTTTTTTTTCTGTTACAAAGTCCCATCCAATGCTTGTGTTCTCCTCTAATGAAGATACTACCTCTTTTCCTATATTAATTTCTTTTTCAAATAAAGTAGTACCCTTGTCCTCATTAACTATAGCTACCGGTATAGTGCTGGTATTACTATATGGATCCCAGCATGCCTTTATGTTTATCCATGCATATAAACATGGAATTATGCTTAATGCAATGACTATGATTAAAGCTATGGGATTTTTTCTTATGCTCTTTAAGTCCCTTTTAAATACCTTTAGTATATTTCTCAAAATTGTCACATCCTAACTGTTTTTTATACTCATCAGTTCAAAACATCTATTATATATAATAATATTCTTTTTGACACTTTATGTGAAGTTTTTTTTAACATTTTCTTGATAAAAAATGAATTTATTTTAATGTTACAGAATATATTGTACATTTTTAGTGTAAATAGTAAAGTCACTTTAAGGAATTAATCCTTAAAGTGACTTTAATTTTTACAAATTTAATATCTTTCATATTTTCTTTAAATTGTATTTTATATGAAGTTTATCTCATTTACTTAAAGGTTCTTGGTACAAATTCATCTCCCTTAGCCTTCGGCTCACCAAAAATAGCTTTCACACTTTCCGCCTGAGGATTGTGATTTATATGCTTTTTTCTGTTATTTTTTCTTCCCATTTTATAGCCTCCTCTCTCTCATTAATAGCATTAGCAATTTCATTGATTTTTATAGTAGGATTTAGCTATATCTTTTTAAAAATTTTTCTATTATATTCTTGTTTTTTTCTATATACTCAATAATTTGTGGATCATACATCTTTCCTTTATTTTTAAATAGTTCTTCAAAACATTGCTCTAGAGACATTGCTTCTCGATATGGTCTATTAGAAGTCATTGCATCTATAGAGTCACATACCGCTATTACTCTAGATCCTATGGGAATATCTTTTTCTTTTAATCCATATGGATAACCTTTGCCGTCCCATCTTTCATGATGATAAAGAACTATATTACTGATGTCCTTTAATTTTTTAGACTTGCTTAATATATCGAATCCAATCTGTGGATGCTTTTTCATATACCCCCATTCTTCTTCAGTAAGCTTTCCTGATTTGTTCAAAACTTTGTCAGGCACACCTATCTTTCCTATATCATGAAGATGAGCTGCTATATGTATATTCTTTCTACATATCATACTTAAACCTAATTTTTCAGATAAATCACAAGCCATATATGAAACTCTTTCAGAATGTCCGCTAGTATAACTATCTTTGGCTTCTAAAGTGGCGACTAAACTCTCAATAACATCATGGTAAATATTCTTTTCCCTAATATTAAAAATCAATTCCTTAAGCATTTATTGTCTTCCTAAACATTGCTTAATGTTTTTTTGCATATGAGACCACGAACGCTTGCTAAAAGTTATTTGTACCCCTTTTCTTTTAGATTCTTTTTTTATAACTTCTGTTAGCTGATGTTCCACAAAGTCTGTTAATACCACTATTAAATCAGTGTTTTCTGGTACTGTAAGCCTCCTATCTCCTGCTTTTCTACCTGTTACATGGTGTATATCTGAAAATCCATATTCTGATAACTTGTGAGTTATATTCCCAAGTCTATCTCCTCCAACTACTAAAACACTCATTAAAATCCCACCCTTTTATAATTGATAATGATTATCAATATTATTCTACCCTCTATTTCCTTTTTTGTAAAGTCCAATTTAAAAAGAGCATAGAAAACTCTTAAACTTTCTATGCTCTAACATAATTAAATTTATTTTTAAAAAATCTCCTGTATTAATTGAAATCTGTATTGTTGTTTAACTTCTGGATACTTTTCCTTATCTACTTCTGACAAAAACATATCTATAGGTCTTACAAATGTCCTATACTCTCCATATAGCGCTTTATAAACCACCAATATTTCTCTAGTTTCAGTATGTTCTGCCAAGTCCAACACTATATATTCTTTGCCTTTAAAGTGCTTATATATGCCTTTAATTATTTTTCTTTCTTCCATAATTTCTTTTCCTTTCCATATATAATTATTTGTTACTTTATTCTCTCCATCAATGTATTCCACTTTTCTATATCTACATCTAACTGCTCTTTTAATTTTTCTTTTTCAATGTACAAAGCATTAAGTTCATTATAATCCTCTGTTGCTGAATTCATCTTCATATCTATATCTTTTATTTCTTCTTCTAGTTTAGATATATTCAATTCTAGTTTTTCTATTTCCTTTTCTAATTTCTTATTTTCATCTTCTACTTTCACCTTTATAACTTTTTCTTTAGTAATATTCTTTTTATCAATAATTTCATTTTTTCTTTTCTCTTTTTCACTTTTATAATACTCATAGTTCCCATGATAATTAACAAACCTGTTATCCTCAATAGCTATTATCCTAGAACTCATCTTATTTATAAAGTATCTATCATGAGAAATAAAAATTAGTGTCCCATTAAAATATGCCAAAGCATTTTCCAGCTCTTCAATGGCCTCAATATCTAAATGGTTAGTGGGTTCATCCAGTATTAATAAATTTACATCTTGGTATAGCAACTTTGATAGTTTAAGTCTTACTCTTTCTCCACCTGATAGATGTTTAACCTTCTTGAATACATTTCCACCAAAAAACATGAATTTTGATAGATATTCTCTTGCTTTTCCTTCTAGAATATTTATATCTTCTCTAAAATATTCTAATGCTGTTGCCTCTTCATTACTGAAGATAATGTTTTGAGGTAAGTAGGCTACTTTAATGCTTTCTCCTAATGAAACTAATCCTTCATCTGGCTTTTCTTCCTTTAGTAGCATCTTTAAGAAAGTGGTTTTTCCACTACCGTTAGCTCCTATTATTGCTACCATTTCTCTAAAGTTAATAAGGAGATTTGAATTTTTTAACAGAATTTTGTTTCCATAAGATTTTCCTAAGTTCTCTGCAAATACAACCCTGTTTCCTGATCTGTCACCATCTTTAAAATTTATCTTCATGCCTTCTTTTTCAAACTTAGGTTTTTCAATTTTTTTCATTTTATCTAACTTTTTTTGAATACTTGCAGCTCTCTTAAAAAATTTCTTATTATCTGCCCTTACAGCCCATTCTCTAAGTTCCTTTATTGTGTTTTCCATGGCTTTAATCTGCTTTTGTTGCTCTTTAAATTGATGAAATTGCAAAAGCATATTTTCTTCCTTCTGTTTCACAAATTCAGAATAATTGCCTTTATAGGTCTCACTAATCATATCTTCTATTTCTATAATTTTTGTTACTACATTATCTAAAAAGTATCTATCATGGGATACTATAATAACCATTCCCTTATAGCTTTTAAGATACGCCTCTAGCCATTCCGTAGATTCCATATCTAAATGATTGGTCGGTTCATCTAATAGCAATATATCTGGATTTTCTAATAATATCTTTCCAAGACCCACTGTGGTCTTTTCTCCACCACTTAATACTTGAAAGTCTTTATTTAAAAACTCCTGACTAAAATTAAGTCCAGTACATACCTTACTTAATTTTTCTTCTTTCTCATACCCACCTTTAATCTCATACTCCTGCTGCACTATACTATACCTTTGAAGAGCTCTTTCTAATTCTTCTCCTCTTAAATTTTTCATCTCTTCTTCTAAATTCTTCATAGAAGTTTCTATGATTTTCAGCTCTTGAAAGGCTACATTTAATATATCCTTAACTTTATATTCTCCATAATCCCTAGGAACTTGCTCTAAGTATCCTATGGTCTTTCCTCTAGGTATTGCCACAGTTCCGCTATCATAGCTAGTGATTTCTTCAATGCCAGCAATAATCTTCAAAATAGTACTTTTCCCGCTTCCATTGACTCCAACTATACCCACTCCCTCATTATCATAAACATTAAAAGATATATTTTTTAGAACTAATGTAGCATCTAAATACTTCATTACATTATTAAAAGATAATTCCATCATACTCAAAAATCCCCCTCCATTAATTAAATGCAAATAAAAAGACTGCAAAAAGATAATTCTTCCTACAGTCTAAAATGCAACTCTAAAATACATAGCCTATATATAACTAGGCTTTATTAAAGTACTTTTATTTAGTAATGTAAGTTATCTCCCTAATTGCTAATTCTTTCACAAGAGCTCAATAAATAAACCATACATAGGTTATATTTTAAGGCTTCATAAAAATAATAATTAATTTAAAATAAAATTAATATAATAATTAGCAGTTAGCTGGTGTCATAACTTACTCTCCCCTTTAAAATGTTTTTTTATTATTATATCATAGAATTCTTAATTTTTCATCTATTTCATAGAATTTACTCACTACTTTAGTATTATTATATGTTTTGTGCACTTTCTTACTCTTTTTTAAAGAAGTGTTGATGGATATATATTTTTGTAGGCAGGCTATTAAAATTTATAACATTGTTTCTTAAGCCGGACATACCTCTCCCCTTAAATTCACCCTTGGAAATTCATAAA
>DINW01000094.1:0-490 GCA_002423705.1 Clostridium sp. UBA5530
TTAGTTCAGCTACTGCTAACGTTTGGCCACAAATATCAAGCTCCGAATGATAAAATGTTCCATTGGGGCTCTTTACATTATAGCCCAACGTAGCGTTAAAAGCTTTTAAATACAAATTTACAGCTTCTCCGCTACCTTTTATATAAGCTTGCATCATAGATCTTTTCATAGTTCCATCCCTTTCTATATGTATTTCTTTTATTGTATATCAGAACTTTTCATTTTCACTGTAAAAATGGCATATGTTGTTTCGGTATTATTGGAGAGTAACCCCATGGAGCATATCTTTTTAGTAATCATGAAATGTTCCTCAAATTTGTTATTTATTTCTATATAATATTTTATCATAGTCGCAAATCTTATTCCATTGGATATATCACAGAAAAGTGTGCAAAAACTAAATTGTTTTATTCTTTAAATAGATCAGTCCAAGCACAACTATTTGAATAGGTCATAGTCAGTTCTATTGCACTATTACTGCTTCCACAGG
>DINW01000094.1:513-76334 GCA_002423705.1 Clostridium sp. UBA5530
TTTTATGGTATAATTTTTACAAAGGTTATTTATATTTGGTGAGGTGAAAAGTTGTGAAGAGCCTAGACTATATGGAAATGAAAGACAAAATAATTCAATTGTTAAAAGAGCAAAAGAATATTGTATTAGCAACCTGCGAAAATGGAAAAGTTACGGCGAGAACTGTTTCTTGCACATCAAATGAATTGAAAATATATTTTTTGACTTCCAAGGCCTATACAAAATATAAACAAATCACTAAAAATCCATTTGTCGCAATGTGCTTTAATAATGTACAATTACAAGGAAAAGCTATGATATTAGGACATCCATCTAGTGACGAAAATAAAGAAATTTTAGAGGAATGTGGGCACCTAGAAAAAGAATTCATGTACTGGGCTAAATATAAGAACGCAGTATTAATTGAAGTAGATATTAATGAGGTTCAGTGTTGGAATAATAATGGACGCGAATATATGGATGTATTAAATAAAAACAGTTATAGAATAGGATAGGACTAATTTTTAGGGAAAGATAGTGAGGAAAATATTCATAGATCTAGGGAAGGTAGATAAATTTGTGTAAACACAAATCTATCTACTGTCCTGAAGCACAACGGAAGCATCATTTAATATCTTTATTTTTTCACCGTTTTCAAAGCAATGATAATACTCAGATGATATAACTGCGGGAATTTTATGTTCTTTCAAAAATATGCCCACATGTGAAAGTACTGCGCCCTTTTTGAATACCATACCCTTTGTATAGTTTGCAAGACAAAGTAGTCCTATTGATGATCTTTCGGCAAAGACAATTGCATCACCCAAGGATTTAAATTTCTCTATGATCTCTGTGAGCCTTTTCTCTTCATAAATCTCATTTTCTTTTTTTGAATGCTGATATAAGCTTATGTCATACTTCTGGGCAACATCATCGAGAAACTCCAAATCCTCAATACGATAGACTGTTCCCTCACATTGACCTGAGGAAATGAAATTCAATCCTGTGTGAATAGTTAGCTGATTTTCTTCAATAGAAAGATCTTTTCCGTAAAGTTTTCCATTTGAATAGTACCATTCCAAACGGCTATTTGGAAAATTACAAGAAAGCTTTTCTGTGAAATCTAAAAGTTCCAATATCTGCTTATGGGTAAGCTCAGGAACTTGTTTTCCATAAGGAAATCTTGTGCTTTTGCCCGTTACTAGATCAATGGAATCAATGAATTCAGCTGAGGGTCTTGAAGAGTATTGAGAAATTTTTTGGTGAATAATAAGCTGTGCTGACAGCTACCTAAATATATCCGTGAGCACACATCCATATTATCTTGTGAAAAAACCATGTGATTAAAATCTGAACTAATGGTATTTGAAAGTGGTCTGCATTGCAAAAGATATACCGCTCCATCCCAATATGCCCACTCAATATCACAAAACATATTGAATTTTTCTTCTAGTCTGAATCCAACCGTTGCGATATGATGAAACATTGCCGTGGACTCGTTGACACCATTGGTTTTAGCTATATGACTTTCTCTGCTGATATAAATTGAACTGACAGGGCTTTGTCCATCAACAATTCCGTTAACGGTTGTAGCAGCCTCTATCAACATATATTCGCTGTCATTAGGGGATTTTGTAAACATTACTCCGTGCATTGTTTCGTGCTTCATCTGCTGAATTATTACAGCCATTCCATCTCCAGAACAATCAGTATCATAAAACAATGAAGCTTGAGAAAATTGGGACGACCAAACTCCCACAATTGCTTTTTTTAAATCACTTATATTGCTTATATCAACATAGGAAGTATACACACCAGCAAAAACCATATTGCAGTTATCCTCATTGACAGACGACGACCTTACGGCTACACCCTCACTCAACATAATCCCATTTTCAGAAAGGAACTTCAATATTTCGTCGGTAAGCTCCTGGGAAACATTTCCTTGAGACACAAGCTGTCTTACTTTTGAAAGATTTCTACGACCAAAAATTTTGTTTTCCTTGATTTGTTGAAGGAAGTTCACTATTTCATCATACTCAGGAAGTTGTGAAAGATATTCAAAGAAGCATTCTACGGAAATGCAGATTCCAAAGGGAACCTTTTCATTTTCCTTAATCATCTGTCCCAGCCAATAAACTTTTTTTCCAACAGAAGATGACTCCTTGTCAGCACATTGTCTTAATGAAAATATTGACATATTGTTTGGCTCCTTTATTTTATTATATTAATATAGAACAGGAGCCAATTCCAATTAGAATATTTTTCAATTCTGAAATTTGCCTCCTATGAAAAAATGTACAAAACTAAGTTTCACTTGGCTCTTTACATAAATCAACCCAACCACAACTATTTGAATAGGTCGCTAACTCAGCAATAGTCAGTTCTATGGCACTATTACTGCTTCCACAGGCGGGAAAAATGNNCAGCTATATCTTTATCTATACCGAAGGGGCATACCCCACCGATAGGATGACCTATTAAAGAGAGTACTTCATCTTGAGGAAGCATTTTTGCTTTTTTACTAAATTGTTCTCTATATTTATGATTATCTATTTTTACATCTCCAGCAGTAACAATCAAAATGGACCTGTCATCAACTTTAAAAGACATGGTTTTTGCAATCCTTCCAGGTTCACAATTCAAAGCGGTAGCAGCAAGATTAACTGTTGCGCTCGATACCTCAAACTCCATGACACGATCTGATAAATTGTACTGTTCAAAATACTTTCGTACCTTTTCTATGGACATAAAAGTCACCTCCTAATAGAATAATATAACTCATCTTGTAAAATGTAAAGTTTTTAAAAATATGGTAAATGTATAGTTTGTTTATTGCCAACTGCTACAACACTGCACCCTTTCAGGCTGGAGATAACATCAGTTACCACTGTAGATAAGTTTAATTAGTATTCAGTTGATAAAATAAGTAACGAAAAGAAAAATATAATTGCTTCTAGGAAGTGGTTTTCCTATGAAAAAATTAAAAATATTTATTAAAGTATTGCTCATAACCCTACGTAATATTATAGAATTTATCTATGGAGGTGAAATCTATGAGTGAAAATAAAGAAACATTTACCACAGGAGACATAGCTAAGCTGTGTAATGTTAGTGTAAGGACGGTTCAATACTATCATAAGGAGGGTATTGTTTCACCTACAGAGCTTGGTGAAGGAGGAAGAAGGATATACACAAAGGAAGATGCAGAGAAATTCAAGTGGGTTTGTCTCTATAAGTCACTAGGTTTTTCTTTAGAGAAAATTAAAAGTGTTGTTAATTCAAATAATAAATATGAGATACTTAAAGAGGAAATTTTAAATGAAGAAAATAAAATTGATGAACAGATTTCTATGCTTATTCAAACTCGCCATAAGTTAAAATCTTTACGTGAAGACATTGAGGAGAGTGGATGTATTAATGTAGAGAATATAGATGAAATGGAAAGATTGTTAAGGCAAAAAAAGAAACATAGAAAAACCGATATAATGACCTATATATTTTTAATATGTTATATTGCCATCTTATGCATAGGACTAGGGCTAACAGCAACAATTGGTGGCTTTTACCCATATGCAATGTTAATAATAGGAATAATTTTGCTTTTGGCATTAATTTATTACCATTCATCTGTAAATGCATATAGATGTCCTGGATGCCATGAAAAATTTGAAATTAGCTTTATTAAAGATATGTTTTCTTTAAATGGAGGGAAAAAGGGTAAGTTATTGAAATGCCCATATTGTAAAAAAAGAGCATGGATGAAAGAAACATTTAAAGAAGAATCAAGTGAAAAATTTTAAAAACTTTGTAACGAATTGAATTCTATCCAGTCTTATATATGAAATGGAGGTGAGAGCGTGTCCCNNCCCAATTTGATGAAATTTATTCTCAACATTTTAGTGATGTATACAAGTATAGCTTTTCTTTGTGCCGCAATAAATCAATGGCAGAGGAGATTACCCAAGAAACATTTTTTAAGGCTTTGAAAAGCATTGATGGGTTTAGGGGTAACTGTAAACTACGTGTTTGGTTATGTCAAATTGCAAAAAACACTTATTTTTCCCATTGCCAAAAAGAGAAGAAAGGCAGAGAGGAACAGTTATATATTGAGCAAATATCAGTAGAAGATTTTGAGGACAATTTAATTAATCATGAAAATGCATTTGAAATTCATAAGGCCCTTCATAAATTAGATGAACCTTATAAAGAGGTGTTTACCTTAAGAGTTTTGGGGGAACTACCATTTTGTCAGATTGCAGAGATTTTAGGCAAAACTGAAAGCTGGGCACGGGTTACTTACCATCGTGCAAAAATAAAACTAAAGGAGAATTTAATATGAAAATATCTTGTGAAATTATAAAAGACTTACTACCACTTTATCATGATCAGGTGTGCAGTGAAGAAAGTAACCAGTTGGTGGAAGAACACTTAAAGCAATGCAATCAATGTAAAAAAGAACTTGAAAAATACAATTCAGATTTTAAGTGTTCTAGCAATGATATAGAGGAAGCCAAAACTATTAGTAAAATAGCAGAAAAATGGCGAAAAGACAAAAAAGTTGCTTTTGCTAAGGGCTCCTTAATTCTCTCGGTTATGGCTTCCTTTGCATGCATTATTGTATACAATATAATTGGAACTAAGGTTATGGAAGATGGTACCTTAGTAGAAGCCTTTGGGTTTATTCCACTGGCCTATCTATTTGCATTATTTGCGCTAATCTCATTTATAGCATTGATGATTTTTTCTGCTAAGAAGAAAAAAATATAAAAATAATAATGGAATTGAAAGCTGTACCATAACTCATAAGGTATAGCTTTTTATTATATTTAAACAATTTTATCTATGCCAGATATACCAAGTAATAAATGGATACCTATGTAGATTAACATCCAAGTGGAGGAAAAAGCATATCTATAGAACCCTTTTTCAGTATTATTGTTTTTAATATAATTCTTAATTAAAAATCTGTTTTTCCAAACTACCTTAATTGCGCCTATAAAAAATAATAAAAATAAGGAGCAAATTAAGACACCACTGACTAAGGGATTCATATCTTTTATTAGCATTTTAAGCAAATCTCCAAAGATAAAGTTATTCAGTATATGAAGGAGTATAGACCATTTTATTGAATATTCTAAAGCCACGTATGCCAAAATGAAACCTAACATAGTTGCAAAGATGCCTTGGGGCAAATTGCCATGAAAAAAACCGAACAATAAAGATGATAGAATAATGGCAAAGAGTTTTCCATATATTTCTAAGGAATGAAGTACAACTCCCCTAAAAATAATTTCCTCAAATATTGGGCCTAAAAAGGATGCATATATAAACATGGGAATAGTTGTGCTGGGAGAACAAGCAGATTGAATTTCCTTAGCAAGAGAATAGCCAAATATATTTAATAAACTTTCAGCAGAAATATCAACAATAATACATATAAATTGTATGGACATAAAACAAAGAAAAATTTTCGAGAAGGTGGATTTATCCATCTTTTTATTTGATCTTTTTAAATCGTAGGTAAATAGTTGTTTTTTCTTGTATAAAATAATGAAAATCATTCCACAACTGGTGGATAAAATGGATGGGAATCCAAAGTCTGATGATGGATCTAAGGGCATAATCATACAGCAAAGAAGAATTACTAAAATGTTTATAAGTTCATAGCAAAGAAGAAACTTAGATAACTTGCCTATATACTTCCTAAAGACCCTAATTTTAACCTTTTCCATAGCTATATCCACATCATAATTATCCATAATGTTATTCATCTCCCCATTTACATATTATAATAGAATTAGTTAAGTCCTAGGTAATGTGATTTTATCGGATTCTGCTGGCTGTAAAACAGCTGCAAAACTTCGCCAGGAGTTAAATCTCAAGTGATATGAAATTAATACAATAAATTACATTTATTATAATATATAGTTTATTTCGTGTCTACCTGATATAACCATCTATACTATTTAGGAGGAAGTTAGCAGTAGCTACGGTCTTAGATAAATTCAACTAGTATTTTGGTGAACTTTAGGTTCCATCGAAATGTTAATTGAAGCTTATAATAAAGAAAAGTGGACAAAATCCAGCAAAGTAAATTAGGAATTTTTTAACCGTAAATTCTACAATGTAAATATGAGGTGAGGAAAAGATGGATTGTATTCAAACCATACAAAAATCAATAGAGTATATGGAAAGCCATATTTTAGATTCCATAAACTATGAAGATGTTGCAAGACAGGTATACATGTCTTGCAACATCTTCATAGGATATTCAGTATGATTACAGGCATTACTGCTAATGAGTATATCAGGAACCGAAGATTATCTATGGCAGGGCAAGAACTCATAATGTCAGATGTTAAGGTTATTGATGTGGCATTAAAATATGGATATGATTCTCCAGAGAGTTTCTCTAAGGCATTCTCTAGATTTCATGGTGTAAGCCCTAATGTTGCGAAACGTTCCGGTGTAGAATTAAAATCCTTTAATCGCCTTGTAATAAAAATAAAATTGGAAGGTGGAACGGTTATGAATTATAAAATAGTAGAAAGAAAAAGCTTTAAGGTGCTGGCTAAGGTTCAGTCTTTTAATAATGAGATTATTTCAGAGGACAATAATACTGACATATCAGATTTTTGGACTAAAGCTATAAATGATGGGGTTTTAGAGGTATTGAAAAGTAATACTAAAAATCATGATGGCTATGGGGTATGTGCACCTATTTCAAAGGACAGTAATTACTTTGAATATGGTATAGGAATGAAGTATGATGGGGGAGAGGTACCAGAAGGATATAGAGTATGGGAGATAAAACCTACTTTGTGGGCTGTTTTTAAATGCATAGGAAAAGATGGAGCTTGCATAGCTGAAGTATGGGACAGAATATACAAAGAATTTTTGCCAAGCTCAGAGTACAATATGGTAGATGATGTAGATTTTGAGCTATACCCAGAAACAGGAGACCAAGGGGTGTTTTGCGAAATTTGGATTCCTGTTGAGAAAAAGTAAAATAAACAATAGGTTAAATTATGTTGACATTGGATTAAAGTTTAAGATATAATACAATGGTTCATCGGAGGGAATCACTGAAAAAGGTGTATTACCGGATAAGATGGTAGGCTGAAATGCCTGCTGCCTTATCCGGTTTTTTGTTTTAAGGGAGGAATTTTTAATGAAAAATAAGATAAGTTTCACAGAGGGGAAAATATTATCACCACTTTTAAGATTTGCTATGCCTGTTTTACTAGCATTGCTATTGCAAGCCATGTATGGGGCCATTGATTTGCTTGTAGTAGGCCAGTTTGGATCACCAGCAGATGTGTCAGCAGTATCTACAGGAAGTCAAATCATGCAAACCATAACATCTGTTATAACAGGCCTTGCCATGGGGACAACAATACTTTTGGGACAAAAAATTGGACAAAAGAAAAGTGATGAAGCGGGTCAGGTTGTTGGAAGTAGTATTTGTCTATTTACTATACTTGCTATTATTGTAACTATTATAATGCTATTAATGGCAAGCCCATTTTCAACACTTATGCATGCGCCTGAAGAAGCCTTCGATAAAACTGTTGTCTATGTAAGGATATGTTCAGCAGGTTCCATATTCATTGTGGCATATAATGTTTTAGGCAGCATATTCAGGGGATTAGGTGATTCTAAAACCCCTCTTATAGCAGTTGCAATTGCATGTATTGTAAATATTGTTGGGGATTTATTGTTTGTGGCTGTATTTAATATGGCTGTAGCAGGAGCAGCTCTTGCCACGGTTCTTGCCCAAGCAGTAAGTGTTTTACTTTCAGTTGTCATTATAAAACGAAAGGGAATGCCCTTTCCATTTTCCTTGAAAAGTATAAGATTTCATAAGAAACTAATTGGTAAAGTCACTAAGCTTGGATTTCCCATAGCTTTACAAGATGGACTTGTAAGCATATCATTTCTTGCAATTATTGCTATAATTAATTCATTAGGGGTAATCCCATCTGCAGGAGTAGGAGTTGCAGAAAAACTATGCATATTCATCATGTTAGTTCCATCTTCCTATATGCAATCTATGTCTGCTTTTGTGGCACAGAATATGGGAGCTGGAAGAAACGACAGAGCAAAAAAAGCAATGTACTATGGAATGGCTACCTCTCTATGTTTTGGTGTTGGAATGGCTTATTTTTCATTCTTTCATGGAGATATTTTAGCAGGAATCTTTGCTAAGGATGGGGCAGTTATTTCTGCTGCTGCAGATTATCTCAGAGCATATTCCATTGACACTTTGCTGGTTTCTTTTCTGTTTTGTTTTATAGGATATTTTAATGGCTGTGGCAAAACTACATTTGTTATGATTCAAGGAATAATTGGAGCTTTTGCAGTGAGGATACCTGTTTCTTACATAATGAGCTTAGGAAATGATGTTTCATTGTTTAAGGTAGGTTTGGCTACACCTATATCAACTATAGTCCAAGTTACTTTGTGTATAATATACTTTAAATGGATAAATAAAAATCAAAAGCGGTTATCTTAGCTGAAACAAGCAGAAATTATCATGAACCTTATATAAAAGTTCTTTATACTATTAGTAGACAGAGGGGTGATTATATGGATATGGTAAGTTATATTCAAAGGGCAGTTGACTTTATAGAGGATAACATCCTTGATGATTTAAAACCAGAGGTCATTGCAAGCCAGGCATATATGTCAAGTTTTCAATTTCAACGGGCTTTTTCTATGGTATGTGGTATTTCTCTTGGGGATTATATACGTAATAGAAGATTAACATTAGCTGGTATGGAAATATTATCATCTAAGGCAAAAATAACTGATATTGCTTTCAAATATGGATACGAATCATCAGAAAGTTTTTCACGTGCTTTTAGCCGTTTCCATCAGATTTCTCCTATGATGGCGCGCAATCATATGGGGAATATCAATTTATTCACCAAGATATCTGTTCAATCTATTTTAGGAGGAGAACAAACTATGAAAGATTTAAAACAAAGAGGATATTCCGTTAAGGAAAACGGACCTGTTTATTACACAATGAACATGGATAAAACTGCAAAATGGTTTGAAGATGTTTTAGGCTGGTATGTAAATATTGATGAAAGAAATGAGGATGGAATGGGAACCTATGGGTGTGCATTGCCAATACCTGAGGAATTAGTTAATATGAAAATAACTACATTTAATGGAATTCACTTATTTATGGGACAACCCTCAAAACAAACGGTTGCTTTTATGCGTGTTGAAGGTATAGAACAATTACACTCCTTTGTTAAAAATAGTGGATGGACCCAAATAACAGAGATTAAAACTGAGCCCTGGGGAGGTAAAGAGTGTGATGTAATAACCATTGATGGCAATGTGATGAGATTCTTTCAGTTAGATTAAAAATATTTTCTTTAATAAATGTAATTAATCTAGTACCTATCTGCTGTAACATTAGTAATTTCTAATTGCTAATGTTACAGTTTTTTTTAGTTTAGTCTAATCTAATGAAATAGTTATTCCTATCTTTAGATTACATAAAGTATAGATTGAATAAAATATTGAACAACCTTCAAGTTTTTTTGAATCATCAGTGAGAGAGACTCCATTGTGATAATGAAAAAGAAATAATAAAATAGATATAAGGAGTGATGATTATGGAAATAAAGGCATATTCGCATAAGGTACAATATTATGAAACAGATAAAATGGGGATAGTTCACCATTCAAATTATATAAGGTGGTTTGAAGAAGCGCGTGTAGATTTAATGGATCAGTTGGATTTGGGATATGATTTAATGGAAAAGTCCGGATATTTTAGTCCCGTTACATCAGTTAGATGTGATTACAAATCTCCTACTAAATTTGGTGACACAGTTTATGTAATAGTACAGATATCGGAACTTGGAAATGCTAAATTTACTGTATGCTATAGGATTATAGATTCCCAAACTAAGGAATTGAGGGTATTAGGGGAGACTACTCACTGTTTTGTTAATGCTACAGGGAAAATTATATCTCTTAAGAGAGAAAATAAGGATTGGTATGAAGTATTTAATAGTTATGTAGGTCAGCAATCTGTTATTTAAACAAAATAAATAGCTATGAAGGAGAGAATTTAGAAATGAGTGATTTAAACATTGGCAGTACAATTTTAAAGCTAAGGAAGGAAAAAAATATTACTCAAGAGAGATTGGCTACCATGGTTGGAGTATCTGCTGGGGCGGTGAGCAAATGGGAAAACGGTAATTCAACTCCAGATATAGCTTTGCTAGCCCCCTTGGCAAGGGCACTAAATACATCTTTAGAAATATTGTTGTCCTTTCATGAAGAGATTTCTAAAACGCAAATCCTTCATATAAAAACTTTGCTCACAGACAAGTTTGTCAAAGGAAATTATATTGAAGGAGAGGAACAGGGAAGGAAATATCTTTTGGAGTACCCAAATAGCATTGACCTAAAGCTGACTATTGCAACACTAGTACAGATGTACAGTGCATTGGATGGAGCAGATGAAGAAGCTGTAATTAATAGGCTTAAATATGCTAAAGAGCTCTTAAGGGAAGTTGTTGAAAGCAGGGATTCTAAATTTATGTCTGTAGCATTATTTTCTATAGCTAGTATTGAAATAATGATGAAAAATTATGAAGAGGCAGAAGAAGCTTTAAGGGAGATTTCCAATGGTTTTATAGATCCAACAGTTTTATATGCTTCTCTTTACGAAACTCAAGGAAAAACCAAAGAGGGGCAAGATTTTTGCAAGAGGATGCTTCTTCAATCTTTAAATCAAAGTACAGCTATCCTTGCTATATTGTCACGATTAGCAATTCAGGAAAAAGACTACCATAAAGCAGCCTTGTTTTTAGATGGAATCAATGATATACAAGATACTTTTAAAATTGGATTAGGCTTAGGAGCCTATAGTTATTCTAAATTATGTATGGAAATGGGACATAAGGATCTAGCTGCTCAATGGTTTAAAAAATATATAGATACTCTTATTGGACAAGGATATGATTATTGTGATAATCCTTATTTTAAAGAACTTCAACTGGAAGTGAATTTAGGTGCTCAAAAAACTATTAGAAAAAAATTGCTACAGCAATTGATGGAGGAAGAAGAGTTTAAGGAATTAAAAAAATATGATGACTATAAAGAGGCTATAGATAAGTTAAAAGATGAAATTTTAACATTATAGAAGTATTTTTAACTCATATTTCTTTATTGGATGAAAGCTTAGAATTATGTTTAAAATGGAGGATATTTAATGAGAAGAAAAGATAGGCAGATAGATAGGATAGAAGACATTTTAAAAATTGTAGATAAATGCAAGGTGTGCAGAATCGCAATGATTGACCATAAAAGGCCATACATTGTTCCTCTAAACTTTGGGTATTCTTATAAAAATGGGGGATTGCAACTCTATTTTCATAGTGCAACTGAAGGTCGTAAATTAGAAGTTATGAAAAAGAACCCATGTGTATGTTTTGAGATGGATTGCTGTCACGAAGTAGTTCTTAACAAAGTGGCTTGCAAGAACGGATATTTATATGAAAGTGTGATTGGCGAAGGAAATATAATCTTCATTAAAGATAACTTAGAAAAGTCAGAGGCATTAAATTACATTATGAAAAATCAGGTTAAAAGCCAATTCAAATTTGAGGAAAAGCACCTTCAGGCTGTTGAAGTATATAAGCTGGTGGTTGAATCTATAAGTGGTAAAGTAAACAAGAAATAGATAAGTGAATTTTGTATTAGAAAACATATTGACATTAACGTAACGGCACAGTTTAAAATAAAAATATAGACCTATAGGAGAAAAGTTATGGATAAATTCATGAAGATAAATGAAGTAGCAAATCAATATAAAGTTACTAAGAGAACCCTTAGATATTATGAAGAGATTGGTCTTATCAAATGTAATCGAGACACTTACTCTAACTACAGATATTATGATGATGCATCATTAAAAAGATTAGAACAGATTATGCTCCTTAGGGCTATTGATTTTAATCTTAATGAAATAAAAGAGATTTTATTGTCTAATGAGGATGAAACTATAAACTTAATCTTTGAAAAAAGGTTAAAGGAAATCCAAGAGGATATGAACAGTCTAAGATATTTCCAAAAGGTAGTTTCATCCATAATAAGAATCCGTCAAGACCAAGGGGTAGAAAAGGTAAATTTATATGAAATTTTAAGAGAACAGGTCTATATAAATAAAAAACTAGGAGGAATTATAGAAATGAGTCAATATGTGGGAGATACTATTATTGTTGAATTTGGAATGAAAATCTGTGATGTCGCACAGGAAATAATTCAGTGTGTGAAAAAATTAAGGGTTGAGTTAGAAACTCAATACGGCAAAGAAATACCATTGGTAAGAATAAGAGATGTAATGGATCTAAAACCATATGAATATAGAATAGTGATAAAAACCATAGTAGTTAAGAATGAAAATCTAGAAGGTACGGCAGAGAGAGAAATGCCAAAAGAGATAATTCATCAGTTAAAAGATGCATTAATTAGGAATATGGAAACTATTGAAACAAGTGAATCTTAATTCAATGACATTGTAAATAATACTAAAAAGCAGCTATCATTAAACTAAGGACTTAGTTAAGGATAGTTGCTTTTATACTTTTAGGATCTATTTTTGTAGAAAAGTTCCCTTAATTCTTCAGTAGCTTTTTTTATGTTAGGTTCAGCTATAATGGCAGAAACCACTGAAACTCCATCAATATTAATTGTATCAAAATAAGGCATAGTGGTTTTATTAATACCTCCAATTACTACTATAGGGATAGACATCTTGTCTCTAATAGCCCTTAATTCTTCCATGGACACAATATTTGCATCAGTTTTGGTACCTGTGGCAAACATAGCACCTACCCCTAAATAATCTGCTCCATCCTTAAAGGCCTTAAGAGCTTCTTCAACAGAGGAAGCAGAAACTCCTAAAATTTTATTAGGACCTATTAATTTTCTTGCAATTTCAGCGGGAATATCACTTTGTCCAATATGAACGCCATCGGCATCAATGGCTAAAGCTATATCAATTCTATCATTTATTATAAGAGGTACTTTATACTTTGTGGTTATATCTTTTATGCTGAGAGCCAAATTGTAAAAACTAAGGGAATCAAGATCTTTTTCTCTTAGTTGAACCAAGGTACAACCACCTTCAATTGCTTGCTGAACAGCATCTTCTAGAGACGGAGTGCTCATTAACTCTCTGTCTGTAACTAAATAAATTGAGTAATCAACCTTATTCTTCATCAATTTTAGCCCTTTCTTTAATCATATTTTTATCTATTTTACTAATAGCATCTATTATGGCCATATGAAAACTGCCTGTACCTAAAGAACTGGCTTTTTCATAAGCTATATCTCCTGCAATTCCCATAGTACAAACCCCAGCCACTGCACTTAAGAAGTAATCATTGGTTGCACCTGCATAGGCTCCCGTCATAGCTGAAGTCATGCATCCTGTGCCAGTAACCTTTGACATTAGAGCATTGCCGTTGTGGATCTTTGCTACTCTACAGCCGTCAGTGATAATATCCACTGGGCCTGTAATAGCTACAACACAATTATATAACTTTGCTACATTCTTACCTACAGATACACTATGAATTTTATTGCTGTCAGCGGAAGAATCCACACCCTTTGTTATTACGTCTAAGCCTGCAATATATGAAATTTCTGAAAGGTTTCCCCTTAGGATTGAAATGTGGACTTCCTTTAGTATCTTTTGTACTGTTTCATTACGAAAGGGAGAGGCACCAGCCCCAACAGGATCAAAGACCACAGGGATTCCAAGTTCATTAGCTTTTTTACCGGAGGCAATCATTGAAGCAACAGTTCTTTCATTCAAGGTTCCCATATTAATTATAAGGCAGGATGAAATAGAAGTTATATGTTCTACCTCTCCTATGTCATCAGACATAATGGGGGAACCACCAATTGCAAGCTGGGCATTAGCGCAGTCATTTACAGTAACATAGTTAGTTATATTATGAAGCAAAGGACACTTTTCTCTCATAAGGCTATTTAATTCTGAAATGTTTTCAATTAAGGTTTTCATATTTCCCTAGTCCTCCTTATTTAATCCGCTTTTTTCGTATAAATCGTAGAAATGGTGAGTAGGGCCACAACCTTTGCCTATAGCAAGAGAATGCTTGATGGCAGTGGTTACATAATCCTTTGCTTTTCTAACTGAATCTTCAATGCTGTAACCCAAAGCCAGATTAGAAGCTATGGCAGAGGATAAGGTGCAACCTGTTCCATGGGTGTTTTTAGTGTTAATCCTCTCTGTTTTATAATAAGAAAATTTTGTACCATCATAAAGGGTGTCTTCAGCGTCTCCGATAGCATGACCACCTTTAATAAGGACGCATTTACACCCCATGCGGTGAATAATTTCTGCTGCCTTATGAACATCATCTAAATTATGAATTTTAATGCCGGAGATACATTCCGCTTCTGGAATATTGGGGGTTAATACATCTGCAAGAGGTATAATTTTTTCAACTAGAGCGTCTATAGAATTTGGGTCCATCAAAGGACACCCATTCTTGGCATACATTACTGGATCTATTATGACATTTTTAGGCTTGTACTGTTTTATTTTAGTAGCTACGGCCTCCATACATTGAGGGGTAGATAACATACCTATCTTTACTGCATCTACCTCTATATCTTCAAAGACAGCATCAATTTGTTTTTCTATCATTGAGGGGGTTACATCCTCAATATCAATTACTCTGCTTGTATTTTCTGCTACCACAGAAACTATAACGCTCATACCAAAGACTCCATGAGCTGAAAATGTTTTTAAGTCTGCTTGAACACCAGCACCGCCACTACAGTCAGAGCCGGCTATTGTTAACGCTTTTCTCATATCAAAGTTTCCTCCTAAAATATAATATATGAAAAAAGGTGTTTCCCTAAGGAAACACCAATAATCAACAAATTATAAGATAATAATTTACTTCCCTACGTCGGTGTTAACCGTCAGGTTCAAAGGGTCAGGTTTTAACCTTCTCAACTTGTAAAAGTTCCCCCGCAAATCTAATATATTCAGTTTAGTTCATTATAACATAAAGCGAAACCAAATTTCATTTACCTAGAGAAATAGCAACTGTCATCTCCAATCTAAAAAGAATGGAGTATTATGACAGGTAGACATTAGATAAACAAAACAAGTTCTTAATTGTTTAAAATAATTTTTATTTTTTCAAATATTGGGTAAATCCAAGAAAAATCAATGAGTTACACTGTTATTTTATATTTATATCATACCACAAAATGGAACAAAAATCAATTCTTATAATGATGGTAAAAATGTGGTATTAAGTATAGGAGGTGATTTAATATGGAAGAAAAAAATATGACAGCACTAGTTAGTGCTTTTTCAAGGGCTTATCACACCAAACATAATGATGTGAAGATTTTTCATGATTCTTTAGCAGAAAAGATTTTGACAGAAAAAGAATACACAGATATATCAAGGAACATGACTATGGGGATTAAGTATTTTAATCCAGAATTTCAAGGAACAGGGGAAGAGGCTTTAAGATGGATAGTGGATAATCAACTTTCACCGTCACCCCTAGGAAGGGCAGCTTACACTGAAAAGTCTCTTGAGAATGCTGTTAATATTGGAGCAAAACAATATCTTATATTTGCTGCAGGATATGATACTTTCCCATATAGACAGCCTGATTATGGGAAAAAATTAGAGATTTTTGAAATAGACTATCCATCAACCAGCGAGGATAAGCAAAAAAGGGTAATAGCCATGAATAAACCTATGCCCAGTAATCTTCATTACATTACTGCGGATTTTAGAAATAGCAATTGGCATAATAACTTGGTTTCATGTAAAAGCTTTAATAAAGATAAAATAAGCTTTTGCAGTTTATTAGGAATTAGTTATTATTTAAGTAAAGAGGATTTCGTAAGTTTGATTTCTAAAATATCAACTTTGGTTTCAGAAGGAAGCAGTATTATATTTGATTATCCCGACGAAAACAATTATAAAGTTACCGCTGGAGAAAGGGCTAAAAAACAGGCAGCCCTGGCAGCTAAATCAGGAGAAAAGATGTTAGGTAGATACTCCTATGGAGAGCTAGAAGAAATTTTATCTAGATGTGGTTTTTTAATATATGAACATCTAAATCCCCAAGAAATAACGGAACAATATTTTAAGGAATATAATGATGCAAACCCAAAGCATAAAATGAAGGCTTTTGATAATGTAAATTATTCCTTGGCAGTGAAAAATCAAAGTAAAGAGTATTAGAAAGGAAAGAGAAAATTGGGCAAATCAAAAGTAAAAACCAATGTGATGAGAATATTGGATAAGGAGAATATATTTTATAACAGCTATACCTATGATCATCAGGATGGAGTTATTGACGGCTTATCTGTAGCTGAGAAGCTTGGACAATGTCCTGAACAGGTATTTAAAACTTTAGTGACTAAGGGAGTCTCAAAGGAATTTTATGTCTTCGTGATTCCAGTAAACAAAGAATTAGACTTAAAGGCAGCAGCAAGGGCTGTAGATGAAAAGTCCGTAGAGATGATACATGTGGATGAGATAAATAAAACAACAGGATATATTAGGGGCGGATGCTCACCAATAGGTCAAAAAAAGCAATACAAGACTGTGATAGACAGTAGTTGCAAAAACTTTGATACCATGATTTTTAGCGGAGGAAAGATAGGATATCAGGTAGAGATGAGACCTGAGGACCTTATAAGAATCATAGAGGCAAAGGTTGCACACATCACGGAATAAAATAAAAACATATTACAACAACTAAAGGGTGGCTTTTCAGCTTGTGAAAAGTCACCTTTTATATTAACAGATTTAATTTTTTATTATGATAGATGTGACCAATGGTTTGCAACAATCGTTATATTAGTGAAAGGGGGGTGAGAAGCCATGGCATGGGATGAAGGTTATAATGACAAGTTTGATTTAAAGTATGAGACCTATGGAGTGATGCTGTATAGATTGAGCATGGTGTACATTGGAAACAATGATGATGCGGAGGAAATAATGCAGGAAGCATTTTTAAAGCTATTATACAATGCTCCTGATTTTGTTGATGATGAACATGAGAAAAGGTGGCTTATAAGAATCACTACAAATTTATGCAAGGATAGATTAAAAAGCCATTGGTTCAAAAAAACCTGCCCCTATAATGAAATCCATTTGTTTGCTCAAGATGAAACAGATATAGAAATGGCACAACTTATATTATCATTGCCGCCCAAGTATAAGGATGTTATTCATCTATACTATTTTGAAAACTATTCAATAAAAGAAATAGGACAAATTCTTCATATAGGAACTTCCGCGGTAAAGATGAGACTAAAAAGGGCAAAAGAATTTTTAAGAATAGAGTTGGAGGAATATTGATATGAAAAAGGAAAATTATATAAAAATCATGTCTAAACTACAACCAGATCACTTAATGGGTACTCGTATAAAAGAAAGGATTAGTACTAAAAATAGCAAAGAAAAGTCTTATAGGAACACTTGTATTATGAGGATCATTGACATAGCAATTGTTTTTATTGTTGTATTTGCAGGGGGAAGGTTTACTAATCTATATAATAGAGTAAATAATTACAAGGATAATGTGAATAAAGATACTGAAACTGAAAAAATTGAAAGCTTTAAAGTTATAGCCTATGCTTCTGACGGCAGAGATAGAGAATTAGGACAAGGAGTAGAAGTGTTGATGGAACAGTATTCACCTTTAATAAGCTCTGCACCAGGAATTCCTTTTTCCATTCAGTACAAGGAATCAATAGATAAAATGAAAATTGAAGTAAATAAGGGAAATATTATATTGTGGCATAAAGATAATGGTATAGTAGAAAATAAAGGAAAGATTTATGAAGGCAAGAAAGAAGATATAATATTTTGGAGTCCATTAGAAAATCAGAAACTTGTTGATGAAAATACAGAAATATTAATCAAGGTAATCAAAGATAAGAATATAGTAGAAGAGAAACAAGTATCAATAAAATTAATAGATGAAAAAAAAGGTATATATTCTGCGGAAGTAAGATGACCTAGGGGAAAACCACCTAGGTTTTTATATTTATCAAGGAAATAATCGCAATGTTTTTTATTCGGGTTTTATACAGAGAATATGCAAGTTATAAGTAAAATGCATAAACTTATATTTTCACACAGTGGCTTAAAGAAATAACTTAGAATAAAATCCTAAATAAAGTATGATATTTAGATAAATATGGTTTATTACAAAAACATGAATAAATATATACATATTTTAATTTGATTACAAAAAATTACTTTGACATATAAATTATGGAGAATACAATAAAGTTATAAGAATATTAAGGCAATTGCTAAAATGATTTAGCAGAAGGAGGGGTACTTATGCAGGGTAAAAGGGTATTGAATGTAACCTCTGAGATAGGGACATTGAAAACGATTTTACTTCACAGGCCAGGGGAGGAGATTGAGAATTTAACTCCAGATCTATTACAAAGGTTGCTATTTGATGACATACCCTTTTTAGAAGTGGCTAGAAAAGAGCATGATGAATTTGCAGGAATATTAAAAAATTCGGGGGTAGAAGTACTCTACCTTGAAGAACTAGCTGCAGAAGCTATAAAGGAAAAGAATGTTAAGTGTCAATTTATAAATCAATTTTTAGAAGAAGCAGGGGTTACTGGAGAGGGATTACAAGATGCATTAAAAGAGTATTTCCTATCCTTCAAAGATAAAGAAATGATAGACAAGATGATGGCAGGAGTGAGAAAAGAAGAGCTTAAAAGCTATAAGGCTATGTCTTTTCTTGATCAGGTCCATGAGGATTATCCATTTTTATGTGATCCAATGCCAAACTTATATTTTACCAGAGATCCATTTGCAACTATAGGACATGGAATAACTTTAAATCATATGAGGACAGAAACTAGAAATAGGGAAACTATATTTGCACAATATATATTTAGAAACCATCCTAGATTTAAGGGTGCAGATATACCATTTTGGTTTAATAGAGATGAAAAATCCTCTTTGGAAGGAGGAGACGAGCTAGTTCTTACAGATAAGATATTGGCTGTTGGAATTTCAGAACGTACTGATTCAGCATCAGTAGAAAAATTATGTAATACCATATTGTTAGATGAATCTAATACCTTTGAAACCATACTAGGATTCCAAATTCCAAAAACAAGAGCATTTATGCATCTAGATACTGTGTTCACTCAAGTAGATTATGATAAATTTACAGTTCATGGAGCAATAGAGGGCCCTTTAAATGTGTATGCCATGACTAAAGATGTATCTAAACAATGTGGATATAGAGTGGAAAAAGAGATAGATACTCTTGAAAATATATTGTCCAAGCATCTAGAAAGAGATATTAAATTAATTAGATGCGGTGGGGGCGACAAAATTATATCAGCTAGGGAACAGTGGAATGATGGTTCCAATACTTTAGCTATAGCACCAGGGGAAGTAGTGGTATACGCAAGGAACTATGTGACAAATAACATTCTGGAGGAAAATGGAGTAAAACTTCATATAATGCCATCCTCAGAGCTTTCAAGAGGTAGAGGTGGCCCAAGATGTATGTCTATGCCATTATTTAGAGAAAATCTATCTAATTTATAAAAATAAAAAATATAGGGGTGTTTTATTATGGCAATTAATTTAAAAGGAAGAAGTTTTCTAACATTAAAGGACTTTACACCAGCAGAGATAAGATATTTATTAGATTTATCTCATGATTTAAAAGCTAAAAAAAGAGCTGGAATAATAGGCAAATCAATGGAAGGCAAAAACGTAGTACTACTATTTGAAAAAACATCAACTAGAACTCGTTGTGCTTTTGAAGTGGCTGCCCTTGATGAGGGAGCTCATGTAACATTTTTAACTAATTCTCAGATGGGTAAAAAGGAATCTATTGAAGATACCGCAAAGGTACTAGGCAGATTTTATGATGGAATAGAATTCAGAGGATTTAGTCAAGAAACAGTTGAAGATTTAGCTAAATATTCTGGAGTACCAGTATGGAATGGATTAACAGATGTTGACCATCCAACTCAAGTATTAGCAGATTTATTAACAATAGAAGAGCATGTTAAGAAGCCACTAAGAGAAATCAAATTTGTATTCGTAGGAGATGCAAGGAATAATATGAGCTATGCATTGATGTATGGTGCAGCTAAAATGGGAATGCACTTTGTAGCTCTTGGACCAAAATCATTGCAACCAGATGAAGCTATAGTAAATGAAATGAGAGAATATGCAAAACAAACAGGAGCTATTATTGAAGTTACTGATAACATAGAAGAAGGAGTTAAAGATGCAGATGCAATATATACTGATATCTGGGCTTCTATGGGAGAAGAGGATATGCTTGCAGAAAGAGTTAAATTGCTTTCTCCATATAAAGTAACTGTAGATATGATGAATAAGACAGGAAATCCAAATACTTTATTCATGCACTGTCTACCATCTTTCCATGACATGGAAACAAAGACAGCTGTTGAAGCTAAAGAAAAATTAAATCTAGATATAAGAGAAGCAGAGGATGAAGTGTTTAGAAGTAGAAATTCAGTAGTTTTTGATGAAGCAGAAAATAGAATGCACACTATAAAAGCTGTAATGGTTGCAACTATAGGAAGATAATTTAAGACTAATTTAGAGAACAATGTCACTATTAACTGTCATCTAACAAGGGTGACAGTTAATAGTGATTATACCTTAAGGAAAGATAATGGTATAAAGGTATTACCGAATTTTAGGGAGGATTTTAATCATGAGAATAGTACTAGCATTGGGAGGTAATGCCCTGCAGTCAGATACTAAAGACAAGAGTGCAGAATCCCAATTAAAAACATGTAAAGCAACTGCGAAATCTATAGTAGATTTAATAGAAGCCGGTCATGAAGTAGCCATAGTTCACGGCAACGGACCTCAAGTAGGCCAAATAGTTGCATCTATAGAAACTGCTCATAAAAGTAGTCCAGAAAATGTGCTTTTCCCTTTTGATGTATGTGGAGCTTTTTCTCAGGGATATATAGGCTATCACTTACAAAATGCTATAAAGGAAGAGCTAAATAAAAGAGATATTGAAAAAGCTGTTGACACTGTTATAACTCAAGTATTAGTTGACAAAGATGATGCAGGATTCCAAAATCCAACTAAGCCTATAGGCTCTTTTTATTCTAAAGAAGAAGCTGAAAAGCTTCAAAGGGAGAAGGGCTATATGATGAAGGAAGATGCAGGAAGAGGATATAGGAGGGTTGTAGCATCTCCCAAGCCAATAGATGTTATAGAAAAAGATGTTATTAAAAAGATGGTAGAAGACGACTTTGTAGTCATTGCCTGTGGTGGCGGTGGAATTCCAGTAATTAAAGAAGAAAAAGAGATTAAGGGAGTTTCAGCAGTTATAGACAAGGACTTTGCTGCAGAAAAGTTAGCAGAAATATTAGATGCAGATACACTCCTTATACTTACAGCTGTAGATAGGGTTTGCATAAACTTTAATAAACCTGAAGAGAAAAAGCTTGTCACTATGAATCTAGAAGAGGTAAATAGATATATAGATGAAAAGCAATTCGCACCAGGAAGCATGCTTCCTAAAGTTGAGGCTTGTAAAAAGTTTGTTGAATTTAACAAGGAAAAGATAGCCATAATAGCATCCTTGGAGAAAGCAACAGAAGCCTTAAGAGGAGAATCAGGAACTAAAATTGTTAGATAATATGCTTAACTTTATCATGAAGGGAGTTAATTGCTATGAGTAACGATAAAAAGGTTAATAGAAGACAAGCTATATTGCATATATTAGGTAGGAATAATATAGAAAAGCAAGATGAGCTTTTGGTAGAGCTAAAGCAAATAGGTATTAAGACAACTCAATCTACCCTATCTAGAGACTTACAAGAGATGCACATAGTAAGGGTACCTTTGGAGGATAAAAGTTATAAGTATGTATTTAAAGATGAAGACAAGGTGTCTACTAGATTGCTTAGTATTTTTAAAGAGGCTGTCACTGACATAGGTATACAAGAATATTTTGTATATATAAAAACTTTAGATGGAATGGCATCTAGTGTAGGGGAAATGATAGATACCTTAGACAATATCAAGATTGCTGGCACCATAGCAGGTAATAATAACATTTTCGTTTTATGCAAAGGCATTGAGGTAGCTAAAGAGGTGTATGAAGAGCTTAATGCTCTTAGATAATATTATTGCTATATATTAGTTTTAGGCCAATATATAGCAATTTTTTAGTTGATATATACCAACTGTAAGACTCCACCCTTTTTAGGCTGTAGTCTTACAGCAGTTATGACTAGATAAATTCAATAATTCTAGAAAGTTTATGTTAGTTTTTCTTAACTTCTTTATATGTATTAGAAGAATTAATGTAGTGTAGGAATTCATTAAAAGGTAATGGGGGACTATATAAATATCCTTGATAAAGGTTACAACCTACTTCATGAAGTTTATTTCTTTGATTTTCAGTTTCCACATACTCAGCTAATACGGTAAATCCAAGGGAAGAGGAGAGTTCTACAATAGAGGATATTATATCCACACATCTTTCATTTAAGAGAATATCTTTTACTAAAGATCCATCTAGTTTTACTATATCAAAGTTACTGTTTTTTAAGTACATCATAGAACTATGGCCCATACCGAAGTCATCCATAAGGAGCTTTATTCCTAAGTCTCTAATCTCCCTAAGTCTTTGATTTATAACTGGACTACTGCTTAGAGAAATTTGTTCAGTAAGTTCTATACCTAAGTTGCTGGGGGTAATTTTATATGTAGATAAAAGCTCTTCAATGGCATCATTAAAATTGGGATTATTCAGTTGGTCTGCAGAAATATTAACAGATATTTTCATAGGTGAATGAAAAAGATTTTCTAATTGTTCTAAGCTAATACAAGCCTTTTTTATTATGAGTATCCCAAGGTCATCTAATACCAAACCTTCTTTAGCCAAAGCTATTACTAATGGTGGATATAGATAGCCACCTATATTGTGTTTCCATCTAAGAAGAGCTTCTGCTCCTATTATTGATCCATGGAAATTTACTTGAGGCTGATAAAAAAGCTCTATATCATTGTGTTTTATAGCATAATCTAGATCTGTTACCAAAGTTTTTGCTATTGATCCTATATTGTCAGATCTATTTATAAGCACTGGTTCAACACCAAGAGATTCACTTTCCTTTACTATATCTATCATTTTATTTATACCTTTTTTGAAATTCACCATTTGATGCTTTTCCGATATTCTAATAAAAGGTATATATATTAATGTACCTATACAAAGGTTTATTAATTGCAATATACTACCTCTTATGGAACCAGTTGCCACATATCCACTAAGAAAAACAGGAGTAGTCCACTGAACTGTTGACGTGGTGTAGGGGACCAGTCCCATATATAAGGCACCGTAGGATATAAGAGTTAGAACAACAGGAGTAAATATAAATGGGATTAGCAGAGTTGGATTGAAAACAACAGGAAGTCCGAAGATAACCAGTTCATTAATATTGAATAAAACTGGACCAATGGACATCTTTGCAAATTCTTTGAGGTTGCTTTTCTTACTGTTTACAAATATAGCTATAAGCAAACAAAGGATAGTTCCACAGCCCCCCATAAGTACAAAGACATCAAAGAAAGTTTTAGTAAAAATCTCCGATGGAGCTGATCCCATAGAAACTAAATTTATATTTATATCTAATGCAGAAGCAAATAGCTGTTGAGCTACAGAATCTAAAACATTGCTACCATGAATGCCTAAAAACCACATTAGTTGCATGGAAAATATAAACATAATAGCACTTTTTAAATTTCTACCCATACCAGAGAATAGAGAGAGTATAAAGTTAGAAAACAGATCTTGAAAACTAGATACGCCGAATAAATGGACTATGAGTATACTAGCCACTGAAAAGATCAATAAGACTATGGCAGAAGGAACTATAGCGGAAACAGCTGAATTAAAATATGAATCTGATCCATATATGTGAGAAAATGAATTAAAAGTTTTCATTGAGCTGAACTTTACAAACAGCATAGAAGACAATATAGATACAAAGATTCCTGTAAATAGGCAGGGAGCTTGAAAAATATATAACCCGGTGTTATTAAATGCAGAACCTGAGAATATTATAAAGGAACAAGTAGACACTACTACCATAATTATTCTTTTAAGCAGATCCATATTGGAGGATTCGCCGTAGCTATAGCTGATAGTTATAACCATAATAAGGGCTATAAAGGAAAAAGTACATTCTTTTATAGCTGCTATTATGTCATTTATAGAGCCACTAAGAAGGTTTTCTATAAAATTCATATATGGTTCTATAGGAAGAGATAACAATATTAATGCTATAGAACCTATCATTAAAAATGGAATGGCTAAAACTAAACCATGTTTTATAGCTTGCATTATCTTATTATCATCTAAATAATCAAAGATTTTAAACAAAGTTTTCAACAAATTATCCACTCTTTATACCACCATCACCAAAATTTTTATATTTATTAATAAGTGTATCATAGGAAAGAATAAATTAAAAACATAAAAATGGATAAGATTCACTAATAGATAATTTAACATATTTTGTGCCTTCTTACTCTTTTCTAAGAAACTGTTGATAATTATTAAGATAGCTTGTCCTTAACGGCTATATATGTATCAACACTTCTTTAAAAAAGAGTAAGATATTTAATTTAATATACTTTAAAACCTATCAAGTGAAACTAAATTGAACTTATCTAGGGTGGTAGTTGCTGTTATCTCAAGCCTAAAGAGGGTAGGGTGTTACAGCAGGTAGACAGCAGATAAATATAAAAATAGAGATATGGCATTAGAAAAAATAAATTGGTTAATATTATTGAATATAGTATTATATTGAAATAGATTTCAATATAATGTATACTAAAGATAGCCTGATATTTAGGTATATCCTCAATATTAGCCTATGTTTTTAAAACTGAATAAACCGAACTACTCTGATGCGAAGGATTTTACTGGGATAAAGAAGTGGATAAAAAATAGAATTTTTATGCTCTTTTCTAGTTGCTAGGAAGGAGTTTTTGTTTTTCTAAAAGCGCAAAGATTTTAGGAAAGGAGTGAAAGCCATATGGATAAAAGAATTGCCCTAATCGGCATAATAGTAGAGGAGATAGGGGCTGCTGAAAAAGTTAATGAACTTCTTCATGAATATGGAAGTAAAATAGTTGGGAGAATGGGAATACCTTATGAAACCAGAGGAGTAAGCATAATTTCTGTAGTGCTAGATGCTACTCCAAACGAAATCAGCACTTTAGCTGGAAAGCTGGGAAGGATACAAGGTATCAAAGTTAAATCCATGCAAGCAAAAGTAGGAGAAGACAATGTTGAAGAAAATTAGTGCAGGATATGTGCCAACAAAGGTAGAGCTTGCAGAAATCTTAGGCTCTCCTGAAGAAAAATTCACAGAATTTTATGAATTGGCTCAAGATATATGCTATAAAACTAAGGGTAAAAAGGTAAAAATCCGAGGGATTATAGAATTCTCTAATTATTGTAAGAGGCATTGTGCTTACTGTGGACTTAATGCTGACCATAGATCTTTAGAAAGATATAGGATGGAGCCAAAGGACATTGTGGATACAGCTATAGAAGCATATGAGGCGGGATACAAGACCATAGTGCTTCAGTCAGGAGAAGATCCTTACTATACATGGGATTTAATTTGCCAAATAGTGAAAGACATAAAGGCAAATACTGATGTTGCAATAACTCTTAGTGTGGGGGAAAGGCAACTATGGGAGTATGAGCTATTCAAAAACTGTGGAGCAGACAGATATCTTCTAAAGCATGAAACCTCAGATCCAGAACTTTATTCATCTCTTCATCCCTGTGGAACATTAGAAAATCGAATTGCATGTCTAAAAGAAATAAAGAGACTAGGCTATGAAACTGGTAGTGGATTTATGATAGGGTTACCTAATCAAACTAAAGAAATCATAGCCTCGGATATACTTCTACTAAAGGAAATAGGGTGTGATATGGCAGGAATAGGGCCCTTTGTACCTAATCCGGCTACATCCTTAGGAAAGTTTCCAGCAGGATCTCCAGGGTTAGTTAAAAGAGCCGTGGCTTTAACAAGAATAATAATGCCAGACATAATGCTGCCTGCAACCACCTCCTTAGAGGTAACAGATAGCAAAGCAAAAAAACAGGTATTCTCTTGTGGGGCTGATGTGATAATGAAAAAGGTAACTCCTTTAAAATATAGATCTTTATATGAGATTTATCCATCTAAGGGCTTTGGTCAAAATGATATAAAAACAGATAGGCAAATCCTTGAGGAATATATTAGAAAGCTAGATAGAATACCTATTTAGTAGGTGCAAATATGATTTAGTGGAGGATTTTATTATGTATAAGGTTAATTCAAAGATTCCAGATGAATTTATATGTCATGAGGAAATAGAAAGTACCAAGGGGGAAGCTTTAGAAAAAAGTAAAGATAGAGAATATATGCTATCCCTTATAGAAAAGGCTTCTAAACTTAAAGGTCTTACTCATAGGGAAGCAGCAACTTTGCTTATGTGTGAAGACAAAGATATAGAGGAAAAGCTTTTTGCTACAGCTATGGATATAAAAACCAAAGTTTATGGAAATAGAATAGTGATGTTTGCGCCTTTATATTTATCTAATTACTGTACAAACAGCTGTAGATATTGTGGGTACAATTGTAAGAATAAACAAATGGGAAGAAAGCAGCTTACACAAGAGGAAATAATAAAGGAAGTAACAGCTCTTCAAGACTTAGGACATAAAAGATTAGCTTTAGAAACAGGAGAAGATCCTAAAAACTGTTCAATAGATTATGTATTAGAAAGCATAAAAACCATTTATTCCATAAA
This sequence comes from Clostridium sp. UBA5530, assembly GCA_002423705.1. Classification (GTDB taxonomy): domain Bacteria; phylum Bacillota; class Clostridia; order Clostridiales; family Clostridiaceae; genus Clostridium_X. The sequence goes on from DINW01000094.1 coordinate 27,425, forward strand.
GCATAAAAATGGGGCTATAAGACGAGTGAATGTAAATATAGCATCCACCACTGTGGAGAATTATAGAAAGCTGAAAGAGGCTGGTATAGGAACTTATATATTATTTCAGGAAACTTACCATAGACCAACCTATGAGTATATGCATCCAGCTGGGCCTAAAAGCAGTTATGATCGTCAGACAACAGCCATGGATAAGGCTATGGAAGGTGGAATAGATGATGTGGGAATAGGAGTACTTTTTGGACTTTATAACGACCCTATATTCGAGACCATAGCCCTTATAATGCATGCAGAACATTTAGAAGCTACTTACGGGGTGGGTCCACATACTATAAGTGTTCCAAGGATAAGAAAAGCTCAGGGCATGGAGCTATCAGAATATAGAGGAGTAGATGATGAAGAATTTAAAAAGATTGTGGCAATAATACGTGTAGCAGTGCCTTATACAGGAATGATAGTATCCACAAGAGAAACCAAAGAGATTCGATCAGAACTTTTAAGACTAGGAATATCTCAAATAAGTGGAGGGTCGAATACTGCAGTAGGAGGATATGCAGAAAAACAAGAAGAAGACACCCATCAGTTTACAGTAAATGATGAGAGAAGCCTTGATGAGATTGTGGGATGGTTGTGTGAAAAAGGGTATATACCAAGCTTTTGCACTGCATGCTATAGAGAAGGTCGTACAGGAGAAAGATTTATGAGCCATGCTAAAACAGCACAAATAGGTAATATATGCCAAGCTAATGCTATAATGACCTTGAAGGAATATATTGAAGATTATGCAGGAGAGGCTACTAAAGCTAAAGCTCTTAAGATAATAGAAAGAGAATTATTAAATATACCTAATGAAAGGGTAAGGCAAAAGACAAAATCCTATGTAAAAGAGATAGAATTAGGAAGCAGAGATTTTAGATTTTAGGAGGGAAGGTCATGGAAGACACCCCAAGAGCTAATAGACTTCATATAGGAATTTTAGGAAGAAGAAATGGAGGTAAATCTTCATTTATAAATGCATTAACAAATCAAAATATAGCTATAGTATCAGATGTGCCAGGAACTACAGCAGACCCGGTTTATAAATCCATGGAGGTTCACCCACTAGGACCTTGTGTCATAATAGATACTGCTGGCTTTGATGATGATGGAGAACTAGGAAGTTTAAGAGTAAAAAAGACAAAAGAAGCAGCAGAAAAGTGCGATATAGCTATGATGATATTTACTAGTGAAAGTTCCATAGATGGGTTTCTGTATGAAAAGCAGTGGTATCATTACTTTAAGCAAGGCAATGTTCCTGTAATAGCAGTGGTTAACAAAGAAGATATATATGACAATACTGAATTATGTAATGACATATATAATGAGTTGGGTCTTAAAGCTATATCCATAAGCTCTAAGACAACAGCGGGCATAGATAAAGTTATTGATGAAATGATAAAGCTGCCCTTAGACTTTGAGGTACCATCCATAACTGGACATCTAGTTCATAAAGGAGATAGTGTACTTTTGGTGATGCCTCAGGATATACAAGCGCCGAAAGGAAGACTAATCCTGCCACAGGTACAGGTCATCCGCGATCTTCTTGATATAGGGGCCATTCCTCACTGTTGTACCACAGATAAGATGGAAGACGCATTAGAAATGTTAAAGGAACCTCCCAAAGTTATAATAACGGACTCCCAAGTATTTAAAAAGGTTTATGATGAAAAACCTAAGGAAACCAAATTAACATCTTTTTCTATGCTCATGGCTAGATATAAAGGTGATATAGATGAATTTCTTAAGGGAGCACATAAAGTAGATTCATTAAAAGAGCAAGATAAAGTTCTTATAGCAGAGGCTTGCGCCCATAATCCTTTAGATGGAGACATAGGGCGAATAAAAATACCAAATATGCTGAAAAAAATCATAGGTGAAAAAATTAATATTGAAATAGTAAGTGGCAACAATTTTCCTGAAGACTTATCATCCTATGCATTAGTTATTCACTGTGGAGGATGTATGTTTAATAGAAAATATATGCTCTCAAGAATAATGAAATGCAAGAATCAAGGGATACCAATAACTAACTATGGAGTTTTCATAGCAAAGGTTATGGGGATACTTGAATATGTAACCATATGAAATAAAACTTAGTTCCAGCAGGAGTCTAAACTCCTCTGTAATATTAGTCCAATTTATCTAGGGGCGTATCCGCTGTTATAGCAGGTATGCCCCTAGATAAATTTGCATAGAGAAATATAAATTGAGATAATAGAATTAGCTTAAAATCACGTTATGTGCTGATAACTAAATAATTGAAATTTACTATGGAGGGGGAGTAGACATGAATAATATATTTATAATTGAAGATGATGAAAAGATAAGGCAGGAACTATGTACTTTTTTAAGTAAATACAAATACAATTGCAGTTTTTCAGATAACTATGAAAATATAGTGGAGGTGGTTTTAAATAGTAATGCTGATTTAATATTGCTAGATATAAACTTACCTTTATATGATGGACATTATATATGTAGAAATATAAGAAAGGTGTCTAATGTACCTATAATCATAGTAACTAGCAGAACCAGTGAAATGGATGAGCTTATGAGTATGAACCTAGGGGCAGATGATTTCATAACCAAGCCATACAATACCCAGATATTATTAGCCAGAATTTCTGCAGTGTTAAAGAGGACTACAACTATAGCCACATCTCATGTAGTAGAACATAATGGTGTTATATTAAACTTGTCAAAAAGCATAGTGGAATATCATGGTAATGAAGTAGAGCTATCTAAGAATGAAACTAAAATATTGTTTTCATTGATAGAAAAGAAGGGGAATATAGTATCCAGGGATGACCTTATGGATGCATTATGGCAATCTAATGAATTTATAGATGACAACACCTTAACGGTAAATATAAATAGACTTAGAAGAAAACTAGAAAGCATAGGAGTAAAAAGCTTTCTTCAAACTAAACGGGGGCAAGGATACGTGGTAGATTAAGGAGGAAAATTATGAAGTTTATAGATTTTTTAAAGGATAAGAGCCTTCACATAGTTATGTTTTTCATATCTCTAGCAATGACCACAGTGGTTCTTAATGTTTTGGACCTTAATTTGTATACAGTAACCTTTATTAGTTGTTTATATACAGTGGCTTTTATCATACCTCTAGCTATAGAATTCCTTAGGAAGAGCAGATGCTACAATAAAATTTTAAATAATCTAAAAGAACTAAATCAAAAACATCTTTTGTCTGAAGTTATAGAGGAGCCATATTTTGCAGAGGGACAAATACTATACAACACTTTAAAGATTTGCAATAAGGATATGAATGATGAAATAGCTAAACATAAAAGAGCTAGCAACGAATATAGAGAATACATAGAGATGTGGGTCCACGAGGTAAAGACTCCTATAGCATCCAGTAAACTAATTTTTGAAAACAATCCGTCGGATGTGACTAAAAGTTTGGAAGAAGAAATGAATAAAATAGATGGATATGTAGAGCAAGCTTTATACTATGCAAAAAGCAATAGCGTAGAGAAGGATTATATAATAAAAGAAACATCTTTAAGGGAACTTATAAATTCTACTATAAGAAAAAATTCTAAAAATTTCATACGCAATAAAATAAGGATAGAAATTTTTCAAGAAGACTTCAAAGTATATACGGATATAAAATGGAGTCAATTCATAATTGAACAGGTTATCAATAATTCTATAAAGTACATGGACAAGACTACCAAAGTACTAAAAATTCAGGCTATAAATAATACTAATAACCTATCTTTAATAATAGAGGATAATGGGGTAGGTATAGGAGAAAAAGATTTAATAAGAATATTTGAAAAGGGTTTCACAGGAGAAAATGGTAGAAAGTTTTCTAAGTCTACAGGCATGGGACTTTATCTTAGTAAAAAACTATGCCATAGGCTAGGTATGGGAATAGATATTGTATCAGAGATTAACAAAGGCACTAAAGTAACCATAATATTTCCTAAAAATAAGCTGACTCTCTTAGCTTAAGGCATTGTTAAACTATTATAGATAATAGTTAAGTCTATTAGGAGCTAATTTCTACTCACTTTAAAGTAAAAACATTGTAGTTAACAGTGCTTAGATGTAGGATAAATTTAGGAGGCTAGGGTTATGGAGAAAATAATTTTAAAAGATGGTACAGAAGCTATTTTTAGGATACCTAAAAAAGAGGATGCTAAAGAAATTGTACAATTTTACAATGTGGTAGGAGGGGAAACCCATTTTCTTTCTTTTGGAGCTAATGAATTTAGAACTAGTGTGAAAGAATATGAAAAGAATATAGAGAATATAGCTAACACAAAGAATTCTATAATAATTCTAGCTACAATAAATGAAAAAGTAGCGGGAATAGCAATTTTAGATTCTAGTAATAAAGGAAGAAGCAGCCATGATGGTACTTTTGGCATAGTTATATCACAAAAGTATTGCAATTTAGGTTTAGGGAAAAACATGATGGAATATATAATTAACTGGGCTAAGACCAATGGAATCACAAAAAGAATAAGTCTAATGACCAATAAGGATAACACTGTAGCTAGAGTATTATATGAAAAAATGGGTTTTAAGGTGGAAGGAATAGTAAGAAGGGGAATTTGCTTTCAAGGAAAATACTATGATGCCATTCTAATGGGGTTAATTTTATAAGACGAATTTACAAAAATAGTAATTTAAAAGTAATAGCATCTATATTAATAGATGCTATTACTTTTTTCTATAGAACAATTTACATATTATAACATAAAATAGTGTGGCCAAAAATAGACATAAATCTTTCTATACAATCAAATATGTAAAAAAAATGATTTAATTAAATAATAAGGAATAAAATAAATAAAATGTAATGATAAAAAGGCATACTAGGTTAATCAATTAATAAGTGATTTTGCAAAAATGACTTAAAATATTCTTTTTTTAGTAAAGTGTGTAATTTCTGAATCTAAGGTGTAACCGACACTATTGGTGAATTATAAAAATGTAAATTATAAAATTAACAAAACAATATATATGAAAATATGATACAAAAAGAAACAAAAAATTCATAACTCCACAAAGTTTGTTATTTTTATAACGAACCTTGGTCTTTAAAAACACATTGTCATATTTAGAAACAATTGAGAAATAACAACAAATATTTAAACATATAATAATAAATAAAAGAATAAAGGAATAAAAATGAAAAAATTTAGCGAATTAAAGTTAAAACGTTGGGAAATATATTGTGCATAATAACAAAGTTATTGTAATATCATACAATTGTCGAATAATTTGGCCAATAGTATAATGAGTCTATCTTAAGAATGTTAAAAAAAAATCAAACTCGAAGAGGGGGCAAATTTGTATGAATTTTAAAAAGATGGTAGCAGTAATGTCAACGATTGCAGTTGCATCTAGTCTTTTTATGGGATGCGGAGGAGGAAGTAACAATTCAGCATCAAGTGGAGATACTGGAAAGATTGATAGTGAGCAGTATCTTAATGACTTTTTAGGTGCAGAGCCAGGAACTTTAGATCCGTCAAAATGTGCAGATTCTTATGGAAATGGAATATTGCAAGATATTCTTGAGCCATTAACTAGATTAGAAGATGATAAAGATGGAAAGAGTGTCTTAAAAGAAGCTGGAGCAGAAAAATGGGAAAGCAACAAAGAAGGTACAGTATGGACATTTAAAATAAGGGAAAATAAATGGAGTGATGGTCAGCCTGTTAAGGCACAAGACTATGAATATGGAATTAAAAGATCTTTGGATCCAAATACAGGATCACCTTCAGCATATCTTTTAGAGCCTATAAAGAACGCAGTACCAGTAAGTGAAGGAAAAATGAAGGTAGATGAACTAGGAGTCAAAGCTGTAGATGATAAGACTTTAGAAATAACTTTAAGCGAACCTACACCTTACTTTTTAAGTCTAACTTATCAAAGCTCAATGCTTCCTCAAAGAAAGGACATAGTTGAGAAGCATGGAGAAAAGTATGGTTCAGAAAAAGATACTTTAGTATTTAATGGACCATTTGTTCTGAGTGAGTGGACTCATAACAGTAAAGTAGTTTTAACTAAAAATGATTCTTATTGGGATAAGGACTCAGTAAAATTACAAACAATTAATTACCCAGTAATGAACGACTTAAATTCAATTCACAATTCTTTAGAGAATAATTCAATAGATTCTGCGCAAGTAATAACTCCAGAGTGGAGAGATAGATTTGCTAAGAACGATAAGCTTGAAAATATAAAAATAATAAACCAAAGAGTAAATTATGCTTTCTACAATCACAAAGATACTATATTTAAGAACACTAATATAAGACAAGCATTTTCTTTAGGAATGGACAGAGAAGAAATAGCTAATACAATATTTAATGGTATAAACGAGCCAGCATATGGTTGGGTTACTAGGAGCATAACAGGGGATGGAGAAAATGAATACAGAAGCATAGTTCCAGAACCATTAAAAGAACTAAAGGAAAAGAACTCAGATGCTAAAGCATTATTACTAAAGGGTATGGAAGAATTAAACTTAGGTTCAGATCCTTCTACGTTAAAGGTTAAATTCTCTCTAGGAGGAACTGACCAATGGATGAGAACTTTTGGAGAATATCTACAACAAATGTACAAGAAAACTTTAGGTGTTAATTTAGAGATAGAATTCTTAGAATGGCCAATATTCCAATCAAAGGTACAAAAAGGTGACTTCCAAATAGGATATATGTCATGGGGAGCAGAATTCAATGATCCTATAGCTATGTTAAGATTAGTTACATCAGATTCCACTGCAATATTAACTGGATGGAAAAATGATAAATATGATGACTTAATAAAGCAAGCATCAAAAGAAATGGACGCTAAGAAGAGACTAGAGATATACAAAGAGGCAGAACAAATAATATTTGATGATGCAGTTGTATGCCCAGTAGTTTACACAGCAAGCAATATATTCAGGTATAAGTATGTTAAAGGAACATCTAATAATCCTTTCTCAACAGCTGGATCTAAGCACGTATATACACAAGGTAGAAAATAGTCATAGTCTTTAAAATATAGCAGTTTGTAAAAAAGTATTTGCAAACTGCTATATATGTATGAAGGAAGGGGAAAAAACATGGCAAAGTATATACTCAAAAGAATAGGATATATGTTTATTAGCTTATTTTGTATAATAACGTTAACTTTTTTCTTAATGCATAGCATACCTGGAGATCCCTTAGCTCACATGGCTAAGAATTTACCAGAACAAACTAGAGCTAATTACTATCAAAAGTATGGTTTAGACAAGCCTCTAGGGGAACAGTATGTGCTATTTATGAAAAATTTAGTTACTAAAGGGGATCTTGGAGAATCTTTAAGATATCCAGGAAGAAGTGTAACCGATACCATAGCAACTAATTCACCAATATCAGGAGCTATTGGAGGGCTAGCATTACTTATAGGTGTACCAATAGGAATTATATTAGCATATGTAGCAGCTCTTAATAGAAATAGGTGGCCTGATTATTTAGTTATGTTTATAGCGGTATTGGGGGTTACCATACCCGTATTTGTACTAGCATCCCTTATGCAGTATATATTCTCGGTTAAGTTCCAAGTACTACCTACTACTGGATGGGGGAGACCTGAACATATGGTGCTTCCGGTAATGGCTTGCGTGTTAGGGCCTATTGCCACTTATGCACGTTATATAAAGTCTAGTGTGCTAGAGGTAACTAACCAAGACTATATATTAACAGCAGAGGCCAAGGGAGTAAGTTCATTCAATATATTGAAAAGACATATTTTTAGAAATTCTATATTACCAGCTATCACAATGTTGGGTTCTAGTATAGCAGGAATTTTTACAGGATCCTTTGTTATAGAGAAGATATTTGGTATACCAGGACTTGGATTTTATTATGTGACTTCAATCAATGATAGAGACTTTACTATGATCATTGGAACTACCATATTCTATGCTGTACTCTTTGTAGTTACACAGTTACTAGTAGATATACTATACAGTGTAGTAGACCCTAGAATTAGAGTTTCATCATCAAAGTAGTATAGGAGGCAAATATGGATAGAAAAGATAAATTTAAAATTATTGGCATTGATGAGTCTAGCACTGAAATGTCCGCTAGACCTAGAATAAATTATTGGCAAGACGTTTGGAGAAGATTTAAACAGAACAAGTTAGCGATGGTTGCCTTAGTTATACTAATTATATTAATAGTAATGATCATTATAGGGCCACATTTAAGTGGATTTTCATATGAAGAGATAGACCCAGGATTAAAAAATAATAAACCTAGTTCTACCCATTGGTTTGGAACTGATGAATTGGGAAGAGATGTATTCTCAAGAGTTTGGCAAGCAGGTAAAATATCTATGCTTATAGGCCTATCAGGAGCATTCATAAGTACTGTAGTAGGATGTATTTATGGAGGAGTAGCTGGATTTTTTGGCGGAGCAGTAGATAATATAATGATGAGAATAGTAGAAATATTAATAAGCGTACCTTATCTTATAGTGGTTATATTAATATCTGTTATAACTGATAGTAAAAGTATAACTTCTCTTATGGTGGCTATGACTCTTACAGGATGGTGCGGTGTAGCTAGATTAGTAAGAGGTCAGATACTTCAGCTAAAACAACAGGAGTTTGTTATGGCAGCTAAGGTTTTAGGAGTAAGACCATTAAAGATTATATTAAAACATCTAATTCCTAATACCCTTGGTCTTGTGGTGGTATCAATAACCTTTGATATACCGGGATATATATTCTCTGAAGCATTTTTAAGCTATATCGGGTTAGGGGTTCAACCACCAAGTACTAGCTGGGGTGCTTTAGCATCAGCAGCTCAACAAAACTTTATGTTTTATCCATATCAACTTTTCTTCCCATCTTTAATGATTGCGCTAACAATGCTTGCATTCACATTAATGGGTGACGGGTTAAGAGATGCATTAGACCCTAAATTAAGGAAGTAGGAGGAATAGCTAAAATGGAAAAAATATTAGAGGTAAACAATCTTAATGTATCCTTTCATACTTATGCAGGAGAAGTTAAGGCGGTAAGAGGAATAAGCTTTAACTTAAATAAGGGTGAAACATTAGCATTAGTTGGAGAGTCAGGCTGTGGAAAAACAGTAACAGCAAAATCCATTTTAAAGCTATTAAAACCACCTTTTGCAGAAATAAAGGACACTTCTGAGATTATAGTAGATGGAAAAAATGTATTAAGTATGAGTAAGAAGCAATTGAGTGCTTATAGAGGAAGCGAAGTAAGTATGATATTTCAAGACCCTATGACATCATTAAATCCTACAATGACTGTAGGTAAACAGATAATGGAAAGTCTTGAGATTCATAGAAATTTAAAGAAGGATGAAGCAAGGCAAGAGGTTATTAGAATATTAAAGCTTGTTAATATTCCAAATGCGGAGAAAAGAATAGATCAATATCCTCACGAACTTTCTGGTGGGATGCGACAAAGAATAATGATAGCCATGGCTATATGTTGTGATCCTAATATTCTTATTGCTGACGAACCAACTACAGCTTTAGATGTGACTATACAGGCTCAGATAATAGATCTTTTAAAAGAACTAAAAGAAAAGCTAAATACAGCAATAATATTGGTAACTCATGACTTAGGAGTTGTAGCTAATTTTGCTGACAAGATACAAGTAATGTACGCTGGAGAAATAATAGAAAGGGGTACTAAGGATGAGATATTCTACAATCCTAAGCATCCTTATACATGGGCTTTATTAAAATCTGTACCTCGCTTGGAGACAGAAGCAAAAGAAGAATTGTACTCTTTAAAGGGTACTCCTCCAGACCTAATTTTAGATTTAAAAGGATGTCCTTTTGCAGCTAGATGTGAGTATTGTATGGGAATATGTAAGGAAGAAAAACCTCCTGTAGTAAAACTCAGTGACAGCCAAGAGGTTTCCTGCTGGCTACAGGATCCAGATGCTCCTAAGGTGAAAGGCTTTAAAGTACAGGGAGGAGATATAAATGAGTAAAGAAAATCTAATTGAAGTTTCGAATTTGTGTAAGTACTTTAATGTTGGAAGAAAAGCTACCCTAAAGGCCGTAGATGATGTAAGCTTTACCATTAAAAAAGGTGAAACTTTAGGATTAGTTGGAGAATCAGGATGCGGAAAGACAACCTGTGGAAGAACCTTAGTAAAGCTGTATGATGCTACTAGTGGAAGTATTAAATTTGAGGGTAAAGATGTAAATAGTCTTAAAGGAAAGGATCTACTACATTTTAAAAAGAATGCTCAAATGATATTTCAAGATCCGTATGCTTCATTAGATCCAAGAATGACCATAGGGGACATAATAGTAGAGGGTATGGAGGTCCATGGTAATTATTCTAAAGAAGACAAAACTAAAGTTATAAATGATATGTTATTTAGAGTAGGTCTTCACAGCGATTATGCTAATAGATTTCCTCATGAACTTTCGGGTGGACAAAGACAGAGAATTGGAATAGCAAGGGCTTTAGCTGTTGAACCTAAGTTCATTGTATGTGATGAGCCCATATCAGCCCTTGATGTTTCAATACAAGCTCAGGTTGTAAATATGCTTATAAAGTTCCAAAGAGAAATGGAACTCACATATTTATTTATATCCCATGATTTGTCCATGGTTAAACATATTTCAGACAGGGTAGGAGTTATGTATTTAGGGGCCATGGCTGAAATTGGAACAAACCATGATTTATATAAAAATCCTCTTCATCCATATACTAAAGCGCTTATATCAGCTATCCCAGTGGCAGATCCCAAGGTGGAATCCACAAGGGAAAGAATAAAGTTGCAGGGGGAAGTGCCTAGTCCAATAAATCCTGCACCTGGATGTAAATTTAGGCAGAGATGCCCTTATGCCAAGAAAGTATGTGAAGAGGTACAACCTCAATTAAAAGAATTAGAAAAAGATCACTTTGTAGCGTGCCATTTATATTAAATATGCCTTAAATAAGGAGCCTCGCATTATGAAAATATTATGTGGGGCTCCTAAAAAAATCTAAAATGTTAAATGTTAAGAAATTAAGCAAAATATATTGAAGAATTTTAATTTCAGCAATATAAATATATGACTTTTTCAACGGCTCATAATGAGAATTGATAAGTCAGATATGTTATAATATTCTTAATATATAATCAAGGGGGAAAGAACATGATATCAAACAAGATGGTGGGATTAGTAAAAAATAGCTCAATCATAAGAGAAATGTTTGAAGAAGGGAAGAGATTGTCAGCTATATATGGTGAAGACAATGTATTCGATTACAGCCTTGGGAATCCAAATGTGGAACCACCAGAGACTGTGAAGAAAGCTATAGCAGACATACTTTCAGAGGAGTCACCTAACTTAGTTCATGGATATATGAATAATTCAGGTTATGATGATGTAAGGGAGAACATAGCTCAATTTATAAACTCTAAAAAAGGTAGTAACTTAAGTAAAGAAAACGTAGTAATGACTTGCGGAGCAGCAGGTGGCCTAAATATAATTTTAAAGACTATCCTTAATCCAGGAGACGAAGTTATTGCTTTTGCTCCATTCTTCGGTGAGTATACAAACTACGTTTCCAATTTTGATAGCAATTTAGTAGTTGTGCCAGCTGACACAGATACTTTCCAACCTAATATAAAGGAATTAGAAAAGGCTATTACTCCAAAAACAAAGGCAGTTATAATAAACACACCTAATAATCCAACAGGAGTAGTATATTCAAAGGAATCTATAGAAAAAATTGCTGGGGTACTAGAAAATAAACAAAAAGAGCATGGAACAGAAATATTTTTAATCTCTGATGAGCCTTATAGAGAAATTGTTTATGATGGAGTAGAGGTTCCATATATACTTGATTTTTATAACAATTCCTTCATAGGGTATTCCTATAGTAAATCTTTATCCCTTCCAGGAGAAAGAATAGGCTATATAGTAGTTAATAGTAATATGGTAGACTTTGAAGATGTTATGGGATCTTTAAAGGTAGCTAATAGAATTCTTGGATTTGTTAATGCACCATCACTATTCCAAAGAGTTATAGGAAAGACTTTGGGTGCAGAGGTAAATATAAATATATACAAGAAAAATAGGGATTTATTATATAACCATCTAACAAGCTTAGGTTTTGAATGTATTAAACCAGAGGGAGCTTTCTATTTGTTCCCTAAGGCTTTAATTGAAGATGATAAGGAATTTGCAAAAATCGCTAAAAAATATAACTTATTAATAGTTCCAGGATCTTCTTTTGGATGTCCAGGGTACTTTAGATTAGCTTATTGTACAAGCTACGAGAAGATAGAAAAGTCTTTAGATAGTTTTACAAAGCTAGCAGCTGAATTTAAGTAGAATATAGTTTATAGTAGCTCCTCGTTTTTTAATGGGGAGCTGTTTTTATGGCATTACATAAGTATATAGATTGAAAAAATAGCAAAATTAAAGTTTTATAGCGATATGGAATCTATTTCCTTGAGAAAAATCATTACAGTTTTCTTCTTTCTTACTCTTTTCTAATAAACTGTTGATGGATATAGCAGTGGCTTGTCCATATATAAAAGTAAGAATATTAGTTCGGAAATTATGATTAAAACCCTACTTTCATGTCAATAATTAAAATAATATTGATATGAAGGTAGGGTTATTTTTATGGATTTTATTGAAAGCATTAAAGATAAATTAATAAATAGGGTAGTGGAATGCTGTCCCCATTGCAATAGCAGAAACATTGTTAAGTTCGGTAAAATTAACGGCAAAACTCAACGATATAAATGTAAAAATTGCTTAGGAACTTTCTCCCAGTTTACCAAAACACCCTTAAGTTATAGTAAAAAACCAATAGAAAACTGGGCCATATACATAGCTGCATTGAGCAATCAGAAGACTTTAAAAGTATCCTCAAAACTTAGTGGCATTTGTTTAACTACGTCTTTCTACTGGAGGCACAAGCTTCTAAGTTCTTTGAAAATCCAAGGAGAACTTGAAGAATTTTCTAATGAGATCCAGATAAAAGAATTTGTCATGGCAAAAAGCAATAAAGGCAACCATAAAAATAAAGACATAGTATGGAGAAGACATAGGTGGTTAAAAAGTCTGTGTATGCCTATGGTAAAGCTTATAAGTTGCGTGGATACAGAAGAAAATAGAGGAATGTTTCCAATAGATGATATTATAACTGGAGTTCAGATAAAAAAATATGTGCTACCTAAGATAAAAGAAGGCTCAACAATAAGTACCAGAAGACATAAGCTGTATAGTCCTTGTGCAAAGGAAAAATCTATAAAGGTTAAGCAATTTGTTCTATATAATAAGGGAGTTATGGAAAAGGACTTCGCTTCTTTCCAAGAGCTATGTTTTAAGCTTTTTCTAAAACCCTTTAGAGGCGTGTCCACTAAATATTTAACCTTTTATAGCAATTGGTTCATTTGGATGGAGAAAGAGAAGTATGGACAATATTTATCTTTAGCAGATAAGATAATGAAGGGAATGAATAAGCTTAAAGTTTATGAATTTCCAAGGGTGAATTTAAGGGGGGAGATATGTCCAGCCTAAAAATAGCATAGAGTTTGATAGTTGTAGTTTGTCCTCAAAAATACATACCTATCAACACTTCTTTAAAAAAGAGTAAGAAAGCCAAAAGAACATACTAAAATTTATCTACCTAAATGCTGGAAACTGATATCTGTAATTCAAAAGAATTAAAAATTTAACTTAATTATAAATAAAGAAATCTTACAAAAACGAAATAAAACTGTAAGTTTAAATTGTGGCAGTGCTTCCTTAAAGAATATACAATAACAGTATAGATAAATTAAAAAATTAAAGATAGCACTAATTAGCTATGTGGCTATATCCCGGGAGCCATTGCTAGTAGTGACTAGGATTTAAAATTATAAAGGAAGTATGGAGGAAAGCAAATGAGCACAGTTTTGAAGGTTGATAATATTGAAAAGTACTATGGTAAAAAAGGCAATATAACCAAGGCTATAGATGATATAAGTTTTCAGGTAGAGAATAGTGAATTTGTTGGAGTAATGGGGCCATCAGGTAGCGGTAAAACTACCCTTTTGAATTGCATATCTACTATAGATAATGTAAGTAGCGGATACATACATGTAGGTGATAGAGATGTAACAAAGTTAAAAGGAAAGGATCTTTCTAAGTTTCGTAGAGAAGAATTAGGATTTATATTTCAGGATTTTAATCTGTTGGACACATTAACTGCATATGAAAATATTGCCATATCCCTTACTGTAATGAAAGTTCATCATAAGGAAATAGACACTAGAATCAATGAAGTAGCAAAGAAGTTAGGTATTACAGATATATTAAAGAAGTACCCCTATGAGATGTCAGGTGGAGAAAAGCAGAGAGTTGCCAGTGCTAGAGCTATAATAACAAAGCCATCATTGATATTAGCTGATGAGCCTACGGGAGCGCTGGATTCTAAATCCTCAAGGATGCTATTAGATACCTTTGAACATTTAAATTCTAACTTAGGTGCTACCATAATCATGGTAACCCATGATGCTTTTACTGCTAGCTATGCAAAAAGAATATTATTTATAAAGGATGGTAAGATTTTTAATGAACTTATAAGGGGTAATGATTCCAGAAAAGAATTCTTTAATAGAATTATTGAAGTAGTTACTCTTCTTGGAGGTGACAATAATAATGTACTCTAAGTTAGCTATAAAGAATGTAAAGAAGAGTTTTAAAGATTATGCTATATATTTTATAACCTTAACTTTAGCAGTATGTGTATTTTATATATTTAATTCTATATCTTCTCAACAGATAATGTTAGATTTAAATGAGGTTCAGACAGAATACGTAAAAGTTTTGGGTACTGTAATGTCAGCACTATCTATATTTATATCATTTATACTAGGTTTTCTAATAATATATGCTAACAATTATATAATAAAGAGAAGAAAAAAAGAATTAGGATTATATATGACCATAGGTATGGATAAAAGCAAAATCTCTTTTATATTGTTCTTTGAAACATTACTAATAGGCTTAGTATCTTTAGTTATAGGTATAGTGATGGGAGTATTTTTATCCCAGGGAGTAGCGGTATTAACAGCGAAGATGTTTCAAGTGAAGTTAAAACAATTTACCTTTGTGTTTTCTCAAGAAGCAACAATTAAAACCATAGAGTATTTTGGAATAATATTTTTGCTTGTTATAATATTTAACTCATTTATAATTTCAAAATACAAGGTTATAGATTTGATTTATGGTGAAAAGAAAAATGAGGAATTAAAAACCAAAAACATAATGATATCTGTTTTCATATTCTTAGCGGCACTAGTATTTATAGGATTAGGCTATAAGCTTATAATTAAAAATCAGCTTATGAGTTTAGATAAGGAATTTGCCACAGCCATAATTCTAGGAGTCATAGGAACATTGTTATTCTTTATGTCTCTTTCAGGATTTGCTCTTAAGGTGGTACAAAGTAATAAAAAAGTATATCTTAAAAATTTAAATATGTTTGTCCTTAGACAGATAAACAGTAAGATAAATACTAATTATATATCTATGTCATTGATTTGCCTTATGCTATTCGTAGCAATAGGGATGCTATCTACAGGATTTAGTTTAAGCAATTCTATGAATAAGACAATACAGTTAGCTACTCCTTATGATGGAAGCTTTATCGCAGCCGATCCATCAATTAATATAGAGGATGCCCTTTATAAAATGGATTTTGATATAAAAAAAGACTGCAAAGATTATCATGAATTTAAAGTTTATAGACTTAATATAAGTGTTAATGATTTCTTCAAAAATGATGAAGAAGATCTAAAAGACATAAAGGGCATGGGATTTGCTAAAGTGAAGGTTATAAAACTTTCTGATTTTAATAGGCTTATGGAGATGAAGGGCAAGGAAAGGTGCAACTTAGAACAGGATCAATATGCCATCTTAACAAATGATACAAATGTAAAAAAGATATGCGATAAAGATAAGAACAATAGATTAGATGTAATAATAAATAATAATGAGATAAAACCATCTACTTATTCAGCAAGGTATGAATCGGTTGTAACTATGCCATTAGCTGGGGACATATTAACCTTAATAGTTAACGATGAGGCTTCAAAAGGATTAGAATTAGACTCTGCTTATGCATCATTTAACTTTTTAGGGGATCCAGAGGCAAAGGAAAAAGAATTCTTGAAAAAGGGAGAAGAAATAGGAAAGGCAATAGAAGATAGTAACCAAAAAGAAAACATGCCCAAAGTATCTGGGATCACCAAATCTATGGTAAAAGATAGTTTTGCGGGGCTTAGCACCTTGGTAGTATATATAGGATTGTATGTAGGTGTTATATTCCTTATTACTTGTGTTGCAGTTTTGGCATTACAACAATTATCTGAAGCCTCTGATAATATAAAAAGGTACAAGGTTCTAAAGAATATAGGGGTAGATGATAAGATGATAAACAAAGCTATTTTTACCCAAACATTAATATATTTCTTAATGCCACTGGCTTTAGCTATAATTCACAGTATTGTAGGGCTATATGTAGCTAATAATGTTATAAAATTCTTTGGAGAAGGATCTATATGGAATCAAGCTTTATGGGTGTCAGCTGTAATATTAGTAGTATACACAATATACTTTATAGCTACTTACAATGGAGCTAAAACCATAGTTAAGAAAAATTAATTAAGAAGTCGCAGTTGAAAGTTCAACTGTGACTTTTTTACTACCTTATTGAAAGAATTACCTCTAAAAGCTTCTAAAATCTTAGTTTAGGGTGAAGTTTGGATTCCATCTAATGTTAGTCGAACTTATTTAGGGTTCTAGTTGCTGTTATGTCCAACCTAAGGAGGGGGAGTGTTACAGCAGGTAGGCATCAGATAAATATTGTTAAAAATAAAACAATATTTATAAAAATAGTATTAATACCATAAAATAGATATAAAAATAAATTTGGATATATTTAATTATATTCATATATATTATGAATAATAGTATTTATTTAACAATAAAAGACCAAAAGAAACAATATTTTTTATAATAATCCATAAAAACATTATGTAAATTTACAATTGTCGAATAATTGAATAAATAGTATAATGAATCATACAGAGGTGTACCTAGATATACCACTGATAAATGTTAAAAAAAATACATATGAAAAGACAAAGACACACAAGAAAGAGCATAGGAGGACAAAATTATGAAATTCAAAAAATTAATGGCTGTAGTGACAACGTTTGCAGTAGCTTCTGCCCTCTTCGTAGGATGTGGAGGAAACGACAGCGCCTCATCAGGTGGGGATACAACTAAAATTGATAGTGAACAGCTTTACAATGGTTATTTAGGAGCAGAACCAGGAACATTAGATTCATCAAAGTGTTCAGATACTTATGGAAATAGCATATTGTATGATATTATGGAACCGCTTACAAGATTAGAAGATGATAAAGATGGAAATGGAGTTCTAGTAGCTGCTGGTGCAGAAAAATGGGAAAGCAATGAAAATGGAACAGTTTGGACATTCCACTTAAGAGATAATAAATGGAGCGATGGGCAAGCAGTTAAAGCTCAAGATTATGAATATGGAATTAAGAGATCTTTAGATCCTAAAACAGGATCACCTTATGCATATCTTTTGACACCTATAAAGAATGCAGAGGCAGTTAATGAGGGAAAGATGGGATTACAAGATTTAGGAGTTAAGGCTGTTGATGATAAAACTTTAGAAATCACATTAAGCGAGCCAACCCCTTACTTCTTAAGCTTAACATATCAAACACCAATGTTCCCATTAAGACAAGATATTGTTGAGAAAAATGGTGAAAAATATGGTTCAGAGAAAGAAACTTTAATATATAATGGACCGTTTACTGTAACTGATTGGACACACAATAGTAAGCTAGTTTTAGCTAAGAATGATTCTTATTGGGATAAAGATAATGTGAAATTACAAACAATCAATTACCCAATAATGCAAGATATAAATGCAATCTACAATTCTTTAGAGAATAACTCAATAGATTCAGCTGGAGTAACTAAGCCAGAGTGGAGAGACAGATTTGCTAAGAATGATAAATTAGAAAATGTAAGAGTAGTTAACCAAAGAGTTAATTTCGCTTTCTATAACCACAAAGATACTATCTTCAAGAACAACAATATAAGACAAGCATTCTCACTAGGAATGGACAGAGAAGAAATAGCTAATACAATATTCAATGGAATTCATGAGCCAGCTTATGGATGGGTGCCAAAAAGTGTAACAGGAGATGGGGAAAAGGAATATAGATCTGTTGTTACAGAACCACTAAAAGAAATAAAAGACAAAAATTCAGATGCAAAAGCATTATTAATAAAAGGAATGGAAGAGTTAGGACTAGGATCAGACCCAGCTACATTAAAGGTTAAATTCACATTAGGCGGAACAGACCAATGGTTTAGAACTTTTGGAGAATATTTACAACAAATGTATAAGAAAACTTTAGGAGTAAACTTAGAAATAGAATTCCTAGAGTGGCCATTATTCCAATCAAAGGTACAAAAAGGTGAGTTCCAAATAGGATATATGTCATGGGGTGCAGAATTCAATGATCCAATATCCATGCTAAAACTAGTTACATCTGACTCTACTGCTATATTAAGCGGATGGAAAAATGAAAAGTATGATGAACTAATAAAGAAAGCTTCAGTAGAAATGGATGCACAAAAGAGATTAGAACTATACAAAGAAGCTGAAAAGGTATTATTTGATGATGCTGTATTATGCCCAGTAGTTTACACAGCTAGTAACATCTTTAGATATAAATACCTTAAGGGAGTATCAGATAATCCTTTCTCAACAGCAGGATCTAAGCAAGTATATACTCAAGGAAGAAAATAGATAAGTTCATCTAAAATTTAAGGGGGAGGCAAAACTCCCTCTAAACCTAAGTTTCACTTTATAGCAGTTTGGAAACAGAGATTTTTCAAACTGCTATATTGTATCAGGAAGGAGATAGGACATGGGAAAGTATATACTAAAGAGAATAGGATATATGATTATAAGTTTATTTTTTATAACTACTTTAACTTTTTTCTTAATGCATANNGCTAAAAATCTTCCAGAGCAAACAAAAGCTAATTACTATGAAAAGTATGGATTAGACAAGCCTCTAGGAGAACAGTATGTAATATTTATGAAGAATTTAGTTACTAAAGGACAACTAGGAGAATCTCTTAGATACCCTGGAAGAAACGTTACAGAAACAATAGTCACAAATGCGCCAGTATCAGCAACTATTGGAGGATTAGCTTTATTTATAGGAGTTCCCATAGGAATAATCCTAGCCTATGTGGCGGCACTAAATAGAAATAGATGGCCAGATTACTTAGTTATGTTTTTAGCAGTGCTGGGGGTTACTATACCAATCTTTGTATTAGCAGCATTATTGCAATATCTTTTTACAGTTAAGATGCAAGTGCTACCTACAACAGGTTGGGGAAAGCCAGAGCATTTAGTATTGCCAGTGATGGCATCCATACTAGGGCCTATAGCAACCTATGCACGTTATATAAAATCCAGTGTTCTTGAAGTAACAAGCCAAGACTATATATTAACAGCGGAAGCAAAGGGCGTAAGCACCTTTAACATATTAAAAAGGCACGTATTTAGAAATTCCATACTACCAGCAATTACAATGTTAGGTTCCAGTATAGCAGCAATTTTCACAGGTTCCTTTGTAATAGAGAAAATATTTGGAATACCAGGCCTTGGTTTCTATTATATAAGTTCTATTAACGATAGAGACTATACAATGATCATAGGAACAACCATATTCTATGCAGTGCTATTTGTAATTGCCCAATTAGTTATAGATATATTATATGGAATAGTAGATCCTAGAATAAGAGTTTCATCATCTAAGTAATGCAGGAGGTAAGTATGGAAAATAAAGATAGATTTAAAATTATAGGCATCGACGAATCTAAGGCAGAGGTTTCAGCAAGACCTAGGATAAACTATTGGCAAGATGCATGGAGAAGGTTTAGGCAGAATAAATTGGCAACAGCATCTTTAATCATATTAATCCTTCTTATAATAATGATTATAATAGGACCTCATTTAACAGGATTTTCTTACGAAGAAATAAATCCAGGAAACATAAATCAAAAACCAAACGGTGTTCATTGGTTTGGAACTGATGAATTGGGAAGAGATGTATTCACAAGAGTTTGGGAAGCAGGGAAAATATCAATGCTTATAGGTCTTTCGGGAGCACTGATAAGTACCGTTGTAGGATGTATATATGGAGGTGTTTCTGGATATTTTGGTGGAATCATAGATGATATAATGATGAGAATTGTTGAAATATTAATAAGTATTCCATACCTTATTGTTGTTATATTAATATCAATAATAACAGATAGCAAAAGTATAACATCCCTTATGATAGCTATGACCTTAACTGGTTGGTGTGGTATAGCTCGTTTAGTAAGGGGACAAATTCTCCAGCTTAAACAACAAGACTTTATTATGGCAGCTAAAGTACTAGGGGTAAAGCCCTTTAAAATAATAATGAAACACCTAATTCCAAACACTTTAGGAATAGTTATAGTAGCTACAACTTTTAATGTACCAGGATATATATTTTCAGAGGCATTCTTAAGCTATATAGGATTAGGAGTTCAACCACCAAATACAAGCTGGGGTGCTTTAGCATCAGCAGCTCAGCAAAACTTTATGTTTTATCCATATCAACTTCTATTTCCATCATTGATGATTGCTTTAACAATGCTTGCATTTACATTGATGGGTGATGGTCTTAGAGATGCACTAGACCCTAAACTAAGGAAGTAGGAGGAGTAGAACATGGAGAAAATATTAGAAGTAAACAATCTTAATGTATCCTTTCATACCTATGCTGGAGAAGTAAAGGCTGTAAGAGGAATAAGCTTTAATTTAAATAAGGGAGAAACTCTTGCTTTAGTTGGAGAGTCAGGCTGTGGAAAGACGGTTACAGCCAAATCCATATTAAGACTATTAAAGCCACCTTTTGCAGAAATAAAGGATACTTCCGAAATATTAGTCAATGATGAAAACGTACTAAAGATGGACAAGAAAAGATTAAATGCTTACAGAGGAAGCGAAGTCAGCATGATATTTCAGGATCCTATGACTTCCCTTAATCCAACAATGACTGTAGGAAGACAGATAATGGAGAGCCTTGAGATTCATAGAAATTTAAATAAAAAAGAAGCAAGGGAAGAGGCCATAAATATATTAAAACTTGTTAATATTCCTAATGCAGAAAAAAGAATAGATCAATTTCCCCATGAACTGTCTGGGGGAATGCGACAAAGGATAATGATAGCAATAGCAATCTCTTGTAACCCTAATATATTAATTGCAGATGAACCAACTACAGCTTTAGATGTTACCATTCAAGCTCAAATAATAGATTTGCTCACAGAGCTTAAAGAAAAGCTAAATACAGCTATAATATTAGTTACCCATGACCTTGGTGTAGTAGCTAATTTTGCTGATAAAGTACAAGTAATGTATGCAGGGGAAATAGTAGAGAGAGGATCTAAGGATGAAGTGTTTTACAGTCCAAAACACCCTTACACATGGGCTCTTTTACAATCAGTACCTCGTTTAGAAACAGAGGCTAAGGAGGAACTGTATTCTTTAAAAGGAACTCCGCCAGACCTAATATTGGATTTAAAAGGATGTGCCTTTGCAGATAGATGCCAATATTGTATGGAAATTTGCAAAGAGGAAAAGCCATCAGTAACAGAAATCAGTAACAGTCATCAGGTGTCATGCTGGTTACAACACCCAGAGGCTCCTAAGGTTGAAGGCTTTAAGATCCAAGGAGGAGATATCAATGAGTAAAGAGAACTTAATCGAAGTGGTTAATTTAAGCAAGTATTTTAAAGTAGGTAAAAAGGCTACATTAAGGGCTGTAGATGATGTGAGCTTTACTATAAAAAAAGGAGAAACCCTAGGGTTAGTTGGGGAATCAGGTTGTGGAAAAACTACCTGCGGAAGAACCTTAGTGAAGCTTTATGATGCTACTAGTGGAGCTGTAAACTTTAATGGAAAAGATATAAGCTCTTTTAGGGGTTCACAGTTGTTAAACTTTAGAAAAAATGCTCAAATGATATTCCAAGATCCATATGCTTGCCTAGATCCAAGATTAACTATAGGAGATATAATAATAGAGGGTATGGAGGTTCATGGTAATTACACCAAGGCAGAAAAGACGGAAGTCATAAATGATATGCTTTTTAAGGTAGGACTTCATAGTGATTATGCCAATAGGTTTCCTCATGAGCTTTCAGGTGGTCAAAGACAGAGAATAGGCATAGCTAGAGCTTTGGCAGTTCAGCCTCAATTTATAGTATGTGATGAACCTATATCAGCCCTTGATGTATCTATACAGGCTCAGGTGGTTAATATGCTTATAAAATTCCAAAGAGAAATGGAATTAACATATTTATTTATATCCCATGATTTATCAATGGTTAAACATATTTCTGATAGAGTTGGAGTTATGTATTTGGGAGCATTAGTAGAAATCGGCACTAATCGTGATCTATATAGCAATCCAGTGCATCCATATACTAAGGCCCTTATATCTGCTATTCCAATAGCTGACCCTAAGGTAGAGGCCTCAAGGGAAAGAATAAAACTTCAGGGGGAAGTACCAAGTCCAATAAATCCTGCACCTGGATGCAAATTTAAGCAAAGATGTCCCTATGCTAAAGCCATATGCGCTGAACAACAACCTAATTTAAAGGAAATAGAAAAAGGGCATTTTGTAGCTTGTCACTTATATTAAATATTAGTTGAACTTATGGGTAATGATAGCTATTGCTGTCTCGCCTAGAGGGCTACAGTAGACACACATCAGATTAAAATGAAAACTATATATAACTAGAAATAGGGTTATATATAGTTTTTTTGTTGTAGACTTTGCAGTACAGTTTTCAATATATATGACAAAGTGTATATTAAAACTAAAGGCATTAAGTATTATAATGAAAGTAAGTAAACATAAGGGGAGGTTTATATTAATGCAAATAATAGATGTAAACAAGTTCTATGATGATTTTTCAAAATATACAGAATTGAGAGTGCAGGAAAATTCATCTACAAAGGTTTCAATAGTAAATGGAGACGTGATGATAAACTCCAAGACTAGCTGTGCAGGGACTAGTGCCAGAGTTTACTTAGATGGATATTGGGGCTTTTCTTCAAATTCTACCGTTAATGAAGATACTATAAAATCAGTAATAAATGAGGCAAAGATAAATGCAGAGGTTCTAAGAAGCAAAAATCCTAAACCTTATAAAGAATTACAAGTTACTGATTATTCTATTGAGAAATCCTTTGCAACTAAAAAGAAGAAAAAGACTCAAAAAGAACTTATAGACTTCGGCAAAGAAGTTTATAATCACATAAAGAAAACTTATAGTGATTTAAGTTCCATAATGGTGGACATAACCTGTGATGATATGGAAAAGCAAATATTGACTTCATCTAAGGCATATTATTATACTCTTACGCCTAGAAGCAATGTGATGGTTACATTGGTTGCAGATAGAGATGGAAGACCAGTTCAACTTTATAAGATGTTTGGTGGTCTTGGTCAGTTTGAAGACAATTTTAATGACCCTAAGGAATTATTTGAAGGAATAGAAGGATTATATAAGAAACTAATAGATAAAAAGAATGGAGTTTATCCAGAGGCTGGATTAAAAGAAGTTGTTATGGACTCAGGAATTACCGGTTTATTAGCCCATGAAGCTATAGGACATACAACTGAAGCGGATTTAGTTTTGGGAGGATCCATAGCAGGAGCTAACCTTAACAAGGTTGTAGCATCCCCACTAGTAACTCTTGTAGACTTTGCTCATAGTGCTTATGGAAAAACTTGTCCAATGCCTATATATATAGATGATGAGGGAACTAAGGGCCAGGATGTAGTCATTATAGAAAATGGAGTATTAAAATCCTTCATGCATAATAAAGAAACTGCAAATATGTTCGGAGTAGCGCCTACAGGAAATGCTAGAGCAACAGATTACTATGATGAGCCAATAATAAGAATGAGGAATACTTGTATAGCACCTGGAAAAGACAAGCTTCAAGATATGATAGCATCAGTAGAAGATGGATATTATTTAATAAGTTCCACTAATGGTCAAGCTGATACTACCAGTGAATTCATGTTCGGAATAAACTTTGGATATGAAATAAAGAATGGTAAATTAGGAAGAGCTATATTAGATACCACTATATCAGGAGTTGCTTTTGATGTGTTAAAAACAGTATCCGCAGTGTCTGATGATATAAAATGGAGCAATGGTGGATGGTGTGGAAAGAAGCAAGTTATAAAAGTTGGTATGGGCGGACCATCTATTAAGTGTAAAGTAAATATAGGGGGTAGATAACAATGATAAATAAGAATTTAGGAGAAAAATGCCTCCAATATATGAAAGAAGAAGGGGCACAAAAATCACAATATCATCTTACTAGGGTTGAAAAGACAGAGATAAACTTTAACAATACTGGAGTAGGGCTTTTTAGAACTACGGATCACAATGAAATAAGTTTAAAAGCCATTAAGGACAATAAGATGGCAAAGACTATGCTAACTAACGTAGAGGATAACCAATTTATAAAAGATAGAATTAAGACTTTAATAGAAATGTGTGACTCTTCAGAAGAGGATTCTAACAATGACATAGCAGACGTAAAATCTCAAGGAGATTTTTGTTGTGGATCTAAGGAAGCTGATATAGATAGAATGTATGCAATCATAGAGAAACTATTAAAGGATTGCAAAGAACAATTTCCAGAACTTAAGTTCAATGAAAGCTTCATATGCTTCAATAAGGTAGAGGAGCATTTTATGAATTCTAGTGGAGTAAATCTTTCTTCTTCAAAGGGAGAATATAGTTTAAATATAGGATATGCCGCAAAGGATGGAGAAAAATCTTCTTCTTTCAGTGGTGTATATGTTAATGTAGAAGAACTACCTAAAGATTTGCTACAATATGGAGATATAAAGCAAAAGATAAAAGAAAATGTAGAGCAGCTTAACTGCAAGTCAATAAAGGGCAAGTTTGATGGAAGCTTGATAATAACACCAGATTGCTTTTTAGAATTTATAGATACCTATAACAATATATTTTTAGGAGACGGCTCTTTAATAACTAAGACAAGTATATTAAAGGATAAGTTAAATGAAAAAATAGCTGATGAAAAGCTTACTGTAAGTTGTAGTCCATTAAATGATGCTATAAGCAGCAAAGCTTTTATAACTAAGGATGGGTTTAAAGCAGAGAATTTAACTTATATTGAAAATGGTGTATTAAAAAGCTTTTTAGTAAGCTTATATGGAGCTAAAAAGACAGGATTAAAGCTTAATCCAACAGTGGATATAATAGTAGTAGAGCCAGGTGACAAGTCTCTAGAAGATATTATAAAATCTACAGAGAAGGGTGTATTATTAGGAAGGTTCTCAGGAGGAGCTCCTGCTTCTAATGGAGATTTTTCAGGGGTAGCAAAGAACAGTTATTACATTGAAAATGGAAAGGTTCAATTTCCATTGATTGAAACCATGGTAAGTGGTAATCTTTATGAAATGTTAAATTCCATAGAAAGCATATCAAAAGAAACATCTAATATGGGATATGCTATAGTGCCTTGGGTTAAGGCAAATGGAGTTGTTATATCTGGTAAGGAAGAGTAGATATATAATAGATGAGAGCGTTGCTTCTAAAAGGAAGTGATGCTCTTTTTATATGAAGTAAAACTTAGTTTAAGGCAATGATGAGACAAAACCAGTTTTGTATATAATTTACGTAAATACGTGGAAAATATTGAAAGAACATATAAGGTAATATATAATGGATTTATATTTTTATTTCATATGTATCTGCTATAATGATCTGTATTCTATTAAATGGAACTTACTTTCAAGTGGAGTTTGAACTCTATATTAATAAGGCTGATTTTACTAACTTTAATACCTTAATTATGGGAAGGTGATTAAATGAAAGGAAAAGAAAAAATTTTAGCTGCCTTGGGGATCCTTGGGGCTACAATAGCTATAATAATGGATTATATAACCTTCTTCGATTATGTTAATCTTATTGTAGCATTTCTACTCTTAGGCTTATCACAATTTTTGTCTGGGTTAAAGCCCTTTAAGACAGATAAGGGTAAGAATAAAAAAATTACAGCATTGCAGATAGTTTTGGCAATATATGTAGCAGTTATTATAATTATTAAGATAGTATAATGGAAAAACTATTATAAGATACAAAACTTTTAAACTAATTCAATAGGATTTTAAAGCCATAGTTATATTAATATATTTAGAAGGCTAATATAACTATGGCTTTTCATGCAGAAAAAATGATAATATATCATTAAGGGAGGGATAAGGATGAAGCTTTATGATATAGATACACCAGCAATGATTATAGACTATAATATTATGATGGAGAATATAAAAACTATGCAGGATAAGGCAAATAAAGCTAGAGTAAATCTAAGACCTCATACTAAAACCCATAGAACTCCAGCTTTGGCTAAACTCCAACTGGAAGCAGGTGCTAGGGGAATAACCGTGGCTAAGCTTGGAGAGGCAGAGGTCATGGCTGATAGTTGTATAGATGATATATTCATAGCCAATAACGTAGTGGGAGAACAGAAATTACAAAGGCTGAAGCTTTTAAGAAGAAGAGCTTTAGTCAGTGTTGCAGTAGATTGTAACTATCATGTTGATGAATTAGAGAAAACTTTTCATGGAGAGAATAATCCAATAGATGTACTAATAGAGTTGGAAGTGGGAGAAAATAGAGCTGGAGTAGTGGGTTATGAGGAGTTGATAAATTTAGCTAAACATATAGACGGCTGTTTTAATGTGAGGCTTAAAGGAATCTTTGCTCATGAGGGGCAGACTTACAACTGTTTATCAGTGGAACAATGTATAGATGAGTCTATAAGGTGTCAAGAATATGTGATTAAAGGGGCAGAGGCAATAAGGAGAGCAGGAATAGACATAGATGTAGTCAGTATAGGGGCAACCCCATCTATGTTAACTTCAGATATACTATATGGAATAACGGAAATAAGACCAGGAACTTATATCTTTATGGATGTATGTCAGGGTTCCGTTATAAATGATTATTCTAAATGTGCTGCTTCGGTACTGTCCACAGTTACTAGCAAGCCAACGGAAGAGAGAGTTATCATTGATGCAGGGGTGAAAGCGTTAACTTGTTATACTAACCCTGAGGGTATATGCAAGGCCAAGGGATATGGAAAGGTCATTGGCTTTGAGGACAGAATTGTAGATAACTTGTATGATGAACATGGAATTATAAATAGCAAGGTAGCAACAGAAAAGCTTCAGATAGGAGATAAAATTAGAATAATACCAAACCATATATGCCCTACTTGCAACTTATATAGTAATCTATATATAGTTAAAGAGGGAGAAGTTATAGATAATCTTCCAGTACTATGTCAAGGGAAGTCGAAGTAAGGGGTGAGCTAATTGGGTAAGGTGGTAATAGGTCAAATTCAAATGCCTGTAGGCTTTAACAAAGGGAAAAACTTGGAAAAAGCAGAGGAACTTATAAGAAAGCTTTCTAAGGAAGGTGCCAATATAATTGTATTGCCAGAGATGTTTAATACACCTTATAGCACTAAGTACTTTAAACAATACGGCGAACACAGAGAAACTAGTGATACTTTAAGGAGATTGCAAATTATAGCTAGAGAAGAAACAGTATATATATTTGCAGGATCAATACCTGAACTAGATCATGAGGATAGGGTTTATAATACTTGTTTTATCATAGATAATAAAGGTGAAATTATAGGAGCTCATAGGAAGATGCACCTTTTTGATATAGATGTAAAAGGAGGCATAACATTTAGAGAGTCGGCGGTACTTCATCCAGGCAATCAGGTTACAGTGGTGGATACGGAATATGGAAAAATTGGAGTTGGCATATGTTATGATATAAGGTTCCCAGAATTAGCTAGACTAATGGCTTTAGAGGGGGCACATATTTATATATTACCAGGAGCTTTTAATATGACCACTGGACCAAGCCATTGGGAGCCTCTTCTTAGGGTGAGAGCTATAGATAATCAAATGTATGTAGTAGCTACGGCGCCGGCTAGAGATAACAATGGAGTATACACCTCCTATGGTANNTGAAAAAGAAGGAACCCTTATAACAGAAATAGATTTAACTAAGATAAAAAAAGTAAGACATGAACTTCCCCTTCTCAAAAATAGAAGGAAAGATATATACGAAGTTGTAAAAGTAGATAAAAAATAACAATAAGAAAGTAATTTGTTTTTATACAGATTACTTTTTTTATATAGAAAAATTAATCTATTGACAGGCTAATAATCATTAGCTATAATTAAGCTAATGATTATTAGCTTGGGAGGTAAAGTTATGAAAACTTTATTTTTAAACGGAAAATGGACAATTCTCTCTACAATTTTTGTAGTATTAGTTTTGGCATATATCACAGTGGTTATGATAAAAAATAAGAAAGTTACAAATTGGGGTATACACATAATCGTTATCACTTTTGGTGCCTTGTATCTATGTTATTTAGCAGCTACTAGAGATGGATATGTTGAATCTGTACAAAATATAATTGATGGAACTACACAGATTGGAGTGTTTGCAGTAAACAGTATACAGTCCTACTTAGCAGCTATAGGTGGAATAGCAATTATTTTAATAGCAATAGTTTCAATATTTATTAAAAAACAAAAGTATGGTAAAAGAATATTTTCAATTTTATCCCTTATTATTATTTTTAAGATATTTTTAATTGAGATATCAAGAATTATTTTGTTATAGGAGAGGTTAATATGGAGAAGAAACATACAAAGGAAATTATTTTGGAAAAAGCATTAGAACTCTTTTCTAATAATGGCTATGAGGCAGTTACAGTTGCAGATATTGCTGAGGCGGTAGGTATTAAAGCCCCATCATTATATAAGCACTATAAAAGTAAGCAAGAGATTTTCAATTCTTTAGTTACAATGATGGATGATAGGTATGAAATTTTTTCTGAGACCATGGGCATTGAAGAAAAGAATCCGGTGATGGCAGCAGATAAATATATTTATACTCACACAGAAGAGTTAATTAATATAGGAACTGGTATATTTCTTTACTTTTTGCATGATGAATATGCACCTAAATTTTATAAAATTATGACGGTGGAACAATTTAAAAATAATAGTATCTCTAAATTATATGTGAAACAAAATATTGATTCACCCTTAAACTTTCAGAAAAAAATTTTTCAACAATTTATTGCTCAAGGTAAATTTAAAAATATAGATCCAATGATAGCTGCATTACATTTTTACTCTCCTATATTTTTATTAATAAATCTATGTTATAACTATCCAGAACGTGAAGAAGAATCTTTAGAGTTGGTTAAAAAGAATATTATTCAATTTGTAGAGCTATATGAGAGGGGAGACAATAAATGAATACATTGATTATTTATGCTAGTAGGTATGGATGTACTAGGGATTGCAGTGAATACCTTAAAAATCATTTAGATGGAGAAGTCACTTTGATATCAATAGAAGAAAAAATACCTAATATAAATAAATTTGATAATATCATTATTGGTGGGTCAGTATACATGGGAAAAATTCAAAGAAGTGTCCTTTCATTTTGTAAAAGAAACAGAGATATATTGATGAAAAAAAGTACTGGTTTCTTTATTTGTTGCTATACACCTAAGGAAACTGATAAATTTATAGAAAAGTTTTTTGAAAGAGATATACTGAATCATGCTAGATGCATAGCTATTTTCGGTGGAGAAATGAGATATGAAAAAATGAACATATTATACAGAAAACTATTCTCTTCACTAAATAGGATTGAAGACTATAGAAAAAATTTTCAAGAACCTAAAATAGATTATGATGAAATAGACAGCTTCGCTAAGATTATGAATCTTAGCGATTAATCGCTGTTTATTGTATATAATCCATAGAAATAAAACTATAATTATAGTTTTGTATATATGCCACCCTCTCTCTTCAATAGTTTTTCTTCCACCAATCCTCGGCGAAGGGTGCAAAAATCGTCATTAAAATCGGCGATTATTATATTTACTTCTCTTTCTGTATACTGCTTATTTTCTTCAAAGGCTTCACTTATCTTTTCTAGAACTATTCTTTTCTTTTTCCGCTGTACTGGTATGGACATAAGCTTACCATATTTAAAAAATGACTCTATAACTTTATTCTTATAATCCTGCTCTTTAGCATCAATCATATCCTTTTGATAATCACTTAAAGTCAATAAATCTTTCAAATTTAAATTCAGCATTTCTTCTTTTAAACTATAAACCACATAATATTGGTCTTTCTTAGAAGAAATAAGTCCTGCATCTTCTAGTTTTTTTAGATGAAATGATACTGTTGATGGTGCTAAATCTAAGGTTTCAGCTAAAAGTTCAACATACATAGGTCCCTTAAAAAGGCAATTTACTATTCTTAATCTAGATTTATCTGATAAGCTTTTAAATAAAAGTATTACTTTATCATCCATTTTCGCACATCCTTTTAAGTTAGTTTTTCATAAAGGCTTATAAATTCAGTTTTTATGGATTCCATAGTGCTTAATTTTAAGTCCTCGATTATTATAGTTTCTTTATCTCCAAATTTTTCAGCTTTTTCTTTATTTGCATACCATGATTTTGGAATCTTTTCAAAAAAGCTTAGGTATTTTACATTGAACTTCTCAATATCATCACTATAGCTTATTTTCACCATATCATAATAAATATTAACAACATTCAACTTTATTTTTGTAAGATTCATTTCGTCACGTAAATCTTCTTTTTTTAGTATCTCAATTTCATCCTGCAAATTTTGTCTTAAGTTTGAAAGGTAATCATAAATTTTTTCTTTTAAAACTAAACTTGTTTCCATAATATATTCTAGTGAAAAATAAAATGCTTTCAGTATTCCACTAGAGCTATCCCCCTTTTATTTCAACTATTTTGTAAATCTAATATAACATAATAATAACTCTTATTCAATACATGTAGATATGTAAAATAAAATTTATTTTTATAAATATAGAAACATATTGACAAATTTAATTTTGCGTAATACAATTTCTCTTGAGAACAATGGAAATAAAAAGGGGGACTAAAAATGAATTTTAAAAACTATATAACCAATATTGTGGATGGATTTCCAATAGAAAAGGGAAAGTCCATATTGCTACAATTCTGGGGAGAGAATTGTGACTTAGATATATTGAATCAATTTTCTTTAGACATAGGGAAAAAAGGAGGAATACCTATTGGAGTTCAGTATTCAAGGGAATTTTTAAAACACTATTTCACCAATAGTGCACAAGAAGCTTTAAGTTTTCCACAGGAATGTATAGATTTATTGAAAAGTTTTTATATGGTTGTGGATATTTTTATGTATTCTCCAAGACCTCATGAAGACTTCCCTACAAATAAAATGTCTGAATATAAAAAGTTTATGCAGAATATATTTGGAAGTATTTCTGGAGCTAAATACTATTTACAATTAAGGGTACCTACAGAAGAATTGGCACAAGAGGAAGGGATAGAATTTAAAATTTTTAATGAGGCAATATGCAATGGTCTAGATGTGAATATGAAGGAATTAAAGATAAGGGGAGAAAACCTCATTGATTCAATGAAGGATAAAACTAAGGTTAAGATAACAACTAAGGGTAATAGGGTATTAAATTTAGATTTACAAGATAGAAAGTGGATTAATGATAGTGGAGATGGAGATATCCCAGCAGGAGAAGTCTATATAGCTCCTGTAGAAAAAGCGGGAAATGGAGAAATACTTATAGACAAGATTCACCTTGAAGGTAAGCAGTATACTGATGTTATATGTAGATTTGAGGAAGGGATTTTAGTGGAAAGTTCATGTAACCAGCTGATGGATTTTGTAAAAAGATTTCCTAATGGAGATAAACTAAGTGAATTAGGTATAGGGACTAATCCTAAGGTAACAGACTGCATAGGATATAGTGCTTTAGATGAAAAGGCATTAGGCACTGCTCATATAGCCCTAGGAATGAACGCTATGTTTGGAGGGAATATAGAATCACCACTACATTTTGATATGATATTCAAACCACAGAAATTAGAGGTAGATGATATAGATATAACAAAATTCATGGATGATATTTATTAAAGAAATTTTAGATGCTTTTATCTATTTCTTACTCTTTTCTAAGAAAGTGTTGATAAGATATATGGACATGTTATCTATATATTTATCAACACTTTTTTAATAGACCCTGTTTAAGAAAAGTATTAAAGTTGTACATTTTTGATATTAAGGTTTAATTATACAGACTTGTTGATAAATGTTTTTATATTGTATAATATAAAAAGACAAAAGTAATTTTTAAAAATCATTTATTATAAGGAAGGTGAGATAAATTATGAATTGGATTAACTCAATAAAGGAATATATTCCTTATAATGATCAAGAGAAAAAGGATAAAGAAATAGTAATGAAATCCTTGGATATGTTTGATGATGTTCTGTCAAGAGACAATGAGATTATTCATGTAACCAGTTCTGCATTTGTGATAAATAAAAACAAGAATAAAGTTTTAATGGTGCATCATAATTTATTTAATTCTTGGTCATGGACACGAGGACATGCTGATGGGGAAGAAGACTTATTGCTTGTGGCAACAAAAGAAGTAAAAGAAGAAACAGGGATTAAAAACATTTATCCAATAAATAAAAACATTTCCTCTTTAGATGTATTGCCAGTGTTTGGCCATGAAAGAAAAGGAAAATATGTTCCATCACATTTACATATATCAGTTGCATATCTATTTATGGGGGATGAAAAGGAACCACTTGTTGTCCAAGTTGATGAAAATAGTGGAGTTAAATGGGTACCCCTAGAGGAAATAGATATATATTCTAATGAATCTCACATGAAGAAAATATACGCTAAAATAATATCTAAAGCCAAATTGCTATAGCTAGATATGACTATTAAATGGAAGTTACATATGGATTCCATTTAATAGTCATTATATCAATACTATTCTTAAACAAGGCCATTTAATCAGGTCTAGCTAATTTAAGAGCTTTTTCCATAATGTATCTAGAATCTTCAATAGTCTCTATTATTTTAAATCCCAATCTTTCATATAAGGCTATGGCCCTATTATTTGCTTTAAAAACATAAAAGAAAATTGGTAGGTTAGTTTCACACATACACTTATTTAATATTTCAGTGCCTATTCCCATATTTTGATATTGAGGAAAAACATATAGGTCATCAATTTCCATTTTACCATTAGAGTTGTAAAATCGATAATAGCCCGCCTTCTCTCCGCTTAGGATGATGCATGTATATTCTTCTACGTGGATTTCAATCTTTCTTTGTACCCAGGACAAGACCTCTTCATAATCAATGCTTTCTATATTTTCATATTGATCAATAAGACATTTATTTAATCTAAAGATAGTATCAATATCGGTTTTATCGGCAGTTTTATAATTCAAATAGATAAGAAATCACCCCAATCTAAATGTTAAGAGTTAAACAGAAGCTTTCTCTATAAATTTTTTAAATAGAGGTAGCATTGAATCACTATGGGACAAAAGCATTTCAGGATGCCATTGAACTCCTAAAATAAAATTTCTATCTTTCATATGTACAGCTTCTACTACATCATCTTTAGCCTTGGCGATGATTTCAAGTCCTTGACCCAGTGAATCTATGCATTGATGATGAAAACTATTTATGTAAATTTCTTCTCCAAAAATTTCATCTAATAAGGAGTGCTTTTTCATGGATACCTTATGACATAGGTCATATCTTTTTCCATTTTGCACGTGCTTATAAGTTGCTTGTGGGATTTCATCTAAATCTTGAAATAGGGTTCCACCTAAGGCCACATTTAAAACTTGCATACCTCTACAAATTCCTAAAAAAGCTTTGTCCTTTTTTAATATAGCCTTGCATAAAGTAATCTGATAATCGTCAAGA
The DNA here is from genome assembly GCA_002423705.1 of Clostridium sp. UBA5530. Taxonomy (GTDB): domain Bacteria; phylum Bacillota; class Clostridia; order Clostridiales; family Clostridiaceae; genus Clostridium_X. The sequence goes on from DINW01000094.1 coordinate 61,528, forward strand.
CGTGAATTAGTTGAGCCTAAGTTCCTATGAGGTTCCTTATTATAATATATAGGATTTATATCTGCACCTCCTGAGAATAAAAAGCCATGGCACATATCTATGTATTTATTTATAAGCTCAATATCATCTGTGGCTGGTAATATCATTGGTATACCGCCAGCTTTTATTATGGCTTGTACATAATCATCATTTACATAAACTCTGTGCTCTCCTCCAAAGTTGCCGTCATCTAAAGGCATTAAACTAGTAGTTATTCCTATAACCGGTTTCATAAAATGTCCTCCTTAAGCTTTAAAAGTATATTTTTAATTTTACTATAAGAGACCCCAGAGGAATCTCTTATAGTATTAAATTAATTATCTAACTAAGACCTTTACTATTTCTCCAATGTACATACGGTGATAATCCTTGGCTGGGTAATTTTTCTCTATATCAGGATTTAAAAAGTTTTTAGGATCTATGTCTTGGAAGTATTGTTTTTTACAAACTAAAACAAGCCTTGCTTCATCAAAATAAGTAGTTCCATCTATATGGACTGGAGTAAGGCCAGTTTCTTTAACTTTATCTATATCCCTGCCAGATTTAGAACCACATATGCTTAAAGCATTTCGATAATCTTCATCAAAGAAGCATAGGGTAAACAAATCCTTATCTTCAGTGAATTCATAGGTGTAACGTTGCTTTCGTATAAAGGTAAAGGCTACAGATTTATTCCAAAGAACACCTAAGCCTCCCCAACTAGCAGTCATGGTATTAAACCCTTTATCATCTCCTGCAGTAATAAGCATCCAGTCCTTTCCTACAGCCTTAAATACGTTGTCTTTTATTTCAACAGGCGAAATTTGTGTAAAAGTATTCATTAAAATCCCTCCGTAAATTCAAAATAATCATTATAATTATATCACAAAATAGAAAGTATTTTCTGAAATAGGGAGTATCAAATAAAACTATGATAATATATTCAGAGATAAGAGGATATATTATTAAAGAAACATAGTATATATTGAATATTTGTTACCAATTGAAATTTAGTTTAGGTTTCACCCAAATATTTACCCATGAATTTAAAGGAGAAAACGTATGAAGAAGTTTAAGAATATTTTAGTAGTAGGATTTGCGCTATTTTCTATGTTTTTCGGAGCAGGAAACCTTATATTTCCTCCTTACTTAGGCGTAGTAAGCGGCAGTCAGTGGATAAAAGGATTTAGTGGATTTATATTAGCAGACATAGGACTAGTTATAGTGGTACTTATGGTAATGGCTAAAAATCATGGAGATATAGATGCTATAGCATCAAAGGGAGGACGTTTTTTTGGCACGGTATTAGGCTTTGTCATAATAACATGTCTTGGACCTCTTTTAGCAATTCCAAGGACTGCGGCAACAACCTTCGAAGTAGGAGTTCAGGGAATATTGCCAGCTACTAATCCTGTAATTAGTTCCATAGTATTTTTCTTAATAACCTTATTGCTTACCATAAGACCATCCAAGGTGGTGGATATAATAGGAGAATTTTTAACTCCAGTATTATTAATTGCTTTAGCAGTTTTAATAGTAAAAGGAATAATGTCACCTATTGGAACTATAGGAGATCCTCAAATAGGTGATATATTTTCCAATGGAGTAAGCCAAGGCTATCAGACCATGGATGCACTAGGTGCCCTTATGCTGTCCTTTGTAGTCATCAGCTCTGTAAAGAAAAAGGGATATACAACACCAAAAGAAATAATGAAGGCTACCTTGTACAGTGGACTTATAGCATCTATAGGTTTGGCATTGGTATACGGAGGATTAACATATATAGGAGCCACTACATCCACAATATATGATAGTTCAATTATACAAACTGAATTGGTGATTAGGCTAACAGAAACTCTTCTAGGTAGTGGAGGTAAGGTGATTTTGGGGATAATTGTTGCCCTTGCATGTTTAACTACTTCCATAGGATTAGTATCATCAGCGGCTAGTTTCTATGAAAAATTCTTTAAAGGTAAAGTTAGCTATGAAAAGATAGTTATAATAATATGCATATTTAGTGCTATAATATCCAATTTTGGAGTATCTACTATAGTAAACTTTTCAGCCCCCATATTGGAGGTTATATATCCTGTAACCATGGTATTAGTTATATTCAGCGGATTTTCAAAGAAAATAACAAACCCTAATACCTATAAGGGAGCTGCCTACATAACATTACTTGTGAGTCTATGCAATTTAGCCAATGCACATGGAGGCAACATGCCCTATGTAAAAGCTTTACCCTTTGATAACATGGGTTTTAATTGGATTGTGCCAGCTATAGTAGGAGCTATAATAGGAAGTTTAATAAATAAAAGGAAACCAACAGCTTTATAGATTGATTTTTAAAAGAGTAAAGGTATATCATAAGCCTAAAAACTTATGATATACCTTTACTTAATTATCATTAATATTTACTTTAACAAGAAGATTCCTGCATAGATATATAATTAATATGGAAACTAATATGTTAGTTATATTAGAAACAATAGGTCCTATAGATATAAAACTTCCGCTGTCAAAACCTATCATAAGGCCTACAGCTAAGATTACAAGGACAGAAGGAAGTATTGAAATTATTAATACTAACATCCTTAAAAATTGTTCAACCATGGAGGAACTTCTATTTTTCATAATCCTTAGAGAAAGTATGCTGCCTGATATAAATATGCAACCATAGCATAGGTATGAGGTAAAGGCTAGAAAGAAGGCTTCTATGGATTGAGAAAATACAATAGCCCCTAGTATTGATGATATAAAACATACTATAGAGGTTTTAATAAAGGAAGGTCCTACTAGATAAAGTAATTTTTTAAATGGATCATCAGGAATTAAATAAATATAAGGCTTTTTAAGTTCTCTTATCCAACTATCACTAGAAACCAAAGTCATAACATAAAACAACATCATAAATTGGAAAAAAGTAGAATCCAAATCAAATAGCTTGGTTATGGCAAGATATATTATTATGGTAATCATATCTCGTAAAAGCCAGGTTCTTATATTTTTACGTATTTCAGCTAGATTTTTAGAAAATAAAGCAGCACCTCCATATTTATAGGAAAAGCTTATTCTAGATACCTTAGAGGCATTTACATATTCTTTTCCCTCTTTATTTGATTTTACAATGTTTGAAATATTTATAGCATCTACTGCTGCTTTCTCATAAAAGTCTGCCTTAGATTTTACTACAAGGGTAGTCAACAAGACAGTGAAACCTATGAGAATAGCTAAGCTAGGAACAAGGCCTAACAGTATGTCACCGTCTAACACTGATATAATAGCCCAACGGCACCATCCGAAGATAGGAATCACATTGAATAACTGGCCTTTCAGCACACCCTTAGCAGCTTCCTTTACCCCCAGGCCTGATGAAAAGTATTCATATCCAAAGATACCCACAATGAATAATAGCATCACGGTTATAAAAAGTTTTGAAAGAAGGTAGCCCTTTGCAAATTGTATTTTAGCTAAATATAAATAGGTTATAAATGCAGAAAATAAATACATGGTTAAGAAAAGAGCTAGGAATATAACAATTATCATCACTGGCGTAAGAGAAGTTACTCCTACCATAAAATATATGAATACAGAAATCATCAAGGCACTAATAAAGGAACCTTTAATACTATCTAATAAGATATAGCATAATACTTGTGTTTTTGTTAAAGGAGCTGAAAATAAAAAGTTAGCATCGTTCTCATAAATTAGGGCTGAATTACTAGAAAACATAACTGCTGACATCATAAAGATACCATATAACATAACTACACTAATGGCTCCATGAGATTTGCCCAAGGATATGGGCATTGCACTAGGATTAAGAAATGAATATATAAACATTCCGCCAAAGCATAGTATAGCCAAAGTAGTGAATATAGCTGATAATGGTTTTTTAAATATATTTCTCAGGGAGGCCTTGGTTTTTAATTTAATTAGGCATATTATTGTACTCAACCTCATCACCTCCGCCGATGGCATCAAAATACACTTCTTTCAAGGTGGTATCTTTTAAGTCCTCTCTACGAACTTCTGTGACTATATGACTCTTATTCATTATATAAGCCTTGTCCCAAATATCTTCTATTATATCTATGATATGTGTACTGATAAGAACGCTAACGCCCTGATTTTTCAATTCCACAAGGATGTGAAGAACATCCTCTATGGCTTGAGGATCTAAACCTATCATAGGTTCATCCACCAATAGAGCTTTAGGCTTTATGATTAATGCCAAAATAAGAGATAGTTTCTGGCACATACCTTTGGATAATTCCTTTGCTATCTTGTTTTTCTTGTCCATAAGATTGAATTTGTTTAGTAGGACATCTCCGTAGGATTTATAGTCATAGTCAAGGTTATAAGCATGGGCTATAAATTCTATATGTTCTTCAACCGTAAGTAAATCATATAAAGCTGGAACTTCAGGAGCATAGGCAAAAACTTTTTTTGCATCTATTGACCTGCAGTCAGCGCCGCAAACCCTAATGTCTCCTTGGTAGGTTAAAAGACCACATATGCTTTTTATAGTGGTAGACTTTCCTGCTCCATTTGGACCTAAAAGTATGGTTATTTCGCTATCCCTGGCACAGAGGTTTATATTATCTACCGCTGTAAATTTATCGTATTTCTTTACTAAGTTAGAAATTTCTATCATTTTATCACTCCTAAGTTAATATTTTTTACTGTACATACTAATGAATATAAAATATAACACAAGTTCAATAAGGGCAAGAATAGATATAGCTATAGAAACATCTTTATAGCCTAGAACACCAGCTAGTATTATAGATATACAAAGTACGTGCTGCATTATGGAAAATACCTTATTCCCAACCTTTTCTCTTATAAATACAGAACGTTCTTCAGTTTCATATAAATCCGCTTCTTTAAGCTTTTTAGGGTTCTTCATGGTTTTAATACATATGAATATTCCTAATATTCCTGTAATACCGAAGCCTCCTGACATTCCCCAAAACAACCCTTCCCTATAGGAATCCACAGCTACTCCTATAAGTGCTAGAACTAGAGACACAAGGCCTATGATGGTAAATATAATATAAAGCACAATATTTTTCTTCATGATATTCATATTGTTAATCCTCCTCGAATACAAAAACTGTTTCAATATTTGTGTTGAATATTGAAGCAATCTTATGAGCCAACATTATTGATGGGTTATATCTTCCATTTTCAAGGGATATTATAGTTTGCCTAGTGACTCCGCACAGTTGTGCTAAATCCTCTTGAGTCAAATGATGTTCTTTTCTTAAATTGGGTATAATATTTTTCATTGAGCCCTCTCCTTATGAAGTGAAACTTAGTTTCAGATGGAGTTTCAACTCCAATTGAATATTAGTTGAACCTATGTAGAGTGACAGCTACTGTTTTTTTTAGATTAAAGAGGAATCAGTGTTACAGCAGGAGGACACCACATGAGTCCTTCAATGGGTGTAAAGCTAACTTTACACTAAAAGTATAGTTTACTTTACACTGAATGTCAAGGTAGCTTTACACATATAGAATAAATTTTATTTAAATATATATAAGCCCTTGTCCAAAGTTATGGTACATGAGCAGCAGATAGTTATGAAAATATGATATAATTTTTTTATGATATTTTTAGTAAGAAGGGAGAGGTGAAAGATGATCAAGGTAGATTCTTCCACTATGAAAAAGATAGATAGCTATTGTATAGAAATATTGGGTATAGATGGGATAATACTTATGGAGAATGCAGCCTTAAAGGTATTCTATCAGGTAGAAGAAAAACTTACTGAATTAAACAGGAAGTGTGTAGCTATAGTATGTGGAGTTGGAAATAACGGAGGAGATGGATTAGCCGTAGCTAGACACTTATACTTAAAAGGGTATGAAGTTAAGGTATTTATAGTTGGTAATATAGAAAAAGGTTCTAAGGATTTCAATATTAACTTTAATATATTAAGAAATATAAAAGAAATTGATGATGGCAATATTTCTATAACTATGTTAAATCATATATCAACTTTTAGCACAGACCTTGTTAAAGCTGATATTATAGTGGACGGAATTTTTGGCACAGGGTTAAAGCGGCAAGTAGAAGGAGTATATAAGGAAGTAATATGGGCTATAAATGAAGCAACTAAGTATACCATAGCAATAGATGTTCCTTCAGGAGTCAGCAGTGATGGAGATGGAGTATTGGGATGTGCTGTAAAGGCAGATGAAACCATAACCCTTCAATTGTATAAAAAAGGCTTTGATAATGAAACAGTGAAAGAATTCTGTGGAGATATTAAAATTGTTCATATAGGTATCCCTAAGAGGGTTATAGATAAAATACTTACATCAAGTGACCAGCCTTAGATTATGATAAAGTTTCAATTCTATGGCAATCTTATTTGAACTTATCTATGTTACATGGGATAAATATTAGATAGAAGATAAACTAAGGATTTACTTTGAGAAATACGGAGATGATGAAAATGATTGAAATAATTTTATTGTCCAGTGGTGCCGGAATAATAGGCACAGGTTTAGGGGGATTAATCGGATTACTTTTTGGAGAAAGTTCAAAGAAAACTATGAGCTACCTGCTATCCTTTGCATCTGGGGTTATGGTAAGCATCGTATGCTTTGATTTAATTCCTGAGGGACTAGAATTAGGAGGGATGCCTATCACCATAGTGGGAATACTTTTGGGAATACTGGTAGTTCAGGGACTTAATTATGTTATTGACAAGATATCCAATGAAAGGGAAACTCACACTGAATTTGAGGAATTAAGACACCAAGAGGATCTTTTAAATCCATCAGGAAGCAGATCTCTTCTTACCTCAGGGCTTATAATGTTTGCGGCTATAGCTTTGCATAATCTACCTGAAGGAATATCTATCTGTGTTCCTTTAATTGCAGGGGGCATGAATAGGTGGAAGGCTATACTGCTTACCACAGTTTCAGGGGCCCCTACTTTGATTGGCGGTTTGGCTGGATATATGTTAGGGAGTATAAGTGATAAGTTTATAGCTATCTCCTTAGCCTTAGCTGCAGGAGCTATGCTGTATGTAACCTATTGTGAAATCTTACCCCAGGTAATTCTAATGAATAAGAAAAGACAGCCAGCTGTCTTCACTATAATAGGAATTATATTTGGATTAGTAGTTGTAAATTTATTGGCATAATATAAAGGAAAAGTGAAGTCATAATACCATGATAAACATATACTAGTATAAGAATATTGTTTATGGAGGGTATATGCAAATAGAGGATTTATTATTAAAGAAATTTAATGAATTAGAAAAATTAAAAATTATGCTAATTAATGACCCCAGAGGAGATAGTGAGGATATAATAAGACAAATTCAAGATATAGAATTGGATTTAGCATTGATAGCTAAAAACTTTAGGGCTCAGTGGATTTATGAGGATTTAGACTGCTATGAAGATAACTTCAGGGCACAGAACTTAACTTTAGAAGAATTAAAGAAATACAATGGAATGAATGGACAACCAGCTTTTGTTGCCGTAGATGGAATCATATATGATGTTACAGATAATAAGGCTTGGAAAGGAGGAAAGCATTCAGGACTTCAAGCAGGACAAGATGTTTCTGCTGAATTTAAAAACTGTCATTGGGAGGGTTTGAAAACCCTAGATAAATTAAAGGTAGTAGGAACATTAATAACATAATTGATGAAATTAATCATTGATAAATGCATTTTTATATGATATGATTAACCAGTAAAAGGGAATGAAGTTCTCCCTTGGTATTTACCAAAACCGCTTATTAAGCTAATGACTTCTGTGATATTAAGGTCGCAGAAATTATTAGCTTTTTTTCTGCGTAAACTCATAATTTGCAAGGGGGAATTCACATGTTAACAAGTTTGGCATTAATATTTTTGCTTGGATTGCTATTAGGACAAATATTTAATAAGTTAAAACTGCCTAGGTTGGTGGGAATGATATTAGGAGGAATTATACTTGGACCCTACGGATTAGATCTTTTAAATATACACATTTTAGAAATATCACCGGATTTAAGACAATTAGCTTTAATAATAATTTTAACCAGGGCTGGATTAGCCTTAAACGTTGAAGATTTGAAAAAAGTAGGGAGACCAGCTATTTTAATGTGCTTTCTTCCAGCTATTTTTGAAATACTAGGAATGATATTAATTGCTCCAAAGCTATTAGGCATTTCAGTTATCGATGCAGCCATAATGGGGGCAGTAGTAGGAGCGGTATCTCCAGCGGTAATCGTTCCAAGAATGTTAAAGTTAATAGATGAAGGATATGGAGAAGAAAGAGGCATTCCACAGCTTATCANNCTTCATTTACAGCCTTAGCCCAAGGGGAAAAAGTCTCGGTGATGGCACTAGTGAATATACCTGTTTCTATTATCTTAGGTATATTATTGGGCATAATATCAGGAGTGATTTTAACAGAAATATTTAAAAGATATCACATGGGAGATTCTATAAAAGTATTGATTATATTAAGTGTTTCTTTTTTATTTGTTGAAATAGAGAATATGACCAAAGGTTTTTTTCCTATATCAGGGCTTATTGCAGTTATGACCATGGGGGCTACTTTTTTAAAGAAATATAATATCCTTGCAGAAAGATTATCTCAGAGGTTTTCAAAACTGTGGGTAGGAGCAGAGATATTATTATTTGTGTTAGTGGGAGCCACTGTAGATGTGACCTATTCAATAGCAGCAGGGTTTAGTGCTGTAATAGTGATAATATGTGCATTGATTTTTAGAGAGCTAGGAGTATTTTGTTGCCTGTTAAAAACTAAGCTTAATACAAAGGAGAGGCTATTTTGTCTCATGGCTTACACTCCAAAAGCTACAGTGCAGGCTGCCATAGGTGGAATTCCTTTAGCTATGGGATTGTCTTGCGGGAAGATGGTTTTGACTGTAGCAGTATTAGCTATACTTATAACAGCTCCTTTAGGTGCTTTGGCTATAGATGTTAGTTATAAAAGATTATTAAACAAGAAGGATTATGGAGAAGAATTAGAGGATATAAGCTAAATTTAATAAAATAAAAGTATTGACTCTCACGTTACGTAATAGTGTATTATTCTTATTGTGGTTGCAACACACAATATAGAATNNAAAATAAATGAAGTGGCTAAACTAGCAGGTATTACAGTTCGTACTTTGCATTACTATGATGAAATTGGATTATTAAAGCCAATGGAAATAGGTTCTGGAGGATACCGTGTTTATGGAGAGAAGGAGCTAGAGACACTTCAACAAATTTTATTTTTCAAAGAGCTTGATTTCCCTCTCGGTGAAATTAAAGAGATTATGACAAATCCAGCTTACAATAAAGCTGAAGCCTTAGGCAATCATAGGGAACTTCTTATTGAAAAAAGAGATCGTCTCAATGGATTGATTAGCCTTGTAGAAAATACATTAAAAGGAGAGAAGAATATGAGTTTTAAGGAATTCGACACAATAAATATAGAAGAAAATAGAAAAAAATATGCAAAGGAAATAAAGGAACGCTGGGGAACAACGAAGGCATATGCTGAAAGTGAGAAAAAAACAAGCAGTTATAATAAAGAACAATGGGGTATGTTGAACGATGAAGGTAGTGCAATTTTAAAGGAATTTAGCAATAATATGGATTTACAGCCAAATAGCGAAGAAATTCAAGGCCTTGTAAAGAAATGGCAGGACTATATTACTAAAAACTTCTACAATTGTACCAAGGAGATTTTATCATGTTTAGGGATAATGTACACAGAGGATAAAAGATTTACTGAAAATATTGATAAAAATGGACAAGGAACAGCACAATTTATTTCAGATGCTATTGCTGTTTACTGTAAAAAATAATCTATAGTATTTTTGAAAATTAAATAGAGTATAGTTTTAAAAGGTATTTATCTGAGCTTGTATGTCATGTTACTCCAACCTAAAGAGGTTGAGGTGCTACAGCATATGGGAATAAGATAAATACCTTTATTTTAGTTATAGGGAGTTTTTTATTGCATTAACACAATAGTTAATATCATCTAAGGTATTAAAGTGAGAAAAGCTAAAGCGCACTGTTCCCCTAGGAAAAGTACCTAAAGTTTTATGGGCAGAAGGGGCACAATGAAGACCGCTTCTAGTTGATATACCAAAGTCCTTATTTAAATCATAGCAAATTACACCATTATCTCTATTTACAAAGTCTAAAGACACCACCGGGGTTCTGCCTTCAATAGAGCAAAGACCTACAAGGTGGACTTCATCTATATTCTTAATCTGAGAAATAAATTTATCAGTTAGAAGTAGCTCTTTCTCCCTAATTGAGGAAATTCCCTCCTGTAATATATATTTTAAAGCAGCATTTAATCCGTAAATACCAGGAAGGTTTGGGGTGCCTGCCTCAAATTTATCTGGCATGTAGGAAGGTTGCTGCTCTAGTTCTGATAAACTACCTGTACCACCTTCTATTAAAGGCTTTATTTTAGCATTAAGATCATCACTGATTAGAAAACCACCGGTGCCCTGAGGCCCCAGGAGACTTTTATGACCAGTAAAGGTTAGAGCACTAGCATTTAGCTTGTTAAAGTCTATATCTAAAAATCCAGCACTTTGGGCAGCATCTATAATGAAGGAGATTTTATGTTTCTTGCAAAGTTGTCCTACTTCTTTTAAAGGAAGAATGGTGCCACAAACGTTGGAGGCATGAGTCATAACTATAGCTTTAGTATTAGGTTTTATTAGGTATTCTAGGGCGTCTAACTGTAAGGAGCCAAGGCTGTTACAAGGACATCTAGAAATCTCAGCACCCATTTCTACCAATGAAGATAAAGGTCTCATCACGGCATTATGTTCCATAGAGGATACTATTACATGATCTCCACTTTTTATAAATCCTTTTAATAAGACATTTAAGCTTTCTGTTATGTTTTTAGTGAAGACTACATTTTCACTTTTATTAAAATTAAAAATTTCGCAGAGCAGTTCCCTAGTTTCAAAGACTATATTTTCTGCTTCTAAAGATTTGGAATAAACACCTCGATTTATGCTGGAACCAACATTAGTTATGTAGTCACTAATTGACTTAGCTACATTAGGGGCTTTAGGAAAGGATGTAGCAGCATTGTCCATATAAATATTTTTCATAAAACTCCTCCTAAATAACTATTTGCATACCCTATAGATGGCAATATATCTATTTAATATAACAATTTAACCATAAAAGAGTATTTTGATAAGATATATATGTGAACTTTTATATTATATAATAACAAACAAAAAAGGAGATGTAAATGATGAAAGAGAAAAGAGGAATCATCATAGGGGGAGCCATTATAGGTATCTTATCTGTTATATCTGTTTATTTAGGAAATCCTAAGAATATGGGTATATGTGTAGCTTGCTTTATAAGGGATACGGCAGGAGCACTTGGACTTCACGGTGCTGCTACCCTTAAGTACGTAAGGCCAGAAATTATAGGAATGATTTTAGGTGCATTCATAATAGCTATAGTGAAGAAAGAGTTTAGTTCTAAAGGTGGATCTTCACCTTTCTTAAGATTCGCTTTGGGATTCATGGTTATGATTGGAGCACTTATGTTTTTGGGATGTCCAACAAGAATGGTTTTAAGACTAGCAGGTGGAGATTTCAATGCTTTATTTGGTATAGCTGGCTTTGTAGTTGGAATAATAATAGGAATTTTCTTCTTAAATAGAGGATTTACATTAAAAAGAAATTATAAACAAACAAAGTATGAGGGAGTTTTATTTCCAATAATAAATATAGTATTATTAGCATTAGTGGCTGGAGGATCTGCTTTACTTGTATTTTCTTCAGAAGGACCAGGATCACAACATGCACCAATAGTATTTGCTTTGGCACTAGGATTAGTTGTGGGAATAATATGTCAAAGAACAAGACTTTGCATGGCTGGTGGAATAAGAGATTTAATATTATTTAAGGATTCTTATTTAATATGGGGATTCATATCTATATTAGTAGCAGCATTCATAGGAAATCTTGCTTTTGGATATTTCAATGGTGGATTTGCTGGACAACCAGTTGCTCATACTGATGGGTTGTGGAATTTCCTTGGCATGATTGTTGTAGGTTGGGGCTCAATACTTTTAGGTGGCTGTCCAATGAGACAACTTATATTAAGTGGAGAAGGAAATGGAGACTCATCAATAACGATTATAGGCATGGTTTTGGGAGCAGCTTTTGCACACAACTTTAACTTAGCTTCAAGTCCTAAGGGGCCAACTTCTAATGGACAAATAGCAGTAATAATATGCTTAGTTGCTTTAGCAGCTATATCTTATTTTTCAAAGGAAAAGAAGGCAAGTGTAAAAGTGAAAGGAGATGTTAGTGTTGGTTAAGATAGATGCAAGGGGAATGTCTTGTCCTCAACCAGTACTTATGACTAAGAAAGCTTTAGACTCAAACCCAGAGGGTATTGAAGTTTTAGTGGATAATAACACAGCATGTGGGAATGTAGAGAGATTTATGAAAAACGCAGGGTACAATGTTTCGATAGAAGAAGTAGAAGAGGATATACTCCTAGTAGCTACTAAATAATATGAAATATATAGCTACATTTTTTACTCATTCAGGAGCAATAGGCTTTAGTAGAGCTTTAACTAAAAACAATATAGAAAATGAAACGTTACCCGTGCCAAGAAAATTAAGCTCTAATTGTGGGATAGGGGTCTCTTTTCAATATGAGGATCACGTTGATAATCTTCATAGTGATGATATGGAAAAGCTCTTTATCACAAAAGATGGGGAATATGAATTAATAAAAGAATTTTAAAGGATATAGTAATAAAAGCTGATAATCTATGAATACTTAGATTATCAGCTTTTACCTTTTTATAAGTATAACATATATAGATTATATGACTAAAGAAAAGTGTTAAAAATCTAAATTATAAAGGATTCACTTAGATAGTATTGCATTAGATGAAGGGAAAAATTCAAAACAAATAGCGAAATTTGTATTATTATATCATAAAATATTTGATGATTTTTTAACAATATAATAATTTATAAAATAAAATTTGTTTAAATTACTAAATAAATAAAAGCAGTCCATAAAAATATTTTAATTTCATAATTAATTTTAAATCTATTTAATAAAATACAAAAATATTGTATAATAGCTATTAAATCGATAAAAAATAACAAAAGATTAGAGGGAGACTAATGAGCAAAAGAGAAAAAACTAATAAGAAGCCTTCCTTCATAGAAAGAGTTGGTAAAAAAATACCCGATCCAGTAATTATATTCATATGTTTATATGTAATCGTTATTATGGCATCATTAATTATGGGTGGAAAAACCTTTGAAACTCTTGGGGCAGATGGAGGAACAATATCATATGAAATAAAGAATATGTTTCAATTTGAAAATGTTAGATGGATATTTGACAACGCCCTTTTAAAGAACTGGTTAAGTTATGGAAATGGAGTACTAGGAACTATACTTATAGTAATGCTGGGGGTAGGTCTAGCAGAAGAGTCTGGATTATTAAATACAATCATTAAAAAAATTGGATTAAAGGTTTCAGATAGATTCCTACCAGTAGTACTAGTTTTTCTAGGAATTATGAGCAACATCGCCAGTGATGCAGGATATATAATATTAATACCATTAGCGGGACTATTATATGTGGGATTAAAGAAAAACCCTTTAATAGGTATGGCTGCAGCATTTGCAGGAGTATCAGCAGGATTTAGTGCTAACCTATTTCCAGGAACTCCAAGTGACATAATAGTGGGAACTAACGCTAAAATATTTGCAGAAGGACAAGGAATACCATTCCTTTCTCAAACAGGAGCCACATTAAATCCACCTACAATGCACTATATATTTATAGCTACTTCAACTATAGTTTTGGCAATTGTAGGATATATAATAACAATAAAATTCATACAACCAAAATTAGAAAAAGAAAGCTATGTTGTACCAGCAGAAATAGATTTAACAGATTTTAAAGTTACAGAGGAGCAAAACAAAGCCTTAAGATGGGCTGGATTAGGTCTTTTAATAGGAATTGCTATAGTTGCCCTTCTTGGCTTTGGCCCACTGGCATCCTTTATAAATGATAAGGGAGAAAAAATAAATCCTTTATTACAAAACATTATTTTAATAATAACTTTCTTATTCTTCATGCCAGGGTTATTCTTTGGTATGAAAACGGGGAAATTTAGAAAAACCATTGATGTAGTACAAGCTATGTCTAAACAAATGAGTACCATGGGATATATATTGGTATTAACATTTTTCTCATATAACTTCCTAGCACTACTAAGCTATTCAAATTTAGGAACTTATATAACATACTTAGGAGCTACATTCTTGCAAAGCTTAGGACTTGCAAAGTATCCAGTGTTATTGTTAATAGGATTTATACTAGTAACCTCTGTTATTAACCTTTTTGTTGGAGGGTTAACCTCAAAGTGGATGTTATTAGGACCTATTTTCATACCAATGTTATTCCAAGTAAATTCAACCTTAACACCAGATATGGTAGCAGCAGCTTACAGGGTAGCGGATTCTTCTACAAATGTAATATCTCCACTGATGTCTTATGCTGGTATAATACTAGTATTTATTAAAAAGTATAAACCAGAATATACCTTAGGGGATATGATAAAGTTAATGTTCCCATATTCAATAGGTTTCTTAATAACATGGACAGTACTATTAATAGGATTCTTCCTATTTAAGATTCCTCTAGGATTTTAATAATTTTAAATTTTAAAGCAGGCAACTTATAAGGTTGTCTGCTTATTGTTTTAGAAAACCCCTGGTTAGA
>DINW01000078.1 GCA_002423705.1 Clostridium sp. UBA5530
CAGACTTTTTTTCACAGTCTCTCCTTTATAATTAACATAAAAGTCATCTATGGATATTACTTTGTGTTCAAGCCTAGATTTTTCAGCAGCTAAAGACATAAGATGACTTTCCACTGAAACTTTGGCTGAAGATAAAGAATCATTACTTTTACCAGAAACTAAGTCTACAAAATCTCCGATAAGTCCAAAATCTCCACCGCCATGTCCCGATTGAGATGAAGGCAGAGAAATTCTTTCTATGCTATTATCAACAAAATTATGTACTTCTATTTCTCTTTTACCCATAACAGCTCTAAGTTCTCCCTTTGTACCCATTATCTTTAGACTTCTTCCAATATCATGAGTAAAGGCACACATAGTAAAGGATGCTGTTATTCCGCCCTCAAATTCTAGATTTACCACCTGGTGATCAACTACATTATTGTCACAATGATAAACACACCTGCCATAAGGTCCTTCTTGAAGAGCTTTTAACCTTCCTTCAAAGGATAGATCTGAGGATATAGTAGAGGTTGGCCAATTTATGTTGTCAGTTAGATAGAATTTCGGAGCATAAAAAGCACAGGAATTTTCATTAGGACAACCATCTAAACAACGCTTAGGGGCCCCTTTAGGAGCATTTTCTTCTTTAAAATGAACTAATGATCCAAAAGAAGATACATTTAAGCATTTTTTACCTATTAGATATAGAAGAATATCCATATCATGACAACTCTTAGCTAATATCATAGGAGCAGTTTCATCAGAATTTCTCCAATTTCCTCTTACAAAACTATGAGCTTGATGATAATAACCAACATTTTCATTGTGTTGCACAGACACTATATCCCCTATTCTACCTTCATTTAGAACTTCTTTTATTTTTTGAAAGAAGGTTGTATATCTTAAAACATGGCAAATAGATAATACTTTATTGTTCTTTTCAGCTACTTCTGCCATTTCAATACATTCATTAGGATTAGGAGACATAGGTTTCTCTAAAAGAACATTATAGCCTTTATTTAAAGCTTTAATTGTGGGATCAAAGTGCATTCTATCTTGAGTGGCTATTATAGCTATGTCCGCTATTTTATCTTCTTTTAAAATATCTTGGTAGCTTTTGTAGCATTGACATTCTTTTAAAGAAAATTTATCCATAAAAGCTTTTCTTCGATGATCTAAAGGCTCTGCTATTGCAACTATTTCTAATTTATTAGGATTACTAAGGGCATAAGGGGCATAAGCATTAGTGCCTCTATCACCAGCACCGATAACAATAGCTGTTAATTTTTTCATGTGGCATACCTCCTGAATTTAAGTTTACATATAATATTTTATATTCTTTATAGCAATAAGTAAAATATATTTAAAAATATTTAGATTTTACATTATAATATAATTAGTTTGATAATTAAAACAGTAAAGGAGATAGGCATGAGTATTAAGGTATCTACACCAAGTAGAATTTGTATTTTTGGAGAGCATCAGGATTATTTAGGGTTAGAAGTAATAGCCCAAGCCATAGATTTAAGGTTTTATGCTGAAGCAGATGAACGAGAAGATAAGATATTAGATATAAAAATAGGAAGTAAGAGATTTAATAAGCCAAAGGAAGAGCCTTATCAGTGGATAAGCCATAGGGTAGATTTTTCTAAGGAATTAGTTTATGAAAATAATAGGGATTATATGAAGAGTATAGTTAATGTATTGTTTAAGAAAGGATATGCTTTACGTAAAGGATATAATATAAAAATGATATCGGAGATACCTATAGGCAAGGGCATGTGCTCATCTTCAACAATGATAGTAGCCCTTATAAAACTATTATTAGAATGCATAGATTCTGAAGATAAAGATAATCCTGAAAAAATAGCTTGCTTAGGATATTTAGCGGAGGTAGAAGAATTTAAGGAGCCAGGAGGCATGATGGATCATTATGCTTCAGCTTTAGGTAATATGGTAAACCTTGATTTTAAAGATAATAGTACTAAAGCTTATAAAATTGAAAATAATTTGCCAGGAAACTTTATTTTATTTGATTCCTTAAAAGATAAAAAAACTACAGAGGTGTTAGCAACAGCTAAAATTCCTGTAGTAGAAGGATTAAAAAAGCTAAATAAATATGGTATATATAGTATAAAGGATTTTATAAAAGATGAAGAAAACTTAAGATACATAGATGAATTAGAGAATATAGAAAAAAGAAATATGTTAGCCAATATAGACAATTATAAGATACTTCAACAAGGAAAAGAAATGTTGAATTCTAAAAATTTTTCTCCACAGAAATTTGGAGCTCTTATAAAAAGGCATCACGAAAACTTAAGAGATGGACTCCAAATATCAACAAATGAAATAGAAGACATACTAAATACCGCCTATAGTCATGGTGCATTGGGTGGAAAAATAAATGGTTCAGGTGGTGGCGGTTGTTGTTATGTATATGCAATGGATCATAATTGCAATGATATATTGGTGGCAGTAGAACAGCTTGGGTATCCAGGGAGAATAGTGAAATGTGCTCAAGGAGTAAGACGAGAGGAGGAAATTTAATGAAGGTTTTGATATTGGCAGGGGGGAAGGGAACTAGACTACAATCTGAAAAATTTAATCTACCTAAAGCATTAAAAAAATTAAAAGGAAAAGCACTTATAGAACATGTATTAGATAATGTAGGATTCATAAAAAAGGAAGATATAAATATTGTAGTAGGATATAAAGGACATATGATAGAGGAAGCACTAGGACCATCATATAACTACTTTGTTCAAGAACAACAATTAGGAACTGGACATGCAGTTATGGTGACTAAAGAGGGATTAGAGAGGTGTAATGATGATATTCTTATATTATATGGAGATATGCCTATGATAAGTAAAGATACATTAAAAGAGTTCATTAAACACCATAAAGACAATAATGCTAAATGTACAATAATGACAGCTATATTTCAAGAACAACCGCCCTATGGCAGAATAGTAAGAGATAAGCACAATAAATTTGTAAAGGTTGTAGAAGAAAAAGATTGTGATAAAAATCAGCTAAAAATAAAAGAGTTAAACTGCGGACCATACATAATAAATTCTGATGTATTATTTAGAGCACTAAGTAGTGTGAAAAATAATAATGCACAGGGAGAATATTATTTAACAGATGTTCCTCAGGTTATAAAAGATATGGGAATAGAGGTTAATATATTTATAAGTTCTGATCATAGAGAAATGTTAGGAATAAATACTTTAGAGGATCTTAAAGAGGGCGAAGAAATGATTAACTAAAACTAAGCTTCACGTCATATAAGATAATATGTCTAGTAATACTCTAGCCTGAACAGGTGGAGTATTACTAGCTGTATATATTAGATAAGATGTATTTCACAGATATGATATAAAATATAAAAATATATGTTGACAGTGTACTATTAAATTGCTATAATAAAAAATGTCACGAGACATGGAAGGATGGTCGAGTTGGTTTAAGGCACCGGTCTTGAAAACCGGCGTACGTGTAAGCGTACCGTGGGTTCGAATCCCACTTCTTCCGCCATTTTTTATTTAAAAAAATAAAAAAAATATAATTCGGAGAACTACTCAAGTGGCCGAAGAGGCGCCCCTGCTAAGGGCGTAGGTCGGGAAACCGGCGCGAGGGTTCAAATCCCTCGTTCTCCGCCAAAAGACCTACTTTTCCACCAAGGGAAAGGTAGGTCTTTTTCTATATCTAAAATGGTGTTATAATAAGGTAAGATTATTTATATTTGCTTGATTCGCGTTAGTCGAAAATTATCATAAAAATGGACTTTGAAAAATAAGAGAGGGGGAATAATTTGATTATCAAAAATGGCAAGCAATTCAATATGTTTCCCTCACATGTGGGGCTGAGAAAATATATTCAATATTACAACATCGTGTTTCCGTCGAATGATACGTTTACGGCACACTATACGCTTATGCCTAACGCATGTGGAACATTGTCGCTTGCTTTTGACGGAAACACAGTAATTGCTGAACTGTGGGGAGCATCTTTAACCCCTGTTTTGTTAGGAATAGAACCAAATAGTTATCATGTCCTGCTACTTATCCAGCTTTCACCCTATGGTTTGTATCAAATTACCCGACAAAGCCAAATAGAGTTTGCAGATAAGCGACTTTCGCTTACGGATATTGACAATGAGCTGTTTGATTCGCTGTATCAGGCTTTTGTAGCATCAAAAACTGTATGCGAAATGGTAAATACTTGTGAGAAAATTTTATACAAACGCATGGATAAGCATGTTGTTTCGGACTCTTTGTTGTTGGCAACCAAAGTGATTTCTGATAATTATGGGCAAATACAAGTGAAAGAAGTTGCTGGACAATGCCATTATAGTGAGCGACAGCTAAACCGCTTGTTTCTTGCGCAAATTGGAATGAATGTTAAGGACCTTGTACGCTTAACACGCTTTAATTATGTATTAAAGCACATTCAAAAATCGCCTTGCTTTTTTGCGGCATTGTCGCAACAAGCCGGATATTTCGACCAAGCCCATTTTGATAAAGATTTCAAGGCTATCAGTGGTGTTACCCCTCAAAAGTATCTGAAAACAATGTCGGATTTTTACTATGACGGAACAGAGATATACAATATAATATCCTCAAAGGAGGATTGAAAAATGAAATATCAAGGTTGTCTTTTAGCGGTTAAGGATATAGCCGCATCGAAGCACTTTTATGAAAAGGTGCTTCATCAAAATGCAGTCATGGATATTGGCGTGCATGTGACATTTGAGGGCTTTTCTCTGCAACAAGGATATGCCGAACTCGTTGGTATATCAATAGATAGCGTCATAGAGCAATCACATAACTTTCAAGTCTATTTTGAGGTGGAAGATTTAGACAAGGTGTACGCCGAAATGAAAAGCATATCCAGTTTGCAATGGGTACATGAAATCAAAGAATACCCGTGGGGGCAGCGTGACATTCGAGTATATGACCCCGACAAGCATATCGTAGAGATTGCAGAGGATATGAATACGGTTATCAAACGATTTTTTAGTCAGGGCATGACGGCAGAAGAAGTCGCTACACGCACAATGTTCCCTCTTGAGGTTGTAAAACAGTATGCGTTAGGCTTTAGTATGTGATACACGGCGGCTTTGGTAAACCAAAGCCGCTATTTTATTCCAAACAAGATTGGAGGAGACGGACAATGAGTAAATATGAGCCGCTTTGGAAGGCGATAGGTCAACGCACGGAGAACAGCTTCGCGCTGACCTATGCCGAGATTGAACAGATTCTGGGCTTTCCCATCGATCACGCCTTTTTGACCTTCAAGAAGGAGCTGCCCGCCTACGGCTACGAGGTGGGTAAGATCTCCATGAAGGCAAAGACGGTGGCGTTCAAACGCTGCGTTTGACAAGCGGCTGCGTTTCTGCTATCATCGGCTTCACCCATCCAAGAGGAGGTATACTATGAACTGGGAGCCATGGACAGGCTGTTATAAAATAAGTGATGGCTGTACAAATTGCTATTTTTATGGGCCGTATGCAAAACGCTATGGTCAAAGCACAATACAAAAAACAGATAAATTTGATTGGCCCGCAAGGAAAAATGCAAAGGGAGAATACAATATCAAAGGCAACAAAATTCTTCCAACCTGTTTTGCGACTGACTTTTTCCTGCCAGAAGCAGACGAGTGGCGTAAAGACATTTGGGCTATCATCAAGGAAAGAAC
>DINW01000056.1:0-365 GCA_002423705.1 Clostridium sp. UBA5530
TGCTTCCCTACCTAGAGAATTGGTGGAAAGTGAACTATTCGGCTATGATAAGGGCGCTTTTACTGGAGCTAATAAGGAGGGGCATCCTGGTAAATTTGAATTAGCTGATGGTGGAACTATATTCTTAGATGAAATAGGGGAACTTCCCTTAGATATACAAGCTAAACTATTAAGGGTCCTTGATAATAACAAGATAATAAGGGTTGGGGGAAATTACGAGAAACAACTAAATGTAAGAATAATAGGAGCTACCAATAGAAATCTAAAAGAGGAAATAGGTAAAAAAGGATTTCGTGAAGATTTGTATTATCGATTGAATGTGGTAAATATTAAGACAATACCATTAAGGGAAAGAAAAGAAGATA
>DINW01000056.1:379-12219 GCA_002423705.1 Clostridium sp. UBA5530
GGCCAGGAAATGTAAGAGAACTAAGAAATGTAGTAGAGAGGGACTATTACCTTGATGGATTAGAGACAAATAGATTTCAATTAGAACAAGGTATAGCTGATGATAAAAATTATGATTATGGAGACAGTAAGAGACCACATAAATCTCTCAATGATATGGAAAAAGAATTTATAGTGAAGGTCTTAGAGGAAAACAATTGGAATATAGTTCAAGCTGCCAAGGTCCTTGATATAAGCCGGGCCACCATTTATAGAAAGATAAAAGCCTACAACATAAGTAAAAAAATTTAATATATTGTGGGAAAAATATAAGATTAAGTCATGTAACAAAATGAGAGTAAAAAAAATCAAATTCTCAAAATGATACAGAAAATTGTATCATTTTGAGAATTTTTATTTTCAAGTGAAATTTACATTGAAGGCTACTTTGAATTTGATAAAAACATTAAATTTTATTTAACGCCTACCTGCTGTAAAACACCACTCTGTTTATGTTGGAGATAATAGTAGATAACTTCAACTAACAATTTAAGTGGAGTCCAAATTAAGTTTGATATGATGTTTATAGAAAATGTGGCACAAAAATTGCAATAGAATAAGTTAAAATATTAACAATGGAGGGATTTAGATGAAAGCAGCATTATGGTATAAAAAAGGCGATGTAAGAGTAGAAGAAATAGAAGAACCAAAGGTTGTAGAAGGAGCCGTTAAAATAAAAGTTAAGTGGTGTGGAATATGTGGCTCAGATTTACATGAATATTTAGGAGGACCTATTTTCATTCCAGTAGGACAACCTCATCCTTTAAGTGGAAATACTGCTCCTGTTGTTTTAGGACATGAATTTTCAGGAGAAGTTGTTGAAGTAGGTCAAGGCGTTACAAGATTTAAAGCTGGGGACAGAGTAGTGGTTGAACCAATAGGAGCTTGTGGAAAGTGTCCTGCATGCAAAGAAGGAAAATATAACCTTTGTGAATCCTTGGGCTTTCATGGACTATGCGGAAGTGGCGGTGGATTTGCTGAATATACAGTATTCCCAGAAGAATTTATTCACAAAATACCAGATAACATGTCTTACGAGCAAGCAGCATTAATAGAACCTATTACAGTAGCACTTCATTCATTGAGGATGGCTAATTTTAGAACAGGAGATACTGCTTTAGTTTTAGGCTCAGGACCAATAGGAATAGCAACTATAGAATGTTTAAAAGCAGCAGGAGCAAAACAAATCATAGTTTTACAAAGAAAGTCTATAAGACAGGAGTATGCAAAACGATCAGGAGCAGATGTGGTATTAGATCCTAATGAAGTAGATGTAGCTGCTGAAGTGAAAAAATTAACTAATGGAGTTGGTGTAGATATATGCTTTGAAACTACTGGAGCTCAGATTGGATTCCAGACAGGTATTGATAGTTTGAAATATGATGGAACTATGGTTATAACTAGCATATGGGAAAAGGAAATAAACTTTAACCCTAACTCACTAGTATTTACAGAAAAAAAACTTGTTGGAACAATTGCATACAGACATGAGTTCCCAGCAGTAATTGCACAGATGAGTGATGGAAGAATTAAAGCAGAGGGATATATAACTTCCAGAATATCTCTTGATGATATTGTTGAAAAGGGATTTGGAGCTTTAACAGGACCAGAAAAGAAAAAGCATGTAAAGATTATTGTAACTCCAGATAAATCTCTTATATAGGTTGGTAATATAATAGTTTAAGATCGGATGATTAGCATCTGGTCTTTTTTTAATTGCGTTTATATGAAGTGAAGTAACCATTGTTGGGGTTACCCCATGGAGATTAAATTAATTATTATAAAAATTACCATAAAAAAACAGTCCATATTGAAATTTATAAAAATGTGAAAATTTAGTAAATAAATTGTAATAAAATAGAAAATAAAATTTATTTGAAAGTAAGTAAAAAAATGCTATTATAAGTCAGTAATAATTTTATAACATAAAGGAGTAGAAAAATATGGGGAAAAATAAATCAGCAGCAATGAGCTTACTGGATTTTTTTATGTTGGGCTTTGGATCAATGATAGGGGTGGGATGGTCTGTAGCCGTTAACGGATGGTTTTCAAAAGGGGGAGGACCAGTACCAACATTCTTAGCATTCATAATAGGAGTAGCACTTATGATACCCATAGGGTTATGCTACGGAGAGCTTACTTCAGCTATGCCTAAAGCAGGAGGGGCAATAGATTTTGCTTATAAAGCCTTCGGGAAATTTCCATCATTCCTTACGGGATGGATTATAGCATTGGCATATATAACTATATTACCATGGGAAGCAATATATATTAATGATGTATTAGCACTAATTTTCCCAAGTCTAAAGGCAGGAGCTCCACTATATACAATAGCAGGGGTAGGTATATACAAGAACGGATTGATAATAGGTATAGTTTTAGCCCTTTTAGTAATAGCGTTAAACTGGGTAGGATCAAAAATAGCTGCTAAAGCACAGACTTATTTAACCTTTGTTTTAGTGATTACAGGAATAATAGTAATTATCTTTGCATTAATAAATGCAGATTTTCAAAATTTAAAGCCTATATATGAAAATATAGGAGTAGGCAGTCATAATAGTTTTCCCACAGGTATGTTGGCTGTCTTTGCCATAGTTCCATTCTTCATGGCAGGATTTGATACTATACCTCAGGGAGTTGAAGAGGGCGGCTTAAATTTAGATTATAAGAATCTGGGCAAAGTTCTTATAAGCTCTATAATAGCAGCTGGCAGCTTTTATTGCATAATAATAATATCAACAGGGTTAGCTATGCCATGGAAGGAGTTTGCCACCTTTGATACTCCAGCAATATCTTTGTTGTTTACTCATATATATGGCAATGGATTTTTAGGTAAGGCACTATATTGGGTATCCTTGATTGGCGCTGTAGCAGGACTATTTACTACATGGAACGGACTTTATATAGCGTCAGCAAGATTGCTGCTTGGAATGGGAAGAGCAAGGTTAATCCCTAAATTTTTTGCGAGTGTACACTCTAAATATGATACACCAAAAGGAGCTAATATTTTTTGTGGTATAGCAACTCTTATAGGGCCGTTTGTGGGCATGGGAGTAATAGACCCATTAACAGTGGTAGGTTCTACAGCCTTTGCCATTGGATGGTTTATAGTATGCATTTCCGCAGTAAGACTTAGAAAAACAGACCCATTAATGGAGAGGCCCTTTACCATGCCTGGAGGAATAAAAACTGCATGGATGGGAACAATCCTATCCTTAGCAATAGGATTAAGTACATTTATTCCTACGCTACCAGGATATATGGGAACCATAGGCATCGTAATCTTTGGTATTTGGTTCTTAATGGGAATAGCATTTTATGCTATATCTAAGGGGGATCAGGATAGTAGAGATGATGAACACAATATGGAACTTAATGAAATAGAGGTTTTTGAATAATTAAAAGGCTATGTATCTTCCATGGATACATAGCCTTTTATCTATAGAAACAAATCTACCATCTTAAAGTTTACAGTATCTACAAGGCCTTTATTAGTAAGTCTTAATTCAGGTAATACGGCCAATGCTATAAGAGCCATGGTCATGAAAGGAGACACTAAATCACAGCCTAAAGTTTTCCAACCTTCATCTAATTTCCCTACTAAATCAGCAATGGTTTCAGCACTTTCTTCACTGATTAAGCCTGCTATAGGTAAAGGTAAAAGGGCTATTACTTCACCATTTTTAACAACTACCATTCCACCACCTGCATTAGCTAAAGTATTTCCAGCCAAAGCCATATCTTCATCATTAGTACCAACAATGAGAAGATTATGAGCATCATGGGAAACAGTGGAAGCTACTGCTCCTTCTTTTATATGAAAACCTGTAACAAAGCCTTTGCCAATGCTGCCAGATTTATTATGTCTTTCCACAACAGCTACCTTAGCTACATCCTGAGACAAATCCCCAGTAACATTACCTTTAACTATAGGAAGGAATAGTTCTCTAGCGATTATGCCTACCTTTGCCTCTATAATCTCCATAACTCTTGTTTTAATAGTATCTTTACTGTTAAGGGGAGCTGGAATTATAAAATCATCACTTTGTAAAGGTCTTTTTAACTTCATAGTAGACTTTGAAAAATCAGGATACACCATAGAAGGAATATCTACAGTAAGTTTGCCATTGTCACTTACTAGCTGGCCATTAATTATAACCTTATCTACTTTGACCCTTGCTAGGTCCTCTAAAATAAGTATGTCAGCTAATTTCCCAGGTGATACAGAACCTAAATCTCTAGCCATTTCAAAGCACTGAGCTACATTGATAGTAGCCATTTGTATAGCAGTTATAGGATTTACACCTTCCTCAATGGCTCTTCTTACGATGTGATCCATATGTCCATATTCAAGTAAAGTATTGGCATGTCTATCATCACTGACTAGAGTTGCAAAACGTGAGTCTATGTTTTGTTCTGTTATACTTCTTACAGTTTCTTTCACATCATGCCAAGCGGAGCCTTCTCTAAGTTGGACATACATTCCTAGTCTCATTTTTGCTAATGCATCTTCTTTTCTTACAGACTCATGGCAACAGGTTACCCCTGAGGCTATATAGGCATTAAGTCCCTCCCCAGTTTCAGCCATGGAGTAATGACCTGTGACTATCTTATTAGATTCCAATGTAGAAGATATTTTTCTATGAACTTCTTCATCTTCATAAAGAACTCCAGGGAAATTCATCATCTCTCCAAGTCCATATATATCCTCTGTGAACATAGCATCCTCTACTTCTTTAGCATCCATTATAGAACCAGTATCCTCAAAACCTGGACATGCTGGAACACAGGAAGGCATCATAGAAAAAACCCTAAGGGGAGTATTTTTACTATCTTGAATCATAAGGTTAATTCCCTTCATGCCTAGAACATTGCCTATTTCGTGGGGGTCCATATAGATAGAAGTAGTACCATGTGGTATTACAGTGCGAGCATATTGATTTACGGTCATCATGCTGCTTTCCACATGAATATGTCCATCCATAAAGCCAGGGCATATAAATTTATTGGTAGCATCAATAATAAGAGTACTATCATCTATACATTTACTTGCATCTCCAACTAAGGCTATTCTACCATTAGTTATAGCAACATCAATATTCTCTTGAATTTCACCAGTATTCACATTAACTAAATTACCATTTATAATTACAGCATCAGCAAAGGCTCTACCTTGGGCTACTGCTACTAATTTTTTTGTTGAGCTAGCTAAAGAGTTGGTTTTTATCATAGATTAAAAGCCTCCATTTCAATATATTTCATCTATTATACTATGTAATTTAAAAAATTGAAACTTTTATATGGTATAATATTTAATACTATATTTATATGGATTTTAACTTTGAAAAGGGTTACTATAATAATTTGATTTATATTAGTAAACAAATCTATGGAATTAATATTATTTTTAGGATTTAGTTAATTATTAATAATATTAAAGTTAAATTTATTATATGAAAGGGTTATAAATATGTTTACTCCAGTAAAAAACACTAAAGTATATGAAATTGTAGTAGAACAAATAAAAAATATGATAAAGGAAGGAACTTTAAAAAAAGGAGATAAGCTTCCAACAGAAAGGGAGATGTCAGAGGAACTTCAAGTAAGCAGAGCATCTGTAAGGGAAGCTTTGAGAGCCTTAGAAGTTGTAGGTCTCATTGAAAGTAAGCAGGGAGCGGGAAATTACATAAAAACTGCTTTTGATGAAGCATTATTTCAGCCTTTATCCATAATGTTTATGATAGAGAATCATAATGGAGATGATATATACGAAATTAGGGAGATGCTAGAGTTAGAAACAGTAAAGCTAGCTACAAATAGAATAGATTATAAAGGCCTAGAAGAGTTAAATAGAATTTTAGATGAAATGAAGAACAGTGAAGATGAAGAGCTTAATGTTAAGCTAGATAAAAGTTTTCATTATACAATAGCTAAGGCTTCTGGAAATACCATAGTGATAAATTTCCTCCAGGTTATTTCTCAATTAATAGATGAATTTATAAAGGATTCAAGAAAGAATATATTGTTAGATAAAAATAATAGAGAAAAGCTTTTAGAATTGCATGAAGAAATATATATGGCTATGAGAGATAATTGTCCAGAAAGGGCTCAGCTAATGATGAAAGCTCACTTTAAATTGATAAGGGATTATATGAAATGATTGATAAAATAATAACAATTATTTAAATATTTAGAAAATAAGAGTATAGTATAAATATAAATTGGTATGACAACCTTACTTATGTCAGAAGGGGTGATTTTATGGATATAGTAGTATGTATTAAACAAGTTCCTGGAACTTCAAAGGTAGAGGTGGATTCAGCTACCGGCGTTTTAAAAAGGGATGGAATAGACACAAAAATGAATCCTTATGATTTGTATGCTTTGGAAACTGCTTTAAGAATAAAAGAAAATCTAGGAGGAATCGTTAAGGTCATATCTATGGGACCTCCACAGGCTTGTGAAGTTATAAGAGAAGCTTTTTCAATGGGGGCAGACCAAGGGACTTTAATATCCGATAGAAAGTTTGCAGGGGCTGATGTGCTGGCAACTTCATATACAATATCTCAAGGAATAAAAAAAATTGGACGAGGTGATTTAATAATTTGCGGCAAACAAACCACTGATGGGGATACAGCTCAGGTTGGACCAGAAATGGCAGAATATTTAGGAATACCTCATGTGGCTAATGTAAGGAAAATAATAAATGTTTGCCAAGATAACATAGAAGTAGAAATGGATATGCCTAACTCCATAGAAATAGTAAAGATAAAACTTCCCTGTTTGATAACAGTAGATAAAGATATATATCAACCAAGACTTCCTTCATATAAGAAGAAGATGGCTACCAAGGATAGAAAAATCAATATGGTTTCTTTGGAGAATTTTGAAGATAAGGATGAAAAAAAATATGGATTAAATGGATCACCAACTCAAGTAGAGAGAATCTTTCCTCCAGAATCTAAGAATAGTCATGAAATTCTACAAGGACGCCCAGAGGAAGTAGCTAAAGTTCTAGGACTAAAACTTAGAGAATTAAAATTTATATAGGAAGGTGACATAAGGTGGGAAGATTAATTATAAATCAGAATAAAGTAGAGAATTTAGATAAACTTATAAAACTTTGTCCCTTCGGGGCTATGGAAAACAATAATGGAAAATTAGATATAAACTCTAACTGTAAGGTATGCAAGCTTTGCGTAAAAAATGGCCCTAAGGGTGCCGTGGAATATATAGAAGATGAAGTAGAGAGAATAGATAAAAGCAAATGGCAAGGTATTGCAGTATATGTGGATCATACTTTAGGAGAAATTCATCCTGTTACACTAGAACTTATAGGGAAAGCTAGAGAGCTCAGCAAGAAGGTAGGGCAAAAGGTTTACTGTGTGTTTATAGGATATCATATAAAAGACAAGGCAGAGGAACTTTTGCATTATGGAGTGGATGAAGTTATAGTATATGATAATCCTAAACTAGAAAATTTTAGAATAGAACCTTATACTGCTGTTTTTGAAGATTTTATAAGAAAGGTAATGCCGGGTTCTATATTAGTAGGGGCAACAACCATAGGCAGATCTTTAGCGCCAAGAATTGCAGCCAGGTTTAAAACGGGACTTACGGCAGATTGCACTGTATTAGATATAAAAGAAAACTCAGATTTAGTTCAGATAAGACCAGCCTTTGGAGGAAATATAATGGCACAGATAGTGACTCCTAATTCTAGACCCCAAATGGCTACAGTAAGATATAAGGTTATGTCGGCACCGCCTAGAGATGAAAGGACTAAGGGGAAAATAAAGTTATGGAATGTGGAAGAGGAAAAATTAAACTCAAACATAGAAGTGAAGGAAGTTATTCCTAAGGAAAAAGAACACAGCATATCAGAAGCAGAAGTAATAGTGGTAGCGGGTAGAGGAATAAAAAGTGAAAAGGACATGGCCATGATAAATCAGTTAGCTGAAATACTGAATGGACAAGTAGGAGCTACTAGACCACTAATAGAAAGTGGATGGGTAGATGCTAAGAATCAAATAGGATTAAGTGGAAGAACTGTAAGACCAAAACTTATAATTGCTTGTGGAGTTTCAGGAGCAGTTCAATTCACAGCGGGAATGAATAACTCAGAGTATATAGTTGCTATAAATAAGGATCCAAAGGCACCTATATTCCAAGTAGCACACTATGGGATAGTGGGAGATATATATGAAATTGTGCCCAAGGTTATTGAGGATATTAAAGAAGGAAAGGAGGTATAATTATGGGATATAAAACAGTAGATGCTAATGATATAAAAATCATATTAGATATTATAGGAGATGAAGACAGGGTATTCTATGGAGAAAATATAAATGAAGATTATAGTCACGATGAATTAGGAGGCATAAAAAATATGCCGGAGGTAGTGATACAACCTATTACTACCATAGAAGTGTCTAAAATAATGGCTTATGCCAATGAAAACAATATACCTGTAACTCCAAGGGGATCAGGAACGGGTTTAGTAGGAGCAGCAGTTCCCATTTATGGTGGAATGATAATGGATTTAAGTAAGATGAACAAAATATTAGAATTAGATGAGGAAAATTTAACTCTAACTGTGGAACCAGGGGTATTGTTAATGGAAATATCAAAGTATGTTGAGGAGCATGACTTGTTTTATCCTCCAGATCCAGGGGAAAAAACTGCCACTATAGGAGGAAATATAAATACAAATGCTGGGGGCATGAGGGCTGTTAAGTATGGTGTAACCAGAGATTACATAAGAGGACTAGAGGTTGTGTTACCAACAGGAAAAATAATGGAACTTGGAGGAAAGGTAGTTAAAAATAGTTCAGGATATAGCTTAAAGGATTTAATAATTGGCTCAGAGGGAACTTTAGGAATTGTAACTAAAGTCATATTGAAATTGCTGCCTTTACCTAAAAAAATTGTAAGCCTTTTGGTACCATTTAATGACCTGGAAACAGCAATAGACACAGTGCCAAAGATAATAAAATCTAAATCAATACCTACAGCTATAGAATTTATGCAAAGGGAAGTAATAGAAGCATCAGAAGAATTTTTAGGTAAGAAGTTCCCAGATAGTTCATCGGATGCTTATCTACTATTAACCTTTGACGGAAATTCTACAGAAGAGATAGAATCTGCTTACGAAAGGGTTGCCCAGATATGTTTGCAGCAGGGAGCTGTAGATGTGTTTATATCAAATACAGAGGAAAGACAAGAATCCCTTTGGAATCCTAGAGGAGCATTTCTAGAAGCTATCAAAGGATCTACTACAGAAATGGATGAAGTAGACGTAGTAGTTCCACGAAATAGGGTG
This sequence comes from Clostridium sp. UBA5530, assembly GCA_002423705.1. Taxonomy (GTDB): domain Bacteria; phylum Bacillota; class Clostridia; order Clostridiales; family Clostridiaceae; genus Clostridium_X. The sequence goes on from DINW01000056.1 coordinate 9,740, forward strand.
GCAGAGTTTGTTAAATTTACTCATAGCCTTGAGGAAGATATGGAAATTAGGATAAGAAGTTTTGGTCATGCAGGAGATGGAAATTTACACATTTATATATTAAGAGATGGTTTGTCAGAAAAACCATGGAAAGAAAAGCTTAATGAGACTATGAAAAGGATGTATGACAAAGCTAAAAGCCTCAATGGACAGGTATCAGGGGAACATGGCATAGGCTTTGCTAAAAAAAGTTATTTAAAAACTAGGTTATCTAAGGAGAATTTAGATATTATGTCAGGAATTAAAGGGGTATTTGACCCTAACAATATATTGAACCCTGGGAAAGTCTTTTAAAAGGTTATAACTATAGACATAATTACTAAGATAGGCCATAAGGGAAAAGGACATTGCACATAGGATATTAAGCTATTGCTGCAATGTCCTTTAATAATTTATAAGTAAAGTGGCAAGAGGGGAAGTCTAAACCACCTTCTTTTGAAGCTGTTAAGTGTATCCTTCTGTAATAACCCAGTACTCTTTGGCTAGAGTGCTGTGACAATAGCCAAGGAAATCCGTTATAAAGTTGAACCTAAGTTGAAGTTGGCATATCATGTTTAGGACAGGTATGAACTTTATCTATGGCTTTGATTATACAGGTGGTAATCTTAATTTTCTCTTGTACATCTATCTCATTTAAAACTCTTACATAAATTTTTCCTTGCTCACTTACAACATATTTAGGAGTAAGACAGTTAAGGGTCAAGGCAAGCATATCTGAAATGCATTTGTCGCATTTACATACATCAGGATAGTTTTTTAATATGTCAAATAACATAGTTTCTATAATTTCCTCTAGACTATTTTTATAACAATACATGGTTTTATCCTCCTAACATAATTAGTCGCCTAAATCAATATATAAGAGAAAGTTTGGATAAAATTATATACCATGCTGTTATTGCTATGTTACATGAAAAATAATACAATTTAATAAAATGCAATGATATAATGATTATCAAACTAATTCCACAATAGGACAACTTTTATAGGTATGATATATTGGTAATGCCATATCAACTAAAATTTAGTTTCATGTGAAGTATGGACTCAACTGAATATTAGTTCAATTTATCTAAGATGGTAGCAGCTGTTATCTCTAGCCTGAAGAGGACAGAGTGTTACAGCAGACAAAATGAAAGTATAGGGTTAAATGGATTTTTTAACCTAACTATAATATCGTATTATAATGAAATCTATTTATGGGTATAAGAAAAAAATATTTAATAAATACCATTTGTTATAATTAATTGGAAAAAATATAATGTTTTAAGCCATTATATAAGATAGTATCAAGGGAAATTTACTTTTAACCTAGATTTGAATTTAGTTAGGGTGGTAGCTGCTGTTATCTGCAATCAAAGAAGATGGATTGTTAAAACAGCTACCAATGAGACGAAAATAGAATATTGGGAAAAGGGAGGAAATCTGTGAAAGTAAAAAATATAATTGTAACTGGAAGGCTATATAAGGAACTGGAGAAACATCTAAGGTATAGTTCTTTACTGGAAAATAAAGAAATAGTTTTTTTACCAGAAAGTGAAATTACAGAGACTGCACTTAGAAAAGCTGATGGATATGCTAGCTTTAAACCTTGCAGCAATTTCAAATTCTATAATTTGAAATGGGTTCATAGCTTTGGAGCTGGAGTAGATAGTTTTTTGTTTAATAGATCATGGAAGGATGATGTGGTCTTAACTAGAACTACAGGTATATTTGGTAGAAAGATAGCACAATACTGTTTAAGTTATATGCTAAGCAGAAGCCAATACCATAAAGAATTTCAGGAAGGTAAAGAAAAAAAACAGTGGAATGTAAGAGTTCCAGTAGACCTAAAAGATCAATATGTAATAGTATTGGGAACAGGGGACATAGGACAGGAGATAGCTAAAACTCTAAACTACTTTGGCGCTTATATTGTAGGGGTATCTCTTAGTGGAAGGAATAAGTTAGGTTTTTCCAAAGTGATAAAAATAGAAGAATTAGATCAGCACTTATCTAAAATCAATTGGATTATAAATACACTGCCTCTTACTAAAAAGACTTATAAACTTTTAAACCGAGATATATTTTGTAAAACCAAGGGGGTCTCTTTGATAAATGTTGGAAGAGGAGAAACCATAGAAGATGATGATTTGATTTTAGCCTTGGATGCTGGCAACATAAAAGAAGCTATATTAGATGTGTTCTCAAAAGAGCCTTTAGAACAAGAGTCAGAGTTTTGGAGGAATCCTAAAATAACAATAACTCCTCACATATCTGCCATAACAACAGTGGAAGAAGCTGGAGATAGTTTTTTAAAGACTTTGACAAATTTAGAAAATCAGAATTATAGTCCTAATATAGTTGATATTAAAAGATTATATTAAAAGAGTCTAGAATTCAGATTAATGAATTTTTTAAGGAAGTGTTGATACAATATAGAAGGGGCTGTATCAAAATAA
>DINW01000065.1 GCA_002423705.1 Clostridium sp. UBA5530
ATAAATCATATCTTTTAGCATCAAAGAATAAAGAATCGATTAATGACATAGCACTATCTACAGTAGGAGGCTCACCTGGTCTTAATCTCTTATAGATTTCAAGTAAAGCTTCTTCTCTAGTCTTAGTATTGTCTTTTTCTATTGTTGCACTTAGTCTCTCATCTTCTCCAAAATAATCAACTAACTCCGCATCGCTTCCGTATCCCATAGCTCTTGCTAATATAGTTATAGGAAGTTTTCTTGTCTTATCAATTCTTACATAGATTACGTCATTAGAGTCTGTTTCATATTCTAGCCATGCTCCTCTATTAGGTATTACTGTAGAGGAAAAAAGTTCTTTACCTGATTTATCTCTGGATTCACTATAATAAACGCCTGGAGATCTAACAAGTTGGCTTACTATTACTCTTTCTGCTCCGTTTATTATAAATGTTCCTTGGTCAGTCATTAATGGGAAGTCTCCCATAAATACTTCTTGATCTTTAATTTCTCCAGTATCAGTATTGTGAAGTCTTACCTTTACTTTTAATGGAGCTGCATAGGTTGCATCTCTTTCCTTACACTCCTCAACGGAGTATTTTATACTGTCTTTATCTAAGTGGAAATCAATAAATTCAAGAACAAGATTACCTGTATAATTGGTAATTGGATTGATATCATCAAAAACCTCATATAGTCCTTCCTTTAGAAACCAATTATAAGAATCTACTTGGATTTCTATAAGATTAGGCATGTCAAATACTTCTTTTACCTTACCAAAACTCATCCTTGTTCTTTTTCCGCGTTGAATAGGATGTACCATTAAGCTTTCACCCCTTGTATAAACTAAAATAGCCACAAGCATACTTTCCCTAGGGACCTATGCTTCTGGATTGCATACAATATCATCATATAAGTGTAACCATATTTAAGAAAAAAATTCAAAATTTAAAACAAATACTTAAAATTTGTTCTACATTCCATAAGTACATTTAATAATAGTACCATACTTAAAAAAGTGAGTCAATACCATAGCCTAAAAAAGAGGCACTTTAACCAAAAGTGCCTCCTTATTTTAAGTATTATTTTACTACTTAATTTCTACAGTAGCTCCAACTTCAGAAAGTTTAGCCTTTATAGCTTCAGCTTCGTCTTTAGCTACTCCTTCTTTTATTGTCTTAGGAGCTCCATCAACTACTTCCTTAGCTTCCTTTAATCCTAATCCAGTTAATTCTCTAACTACTTTTATAACCTTTATCTTTTCTCCACCTGCACTTGCAAGTACTACATCAAACTCAGTCTTTTCTTCAGCTGCTGCTCCTGGTGCTGCTGCTCCTGCTACTGCAACTGGTGCAGCTGCACTTACTCCAAATTCCTCTTCGCAAGCCTTTACTAATTCATTTAATTCTAAAACACTCATCTCTTTTATAGCTTCAATGATTTGCTCTTTATTCATTATTGGCACCTCCAAAATTCTTATATTCTAATTTAGTATTTTTTTAATTTTCTGCTATTCAGCAGATTCTTTTTTCTCTTTTATTGCATTTAATAAATATGCAAAGTTTGATAATGGAGACTTGATACTTCCAAGAAGTTTTGCAATAAGTACTTCTCTTGAAGGTATGTTTGCTAATTGCTTTACCTTCTCTGCATCATAGATTTCTCCTTGCACTAGACCAGCCTTAAGTTCAAGCTTCTTGTGATCTTTTGCAAAATTATTTAATATTCTTGCTGGTGCAGTTACATCTTCATATCCAAAAGCTATGGATACTGGTCCTTGTAAATGCCCTTCTAAGCCTTCAATACCTAGCTCTTTAGCTGCAAGAATTACTAAAGTGTTTTTATATACTTTATATTCTACTCCAGCTTCTCTTAGATTCTTTCTTAGTTGAGTATCTTCTTCAACTGTTAATCCTTGATAGCTAGCAAGTATCACAGACTGAGCCTTTTCTAACTTTTCTCTTATCTCTGTAACTTTGGCTTGTTTTAATTGTCTGTTCTTATTCACTATGCGTGCCACCTCCTCACAGTTATTAAACTGTTTATTAATATAACAAAGGCCTTCCCGCAGACGCAAGAAGACCATAATTACAAACATGGAATCCTAAGTAGGTATAAATTTACGCTTAAAGCACCTACCGTCTACGGATATAACATTTTCGACTTTTTTATGTTATCACAAAGCCCTTTATGTGTCAATACTATTCTAAAACTTTTGCTTGGTTAATTTTAACTCCAGGTCCCATTGTGCTAGAAACTGATACTGATTTAATGTATTGTCCCTTTGCAGCTGCTGGTTTAGCTTTAACTATAGCTTCCATTAGAACTTTAAAGTTATCAGCTAACTTTTCTGGTCCAAAGGATTTTTTACCTAATGGAACGTGGATTATAGCTGTTTTATCAACTCTATATTCAACTTTACCTGCTTTAATTTCAGCAATAGCTTTTGTTACATCAAATGTAACAGTTCCTGACTTTGGATTTGGCATTAAGCCTTTTGGTCCTAGAACTCTTCCTAGTCTTCCTACAACACCCATCATATCTGGAGTTGCAACAACTATATCAAAGTCAAACCAATTTTCCCCTTGGATTTTTGCAACTAAATCTTCTGCTCCAACAAAATCTGCTCCTGCAGCTTCTGCTTCTTTAGCTTTATCTCCCTTTGCAAAAACTAAAACTCTAACTTTCTTACCTGTTCCATGAGGAAGAACAACAGCACCTCTAACTTGTTGGTCAGCGTGTCTTGGGTCAACACCTAATCTTACTGCTAATTCAATTGTTTCATCAAACTTAGCTTTTGCAGTCTTAATGGTTAATTCCATAGCTTCTGCAGGTGTATATAACGCGTTTTTATCTATCAACTTTGCACTTTCGATATAATTCTTTCCCATTATTAAGCCTCCTTTGTGGTATTAACGGCAGTTACCTCCCACCATTTAAAAAAAATTAATCTTCAACAACTATTCCCATGCTCTTAGCAGTTCCTTCGATCATGCTCATAGCAGTTTCTATTGATGCTGCATTTAAGTCTGGCATCTTAGTTTCTGCAATCTCTCTTATTTTATCTCTCTTCAATTTAGCAACCTTTGTTCTGTTTGGAACTCCTGATCCACTTTCTAATCCAGCGGCTTTCTTTAATAATACTGCTGCTGGAGGAGTCTTTAGTATGAAGCTAAAAGATCTGTCTTGATAAACAGTAATTACTACTGGGATTATTAATCCAGCTTGATTTGCAGTTTTTGCATTAAACTCCTTACAGAATCCCATAATATTAACTCCATGTTGTCCTAATGCAGGTCCAACTGGTGGTGCTGGAGTTGCCTTTCCTGCAGGAAGTTGAAGTTTGATCATTCCTGTAACTTTCTTAGCCATGAGTTTATTCCTCCTATACTGTGGTTATGCGAGCACTGGCTCTCCCACTTACTAAGACTTTCGTCTCGTGAATATTATTAATCTAACTTTTCAACTTGGTTAACTTCAAGTTCAGCAAGAGTATCTCTACCAAACATATTAACCAAAGCTTTTACCTTGCGCTTTTCAAGGTTAATCTCTTGTATTACAGCCACAAATTCTTTAAGTGGTCCTGAAATAACCTTGATAGTTTCACCTACCTCCAAGTTCAAATCAATAGGTGTTTCCATTATACCCATAGATTCAACCTCTTCATCGGTAAGAGGAACAGGCTTAGATCCTGGTCCTACAAATCCAGTTACGCCTCTAGTATTTCTAACCACGTACCAAGATTCGTCTGTCATCAGCATTTTAACCAAAACATATCCTGGAAACTTCTTTTTTGTTATGACTTTTTTCTTGCCATCATTTTCTTCAATAATTTCTTCTACAGGTACATCTACACAAGGTATTAAACTTTGAAGATTTCTGTTTTCAATAGTTTTTTCTAGTGTAGCTTTAACCTTGTTTTCATATCCAGAATAAGTGTGTACTACATACCATCTAGCTCTTTCACTCATAATTAAAGGGATGAAGCCTCACCCCAACCTCCTTTTTAAATTAATTTAGCAATTATATCAAAGAGGTTCTTGAAGATTATATCAATTCCGCCTATAAACAATGAATAAAATACACAAAAAGTAAATACAGCTATTGTTGCCTTTTTTACATCTTCTTTCTTAGGCCAAGTCATTCTCTTTAATTCGGCTTTGACATCTTTAAGGAATCTCCAAAATCTCACAAAGATATTTTGCTTAGACTCTTTGTTCTTCTTAACTTGGTCCTTTTTGTTATCTTTTACATCTAAAGCCATCTTTATTCACATCCTTAACAAATTAAATAGGTGTGATGTCTAAACTACTTAGTCTCTTTGTGAAGTGTATGCTTTTGACAAAACTTACAGTATTTTTTCATTTCCAATCTATCTGGATCATTTTTCTTGTTTTTCATTGTATTATAATTTCTTTGCTTACACTCTGTACATGCTAAAGTTACTCTCACTCTCATGCCGCACACCTCCATTTTTTTCATATATCTATTGCAAGCTAACTATATCAGCTTCCGTTACGTATTACCTTAATACTTTATCACACTTTAAAAACTGTGTCAACTCATATTTCTTTGTTTACAGACTTCTGAACTTAAGATTTACCAGTTACTCGGTTTTCCTATAGTTTCCTGCATTTTATTGTTTTTTCTATTTGACATATTCCCGTTGTAATAGCCTAACTCCTTTAAGTTAAACATGTTTGCAGATAAAACTCAGACTAAATTTAACTTTGCCCGAGTTAAACTTAATATGAACAATATTTCCAAGTCTCTGAAATCATCCTATTTCATAAAGGACTAGGTAAAAACCCAGTCCCTAGAAACAAATTATTCTATTATGCTAGTAACAACTCCAGAACCTACTGTTCTTCCACCTTCTCTTATAGCAAATCTTAATCCTTCATCCATTGCTACTTGAGTTATTAATTCAACTTTCATGTCGATGTGGTCTCCTGGCATTACCATTTCCATTCCGTCTGGTAACTTAATTGATCCTGTTACGTCTGTTGTTCTGAAATAAAATTGTGGTCTATATCCATCGAAGAATGGTGTGTGTCTTCCACCTTCTTCTTTCTTTAATACGTATACTTGACCTACAAATTTCTTATGAGGATGTACTGATCCTGTCTTTGCTAATACTTGACCTCTTTCGATGTCTGTTCTTTGTACTCCTCTTAATAATGCTCCTATATTGTCTCCTGCTTGTGCTTCATCTAGTAACTTTCTGAACATTTCTATTCCTGTTACTACTGTCTTTCTCTTCTCTTCACTTAATCCTACGATTTCTACTTCGTCACTTAAGTGTAATACTCCTCTTTCTACTCTTCCTGTTGCAACTGTTCCTCTTCCAGTAATTGTGAATACATCCTCTATTGGCATTAAGAATGGCTTATCTGTTGCTCTTTCTGGAGTTGGTATATAGCTATCTACCGCTTCCATTAATTCTACTATACACTTTGTTGCTTCTTCATCTGTTGGGTTCTCTAATGCTTTTAATGCTGATCCTGTGATGATTGGTGTATCATCTCCTGGGAAGTTGTACTCGTTTAATAACTCTCTTACTTCCATTTCTACTAATTCTAGTAATTCTGGATCATCTACCATATCTGCTTTATTTAAGAATACTACTATGTAGTCAACTCCTACTCTTGATGCTAGTAGTATATGCTCTCTTGTTTGTGGCATTGGACCATCTGCTGCTGATACAACTAAGATAGCTCCATCCATTTGTGCTGCTCCTGTTATCATGTTCTTTACGTAGTCTGCATGTCCTGGACAGTCAACGTGTGCATAGTGTCTGTTGTCTGTTTGGTACTCTACGTGTGCTGTATTGATTGTGATTCCTCTTTCTTTTTCCTCTGGTGCCTTATCTATTTCGTCATACTTGAATGCTTCTGCAAATCCTCTGTTTGCTAATACTGTTGTTATTGCTGCTGTTAATGTTGTCTTACCGTGGTCTACGTGTCCTATTGTTCCAATATTTACGTGAGGCTTATTTCTTTCAAATTTTGCTTTTGACATTTTTGTTTTCCTCCTTGCAAAATACTTTATAAGTACTATTATAATATTATTTTTTTACTATTAAAAGTTTTTCTTTATATTAAGCTTTTTTACCTATTACTTGTTCTTGTATACTCTTTGGAACTTCTTCATAATGATCGAATTCCATAGAGTAAGTTCCTCTACCTTGAGTTTTTGATCTTAAGGTAGTAGCATAACCAAACATTTCAGATAGTGGAACGAATGCTCTAACAACTTGAGCTCCACTTCTTGATTCCATACCTTCCATTCTTCCTCTTCTGGAGTTAATATCTCCTATAACATCTCCCATATACTCTTCTGGTACAACAATTTCAACCTTTTCCATAGGCTCAAGTAATACTGGGTCTGCTTTAGCCATAGCATTCTTAAATGCCATAGATCCGGCAATCTTAAATGCCATTTCTGAAGAGTCAACATCATGGTAAGACCCATCAAATAATCTAATCTTAAAGTTTATAACTGGATATCCTCCAATTACACCACTATCAGAAGCTTCTCTTATACCATTGTCTATAGCAGGTATATATTCTCTTGGAATAGCTCCTCCAACTATAGCATTTTCAAAGACATAGTCTCCTTCTGTTGGCATCATTTCAATCCAACAATGCCCATATTGTCCACGTCCACCAGACTGTCTTACAAACTTACCTTCAGCCTTAACAGCTTTCTTTACAGTTTCTTTGTATGCAACTTGTGGTGCACCTACATTACACTCAACTTTAAATTCTCTTTGAAGTCTGTCAACTATTATCTCTAGGTGAAGTTCTCCCATACCTGCGATTATAGTCTGACCAGTTTCTTGGTTTGTATAAGTCTTGAATGTTGGATCTTCTTCTGCAAGCTTTGCAAGAGCTATACCCATTTTTTCTTGGCTAGCCTTTGTCTTTGGCTCTATAGCTACAGATATAACTGGCTCTGGGAACTCCATTGATTCAAGAATTACTGGACTGCTATCAACACATAATGTGTCTCCTGTAGTTGTATCCTTTAGTCCAACTATTGCTCCTAAATCTCCTGCTCTTAATTCATCAACTTCTTGTCTGTGATTAGCATGCATCTTAACAAGTCTTCCGATTCTTTCCTTTTTACCCTTTGTAGAATTTAGTACATATGTACCACTTTCCATTATTCCTGAGTAAACTCTTGTAAATGCTAATCTTCCAACGAATGGGTCAGTTGCTATCTTAAATGCTAATGCTGACATTGGTTCTTCATCGTTAGCATGTCTTTCTACTTCTTCTCCGCTGTCTGGAAGTATTCCTTTTATAGAAGGAATATCTATTGGTGAAGGCATGTAGTCAACAACTGCATCTATCATTTCTTGAACACCTTTATTCTTGTAAGATGTTCCACATATAACTGGAATCATTTCATTTGCTAAAGTAGCCTTTCTAATACCATTTTTAAGTTCTTCTAAAGTTAACTCTTCCCCATCTAGGTACTTCATCATTAACTCTTCATCACTCTCAGCTACAGCTTCTATTAAAGCCATTCTATACTCTTCAGCCTTATCCTTAAGGTCTGCAGGTATTTCTACCTTTTCTATCTCAGTTCCTAAGTCATTTTTATGTAGAATAGCTACATTCTCTACTAAATCTACCATTCCTACAAATTGATCCTCTTGACCTATAGGAATTTGTATTGGAACTGCATTAGTCTTTAATCTATCTCTTAAAGAGTTTATACATGCATAGAAATCTGCTCCAGTAGCATCCATTTTATTTACATATACCATTCTTGGTACTCCGTATTTATCTGCTTGCCTCCAAACTGTTTCAGTTTGAGGCTCAACACCACTTTTAGCATCAAGAACTGTTACAGCTCCATCTAGAACTCTTAATGATCTTTCAACTTCAACTGTAAAGTCTACGTGTCCTGGTGTATCTATTATATTTATTACGTGTCCTCTCCATTGACAAGTGGTAGCAGCAGAAGTAATTGTTATTCCTCTTTCCTTCTCCTGTGCCATCCAGTCCATTTGAGACTCACCTTCATGGGTTTCACCTATCTTATGTGTTTTTCCTGTATAGAATAATATACGCTCTGTAGTAGTAGTCTTTCCTGCATCTATATGAGCCATAATTCCTATATTACGAAACTTTTCTAACGGAAATTCTCTAGCCACTCTTTGTTCCTCCTCTCAGTGTCATTTAAAATTCGACAAAACTGTTCTGGTTATTAACCAAAACAGTTTTGATATTAGTATCTGTAATGAGCAAATGCTTTATTCGCTTCTGCCATCTTATGAGTATCTTCTCTCTTCTTAACAGCAGCTCCAGTATTGTTTGAAGCGTCGATTAACTCATTAGCTAATCTTTCTCTCATATACTTTTCGCCTCTTTTTCTTGCTGCAGCTAAAAGCCATCTGATACCTAAAGTTTGTCTTCTCTCTGGTCTTACTTCCATAGGAACTTGATAAGTAGCTCCTCCAACTCTTCTTGCTTTAACTTCTAATAATGGCATGATGTTATTCATTGCTGTTTCAAATACTTCAAGTGCGTCTTTTCCAGTTTTTTCAGCCATAATTTCAAAAGCATCGTAACATATTTTTTGTGCTACTCCTCTTTTACCATCTTCCATTATGCTGTTTATAAGCTTTGTTACAACTTTACTGTTGTACATTGGATCTGATAAAACATCTCTCTTTGCTATATGTCCTTTTCTTGGCACTTTTCTTCCCTCCTTAACATTTAAAATTTAAGTTCATCGGTACTCGACTATTGTCGTAAAGCGCACTATTCTCCTGCATCATCTATATAAAAATGAAATATTATCACTCATCCCTATCTATATACGCTGAAGACATGCACTAACTAATTGTTCCAAAACAAATTATTTTTGCTTTGGCTTTTTAGCACCGTACTTTGATCTTCCTTGCATTCTGTTAGCTACTCCAGCACAGTCAAGTGCTCCTCTAACTATATGGTATCTAACACCAGGAAGGTCCTTAACTCTACCACCTCTTATAAGAACAACTGAGTGCTCTTGTAAGTTATGGCCTACACCACCGATGTATGCTGTTACTTCATATCCATTTGTAAGTCTAACTCTTGCAATTTTTCTAAGTGCTGAGTTTGGCTTCTTTGGAGTAGTTGTTTTAACAACTGTGCATACTCCTCTCTTTTGAGGACATTCTTTAAGTGCTGGTGCAGTTGAGTTATATACTGCTGTCTTTCTGCCTTTTCTTACCAATTGGCTAATAGTTGGCATTAATTTTCACCTCCTAAAAATTTAAACTATAATCTATATTAATAGGTTACTAGCTTATTTAAGTAGTATAGCGGCTGCTGAAGCACCAACTTCAATTCCGCATAACTTACCAAGTTCTTTCATGTTTCCTACATAGATTATCTCTATGTTTTTATCTTTTGCTTTGGCCACTAAAGGGTTTAACAGTTTGAAATCTACATCTTTAGCAACGTATAGTTTTATGCAGGTACCATTGCTGATAGCCTTAGTTGCTTGTTTTATTCCAACTACATGTTTTTCCTTTATTCTGTCTACCATGCCTCTCCCTCCCCTTAGAATTATAAGGAGGCAGAAACAATATGCTTTGCCTCCATTAGATACATGTTAGACAATTGTATAGTTTTTAAAATTTAATTTAAAATCACACAAAATTTATTTTACCACCTAGCATTATGCCTGTCAATAAAATATATTTTATTCTTCATTGTCTATAGGTAACTCTTTTTTCTCAATTTCACTATCTGTGTTCAGTTTAACTGACTTGTAGCGTGGCATTCCTGTTCCTGCTGGAATCAACTTACCTATAATAACATTTTCTTTCAATCCAACTAATGGATCTATTTTTCCTTTAATAGCTGCATCTGTAAGGACTTTTGTAGTTTCTTGGAAGGATGCCGCTGACAAGAAGGAATCTGTTGCAAGAGCTGCTTTAGTTATTCCTAGAAGAACTCTTTCTCCTTGAGCTGGTTCTCCGCCATTGGCTATAGTTTTCTCATTTTCTCCCTCGAAATCAAAAATATCAATCATTGTTCCTGGTAGTAATTCTGTGTCCCCTGTTTCAAGGATTTTAACTTTTCTAGTCATTTGCCTTACAACTACTTCTAAGTGCTTATCATTTATATCAACACCCTGAAGTCTATAAACCTTTTGAACTTCTGATAAAAGATACCTTCTTACTCCATCTATCCCCTTAATCTTAAGGATATCATGAGGATTTACAGATCCCTCTGTAACTTCATCTCCAGCCTCTATTAAATCTCCATTAGCTACTTTCAATCTAGAGCCAAAAGGAATATCATATTCCCTTACTTCCCCATCATTTCCTGTAACTACAACAGTTCTTTTCTTTTTAGTCTCTTCTATGTTTACTGAACCAGCTATTTCAGTTACTATAGCTAATCCTTTTGGTTTTCTGGCTTCAAATAATTCTTCAACTCTAGGTAAACCTTGAGTTATATCTGACCCAGCAACTCCACCTGTATGGAAGGTTCTCATTGTAAGCTGTGTTCCTGGTTCTCCGATAGACTGAGCAGCAATTATACCAACTGCTTCTCCAATATTTATTTTTTGTGCTGTAGCCATGTTCATACCATAACATTTTGCACAAACACCTATCTTTGCATCACAAGTAAACACTGATCTAATCTTAACCTTCTTAATTCCTGTTTTAGTAACTTCTTCTGCTATTTTGGCATCCATATATGTGTCTCTTGGAACTATTATTTTCCCTGTTTCAGGATGAACTATATCCTCTGCATTATATCTACCTGTAAGTCTTTCTTTAAGACTTTCAATTACTTCATTGCCTTCTTTAATTTCAGATACTATTATGCCATCTTTAGTACCACAGTCATCCATTCTTACTATAACATCTTGGCTAACATCAACAAGTCTTCTTGTAAGATATCCTGAGTCTGCTGTTTTAAGGGCAGTATCTGCATTACCTTTTCTAGCTCCATGAGTAGATATAAAATACTCTAGAACGTCAAGACCTTCTCTGAAAGATGCTTTGATTGGACGCTCTATTATTTTACCAGAAGGGTTTGCCATAAGACCTCTCATACCAGCAAGCTGTTTAATCTGAGACTTAGAACCTCTGGCCCCTGAGTCCGCCATCATAAATATAGGATTGAATCTATCCAGGCTATCCATTAAGGCATCTGCTACACTATCTGTAGTTTCATTCCATTTATTGATGACAGATTCATATCTTTCCTCTTCTGATATAAGTCCTCTTTTATATAATTTTTCTATCTTATCTACTGTTTCTTCTGTTTCTTTTATTAAGGCAATCTTTCTTTCTGGAACTATCATATCTGCTACAGCAACTGTTATTGCACCAATAGTTGAGTAATGATATCCCTTTGCTTTAATTTGGTCAAGCATTTGAGATGTTTGAGTAGCCCCATAGGTCATATAGCACTTATCAACTATTTTACCTAGGTTCTTCTTATCAACTAGAAAATCTACTTCTAGTTTAAACAAATTCTCTTCCTTTGTTCTATCTACAAATCCTAGACCTTGAGGAATAGATTCATTAAATAAAATCTTTCCAACAGTAGTATTAATTATACCTTCTCTTTTAACTCCATCTATTTCTTTGCACATTCTTACATTTACTTTTGCATGCAATGAAATTGCGTGTACAGAATATGCCATTATTGCTTCCTCTGGAGATATGAAATATCTTCCTTCTCCTTCTTCACCATCTTTGTCTAAAGTTAAATAGTAAGATCCTAGTATCATATCCTGAGTAGGTACACAAACCGGCTTACCATCAGATGGTTTTAAGATATTAGTAGCTGCTAGCATTAAGAATCTTGCCTCTGCTTGAGCTTCTACTGATAAGGGAACATGCACTGCCATTTGGTCTCCATCAAAGTCTGCATTATATGCAGTACATACCAACGGATGAAGTTTAATAGCTCTTCCTTCAACTAATATTGGTTGGAAGGCCTGAATTCCTAATCTATGCAACGTAGGAGCACGATTTAAGAGAACTGGATGATCTTGTATAACTTCTTCTAATACATCCCATACTTGAGGTTGAACTCTTTCTACCATTCTCTTAGCACTCTTTATATTATGAGCAACGCCGCTTTCTACAAGTTTCTTCATTACAAAAGGTTTAAATAACTCTAGGGCCATTTCTTTTGGAAGACCACATTGGTACATCTTAAGTTCTGGTCCAACAACTATAACAGATCTTCCAGAGTAGTCAACTCTCTTTCCTAAAAGGTTTTGTCTAAATCTACCTTGCTTACCCTTTAACATATCTGATAATGATTTAAGTGGTCTATTTCCTGGACCTGTTACAGGCCTTCCTCTTCTACCATTATCTATAAGAGCATCTACAGCCTCTTGTAACATTCTTTTTTCATTTCTAACTATTATATCTGGTGCTCCCAAATCTAATAATTTTTTTAACCTATTATTTCTATTTATAACTCTTCTATATAGGTCATTCAAATCAGATGTAGCAAATCTACCTCCATCTAATTGAACCATTGGTCTCAAATCAGGTGGTATAACAGGAATTACATCTATTATCATCCACTCTGGCTTATTTTTAGACTTTCTGAAAGACTCAATTACTTCAAGTCTCCTTATAATTCTAACCTTCTTCTGACCAGTGCTAGTTTTTAGCTCTTCCTTAAGTTCCTTAGAAGATCTTTCTAAATCAATCTCCTCTAAGAGTCTTTTTACAGCTTCTGCACCCATTCCAATGTCGAAGCTTTCTTCTCCATACTTATCAACAGCTTCTCTATATTCTTTTTCATTTAATAGCTGTTTCTTTAAAAGTGGAGTTTCCTTAGGATCTAGTACTACATAAGATGCAAAATATAGTATCTTCTCTAAAGATCTAGGTGACATATCAAGAATTAAACCCATCCTTGATGGTATTCCCTTGAAATACCATATATGAGATACAGGGGCAGCAAGTTCTATATGCCCCATTCTCTCACGTCTTACCTTTGACTTAGTAACTTCAACTCCACATCTATCACATACTATTCCTTTATATCTAACCCTCTTATATTTACCACAATGGCACTCCCAGTCTTTCATGGGTCCAAAAATTCTTTCACAGAACAATCCGTCCCTTTCTGGTTTAAGGGTTCTGTAGTTAATAGTTTCTGGTTTTTTTATTTCTCCTCTAGACCATTCTCTTATTTGCTCTGGGGAAGCTAAACCAATTTGTATAGCATCAAAATTGTTTAATTCAAACAAGGGTGTATCCTCCCTTCAAAATTAATGTTCATCATTGAATCCATCAATATCTAAGTCGGTATTAAAATCATCTAGTGGAATGGAATCATAGTCAATGTCTTCTTCAGCTTCTTCTTCTGGTTCCTCTTCCTCTATATAATCATCATTAGATGGAGTTGAAGATACTAATTCTTCACTACCTTCTATATTTACCTCTAAGTCCTCCAGTTCCTCTTCTACTGATTCTCTTATTTTGATTTCTGCATTTTCTTCATCATAGACTTTTACGTCTAGGCATAAAGCTTGAAGTTCTTTTATAAGAACCTTAAAGGATTCTGGTATACCTGGTTCAGGAATATTTTCTCCCTTTACAATTGCCTCATAGGTTTTTACTCTTCCCACAACGTCATCAGATTTCACTGTCAATATTTCTTGAAGGGTATGAGCAGAACCATAAGCTTCTAAAGCCCAAACTTCCATTTCTCCAAATCTCTGACCTCCAAATTGAGCCTTACCACCTAATGGTTGTTGTGTTACCAATGAGTAAGGACCTGTAGATCTTGCATGAATCTTGTCATCAACTAAGTGAGCAAGTTTTAAGATATACATATATCCTACTGTTACTCTACTGTCAAAGGGTTCTCCAGTTCTTCCATCATAAAGAACTGTTTTACCATCTCTTGAGTATCCAGCTTTTTCTAAACAGTCTTCTATATTTGTTTCAGTAGCTCCATCAAATACTGGAGTTGCTATATGCCAGCCAAGTTTTGATGCTGCCAATCCTAAGTGAACCTCTAGAACCTGACCTATATTCATACGAGATGGAACTCCTAAAGGATTTAAGCAAATTTGAAGTGGTCTACCATCTGGTAAAAATGGCATATCTTCTTCTGGTAACACTCTGGAAATAACACCCTTATTACCATGACGTCCAGCCATCTTATCTCCCACAGATATCTTTCTCTTTTGAGCTATATAGCATCTTACAAGCTGGTTTACACCTGGAGTTAATTCATCTCCATTTTCTCTTGTAAATACCTTTATATCAACAATGATACCTGCTTCTCCATGTGGTACCCTTAAGGAAGTATCTCTAACTTCTCTAGCTTTTTCACCAAAGATAGCTCTAAGTAATCTTTCCTCTGCAGTAAGCTCAGTTTCTCCCTTTGGAGTAACCTTTCCTACTAGGATATCTCCTGATCTTACTTCAGCTCCAATTCTTATAATTCCTCTTTCATCAATGTCTTTTAATGCGTCTTCTCCCACATTTGGTATATCTCTAGTAATCTCTTCTGGCCCTAATTTTGTATCTCTAGCTTCACATTCATACTCTTCTATATGAATAGAAGTAAATACATCATCTCTTACTAATTGTTCTGAAATAAGCATAGCATCTTCATAGTTATAACCTTCCCAAGTTATGAAGCCCATTCTTATATTCTTTCCTAATCCTATTTCACCTAAATCCGTAGATGGTCCATCAGCAAGTACTGTACCTGCCTCTACTCTTTCACCTTTATCTACAATAGGTCTTTGATTTATGCAAGTACCTTGGTTAGCTCTTTTAAACTTAAGTAGTCTATATACATCTACTTGACCATCAGAATCTCTTCTGACTCTAACTTCATTAGCACTTACATATATAACCTCTCCAGCATTTTTAGCCTTTGGTAAAACACCTGAGTCTACCGCAGCTTTAAATTCAATACCAGTACCTACTATAGGTGCTTGAGGTTTTAATAATGGAACAGCTTGACGTTGCATGTTAGATCCCATCAGTGCTCTAGAAGCATCATCATTTTCTAGGAATGGTATCATAGCTGTAGCTACAGATACTATTTGTTTTGGAGATATATCCATAAGGTCTACATCTTCCCTAGAAACTATAAGAATGTCTTCTTTTGCTCTAACAGTAACTTTTTTGTCTATAAACTTTCCATCTTCTCCAATAAGTTCATTAGACTGAGCTATAACATATCTATCTTCTTCATCAGCTGTAAAATATCTAATCTCATCTGTAACAATTCCTGTTGCTTTGTCTATTACTCTATATGGAGTTTCTATGAATCCATATTCATTGACTCTTGCATAGGTTGCTAAAGAGTTTATAAGTCCTATATTGGGTCCTTCTGGAGTTTCTATAGGACACATTCTACCATAGTGTGAATGGTGAACGTCTCTAACTTCAAATCCAGCTCTTTCTCTTGAAAGTCCTCCTGGTCCTAGGGCAGAAAGTCTTCTCTTATGAGTAAGTTCTGAAAGTGGATTTGTTTGATCCATAAATTGTGAAAGCTGAGAGCTACCAAAGAATTCTTTTATAGCTGCAGCAACTGGTCTTATATTTATAAGAAGCTGAGGAGTTATTCCCTCTTGATCTTGAATAGTCATTCTTTCCTTAACTACTCTTTCCATTCTTGATAAACCAATTCTAAATTGATTTTGAAGAAGTTCTCCAACAGATCTTAATCTTCTATTTCCTAAGTGGTCTATATCATCCACTTCACCTACCCCATGAGTCAGTCCTAGTTCATAACTTATGGTAGCATATATATCATCTTTCACTATATGCTTAGGTATTAATCTATTTAAATTCTTTCTAATTTGCTCTTTTAGCTCTTCTTCTTCAGAATAATTGTCTAATAGCTCTTTTAAGGTTGGATAGTGTACGAACTCCTTAATATTTAAGCTACTTACATCAAAGTTAACATGTTTATGTATGTCAACAAAATGATTACCTATTACTCTGACAATCTTATCTTCTATTACAATATCTACTGAATTTATGCCTTGACTTTGTATATCCTTGGCCTTTTCCCTAGATATCTTTTCGCCTTTAGATACAAGAACTTCTCCTGTCTCTAAATTAACTACATCTTCTGCAGCTACTTGGTTAGCAATCCTAAGATTTAGTGCTAACTTCTTGTTAAATTTATATCTTCCTACTTTAG